>NZ_CP021106.3:1956652-2608870 GCF_000355765.4 Nitrosospira lacus | reverse complement strand
TTTCAGGGCTACACGACAGAGCAGTTGTTGGAGAAACGCTTTGAGCGGCTGATGGGATATGGCAAGTTCAAGGAAGCTAAGGTCAAGTAGCATCTCCAGCAAGGCCGAGAATGTGTTGCGTGAGCAGATTCGGCGTGGCGATCATCTCGTTGCCGCGTTGAGCGGCGGGGTGGATTCGGTTGTGCTGCTGGATTTGCTCATTCCATTATCGGTCAGCTTGCGGTTTTCACTCTCCGCCGTCCACGTCAACCACGGCATCAGTGCTAATGCGCTTAAGTGGAGCAAATTCTGCCGTGACTTATGCCGATCCAGAGGTATTCCTCTCAAAATCGCCAAGGTAAAGGTCAATTGGGAATCCGGTGTCAGCTTGGAGGCGGCTGCCCGCGATGTGCGCTATCGGGTATTCGCTAAACAAAAGGCCAATTATGTGGTATTAGCCCAGCATCTGGACGATCAGGCGGAAACGCTGCTGCTGCAATTGTTGCGAGGGGCCGGTGTGAAGGGGCTGGGGGCGATGCCGGTAGTAAGGAATTCCGCGTGCGCAATAAAACATAACGCATCGAAAACCGGGAAACGAGTGTCAGGAACCGGCGCTGGCATGTCGGATTATGGGCCACAGATATTGCGGCCAATACTCGATGTGTCACGGCGCGAAATCGAGGATTACGCCACGAGAAATGCATTGCGGTGGATCATCGATGAAAGCAACGACAACATTGCTTTCGATCGCAATTTCCTGCGCCATGAATTTTTTCCGCTGCTGGAAAAGCGTTTTCCTTCCTATCGCGCGACATTTTCGCGCGCAAGCCGGCATATGGCGGAAGCAGCGGATTTGCTCGATGAGCTGGCTGAAGCCGATAGCAACAACTGTATCATCCCCGGAAAACTTCAAGTAGGGGATTTACGGGAATTGAGTTTTCCCCGCGCCAGAAATCTGCTGCGCTACGCTTTGGCGCAGCAGGGCGTCATACTGCCCAGCACAGCAAAACTGGAGGAGATTTTGCGGCAGCTGCGGTCCTCAAGTGCGGATTCAAAACTGCATATCATTTTTGGGAATACGGAGGTGCGCTGTTTCAGGGGAATGGTTCACGTGCGCAATGTCGATTCGTTTCTGGGCGTGGAATGGCAGGTGGCATGGAACGGAGAAAAGCAGCTTACCCTCGCTGGCCTGGGCGGTACCGTCAAATTCACGCGCTGCAAGGGTGCTGGAATCAATCTTCAGAAGCTGATGGAAAGCCCTGTTACTGTTCGTATGCGCCGGGGAGGCGAACGGCTGCGTCCGGATTTTAAGCGTCCGCGCCGCAGCCTCAAGAATCTTCTTCGGGAAGCGTCGCTCCCACCGTGGGAACGTGAAGTGCTGCCGTTGATCTTCATCGGAGAACAGCTAGCATGTGTGCCGGGAATCGGCGTGGATTGCGGTTTTCAGGCGGTGGCAGGGGAACCTGGCGTAGTGGTGGAATGGGAAGCAGGAAGAAAAGCAGGATCAGGGTGACATCCTTTAAGCTGCCTGTTCATGTCTTCCGGCTTTATTGATTTAAGCCCAGATCCCCATAGTTGATTGCTTATTTGTCACTCCAGGCCCATGATTTCTAGAAAATTTTTGTATCATTTGATTCTTATCTTGTGGGGGAGCCCCCACGGCCCGGATTGTACAATTGCCCCCATTTTTAACTCGAACTTAGACTGAAGCAGTCTCATACCGTTATTTTACGGTCCTGGGTTTCGTTTCATATTCATTTTGAGAAGGTGGCGGATTAAGCGGCTTGCGATAGAGAGAGCCCAGTTCTGGCGGCGAGGTGAGATCGGTCGAGGTAAATGCAAATATAAAAAAAATCGTATAATCATTATAATAAGCGTCGGCTAGAAAAGGAGAGGTTGACCCTACAAATTTGCCCGACGGCATTTCAAAAATATTCATATAGAATTTTGCGTACCCGGTCTGGTATTGAGATTTATAGAACGCTAATTCCGGTAACGAAAAAGGAATGAGTGTACTCTGGATCGGGGGCATGCCGATGAATGTTCCGGATAACTCGGTGCCCAACGATCCTATAATCACATCAATGCGATGTGTCGCATTTTTATCGTCCTTCTGAACAACCAGGTAACCCTGTTGCCCCAACCAGCCTGTCAAAACTTGCTGCAGGATAACTTGATCCGTGTTCAATCCCGATGTGGTAAGTATGACGTTCGCGCCCTTGGGAATAGGCAAGGGGCGCTCAGGCGTAGGTGAGGCACTCCGTATCGCAGCTTCGCTGATGAGTAATTGTTCGATGGGCGTTCTTGCAGACTGGGTAGCTTTGTGGGTGGTCGAGCACCCTGTCAGCAATGCGATGGAAACTGCGCCCACGGTCAGAATTTTAAGAATATTAATCATAGTTCTATTCTCCACGCATTCGCCTTAAAGTAGCTAGAAAAGAGATTGCGAGCATATATCCACATACTCGCCAACGACATGCTTATGATTGTTTATAGCATAAACGAAATTATATTTTCCATTACTTTTAATCCAAAAGAACTCATCCATATTAAAACTTGGCAAGGACTGGCTGAACACTGGGATGGACAATCGGCTATGCTTTATATATCTTGAAGCATTTCACATCCACCTATTTCCAGTGCTGCTCTCAACAATTGCCTACAGCGATCCGTGAGTTTGCAAACAAGAGCTTCCCACTTTTATAACAGAATCCTTCCCACCCATCCTTGCCGCTCAAAAAGGCTGGAAAAGCCTGGCTCGCCAGAGTTGACGTGCACTATCGTGCCGTTGCCGCAGAAACGGATGATGTATTTATCTGGGGGATTGACAGCTATATGGAATATAACGTTTTATTTTCTTGAAAATGGCTAAACCAAAATCCATTTATTCCTGCACCGAGTGCGGCGGCCAGACTCCGAAATGGCAGGGTCAATGCCCACATTGCCAAGCATGGAACACACTGGTCGAGGCGATCGCCGAGAAAGCCGTATCGCGCTTTACTCCCGTATCCGAAACGGGCGAAGTGCAGAATTTGAGCGAAGTGGAGGCGGGCGATGAGCCACGCTATTCCACCGGGGTGGCGGAGTTCGACCGGGTGCTGGGCGGTGGACTGGTGCATGGGGGTGTGGTATTGCTGGGCGGCGATCCCGGCATCGGAAAATCCACCCTGCTGCTGCAAGCGTTGTGTCATATGTCCGCCGCGCGCAATGTGCTGTATGTGAGCGGCGAGGAATCGGCGCGGCAGGTCGCCCTGCGGGCAAAACGCCTGGCGCTGGATGCAAGGTCTGTGCATTTGCTGGCGGAAATCCGGCTGGAGAGAATCCAGGCGGTGCTTGCTTCACGCAAACCCGACATAGCGGTCATCGACTCGATCCAGACAGTATATTCCGACGCGCTGCAATCCGCACCCGGTTCGGTCGCGCAGGTGCGCGAGTGCGCCGCGCAATTGACGCGGCTGGCCAAGGCCAGCGGCACATGCATTATTCTCGTAGGGCATGTGACCAAGGAAGGCGCGCTGGCCGGGCCGCGCGTGCTGGAGCACATGGTGGATACGGTGCTCTATTTCGAAGGCGATACGCATTCCAGTTTTCGCCTGATCCGGGCTTTCAAGAACCGCTTTGGCGCGGTGAACGAGCTGGGCGTATTTGCCATGAGCGAAAAAGGCTTGCGCGAAGTGAACAATCCTTCAGCGCTGTTTCTTTCTCACCATGGCGGACAGGTACCGGGTTCCTGCGTGATGGTGACCCAGGAAGGCACACGCCCGCTACTGGTGGAAATTCAGGCCTTGGTGGATGAGGCGCACGCGCCCAATCCCCGGCGGCTAAGCGTCGGGCTGGAACAAAACCGGTTGGCGATGCTGCTGGCTGTACTGCATCGTCATGCCGGGATCGCATGTTTTGATCAGGATGTGTTCGTCAATGCGGTGGGTGGAGTGAAGATTACCGAGCCGGGCGCGGATCTGGCAGTGTTGCTCGCTATTGTTTCCTCGCTCAAGAACAAACCCTTGCCCGAAAAAATGGTGGTGTTTGGTGAAATCGGGCTGGCGGGGGAAGTGCGCCCCGTCCAGCGCGGCCAGGAACGGTTGAAAGAAGCAGCCAAGCTGGGGTTTACGCAGGCCATTATTCCAAAGGCGAATAAGCCGAAACAGATGCTTCCCGGCATGGAGATCATTGTGGTGGAGCGGGTGGAAGAAGCCGTTGCAAACATGCGCTAAAGTGACAGATAAGTAGTGAATGATAAATAAATGGGTAATAGGCGCAGGCTGTGGATACTAGGCATTCTTTCGGCAGGTATGTTGCTGGTCGCCGCAATTGCTCCACCGATTTCCCAGCCTGTGGAATATCATCAGTTTGCGGACCAGCGTACTTATTTCGGTATTTCGAATTTTTTTAACGTTGCTTCCAATATTATCTTTCTGTTTGTCGGGATAGCAGGTCTGATGTTTCTACTGAACGTGCACGGATCAATTGCTTCGAAAGTATTTATCGAGCCATCCGAGCGCTGGCCTTATCTTGTTCTGTTCGCGAGTGTGACGATGGCGTGCATAGGTTCAATCTACTATCATCTTGCTCCGGACAATAACCGGCTGGTTTGGGATCGACTGCCAATAGCGATGGGTGTGATGGCGCTGCTCGCCGCGACGTTGAATGAGCGCATCGGTCCAAGAGTGGGGGTGCCGCTGTTGCCCGTATTGATTGCGATGGGGGCCGGAAGTGTGATGCACTGGAACTGGAGCGAGCAGCGTGGCGCCGGTAATCTGAACTTTTATATCGTTGTGCAGTTCTATTCATTGCTGGCCGTTATTCTGCTCGGTATCTTTTTCCCCTCGCGATATACCCGCGGAACTGATGTGTACATGGCACTTGCGTTGTATGGTCTTGCCAAATTGGCGGAGATCGGAGACCGCCAGATTTATGACCTGGGACATGTGATAAGCGGTCATACGGCGAAGCATGTGGTTGCCGCACTGGCTATTTATTGGATATTGCGTATGCTGACAAAACGCAGGCCATTGCCGCATAGTATGGAGTGATCCGGTTTCTACGTCACTTGGTCATTGTGTTGTAGTACCGGAGATGAACAATCAAGGAGAGTCTGATGCATATAGCAATGTCATATGAACGGATAGGCGGAGAAACCGTTATACGCCGCCTGGTGGACCGTTTTTACGATCTGATGGATGAAGATCCGGACTACTTTGGTGTCCGCAAGCTTCATCCGCAGGATTTGACTCATTCCCGGCAGAAGCTATTCATGTTTCTATCCGGCTTTACGGGCGGACCATCCCTGTATACCGAGAAATATGGCGAGCCCCGCATGCGTACCCGCCATATGCCTTTCGCGATTGGCATTCCGGAACGCGATCAATGGTTGGCGTGCATGGGCCGCGCGATGGTGGATGTCGGACTGGATGAAGAGCTATGCAGAAAGCTTGGCATGGCGTTTTATCAGACAGCGGATTTCATGCGAAACCAGCCTGAGTAGAAAAGAGGCCCAAAGATTTCCCAGGGTCTTTTTCCGATTTTTCAAAATGATGTTTTGCATGGAGGCGAGCGCCGTACCCGTCGTTTCAATTGTAATGGGTTGCGCTTTGCCTCACCCATCCTTCGCAACTGGCTCGGATTTTCCGAGCCCGCTACATTAAGAGAAATGCTTATTTGCTTCTGAAATAAGGACTGGGAGCGCCGCTGTTTCCAAATGGTTGGCTTCGGGTATTTCCTGCGGTATTTCCCCGATTATCGCTGAACGAGCGGCTACGGCTATTATTCCAGTTTCCATTGGTATTATTAGTGTTAGTGCCCTGTCCGTTATCATTTGCCCAGGTCCGGTTGCGTTTGTGGGCGACGCTCGGCGTGCCCCTGGCGCCGCCAGTAGCGGGACGCGGTTTGAATCTCGGCTCCAGCCCGGGTATCACGTGAGAATCGATACGCTGGCCCGTAAAGCGTTCGATTTTTTTCAGATTGACGCCATCCTTGCCTGAAGCGAACGATACCGCAATTCCCGATGCGCCCGCGCGGCCGGTGCGGCCAATGCGATGTACATAGTCTTCGGCAAATTTCGGTAGATCGAAATTGATCACATGGGTAATGCCGGACACGTCGATTCCTCGTGCAGCGACGTCGGTCGCCACCAGCACCCGCAGCCCGCCATGACGGAGCTTGGTCAGCGTGCGGGTACGATCGCGCTGATTCATGTCACCGTGCAATGCGGCGGCTTCATGCCCCTGAGCGGAAAGGTTGTCCGCCAGCATATCGGCGTCGCGCTTGGTGGCCGTGAAAACAATCGCTTGTTTCAACGTGATGTCGCGCAGCAGATGATCCAGCAGCCGGTTCTTGTGCGAAATGTCGTCGACATAATGCAGCCGTTGTTCGATGTTATCGAGCCGTGCCTGTTGCGTTGCGATCTGAATACGCTTGGGCGATTTCAGCAGACGTGCCGCAACCTTGTCTATCGCCCCATCCAGGGTGGCGGAGAACAGCAAGGTTTGGCGGGTTGCGGGGGTGGCCGCGGCAATTCTCTCCACGTCATCGATGAAGCCCATGTCGAGCATGCGATCGGCTTCATCCAGTACCAGCATTTCCAGGCGTGAAAAATCGATGCGGCCGCGCTGAATGTGATCAATCAAACGGCCAGGCGTTGCGACAAGAATATCCACCGGTTGCGAAAGCAGCTTGTTTTGAAGCGGATACGGCATTCCGCCAAGTATGCTCACGACTCTGACGCGAGGCAGATGCTTGCCATATTTGGCAGCAGCTTCAGATACCTGAAGCGCAAGTTCCCGCGTCGGGGTTAGCACGAGTACTCGCGGGCCGCGGCTATGTACTTTGGAAGGCGTTGCAAGGCGATGCAGTGCCGGCAACATGAATGCGGCGGTTTTGCCGGTGCCGGTCTGGGCAGAGGCCATGATATCGTGACCCGCGATCAATTCAGGAATGGCCTGTGCCTGAACGGGGGTAGGTGTAGTGTAGCCGGAGTCGATAACAGCTTTAAGAATAAGCGGATGCAGGTTAAGATTTTCAAAAGACACGTTGTTTTCCCATTAAGTGAAAAAATATGGTGCGCCCCTAACGTTTCAAGTCCCTGAGGCATGAGCTTGGTATTGCCCAAAATTTTTTGCCGCTTGCATTATTGATATGCAGCCTGCAGAAATTTCTTGACAGACATCCGCGTGGCGAATTACCACCGCTTCGCGCCCTGTCTGGCCTGTAACCTTGAATTTATAGAAGCGCCCTAACGCGCGCGAACAGAATATGCCTGCCGGAGATTAATGGGCAGAGTACCGCTGGCGCACACATAAAACATCGCCGCTAACCACGGTACCGCACAATTTCCGTTGGAGACTTGAAAATCGAAGAGAGGTCAGGAACGATGAACCGAAAAAAAGGCAAGAAACATAAGAGCCTTTTCATCGAAGCGCGGAGTATACAGGAACCGGGGTCTGTTTAGAAATTATTTTTTAAATAGAAACGGCGGCATAGCGCGGATCGGAATATCCATACGCGTTTATACAAACGCTATGCGGCCGGCGTAGGTAAAGGTTCGGCGGGGCCGCTGACAATTTCTCGCTTCAATGCCTCGATCTGAGGCTGGTTCAGCGTCTCGGTCTTTAGCAACTCATCCGCGGTGCGGTCAAGCAGAGCGCGATTAAGCCGCAGTATGGCAATAGCGCGCTCCAACGCATGATCCACGAGCTTACGCACAGCGCTATCGACAGCATTCGCGGTTTCCTCACTATAGTCCCGGTTCTGTGGTATGGGCATGCCGGTTTGGAGGTAGGCCGAGCGGTCGCGATCATAGGCAACATTGCCCAGAGCGTCGCTCATCCCATAGCGCAGTACCATGGCGCGCGCGAGATCGGTCGCGCGAGCAATATCATCCGATGCGCCTGTCGAAACCTCGTTGAAAACCACCTGCTCCGCCGCGCGTCCGCCCAGCAGCACGGCCATCTTGTTTTCCAGTTCCACACGTCTCATCAGGAAACGGTCTTCCGTTGGACGCTGGATGGTATAGCCGAGGGCGCCGACACCGCGCGGGATGATTGAAACCTTGTGTACCTCGTCGGTGCCCGGCAGCGCCAGTGCCACCATGGTATGCCCCAATTCATGGAATGCGACGACGCGGCGCTCGACCGGGTTAAGCAGGCGGTTACGTTTCTCAAGCCCGGCGACGATACGTTCAATGGCATTATTGAAGTCATTCATGGTTACCGAGGTGCCGATGCGCCGGGTCGCGAGCAGCGCCGCCTCGTTGACCAGATTCGCGAGATCCGCGCCGGTAAAGCCCGGTGTCAGTGCTGCGATCTGCTCCGGCTTTACATCGGTATCGAGTTTCACTTTTTTTAGATGCACGGCCAGAATTTGTTCACGCCCCACCTTGTCCGGCCTGTCCACCAGCACTTGGCGGTCGAATCGCCCCGCACGCAGCAATGCGGGATCGAGGATCTCCGGCCGGTTGGTTGCAGCGAGCAATACAACCCCGCTTTTTACATCGAAGCCATCAAGTTCGGCCAGCAACTGATTCAGCGTTTGTTCCTTTTCGTCGTGTCCACCGAGCCCATAGGCACCACGAGCCCGCCCGAGCGAATCCAGCTCATCGATAAAAATGATTGCCGGGGCCATTTGGCGCGCCTGCTCGAATAGATCGCGTACCCGCGCGGCGCCGACACCGACAAACATTTCGACAAACTCCGAGCCGGAAATCGAAAAGAACGGAACGCTCGCTTCGCCCGCAACGGCGCGGGCCAATAGCGTCTTGCCGGTACCGGGCGGACCAACCAGCAGGATTCCTTTGGGGGCGCGCCCGCCGAGGCGGCTATATCCTTCGGTATCCTTCAGGAAGTTGACGATTTCGATCAGTTCTTCCTTCGCCTCGTCAACGCCGGCCACATCGGCAAAGGTCACTTTGGTTTCTTTCTCCACGAACACCTTGGCGCGGCTTTTTCCGATCGACATCAGTCCGCCGCCGCTGATGCCGCCCTGGCTCATGCGGCGGATGATAAATAGCCAGATCCCGATGAAGACCGCCATCGGCAGCAGCCAGGACAACAGATCGCGGCCCCAGGTACTTTGGATTATTCCGGTATAAGTTACATTATGCTTATCCAGCTTGTCGGCCAGCTCGGGTTCCACCCTTGTGGTGACAAAATCCTTTAACCCGTCGGCACCTTTCTCTTTGAGCGACCCGTAAATGTGGTTTTCGGTGATTGCAATTTCGGCGATCTTGTCCTGCTCCAGCAATGTATGAAAGCGGCTATAGGGGATTGGCTCAACCTTTGTATATTGCTGATAAAGATTTTGCACCAGCAAAACGCCGAGTACAGCGATGATCAAGTACCAGACATTGATTTGGGTCTTCTTGTCCATCGGCTTTTCCTTGTTGTGTTTCGGTTAATGACAGTTCGGAAAGCGATTTGTTTCAGCATGGCACACGCAAGAACAGGTATAGAATCATGAAATCCGGGGAAACGCTACATAATTGACTTACGTGGGCTAAAAACCATGCAGGAAGTATCCGGCCTGATCGCCTGTGAAGAATGTGATGCGATTCACCGCAGGCAGGCACTGGGTCACAATGAAGCCGCGCTTTGCAGCCGTTGTGGCGCCGAGCTGGAACGCGACATGAGCTCTTATAGCAAGCGTGCCCTGCCGCTAACGCTCGCCGGTTTGATCATGTACATCATAGCCAATATCTTCCCGATTGTTGAGATGGAACTTCAAGGCATTGTCAGCCGGACAACGCTCATTGGCGCGGTTTCTACCTTGAGCGCCGAAGGAATGCCTCTGGTGGCGTTTCTGGTGCTGGTTACAACCGTTCTGTTTCCATTGATGCAGCTCCTGATTCTGGTGTATTTGCTTGTCTCGATAAATAGAACTGAATATCCCCCTGCATTCAATTTATTGGCGCGTCTGGCTCAAACCTTGAGGCCATGGTCAATGGTGGAAGTATTTCTACTTGGCACCATTGTCGCGTTTGTCAAATTGACAGGCATGGCAACGGTGCTGCCGGGCGCTGCGCTGTGGGCATTTGGCGCCCTCACTATTCTTCTTGCGGCGGTATTTTCATTCAACCCTCGCTATGTCTGGCAGATGGCTTCGTCAAAAAAAGGAGAGAAACAGAATGCCGACGGATAGCGCCGTTCGCTCGGCCAGCGATACCTTGGGGGCCAACTCATCCGTGAACGAAGCGCCTGTAAAGACGGCGGCGAGCCTGGGCATGGTGTCATGTCATTATTGCGCTACGTTGTGGAAAGACGTTAAAGCGGATGACCATTGCGGGCGTTGTGGCGCAAGGTTGCACCAACGCAAGCCCGACAGCCTGAACCGGACCTGGGCTTTTCTGATTGCCGCCTGCATCATGTATGTTCCCGCAAATATATTGCCCGTGATGACTACCGCTTCCTTCTTCGGGGAAAAGCAAGACACCATCATGAGCGGTATCATCTATTTCTGGGTTTCGGGCTCATGGGAACTGGCGGTCATTGTTTTTGTCGCCAGCTTTCTAGTGCCGCTGTTCAAGCTGGCGGTATTGATTCTTTTATTGATCATGGCGCGGCGGCGCAGCAACTGGCGTCTTTTGCAACGGGCTAAACTTTATCGCCTTGTTGAATTGACCGGCCGTTGGTCGATGTTGGATGTTTTTGTCGTGACGCTGCTGGCCGGCCTCGTCCAGATCAAAGGCTTCGCCATGATACATGCCGGACCGGGCATCGCTTCGTTCGCCGCCGTGGTGGTGCTGACCATGTTTGCATCGGTCAGCTTTGATCCTCGTTTGACCTGGGATATTGCCGGACAGGAGTCCAGGAAACGTGTATGAGTGAAATAAAAACCGGAGAACCGGATGGCTCGGTAGAAGAGGCCATGCCGGTGCCAGTAAAGGCGCCGCAGCGGGACTGGATTCCGTCGCTGATCTGGCTGATTCCCATCCTGGCCGCGGTTATCGGTATTTCGCTTGCGGTTCAGACATGGATTCAGCGTGGCCCCGAGATCATCATTTCATTTCACTCCGCCGAGGGACTGGAAGCGGGCAAGACGAAGGTCAAGTATAAGGAAGTTGATATCGGTACCGTAGAGTCCATCACACTGAGCGAGGATCGTTCCCGGGTTCTGGTGACTGTGTTATTGAAGCGGGAAGCCAAAAGTTTTACTGCAACCGACAGCCGCTTCTGGGTCGTGCGTCCGCGTGTAGCCGCCTCCGGAGTGTCCGGGCTCGGCACGCTGCTGTTCGGCGCATACGTTGGCGCCGACGCCGGTATTGAAACCGAGAAAACGGATAAATTCACCGGACTGGAGGTGCCGCCCATCATTACGCGCGACGCTTCCGGCAAGCAGTATGTTTTGCGCGCGACCGATATCGGCTCACTGGATATCGGTTCGCCGGTCTATTATCGCCGCATCAAGGTAGGACAGGTCACCGCGTTCGATCTGGATGAGGATGGCAAAGGCATTACCATCCGTATATTCATTAATGCCCCTTATGACAAATTTGTCGGGATCAATACGCGCTTCTGGCATGCCAGCGGCTTTGACATGCAGATAAATGCCAGCGGCTTCACACTCAATACGCAATCGCTGGCTACCGTTGTGCTGGGCGGCCTTTCGTTTCAAGCACCGGATGAAAATCCCGGCCCTCCCGCCAAAGAGAATACTGCCTATGTTCTGGCGGAAAGCCAGGCTGAAGCAGTAAGGGAACAGGATGGCGAGGCAACCATGATAGTGCTTAATTTCAAGCAATCCGTGCGTGGCCTGGTGCCCGGCGCCGAAGTCAGTTTTCGTGGACTGCCATTGGGACATGTTAAATCAGTAGGTATTGAATACGATCCCAAGCGGCAGGAATTCAGCATGCCGGTGCTGGTGGAAGTTTATCCGGAGCGCCTGGGGCGGAAATTTATCGAATCTCACAGGCAATCAAAGTACACGCCGCAACAGCGTTTGCAATTCATGATCGACCGCGGGCTGGGTGCGCAATTGAGAACCGGTAATTTGCTCACCGGGCAGATTTATATCGCATTCGATTTTTTCCCCAAGCTCGTCCCGGCAAAAAAAAGCGCCGGGAAAGCAGCCAGCGCGGACGTTCCCCACCCGTTATTGCAACTGCCCACCATTCCCAGCAGCGCGGAAGCGCTTGAAACCCAGGTTTCGGAGATAGCGTTCAAGTTAAGCAAGGTACCTTTTGATCAGATTGGTGATGAGTTGCAGCAATCGTTGAAAGAACTCAAGGGAACGCTGAACAGCACCGCACAACTGGCGGAGAAATTGAACAATGATGTCGCACCTGAAATCACCACGGCGATGAGGGATGTAAGCAAAACGTTGAGTGCCGCGGAACGCACGTTATCTGAAGATGCTCCGCTACAGCAGGATTTGCGTCAGACACTGCAGGAATTATCGCGTGCTGCGGCTTCATTGAGAATATTGACAGACTATTTCGAGCTCCATCCCGAATCGGTAATTCGGGGTAAACGGAGGGATAAACAATGAAATCATGGATACGTAACATGTTTGGCATGATGGGCGCATTAGCGGTCGCAGGCTGCGTATCTGCTCCGGAGACACGGTTTTATACGCTGTCGGTTCCTTCCGGATCATCGGTGACGAAGGATGCAATACATTCGTCCGTACCAATTTTTATCGAGATAATGCCAGTCAATGTGCCGGAACGGCTTGCCCGCCCTCAACTGGTGGTACGTTCTCAGGCAGGACAGGAAACAGAGCTTTTCATTCTTGAGCAGGATCGCTGGTCATCGCACTTCAATAACGAATTGCGTGACGCGTTTGCTGCCGGCATCGCCAGCCAAATCGGGGCGATAAACGAAACACGCGGGGCGGCTCGTACTCCCGATCAGCCTGTCTATCGCGTTGCGATCGAGCTTAGCCAGTTCGATGCCATAGTGGGTGATAAGGTGACGGCAAGGTTTAACTGGGCGATTACGCGTTCCACCGATGGCCGTGGCGCCGTGTGTTATACGGTAATTTCAGAGGTGGTGAGTGGGGGTATCGAGGGCGTGGTTAAAGGCGTGCAACGCGCGGTTTCGAGTGCGGCCGCGGAAGTAGCGAAGAATCTGGTTGAACTGGATTCACGCCGTGCCGCGACCTGCGTCCCGCGGATAAAAATGGATAATGCCTATTAGCTTATGGACTTGATTGGAAAGGGCAGGATCAGACTAAAATTCCGGTCCTGTGGGGTTTCTTCATGGCCTTGAGCCGCAACTCGTTTCTCCGCCGGAATCTTCCGTTGATATCTTTTGATTCGACGGTATATGGATTGGCATTGGGCGGAAAATCTGCAATGTGAGTCTCTCCATTCTGGTTGATTTCACAACGAAGTGATGGTGAGCTGGCGAACACGGTCGCTGGCAGCCATATTCCGAGACAGAGAACCATGCCCCTCAGCCCCCTCAATGAAGGGCGGTTTATGAAAGCTTCAGTCATGACCATTCAGCCGAGCTATCCAAAAATATACGTCATACTTCAGTCGTGAAGAGAATGCAATGAATATATAGACTATAATGCCTCCGCTGGACGTGTTGGCGGCTGCACAGACCATGCGAGCGGTGATCAAGTGTGAGTGTGAACTCTCGATATGCGCCCAACGATTCGATGGGTGGCTTGCCAAAATTAGGTGATCGCCCATCGTGCAAGTCTTCAAGTTATTTTTGGCATGGAGGCGAAATAACGATCAACACCTATGTTGGAGCGGACACAGGGCGGACCGGAAGGAGTATGCGACTCTATGTGTTGCGGTCGGAATACAAGATTCCTGAAAGTACAGCGCGCTTCATTGAAGGCGGCGACTACCCGGGGCTGAAATCAACGAACCGCCAATTGTTGTGATAGGCGCAAATAGATCATTATCATAATTATACTCATTACCTGATCATGAAATATAACCATTCAACAGCTGTTTTGATGCTGATATGCACGATGTTATCGGCTGGTTGTACCACCATGCAGCCGCCTGACAAAAGCATGAATACAGATCCGATCGACCCTTATGAGAATATCAACCGCAAGTCCTATACCTTTACGGATGTGATTGATCGGAAGATTGTGGCGCCGGTGGCTGATGTATATATCGATTACGTGCCCAACCGCATGCAGCGTATTATCGGAAATTTCTATGACAATCTGGCGTATCCGAATGTGATCCTGAACAGTTTCTTGCAAGGCAAGGTACGTCAGGGATTCCAGGATACGCTGCGTTTTGCGGTCAATTCGACCATCGGCATGGCTGGATTCTTCGATATGGCGGGACCCATGGGTCTACCGCAACATGACGAAGACTTCGGGCAAACACTGGGCGTGTGGGGCGTTGACGCAAAAACCTATTTGTTTATCCCTTTGCTCGGACCCAGCAGCAACCGGGATGTATCAGGCATTCCCGTCAGCATATTTACGAATGGTCTCTTTTATGTCGGAATTTATGTGATTGGCGCCCCCGTTACGGTGCCGCTTTCCATTCTTGGCGTTGTCGACAAGCGGGCGCGGTTATCCGGCCCCATGCGGATTCGCGACGAAGCTGCGGTGGAGCCTTACCTGTTTGTGCGGGACGCCTACCTCCAGCAGCGCAAACACTTGATATATGACGGCAACCCGCCACGCGAGGCCTACGAAGATCCGGGAATGCATGATCAACCTCCGGCCACACCGGCGCGCTGAAGCATGAAGCGCGGATCGTAGCTCAAACGGTACCGCTTATACCGCGCCCGCTTCCTTGAGCCGTTCCGGTGAGGCTATGGCCAGGGCATTATGACGGGCGAGAGTTGGCGAACCTCTGAATAATCCTGAATTCGACAGGGGCAGGTAGCAAACTCGCCGGAAAGATGAAGATCGAGCGAGGCGGTTTAGAATAATTCCTCCGTAAAATACTCCACCGGGCAAAGTTTCTTTCCATCTTTTTCGTTTCGGCCGGGTTGCGGTGACCGGCGCGGCTAGGTATTATCCAGTGGAAGCGCTCGCCGGTCATGCCCGTATAGCCGCGGCTGCCCTATTCATTTTTACCCGGATATTCCAATTAGCATCACTGCCGCGCCGTTATGCGGAAATTCCGCTTGACCGTGTCCGGGAAACGTTCCGTGGAATTATGGACCGATGTTCCCACGGCATGAACTCCACTTCGCCATGTCTCCTGCTGAATATCCGACTTCGTATCCAGTACGAATAGGCATCTCAGCACTTCTCCCGGCGTTTATTCTTTTTACGCTCGGGAGTGGTGCCGTCAGGGCACATGAGACACAGCGATTCGAAGCCAGAAACAATTCGCCACCAGTCATCATTTTCGCTCCGGAATCGTTGCGGAATTTGCTAAAGACGCATTTCCTGTTGCCGCTCGAGCCGATGGTGGATGATATCGCCCGTGCGACTTTCCTGCGCCGGGCACGGCAGGAGATAAGCGAACTCCTCGCTACTGAAGCTATTTCACCCCCACGATAACATTGCAGGAAAGACCGAGACCCGGATCGGGATCAATTGGCGGCGGGAAGACCGGGACCCGAAAGGCGGACTGCACCAGACCAACGAAACACTGGTACTGGATGGACAATTGCGCTACCGCTCGGTGGATGATGCGTTGTTTCCACGCGATGGCAGTGTGATAGAAGTGCGTATCGGTGGCGGCAGCAAGCAATTGTTGTCCGATCAGAGTTTTCTGCGCACCACTTCCGGCACCAGTACTGGCACCCCGTGGGTAAACGCGATGTGTTGTTCTTGCGCGGCGAAGCGGGATATACCTTCACCGATTCCCGTTTCGGTATTCCTCAGGAGTATCTGTTTCGTGCGGGGGGGCATTCAGTCTGTGCGAGGCTATGCATTTCAAAGCCTGGGCGTGCGGGAGGGGCAGGCCATCGTGGGCGGCACGGCGATGGCTACCGGTACACCATCGAGTACAATCACTGGCTTACGCGTGAATGGGGCGCCGCCGTGTTTACCGATGTCGGGGGCGCCGCCGATAACCTGCATCGCTTGGATCTGGCCGTTGGTTATGGCGGCGGAATTCGGTGGCGTAGCCCGGTTGGGCCGCTGGCGCTGGATCTCGCCCGAGGCCACAGAGATGGGAAACTGCAGCTGCACTTTTCGATCGCCGTGGCATTCTGATGAGGTATAAACGCCGTCATGGACCAGGGAGCGCCGCTCACCCATGGTCAAAGCAGGCTCAACGCGACGAGAATCGCAACGCTATGACGGAGCGCACGGTGCCGATCAATGTAAGAGACCAAATCAGCAGCGCAAACCAGCCCCAATATTGGGGAATGATTCCCAGTGATCCGGAGCCAGTCGCTTTGGCCAGGGAGAGTGTGCATGCGGTGTACATTCCTATGGGAAAAACCCTGCTCCATGAGGAAGGACCATAGAAATAATATTGCCTGCCAAATGCCAGCCTCGACCATGGAAAGGTTTTAATCCATAAAGGTGCCGGACCTGCGACGTTGACGGTGATGAGTTGCCGGATATCCATGAAAAGTTGATAGGGAATCCATGATGTTCCAATGATCCACGCAAAAATCGTTATCCGCAGCGTAATCTCCCGAATATCGTCCCACACCGCGACAGCGGGCATATGCATGACAAACTCCGAGCCCGTCAAGGTAATGATTGCCGGTGCTCCCATGCAGATCCAATAAGGGGCCTCCCAATCTCCGGGTTCAAGGGTTTTAAAAAACAGGCGATAAATTATCAATGGAACGATGAACAGGTATAGAGCAAATCCGGAGGCCCAGAACGTCCATGCGGCAAAGTAGGCATAAGTGTCATGTATGGCTGTCGCGTCCAGCAGGCGTAGCCCCAACATGGCTACGGATACCGTGCTGACAATAATCAGCAGCGTGGCACCGTTCACCATTTCCCGCACGGTTCTCTTTCGCATAAGGATGAGATTGGAAAGGATGAAATAGATGCATATGATCCAGCTGATCAGTGCGATAAGCCATAATAGACTCGCCAGACCGGTGGCATGCTGAAATATGACGAGCTGCGCTCCTATTGTATTGGTGCCCACCACAAACGTTAAGAAAAGCCATGCTTGTGGAAGGACTTTGAGATCCGCCATTACATTTGAGCGGAAAAACATCATGCGTGCGGCTACGATGACGCATAAAATCGAATAAAAGACCAGATTCAGCAGAAAAAGAATTTTCGCTATGTGGGGGAAAGCCATCGCGTCAAAAGCGATAGACACAATGCCGGTAGCCATCACCATCGCGAAATAGACCGGGTGAAAATCTTTTATGCCGTTGCTGAGGATAGTACCGAATCGTTTCATGCCTGCGAATCCACGGTCATAAGAAATCTCACGGCATGCCGCGCAAATGGCGGCTTGTCTTCCGGTTGCACTGACATTCTGCTGGTATGCCAAACCTGCTAAACGAAAATCGGGCTAAAAAGTTTACCGTAAAAAAAGGGCGGTGGCGGCCCGCTTTATTGCTCGCGACCTTTGTTATTCTATCGTCAGGTATCAGCGTCTGGATATCAACCACCCCATCCGGTCTCAGGGCTTTGGGCTCGGCTATATCGCATCTTAGCGCAGGCACCTTGTCTTTTGAAGGATTGGATGGTGCATTATCCGGTTCGTTTAATGCGCGTGCCATGCGCTTTGCAATTGAACTGGGGACCGCGTGCGTTGAAGGTTTGGATATAACGGCGCTGAGAGCCACGGAGGTGGAAATTGTTGCACCTCCTTCCGCCGAGCCAAGATCTCCGCCCGCAAGCCTGGAATTACCTCTTGCACTGTCTTTGCGCGAGCTCGAGATCGCTACGCTTCTCTTAACGCATGAGGAAGGCGGTACACCGGATTTCAAGGCAACTGAGTTGGCGGCGCAATTGGAAAGCGATGGCCGCAGGCACCGGTTGCCCAATCTGCGCGCAGGTCTTGAATTGGGCGGATTGACCGCATCGGGGGAAATAGATGGAATCAAACCCTTCGATCTGGCAGCCCGGGCCGAACTTGCCGGGCGCGCTGGATTTGGCATTGCGGGCGTCGAATTGCCGGAAATGCCGGAGGCACATATATCTGCCGTCATTACCGGCAACCTGGAACAATTGCGGGCTACCGGTACGATCACCGCTCGCAATGCGAATTTTGAAGCGTATGGCCAGCGCCTGGTGGTGGAGCGTGGTATCGTTAGTTTTCAGGGTGCAATCGACGATCCCGGGCTGAACGTGCTCGCGATGCGTATGGGATTGCCGGTGGAAGCCGGCGTCGAAGTGACCAGCAGCGTGCGCCGCCCGCGGGTACGGCTGGTTTCCACGCCTGCCGTTTCGGACCTGGAAAAACTTTCGTGGATCACGCTGGGCAGGGCGCCCGAGGGAAAGGCCGACGCATCGCTGCTACTGACGGCGGCCAATGCCATTCTGGGCGGCCAATCCGGCGGCGTCACGGATAAAGTCGCCCAGGCGCTCGGTGTGGATGACCTATCCATACGGCAGACGCGGCCCATGGGGGGAGATGTACTGGCGGGACAGATCGGCACTGTCAGCAAGCGCCTTTCGAACCGGGCCTATATCAGCTATGAGCAGGCATTAACGGCGGTGGCGGGCGTGACCAAACTCACCTACAGCCTGACCCCAAAATTTACGGTTGTCACCAGGGCAGGTATCGATAACGCGATAGATGTGCTTTATACAATGCGCTTTGACTGAGATATGAAGGGCCTGCTGGCTTTATGGAGGCAATCCGGGCCAGCCATGAACTGAGTGTTATTTTCTAACGGTCGGGCTGATTTGTCATGCCCCCGCTTCCTGATATTATATTATTAGCATGGCGCGTTTCCGGACGGAGAACCGAGTAGGGAGCTTGCGAAAGTGCGTCCTAAGCTGTACGCCGCCACGAATCGGAGGAAATAGCTGCAAGGTATTGAGGGGCGATACTGAGATCAAGCTGTTTCGAGCTCTGAGGGAGGCATTCAAAGGTCTATTCAAGGCGCTGACGCGCTCTCCCGATGCCCCAAAGAAAAGCCGATGCGCCGGACAAGCCAGAGTCGCAAGAGCATCGGCTAATTGAGTCGTCAGTTCTGACTTCTGTATGCTGTAGTCAGAAGATATTCCTTGCCACGGGTCCTGCGCAAGGTTGCTGGATCGGTTTCACTCCCGCCGTCCATCCTTTGACAGAAAAAACCAAAGAGCGACCGCAGCGACACCTACTACGAGAATTGTCAATTCCATGATTACCTCCTTTAAGGATCGAGATGCTCAAGAATATGACCAACTTGATGACCATCTACCAATGTTGCACTTCTCTCGGTCCGGTCAGCAAACCCTCCAAAAACATCTCCGTTACTGTATGAAAAATATCACCTGCGAACAGAATTTCTTCGCGTCCGCGGAAATTAGATGCGGATCTATACAAAAAGTTCTTGCACAGGCTTAAAAATTCTCGGAATCTGTCCTCACTGTTCTTTTGATCTTTGGACGCAACCAGATACGTAACATCACTATAATTGATGCCCGGGTTAGCTATATAGCCCGATTAAACGAGCGGATGGATCATGCTGGGACAGGATGACGACGAGAAGTATCGTATTTATGCAGAGGCCGGGATTCTCTCTATCCTGCGGTCCATGATGCGGAATAATTCCCTGGTGACCTGTAATTTTGGTCACAGCGACAGTCATATTTTGACAACAGTTATCGATGTCGATGCGGAGCAGGGTGAAATGGTGCTGGATTACGGTGCCGATGAAGTCGTCAACCAGCAGGCGCTGAAGGCCAATAAACTGAATGCCGTCGCATTTCCGGACCATGTGAAAATTCAGTTCGTTTGCGAGGGGATTGAAAAAATCCAGTTTGAAGAACACCCCGCCTTCCTAACCCGAATTCCGGAAACGCTGCTGCGTATACAAAGAAGGGAGTTTTACCGCGTTGACACTCCGAGGACCATTCCCATCAAGTGTGTTATACCCTTGCCCGGGGAGGATAGTCCAGCCACCATTGAAGTTCTTTTGCATGATATAAGCTGTGGCGGCATGGCGGTGATCGACGCTCAATCCAGAATCAAGTTTGAGCCGGGCGCCATCTATCGCGACTGCCAAGTCGCGTTATCCGGGATTGGCACTGCCAAGGTCAATCTCCAGGTACAGCATGTTTCCCAAATCCCTCACGGGAACGGCCAGCGCGCCCGGTGTGTATATATCGACCCGCAGGAGAGCGTACTGTCCATGATCCAGCGCTACATCAACAAACTGGAATTGGAGCGGAAGCGAAAGCAATAATTTTTCATATGGCTTCTTCCAGGCGTTTCCTGGCCACAACCCACACTACCTCGCGTCCATGGACGCCGGCTCATTCGAGCCAGCGGTATTGATAACGCGACTGATGTCCTTTACACTTTGTATCAAGGCAAAGTTGAAAGACTTGCCTTCTTCCGAATCAATCATTCATCGGAGGAAACATGGCAACGATTGATCAGATTGTTGACGCCGCGGTTGGGCTGGGCGAGCAGAAATCATGGGAGGCTGTGCGTTTGCACGACGTGGCGGCCATACTGGGGATTACCCTGGATGATGTACGCGCGCATTTCCGCGAGAAAGAAGACATCGTTGATGCCTGGTTTGAGCGTGCCGATAGCGCCATGCTCAAAGCCGCACAAGCTTCCGATTTTTTCTATCTGCGGCCGCGTCAGCGTTTGCACCGTTTGATCATGGCATGGCTTGGCGCACTTCATCCCTACCGCAAAACAACCCGGCAGATGATCTACGGCAAGCTGGAACCGGGACATATCCATATCCAGGTACCCGGACTGATGCGCGTCAGCCGCACCGTACAATGGATGCGTGAAGCGGCTAACCGGGATGCGACCTACATCCGGCGCGCGCTTGAAGAAACCGGACTCACGACGATTTACCTGGCGGCATTTTTTCACTGGATGAATGATAGCTCTCCCGCTTCGAGCAAAACCAGCCGCTTTCTTGAGGGGTGCCTGTCCGTGGCTGAAAACCTGGACCGCATGATATTCAGCCGGAGTAGGACCGTGGAGAGCGGGAGCGAGAAATCGCCACAGGGTATTTGAGCCTGTCTTCAAGTCCGGTGTTTTTCACCATCCTTTCCTACCTGTAATTCCTCAAGCGGCATGGATACCCTGACCCATGCGTTGAGTGGCGCGTTGCTGGCGCGTGCAACCGCACCGGCAATATCGCGTCCCGGCGAGTTGACACCGCGTACGCGCATGGCGGCAGGGTTTCTGGCGGCCGCATTTCCCGATAGCGATATCGTGTTACGCGTGTTTGGTGCACTTCCGTATCTTGACCTGCACCGGGGCGTCACCCACTCAATTATCATGCTTCCCGCATGGGCGCTGGTGCTAGCCTGGCTATTTTCCCGGTTCTCGCGTCAATGCTATTCCTGGCGGGCGATATACGGCACCGCGGCCTTGGGTATCGCCATCCATATCGCGGGCGATGTGTTCACCGCGTACGGCACCATGGTGCTGGCGCCTTTTTCCTATCACCGCTTCGCTCTTCCTTTCACATTTATCATCGACCCGTATTTCACCGCCATTATTGTGATGGGTCTGGCGGCGGCCATGCTCAGGCGCCAGGGGCGATATCCCGCCATCATTGCCCTTGTGGTTCTGGGGGGCTACGTCGGGTTTCAGGGAGTTCTCCATTCCCAGGTCATCAAGGTGGGGAAAGCTTATGCCGCTGCTCATCGGCTGGAAGGAACAGGAACCGGGATTCACGCCATTCCCCAACCGCTGTCGCCGTTCAACTGGAAGATCATCGTCATCCATGGGGACAACTACTACGAGGCATTGGTTAATCTGCGGCATATTCAAGTGCTGAAGCCACCCGATACCGCAAACGGAATATCGGCCATATGGGGAAGGATCGCCTCCGGTTATCAGCCGCCTTCAATGGCGACATGGCGGCACTACGGACGATTCGGCGAAATTGAATCTCAAGATGCGCTCGCGCGCGAGGCCTGGAGCCAGGAGATTTTCACCCGTTACCGTCAGTTTGCGATGTTCCCCTTTCTCGATCGAATTGAATCTACGGGTAGCGGAGTGTGCGTGTGGTTTCTCGATCTGCGCTTTACCCTTCCTTCGCTGCCGCCGTCCCTGGGGTTTGGTGTATGCCGCGATAGTGCCGGGGACCCCTGGCGGCTGGGACAGAAGGCCGGCGCTTTCGGGACCGATACGATTTCAGAGCTGTTGGGAATGGAAGGGGATTAATCGCCCCGCATCGTATTCAGCGACTTCGAAGCGGCTCGTTGAAAGTCCATCATGGATTCCGGATTAAACCAGGAATAACGAAATTCATGGTATTTCCTCGACGGGTAAGTCGCGAGCAATAGCGTTCAATTCACTTATCCGTATCAGTCGCCACCCGTCAAGAGCAGGGCGTGTTGCCGTCATTCTGGCAGTATAGCAGCCAAGTCAATCGCGGCATGCCCAACTTGCCCTCTCCGCAAAATAAATCTCCCTCGGAAAGAATAAACAAAAGTTGACTTTTATCAAGGTTTCCTCGCGTGGCGCGTCATACGATTCGATACCGGATAAGAAAATCTGATTATCTTCAATGTTCATCCGACTGAATGAACAACGCGGATCAAGTGAGGAAAATATGAGCAAGGTAACAGCAGCGCTGGCAGGAGTTCTGACGTTCGCCATGTATTCCGGACTGGCAATGGCGGCGGCGGATCCTCATCAGTTGAACTTGCCCGAGCCGCAGACGATCATCGCCCGGCAGATATATGATCAGCATACGCTGGCCTTATGGATATGCCTGGCGATCTTTATCGGCGTTTTTGGCACCATGTTTTATTCGGTGCTCAAGCACCGCAAGGATGCGGGTTACAAAGCTGCGAATTTCCATCACAGCACCACGGTCGAGATCATCTGGACCATCATCCCGTTCTTCATCCTGGTTGGCATGGCCTATCCGGCCACCAAGACCATCATCGCCATGAAAGACACCTCCAGTCCGGATATCACCATCAAGACGACCGGCTACCAGTGGAAATGGGGGTACGACTATATTACGGGCGAAGGGGAGGGCATCAGCTTCCTGAGTGCATTGTCCACTCCCCGGGCGCAGCAGGAGAACAAGGAAACCAAGGGCGAGAACTACCTGCTGGAAGTGGATAATCCCCTGGTGGTGCCGACAGGCAAGAAGATACGGATACTGCTTACGGCCAACGACGTGATCCATGCCTGGTGGGTTCCGGCCCTGGGGGTCAAGCAGGATGCCATTCCCGGTTTCATACGCGACACCTGGTTCACGGCGGACAAGCCCGGCACCTATCGCGGCCAGTGCGCCGAACTCTGCGGCAAGGAACACGGCTTCATGCCGATAGTGGTGGAAGCGCTGGAGCCGGAGAAATACGCACAGTGGGTGGCTGAAAAGAAGAAGAAATCCGCCGTGGCGGCGGTTGACGTCAACAAGACCTTCACGCTGGACGAGCTGAAAGCCGAAGGCGAGAAAGTCTATGCCGGCAACTGTGTTGCCTGTCACCAGGCTAATGGCAAGGGCGTTCCGGGGACGTTTGCCGCGCTGGATGGATCGAAGATTGCCACGGGTCCCAAGGGCGAGCATATCAACATAGTAATGAACGGAAAGACCGGCACGGCAATGGCGGCTTTCAAGCACCTGTCGGATGTACAAATCGCGGCGGTGGTCACCTACGAGCGCAATGCCTGGGGCAATACCACAGGCGACGTAGTGCAGCCATCCGAAATCAACGAACTCAGAAAATAGCATCAGGAAAGCAAACCATGGCGGCACCCTCACGACATTGCGATTTACTCCATCGCAGACGTTGCGCTGGGGCATCAGGCCACCCACCAAGTGGCCTGATGCCCCAGCTAATTATTATTCAATACCAATATTTCAAAAAATAGCATCAAGGAGAAAGTTATGGCAGCAGTACACGATCACGACATTGCACACGCGCACGACCATCACCCCAGCGGCATGATGCGCTGGCTGACCACCACCAACCACAAAGATATCGGCACGATGTATCTCTGGTTCAGTTTCATCATGTTCCTCACCGGGGGCGTGATGGCGCTGACCATCCGGGCCGAGCTGTTTATGCCCGGGATACAGATCGTCCAGCCGGAGTTCTTTAATCAGTTGACCACCATGCATGGCCTGGTGATGGTGTTCGGCGCCATCATGCCGGCGTTTGTCGGGTTTGCCAACTGGCAGGTACCGATGATGATTGGCGCGCCGGACATGGCTTTCGCCCGCATGAACAACTGGAGCTTCTGGCTGCTGCCTCCGGCGGCCCTGCTGCTGATCACCTCGTTTTTTGTGCCAGGCGGGGCGGCAGCGGGCGGCTGGACATTCTACCCGCCGTTGTCGGTGCAAATGGGCGTGGGCATGGACATGATGATTTTTGCTGTCCACATCCTTGGCGCTTCTTCCATCATGGGATCGATCAATATCATCACCACCATTCTCAATATGCGTGCGCCGGGCATGACGCTGATGAAGATGCCGCTGTTCGTCTGGACCTGGCTGATCACCGCGTATCTGCTGGTACTGGTGATGCCGGTGCTGGCGGGAGTGGTCACCATGCTGCTGACCGACCGCCATTTCGGCACCAACTTCTTTAACGCGGCGGGGGGGGGCGACCCGGTGATGTTCCAGCATATTTTCTGGTTCTTCGGGCACCCGGAAGTCTACATCATGATCTTGCCCTCATTCGGCATTGTCTCGGAAATCATCCCGACATTTGCGCGCAAACCGTTGTTCGGCTACTCCTCGATGGTTTACGCGACCGCTTCCATCGCCATCCTGTCCTGCATCGTCTGGGCGCATCACATGTTCACCGCCGGCATGCCGGTAACCGGGCAGCTGTTTTTCATGTATGGCACGATGCTGATCGCCATCCCGACCGGTGTAAAAGTGTTCAACTGGACCGCCACCATGTGGCGTGGTTCCATGACCTTCGAGACGCCCATGCTGTTCTCGATCGGTTTCATTTTCCTTTTTGTCATCGGCGGTTTCAGCGGCGTGGTCTGCGCAATCGTGCCGATAGATGTCCAGGTACAGGATACCTACTATGTAATCGCGCACTTCCATTATGTGCTGGTATCGGGCTCGCTCTTCGCCATCTTTGCCGGGACTTACTACTGGCTGCCGAAGTGGACCGGGCATATGTATGACGAGACGCTAGGGAAATGGCATTTCTGGCTGTCGATGGTCTTTTTCAATGTCACCTTCTTTGTGCAGCACTTCCTGGGACTGGCGGGCATGCCGCGCCGTATTCCCGACTATGCGCTGCAATTCGCCGATTTCAACATGATTTCCAGTATTGGTGCCTTCGGCTTCGGCACCACTCAATTGCTGTTCCTCTACGTCGTGTTGAAGTGCATCCGTGGCGGAGAAAAAGCACCTGAAAAACCCTGGGAAGGCGCAAAGACGCTGGAGTGGACGCTGCCATCACCGGCGCCCTACCATAGTTTCGAGACACCCCCGTTGGTGAAGTAGCCCTAGAAACAGGAGCGCGATATGTCAAAAAACGTAGATATGTCAGAAAACGTAGATATGCCTGATGACATGGAGATGGAGAGAAGGTACGCAGCAATCAGAACGGCATTGTTTCTGCTGGCTTTCTCTCTGGTCTTGCCGGTGGCGCATTATTTGTGGCAGGCATGCTGTTCTTGATCGGATTTGGCAGTTAATTAAATTTTAAGCGGGAGAAAGAAGTGAGCCAAGAAGCAGGTCACGGTCATTACTACGTTCCGGCCCCATCAACCTATCCGATGACCGGGGCAATAGCGCTGTTATTCATGGGTTTCGGCGCGGCATTCTCAGTCAACAGGCTACCCATAGGTTATGGGCTGCTCACGATTGGCTTTGCCATTCTCTTCTACATGTGCTTTGTCTGGTTCCGCACGGTGGCGCGGGAGAGCGAGAGCGGCAAGTTCAGCGCGCAGGTAGGCCAGTCTTTCCGCTGGGGAATGACCTGGTTCATTTTTTCCGAAGTCATGTTTTTTGCCGCCTTCTTCGGGGCACTGTACTACATGCGGATCTATTCGGTTCCCTGGCTTGCCGATCTGGAGCACAAAGTGCTGTGGCCAGATTTTACGGGCGACTGGCCCACGGCCGGCCCCGGAATCCGCGAGAAGTTCATGCCCATGGGGCCGTGGGGTCTCCCTGCCATCAACACCCTGATACTGCTGACGTCGGGGGTGACGGTTACCTGGGCGCACTGGGCACTCAAGCTGAACAAGCGCGGACAGCTGAAGCTGGGTTTGTTTCTGACGTTTGCGCTGGGATTCCTGTTTGTCGGCCTGCAGGCGTATGAATATGGCCATGCCTACTCCGATCTCAACCTCAAGCTGACGACCGGCGCCTATGGTGCGTCGTTTTACATGCTGACCGGTTTTCACGGTTTCCATGTGACGCTGGGTTCCATCATGCTGCTGGTGATATGGTTTCGCGTCATGGCAGGCCACTTCACGCCCGAGAATCACTTTGGCTTTGAAGGGGTCGCCTGGTACTGGCACTTTGTGGATGTGGTCTGGCTGGGGTTGTTTATCTTCGTCTATTGGCTCGTGTGAGGGATGACGGAATTTTATGTCCGGAATTTGCTCTAATAATTACAATGCTTGCGCGATACTTTCGCAGTGATCCTGTCCCGTACAACCCAGTATGCTATTCAGGCCCTGATATACATGGCCACGCAGCCGCCCGGTGTAGCGGTATTGAATCGTACGATTGCCGAACACCTGAACTCGCCGCCTACTTATCTGGCCAAGATTTTGCAGGAATTGTGCAGGGGTAATCTGCTATATTCTTTTCGTGGCAAGCAAGGTGGCTTCTGCTTGCGGGAAAAGAGCGATAAAATCAACCTGATGCAAATTGTCAGGCTGACCGAGGGCCCGGAATTCACGGAAGGCTGCGTGCTGGGACTCAAGGTTTGCAGCGACAAAACCGCCTGCCCGATGCATACGAAATGGTGGCCGATCAAGCAGGAGATCGTGAAGCTGCTGCAAAATCAGACGCTGGAAATGCTTGCCGAGATGGTGGCAAGCGGTAAATATCAACTCACGGATTTCCCCGGGGCGGTTTTGGGAGACCTGAAGCTCCCCACGTAGTTTGTGAATTTTATTGCCAACAGGTTCCGACATGCCAGAGCGCGCGCTAAAAATGCTACCCCTCACCGCAGAACCCGCAGGTGTGCCGATCGATTGCAGGAATTGCGGCGCTTATCAATTATGCATGTCCTTATGGCTGAAAACTGGCGATGCTTCGTTACTCGAGCGAGTCGTCAAAAAGAAGCAGGTATTTAAACGCGGCGAGGTTCTATATCGCATGGGGCAATCTCTTGAGTATATCTACGTCATTCGCGGCGGGTCGGTAAAAACCTGTGTCAGTACTGAAGACGGGCAGGTTCAAGTGATGGGTTTTCACATAGCGGGAGAATTGCTGGGCCTGAACGCCATCGGAAATCGGCAACACAACTGCGAGGCTCGGGCAACGGGAGTCACTTCCGTCTGCGAAGTTTCGGTAGATCGTTTCGAGGAATTGGCCAGGGAAGATCCTGCCATCCAGTACGAAATTTTCAAGATCATGAGCGCGGAAATCCGTCACAGCCAGGAATTACTGCTGCTGCTTGGCAAGCACAACGCCGATGAGCGTCTTGCCGCTTTTTTACTCAACCTGTCGCAGCAATTCGCGCAGCGCCATTGTTCAGCTACCGAATTTAACCTGAGCATGTCCCGCAGTGATATTGGCGATTACCTGGGAATCGCGGAGGAGACCGTGTGCCGCATATTTGCACGGTTTCAGGATGACGGGCTCGTTAGCAGCGAGTGCCGGCATATCAAGCTAAACGATGTGGAGCGTTTGCAGCAGATCGCCTGTCATAGGCCTTCCAGGGATTTGCGGAACATCGTGGGTTCCGATCTCAAGGCCTGACTCACAAGTTCATGCCCCTGTCTCAGGACAGAGAAATTCCGGTTTCATCGGATTAATGATCTCCGCTGGTTTTATGCACGTCCTGGTAAGGGTTTTTCTTTCCGGTGCGGTTGATGCATGCCGTTCCCGGCGCTCGTCTATCGTTATTTCCGAAGTTATGCGGTTGGGAATCAGCCATTTCCAGTGAAAGGCCGCAAAAGTGATAGTTGCAAATGCTCATTGGCATGGCCGGAATGCGCTGTGATTCCGGGAACATGAGTCTGATTATTCCTAACCCTTAACTCGAATGTCTCATAAATTGACGCGCGTCCTTGCTGGTCTTTTGTTTTTTTTATGGAAATCTTGTTCAGTCGGGCGTATGAATAACTACGCCGCTTTTTCATGGAATCTCTCTACGAAACAAAATCCTGCGTAATCATCACGCGAATTTATGAAACATCAGGGCTAATGTGTATCGTTCAGAGAAATTTAGGGGAGGGAAAGTTGCAAATTACTGCTATTCTGCGTAGGGGTTTTCTTCGTTTGTTTTTTCCCCCATGAGGTCTTTCATAGTCCTGTGATGAAGAATTTTATATTACCCATTGTTTTTTAATTTAAAGGAAAGTTCGTGAAAAAATTGCTTATTACCCTTGTCACAATGTTGGCGTTTACCGGTGCTGCTCACGCAGTCGTTAATATCAATACCGCTACCCAGGCCGAGCTTCAGACTCTTCCAGGCATCTCTTCCGCCAGAGCCAAGGCGATCATTGAATATCGCACAAAAGCGGGTGCGTTCAGGGCGACGGACGATTTGATAAAGGTGGATGACACAATCGATATGCGAGACCTACGCAAGGATGTTACGATCACCGGTCCCACCCTGATTCGACCAGTAGCCAAGTAAGAGAAAAAGCGCACGGATTGCCTGGAGCTATTAACGGAGCTCTGAATGGGCACTCCGTGCCGTGACCCTCTCGGGACGGTGCTTTACGAGTGTTCTGCCTTGTCAGGCGATCTTGGCACCGATCGAAGGGCGTCGACCATTCGTGCTTTGGCCGCCCCTTTCCTTATTGTCTATAGGGCATCCTGTCCTTCGGAATCCGCTATCGGCCACCGTCTCACGCCTATTGACGAATTCAGAGCGTTATTCAGAGGCGTCCTAACCTCTCGTTCCACCTCACTCTCGTTCTCCCCCGGGTACTGATCCGGTCAAACTCCAGGCCCTGTCTCTTCGTGAAACAGGCAAGGTTGGCTGGTATTCACTCTTTTCGCAAAAAAGTACACAGAAGATGACATCCGTCAGGTTCTTATTTCCTGAGGCGCCATATCATTCGCTATCGGATATGAGAATCCGATTATCTTTAATTCGTGAATCCATAGTTGCCTTACCGTAATGCAGTTTGCATGAGCCGAATCCCGTGACTTCTCCCGTCCGAACTTTCGCTTGCCGCTGGTGGTGGCGGTCAATCGCATCGAGGCCGGAGGGGATTGACTCGCTTGGCCCTGGGTCAGGGCATGGCATGGCATGGCATGGCAACACTCGAGTGGCGGACACATCATGAAAAAACCGTAATTTGCCGTCTTGTCTGGAGTTTCCCCGCCACTTTCCGCCAATGCTATGGCTGAATCAGTAACCAATAAAATCCGATAAACCATGGAGGAAAATTGAATGAAACGGTTCTTTGACAAGACGCGGCTGTCCGTCAGTGTTGCCGCCGCTTCGCTCGCCATTGTCATGGCAACGGTTGCGCCGCAGGCTTCGGCTCAGGATGCAAAAACCGAAGCTTTGGAACGCTCCCTCAAACAATTGGAAGCAAGTATGCAAGCTATTCGGAGTGAACTGAACCAGCTGAAATCCGAATCTGCCCGGGATACGCAGAAGCTCATGAAAATGGAGGAAAGGTCCACTTCGATGGAGAAACGGCAAACCCTGGAAGCGCAGAAGGTGACGAGAATTGAAGAGGTTGCGGCATCGGTGGGGAAACGTCCGGACAGCAAATCGCATATGCTGTTTTTCCGCGGCGGTTTTGCGCACAGCAATGAGCTCCGTAACGGTGTATCCATACAAAGCGGCGGTCTTGGCGGCGCCGGAGGGCAGGCAGATAGAGATGCATGGTATATCGGAGCGGGTTTTGACTTTAACCTGACAAACGATGCCTGGGGTTTGATGCCAAAAACGAGTGTCATGTCTGAAGTGATGTTCGAATACAAGGAGTACGGTTCCAAGGTACGAGGCAACGCGCTTCCCGCTCCAGGAGCTGGCGTAAATGTCAGCCAATTTACGCTGACGGCAGCGCCGAAAATCAAATTTCTGGAGGGCTACAGATTCAGACCCTGGATTATCCCCGCGGGCTTGGGTATCCATGTGATCAGCCCTCCGTCCGAGTCCATTACGGTATTGATTCCCGGGGTCATGTTTGGTGCCGGTGCCGATTACAGAATCTGGAAAGATTTGTATGTTGGCGTTGATGCCCGTTATCACCTGACCAGTGGCAGAAATGACGGCATCAAAATCGATGGCGTGACTGCCGGCGGTTATCTTGGAATCGGTTTCTAAAGATATCGATCCTGGAACACGGACAAAAATGAAGGAGAACCTGGCACCCTCTCGAAAAACCACGCTATGCAACTGTATTTATCCCTGAGCGTAACCCGGGAATGATGCGGGCGTGAAAATAAGCCATGGATCTTGATCCGATGCTCTTCGGTGTCGGTCTCGGATGGAGGTTCTGAGTCTGCCAGATATTTTTATTCGATAAGAGTTTTTCGTTGTATGCCATTTATTTTTAACACGAGGAGTACCCATGAAAAAGTCGCTTATTACCATTGTCACGTTGCTAACGTTTACCGGTAGCGCTTACGCGGCCGTCAACATCAATACCGCTACCCAGGCCGAGCTTCAGACTCTCAAAGGCATCACCGCCGCCAAAGCCAAGGCGATCATCGACTATCGTTCAAAGGCGGGCTCATTCAAGTCGACGGATGATCTCGAAAAGGTTGAGGGTGTTAACAGCCATACTGTGGATATGCAGCAGCTCCGCAGGGATATTACGCTTACCGGACCCACCGTGCTCAGAAACGAAAGCAAGCCTGCAGGCAAGTAGGAGAAGGTTAAGCCAGAAAGAAAATCAGCCGCAAAAATGGGCGGGAGCAGGAAATTTCTGGCCGAATTCCCGCTTTTGCGACAAAACCCCCGGGTAATCCGGGGGTTTTCGTTTATTTCCATTCGGTAATCCGATTGAAACAGTAGGCGAGTATAAAGATTATCCTGCCGCTGGTGCAGGGCTTGCGGGGATGAACCGCTTGTTCATCTTCTGATAAGCTGGCCCTCAGCTGCTTTCCATTGAACCAACCGAGCATCAAGGGTCCGTACATGATACGGGCGAACTTCCCCGCTACCTGTTATAATTCTGCCCTTTTGCCGTTCCAACCAAGGATTTCCGCATGTCAAGATCCATTCGCAATATCGCTATCATCGCCCACGTCGATCACGGCAAGACCACATTGGTGGATAAGCTATTGCATCAGGCGGGTTCTTTCGCCGCGCACCAGCACATTGCCGAGCGGGTGATGGATTCCAGCGATATTGAGCGCGAGCGCGGCATCACCATACTCGCCAAGAACTGTGCGGTGGACTACGAAGGCGTGCATATCAATATCGTGGATACGCCCGGCCATGCCGATTTTGGCGGTGAGGTGGAGCGCGTGCTATCGATGGTGGATGGCGTGCTGCTGCTGGTGGACGCGGTCGAGGGTCCCATGCCGCAAACTCGTTTCGTCACCAAAAAAGCGCTGGCACTCGGATTGCATCCCATCGTAGTGGTCAACAAGATCGACCGTCCCGGCGCGCGCCCGGACTGGGTGGTGAACCACACCTTCGATTTGTTCGACAAGCTGGGAGCGAATGAAGAGCAACTGGATTTTCCTGTGGTCTATGCCTCGGCACTCAACGGCTACGCCATGATGGATTTGAAACAGGCCAACACCGATATGCGCCCGCTGTTTGACACCATACTCAGGCACGTTCCGGCACCCGTCGGCAATCCCGATGAACCGCTGCAGCTGCAGATCAGCGCGCTGGACTATTCCAGTTTTGTCGGGCGCATCGGTATTGGCCGCATCAGCCGCGGCCGGCTCAAGCCTGGCCAGGACGTAATGGTACTGGCGGGAAATAGTGCGCCGAAGAAAGCCAGGGTCAATCAGGTATTGGGTTTTCGTGGCATCGAACGCGTGCAGTTGGAGGAGGCGCTGGCGGGCGACATTGTCTTGATCAATGGGGTGGAGGAACTTGGTATCGGTACGACCTTGGCTGATATCGATCAGCCCGAAGCGTTGCCGATGTCTATGGTGGATGAGCCCACGCTGACAATGAATTTTCAAGTGAATACATCACCTTTTGCCGGAAAGGAAGGCAAATTCGTTACCAGCCGGCAATTGCGTGAGCGCCTTGAAAAAGAGCTGCTTACCAATGTTGCGATGAAGCTGGAGGATACCGGCGACACCGACTCGTTTCTGGTTTCCGGGCGAGGTGAGTTGCACCTGACTATTCTGCTCGAAAGTATGCGGCGCGAAGGCTATGAGCTGGCGGTGTCGCGCCCCCATGTGGTGATCCGCGAAATAGACGGTGTCAAATGCGAGCCGTTCGAGATGTTGACCGTGGATGTGGAAGAATCCCATCAGGGGGCGGTTATGGAGGCGCTGGGCGCGCGCCGTGGTGATTTGCAGGATATGGTGTCGGATGAACGCGGAAGAGTGCGGCTCGATTACCGTATTCCCGCGCGCGGACTGATTGGCTTTCAATCCGACTTCATGACCATGACGCGCGGCACAGGGCTCATGAGTCACGTGTTCGATGAATATGCGCCCATGCGGCCGGAAATCGCTGCGCGCCGCAACGGCGTACTGATTTCCGCCGAGCAGGGCGAGGCTGTGGCCTACGCGTTGTGGAAATTGCAAGAGCGTGGGCGCATGTTCGTCAGTCCCGGCGATCGCCTGTATGAAGGCATGGTAATCGGTATTCACAGCCGCGATAATGATCTGGTTGTCAACCCCATCAAGGGGAAGCAGCTTACCAACGTACGTGCTTCGGGAACCGACGAAGCCGTGACCCTGACCCCACCGATTCAGCTCACGCTGGAGTCGGCGATCGAATTCATCGCCGACGATGAGCTGGTGGAGATCACGCCCAAGACCATTCGTGTCCGCAAGCGTTTCCTGCAGGAACACGAGCGCAAGAAAGCCTCGCGGGCTGCCGCGTAATTTCACTCAGCAGACGGATGGATTAGTCCGTCAGTGTCTTGATCTGCTCATTTGCATCCACGGGTGGATATCCATACGATGGATGTGTGGCTATACTTTCTTCCGCTGGTCAAACTGATCGAATGGACGAAAGCGGCTCGTGATGAATGAAAAAACCCTGTGGTATATCGCTGACCCGATGTGTTCATGGTGCTGGGGTTTCTCGCCTGTGATCGAGGCAATTCGTTGCGAGTATGGGGTTCGTCTGAAAATGGAATTGTTGCTTGGGGGCTTGCGGCCGGGCACGAAAGAGCCCATGCCTTCCACGCAACGCGAGGCAATATTGCGCCATTGGCAAGCGGTGCATCGTCTGACGGGACAGCCATTTCGCTTCGAAGGCGCAATGCCGTCAGGATTCATCTACGATACCGAACCTGCCAGCCGTGGTGTAGTCGCGGCGTCCATCATCAATTCCGACACGGTTTTTCCATTTTTCAAGGCGGTGCAATCCGCTTTTTATATTGAACAGCAGGATGTAACCACTGCTGTTGTGCTGACGCGGTTAGCCGCGGACACTGGATTGGACGCGCACCACTTTTTGCAAGTGTTTGAATCCGATATTGCAAGGAGCCAAACCCTTGGCCATTTTCAAGAAGCGCGTCAATGGGGCGTGCACGGCTTCCCTGCGGTGATCATGCAGGATGCAACGGGCTGCCGCGTACTCACCGGCGGCTATCGTCCGTTGGAAGAATTGCGCCTGAAGCTGGATAATTGGTTGAAGGGGTAGCATTTCCATTTCCGATCGCTACGGGCAACGAGACTCGTTTTCTATGATATTGCAGTCCACGCAAATAACGTTATCATGCTATTCATTTTTCCGGCTGATTCCTGCCCATTGCAGAGATGATGTAAACGTCCGGCTTGGCGGCGCGTTAGGGCATTATGTCGGCCGTTGCAGAACCAATCGGTGGAGACGACGGTTTCCAATTACGGAATCCATAATCACTTATCATGCTTAAAATTTTCCTGAATCTTCTTATTCCCACCATTGCGCTGTCACTATCTTTCATCCCCATGCCTGTTTCCGCTGAAAAGCCCATGGGAGCAGGGAACCACAAGGCGGGTAAGCGAGGTCAGCATAAAGGCCGCAAACACGAAAAAAATTATCAAAATTACCAGGATGGAAATCAGTATCGTGGGGGCGGACGTGCAATTCGTCATTTTGACGATCGTCAACGCACTATCCTTTCGGATTATTTCAGGCCCCGGTTCCAGAGCGGACGTTGCCCACCCGGGCTGGCAAAGAAGTACAACGGTTGCATGCCGCCGGGACAGGCGAAAAAATGGAGAGTAGGTTATCCGCTGCCGCGGGGCGTGACCTTTTATGATTTGCCCCCGCACTTGATTGGACAACTGGGATATCCCGGTCCCGGATACCGTTACGTACGTGTTGCGGCGGATGTTCTTCTGATCGCCGCTGGAACGGGTATGGTGCTCGCTGCAGTTGAAGATTTGAACGGGATGTGAGCTACCATGCGGATTACGGGAGGCAGTTGATTTAAAATCAGCTGACCGACGGCATGTAGCAGGGTTGAATGACCTCCGGTAGAGCCGGGGGCTTATTTTTGCCAGTCACTCGAGGTCAAGAAACCGGTGTCAAGCCTGAGTCCATCATAGCGGCCACTTCGTCCCCCTGGTGGCGGATGTGCTCTCTAATCATCACCTCATCCCAGTCCAACACCCGATATAAATAAACCACGGGTCCCGAAATTCTCGTCCGTGAAGTTCCTGGATGGCCTCCATAATTGTAATTGCGCTCTTACCCTCGATATAACTCAGCGTATGCACACGATACCGCGTCGGCACCATCGAATTCATACCGTAATATTTTTCGACAAATCCATTTGTAAACAGAAGTAAAAGACTAGCGCCTCAATTGAACTTAGGCTCTGGTTAATATTAATTACAATTCAGTTACTTGGATTAAAGATTAATTTCTATGGCATATCCATTGAGCCATAATGAGATTGTCGCTGCGACCCTTATGGCACTTTTATTACATTTTACCGCTTTTAGGGCTTCATTTTTCTGGCATGATAATTGCTTGGTTTATCATGTGCCCCATGATTTCTTCCTGGTTTTGGGACTTGGTTCACGAGTATTCCGACGGGGTAATATTATCTACCCGGCAGTTTAGTCATGATCGATTAGGAGAGATATGAATATTTTGTCAAAATCTGTTATAGCGGCTTTAGCGTTAGCGGGAATGGTTTCCACTGCAACGGCCTCGGGTGTTATTACCAGTGTGACGGCCAGCGGACCAGGGCTGGAGTCATTTTCTGTTCTCAGCAATTCCACTAATCCCAACACGCTGGGTTTTTCCAACGTCTTTTCCGGTGCCGGCCCGATTACGCTGACGTTTACGGTAGCGCACGGTACGGGCAATGGAGGAGCCTACGACGTGACTGGATTGATCACCAACAATACGACCTTGCCATTTACTGATTTCCACTTGAGTATTACTGAGCCGGCCGATGTAAAGGGTAACGGTGTGGTGTTTACCAGCTTCAAATCATCTATGCTAGGTAATTTTCTGCTTGCTTCGCCTTCTGTGGCTCAACCAGACCCTTTTCACCCCACCGGTCCGCGTGATCTGAATTTCACCGAAGGATTGGCTGCCGGAGAGGCCATAAATGCGGGATTTAATCTTAAAATGTTCGATCCAGGCGCGGGAAACACGTATACCTTTACGCTGACACAAACGCCCACCGTGAGCGTCGTTCCGGAACCGGAAACTTATGCCATGCTATTGGCAGGTCTTGGGTTGATAGGCTTTATTGCCACGCACAGGCGTGGCAAAACAAAGCATCTAACCTGATTATCTGCCATTCTTCCGATGCCCCCGTTCTTGTGGCGGGGGTTTGTTTTGGTAAACGCCAAACCGCGACAATCATTGCCAACGTGCGCGCCACCGCTGCGTCAAAGTCAGCTTAGCGGCGGGTTTTACAGACCGGTACCGCCGGACCAGCCAAAACGTTCCAGTAATCTTTGAAATGTCTCGCTCGTGATGATAGCTGCAATAAGGTACGAGGTTAAACTTAATAGAGCAACCGTGGTAATGGATCTCAATGGGCTCAGATTGGAATAGTGCCGCCATTGGGATAAAAATCCAGCATCCTCCGGCGCGCCGGGCTGCGTGTACGGCTCCAATTCCGCGAGGACATTGCGCCGCGCTTTGCGAAGCGCGTTGGCGGCGCCCATGCGATATGTGGAGTCGAGAAGTTCCAGTCGTTTGGCATCCATATCGAAAGAAGATTCATAAACCATTGCTTTTTTCGTCACCTCCCGGTAGAAATCCTGCATCCGTTCCAGGTAGCGGTCGTCCGCAAATATTTCATTCACCATCCCCTCAATGGCGGATGCGTCATTCTTGCTCAGGATGGTGGCTCGCGATTTCAGAGCCGGAGTCAGCTCCTGAATAAATTCTTGTTCCTTTCTGGCGATAAGCCTGAGCCAAATGGCCTCCGCGGCCTGTGGCGATGGAATGTGGAATTTAATGCCGTCATAATATGCGTTGTCATAGAGCTTATCGAGTTCGATTCTCGTTGTGCTTTCGCAATCAACGTCAATTATTTCAAGCCTGCTCTTGAGCGTATCTGTCATTATTGTTCCAGAAGCAACCTCTGGCGGGGATCATGAGTTAAGCAGTGATCCATTGCGAATTGTTACAGTGTAGCGCAATTTTCGGTAAAACGCGCAACACCCGCGTCCACCATATAATCCTGGAAGATCGCCAATCAATGGCTCGACACCTGGTCATGGACGTAGTACGCTGTTCAACCGCTTTAAAGAATCGTGTGGTCTCTTCGTCTTAAAGAATCAAGGTGAAAAGTGACTGGCCGAGTACCGGTTTTTGAAGATTTTGAAGGCCAACAATCGTTCTGTCGGTTGAAAAGTGATGAAATATGAATCGGCCAGATCTTTTGCAGCTGGATTGCAACTGATTTCTTTAAAGTTCGACAGGCTGCTGGTTGCCAAGGCATCAAAAGAGCAAGCATAAAATGCCGGATGCGGAATACGTTCCCAGGGTTGCTATTCCATAATCAACAACTTGATGGAGGAAATACATCATGAAGCGAATTGTCCTTCTGACCTCTCCTGCCCTTATTGCCGTCGCGCTTGGGGCGAACGCCGGTACTTTAAACAACGGGAGCTGGTCGCCAGGCGGATGCGGTACGCTATCCGAGGCGCCTGCTGTCGATTCCAGCAGCGTGGATACTATTAATCGAAGCATCGCAGCGGTGAACGAGTGGCAGAAGCAGGTTCAGTCTTACGATGAATGCATGATCAAGGAGGCAAATGCCGACACCTCGACTATCGCAAACTCTGCAAATGCCCAACAAGCGCGATATCGTGAGGCATCACAGAAGATCAATGCGGAAGCGGCTGCGGGAAGGGAAAAATTCAGCAGTCAATCTTCGTCCCCTGGAATCAGCAATCCCGGCATGGGTAACCCCGGTATGAATAATCCAGGGTCAGGCGTGAGCGGTCAAGGATACTAGCTCGAATCGACGCATGTCCTTGACGTCGTCCTTGAACGGGGATGAATACATCATATCGGAATAGCGGAAAAGGCATCGAGATCCTCGATCGCGGCAGCAGTTCTGCGAATGAGCTCATGATTGCTTTCCAACTCCATCATTCCACCGACCGCAAGGGACACAACCATTGCTTCGAAAGGATATGTAAGGTGTGCCCGATATCTCCGCATAAGATTTTCGGTGTCGATGCCGGCGATTCCGTGATCCCGAAGTTCCTTCCCATAAATTGACAACAGATTTGCTTCATGAAGCCGTCTGACTTTGGGGTCAAGCGCGGTTGCCAGGAAATAGGCAACATCACCGACCCCCTCGCCAACACGGACGAGTTGCCAATCAAGGAGGCCAGGTTTGGATCGGCTCCAGAATAAATTGCCGGGATGACAATCATGATGGACCAGTGTCTGGGGTGTATTCGAAAGATAATGCATCACTCGGCGGCGATGCTGCGCATAATGTATAGCCGACGCATGGAGAGGCCGTGATATAAGCTTACCCGCTTGACGTAACCCCCGTTTCATCAATGGAACCGCCAGCGCTGTGCCCAGGTGGTCTTCAAGGCGGCGAACGGGTCCATTCAGCCAATAGTAGGTTTTCTCGAGATCTGCCTTATTCCAGAAGTGGGCATGAAGGCGGGCGAGCTGCTGAACAACCAGTAAAGCTTGTTCCACAGTCAGAGCGTCCGCTGGATTACCGGTAACCCCGCCGGATTCCGTAACGTCGGTGAGCACCAATATGGCGCCCCTGCCAAGGCTGCTCTGCGCCGCCAGGATTCCGGGCATGGCAACGGGAACTGCTTGGGCTGCCTCATTATAGAAACGTACCTCGGTATGCAACAGCCTTGGTAATGCCGTGATCAGTCGCGCGCGCCATGCCAGTGATGGCAGCTTTACAAACCACTGCCTAGGCAGCTTTTCCGGTCCGTTATGTTTAACTGAGAGACGGATTCGCGTGGTGGTGCCGACCTGAACAGAAACAATGGCGACGCTTGATACCATTACGTTGGGATAGTGACTGTTAACTATCTGTTGCGCCCACCCATCAGTTAGGCCATCGGGATGGTTTGCAAGGATATTATGTTTCATTGCTGCGGTGGGCACTGCAGGATTCCAGTCTGCTGAATGGTTAATACGGCCAATCCCTGGTGGATAGGTAATCCATGCTCTTTACAAGATACGGTGCGGAGGCAAAAAAAGGGAGCCACAGGGCTCCCTTAATATGAAATCAAGAAGTCCGCACCCAATAGCGTTACTGCAATTTCCAGTCAGGATGGTAATGCGTTTCCTTATCGAAATCTTTCCAGATATAGTCGGGGTAAATTATCGGCTTGGTGGGAATAATAAACGTGATCAGATCTACCGCTCCGGTCAAGGTGCGCCCGATCCCATGTATAATGCCGGTCAGGAAGCCAACCGGGATTCCGTACGCAGGGCCTTTTCGATTGGTGTCTATGATAATGTTTTTGGGAATCTCTCCGATACCGGTGACTGTATTGGCAATGCCGTGTGCAAGTTTATCGCCCACTTTCTCCGGGTAACTGTCGGCCATTGCTGCCTGGGATGAGAAAAAGAATAACGCGGATATCACCAGCACCGGTTTCAACATATTTTTCATGGAACCTCCCTATAATAGATTAAATTAAATCCGTGCTAATACTAGCACACCATAGCAAAATATGGGCACCTCCAAATATTCAAAATTCCCGCTTGATGCCATTTTTGTGCGCTTGCCCATGTATGCTCAGGGACATCAGGCTGTTCAGATAAATTATGCGAAGCAACTGTTCTGGATAAGTTGCGGTCAAGCGCGAACCTTTGTCGCTTATCCGGCTCACATATCGGCCGTACTCCGATTGATGAATTATGCTACGCTTCACTCGATAGGTGTCGTTGTTAAAAGAAATGATCTTGCGGGAAGTCACAATTATCTGAATCCATTTTAACCAAATTGCTGGATACAACTCATTTTCTATCTTTACGTCCTCCCTCGTCAACGTCATCCAGCCTGTCCGATACAGCTATAACCAGCACCGCGCAGTTTTCCGTGGTGGTTCCCACGCTTAACGAAGCAGATAATATTGATCCGTTATTAACCCGCCTGTTTGCCTTGAACCTGGCGCCGGGTAGTTTTGAGGTCATTTTTGTCGATGACGGTTCGTGTGATGGAACTCCCGACCGGGTGCGCGCCTGGGAGAGCCACCTGAACGTGAGACTGGTTGAGCGGCGCGAGAAGCCGGACCTGACAGGCTCGATTCTGGCTGGTGTGTCGCTGGCGCAGAGCGATGTCATCGTCGTGATGAATGCCGATCTCAGCCATCCGCCCGAGCGGCTGCCGGCTCTGGTTGCCCCAGTGCTGGACGGCAGCCATGACGTGGCTGTTGGCAGCCGCTATGTATTAGGCGGCAGTACAGTGGGATGGCCGTTACACCATCAATGGTTGGCGCGCATGGGTGGCTGGTTTACCCGCCCTATCTGTGATGTGAGTGACGCGTCCTCGGGATTCCTTGCCTTCCGCCGGCAGCTGGCCGCCACTATTGCCGAACACGCTCGCGGAAACAAAATCCTCCTCGAACTCCTCATGGCCGGCGGGGGTAAACTCCGAGTCGTGGAAGTGCCTGTTTGCTTTCACAATCGCGCACATGGCACCTTCAAGGTGTCGCTTCATCATCAATGGATTTATCTGCAACGCCTGATGACGCTAGCCGGGGGCACGGTTTCCTTTGGCACAACCGGCCGGTTTGCTGCGGTGGGGCTGTTTGGCGCGGTGATCGACATTCTGTTGTTCCAGTGGTTCATGAGCCGTGGCGTCGGCCTCGCGCTGGCGCATAGCGTGAGTTTCTTCGCCGCCGCCGCGGTGACTTACCCGCTCAATTCGAAATGGTCATTCCCGCCCCTCCACGCAGGTTATCCGCAGTGGCATCGTTTTGGCCGTTTCCTGATGGTGGGGCTATTCGCCTTGCTGATGCGCGGCGGCATCCTGGCATTGCTGGTCCATGGTTGGCATGTGCCCGCCACGCTGGCCATTTTTCCCGCTGTTGCGCTTACGGCCGCCGTAAACTATCTCGGTACTGCCTTCTATGTACTTCCCGTCCGGCAGAATTCTCCCCCGGCAGATGTACGCTGGCGGGTAGCTTCGTTCGGTATTGTCGTTTTTGCCGTCTTGCTGCGCCTGATCTACCTGGGGGAGACACAGCTGATTCCCGATGAGGCGTATTACTGGAATTACGCCCAACATATGGAATTGAGTTTTCTGGATCACCCGCCCATGGTGGCGTGGCTGATCTGGCTGGGTACCGCCATCGCTGGCGATAACGAATTCGGTGTCAGGGTCGGGGCCTTTATCTGCGGCCTGATCGCCATGGGCTACTTATATGCGTTGGCGCGTAACCTGTACGATAAAACGACCGGTATGCGCGCGGTGCTGCTGTTGGCCATATTGCCATTCGGCTTTGTTCCGGGCATGTTAATGACAGCGGATGCACCCCTGATGGCCGCGTGGGCCGCTACATTGTACTATATGGAACGAATGCTGCTGGGCCCGGATGGCAATCGGGCCTGGCTGGGCCTGGGCATTGCCTTCGGCTTGGGGATACTGTCCAAGTATACGTTGGGCCTGCTGGGTCCGGCGGCATTGCTATTCGTGATCCTTGATCCCGCCTCGCGCCGCTGGCTGCGCTGTCCGCAACCATACCTCGCCGCCGGGCTTGCCCTGGTGATGTTCTCGCCAGTCATTATCTGGAACATGGAACATAATTGGGTCTCGATTCTGTTCCAGTCGGAGCGGGCCACCGGAATAGGCAACAAGTTCTCCTTGCATTGGCTGTTTCTCCACATGCTGCTGATGCTGACGCCGGTAGGACTGGTGGCTGCGGCCATGGCGCTGGGGCCAGGGGGGGATGACCGCCTCGATTCCCGTACGGCGAGGTGCCGCCTGTTTGTGAGGGTATTCACCGGCGTACCGCTGGCGGTATTTTTTTGCCTGAGTCTGTTCGGTGCGCCCAAATTTCATTGGACCGGCCCCGTGTGGCTGGCATTGCTGCCGACAATGGCGTGGATGATGGGGCAGGAAGGGGAGTTGAGCACCCTCGCCAGCCGCGTGCGTGCGGCCTGGAAGCCTACCATCGCGGTTTTTCTGTTCCTCTATGCATTTGCGCTGCACTATGTGGTGCTCGGCATTCCCGGCGTCCCCTACGTGGGTTTTGGCGAACACTATTTCTGGCGCGAAGCAACCCATGAAGTCGAGCAGATTGTGGCAACGGTTCAACGCCAGACCGGCCAGAAGCCCATTGTGGTGGGCATGAGCCGATGGTCGGTGGCAACTTCGCTGACTTTTTACAACAAGAGCGAGAACGGCGAGCCGATGGATATACGCTCCCGAAATCTGTTCGGCGACAAGGCTGCCATGTATGATTTCTGGTATCCGCCTGATCCGCCGACGAGCCGGCCCATCATTCTGGTGGGTATGGTGCCCAAGGAACTGGAGCGCAACCGGCAAGGCCACGGGATTGGTTCTATGCTGGCGCAACCTGGCCCGATACTTGAGCGAACAATCTTCCGGGAAGGTAAGCCGCTGCGCAAAGTCTATTACCGCATCGCGCAGGGGTATCTGGGACAAATGAACCAACCATGCCTGGAGGAAAAATGCTGAAGACATTGACGGTCAACATGATGGCTGCAAGCCTGATAATGTTTCATCCTCAGGGCGTTGCAGCGCCCGGAGACCAGAAAGATGAGAAAGTGACCACCGCCGTGGAACAAAAGGAAGTGGCTGTTACGATCTACAATGATGATCTGGCCCTGGTGAAGGATGCGCGCAGGGTGAAACTCGAACGGGATTTTAATAAACTGGCCTGGCGGGAGGTTTCCGCCCGGATGCGTCCCGAAACGGCGCAGTTGCGCAATGTGACTCATCCCGCCGGGTTTCGCTTGCAGGAGCAGAATTTCGATTTTGATCTGCTGACGCCCGAGAAGCTGCTGGAGAAGTATCTTGGCAAGGAGGTGACGGTCATTCGCACCCATCCGGCAACGGGTGCGGAAACCAGAGAAACGGCTGCAGTGCTTGCCACTCATGGCGGCACCGTGCTCAAATTTGCCGATCGCATCGAAACCGGTATTCCGGGGCGTCTGGCATTCTCCGGCGTGCCGCAGAACCTGCGCGATAAACCGACCCTGGTCATCTCACTCGTTAATGCCATCGCAGGAGAACAGAATCTTGAACTTTCCTACCTGACTTCCGGGTTGTCATGGCACGCCGACTATGTGGCCGAACTGAATGAACGCGACGATCAACTTGATTTTAATGGCTGGGTTACTTTGACCAACCAAAGTGGAACCACCTATACGAATGCCAGATTGCAACTGGTGGCCGGGGATCTGAACCGGGTGCGCAAACCGTCCCCCATGTCGCGCGACATGGTGGCCATGGCGGCAAAGACGGCCGAGGTCGAGGAAATGAAGCAGGAGTCGCTGTTTGAGTATCATCTTTATATGCTGCAGCGCACCACGACGTTGGCGGAAAACCAAACCAAGCAGGTGGCGCTGCTGTCCGCGACCACTGTGCCGGTCAGGAAAGAATTTCTGATGACGGGTGCAAATTATTATTATTTCGGCCAGTACGGCGATATGGGCCAGAAGCTGAAAGTGGGCGTGTTTGTCGAATTTCAGAATAAAGGCGAAGGCCTAGGTGTACCGCTGCCCAAGGGGATAGTCCGCGTTTACAAGAAGGATACGCAGGGGAATGCCCAGTTTGTGGGAGAAGACCAGATTGATCATACACCCAGGAACGAGGTGGTTCGTTTGAAGCTGGGCGACGCGTTCGATGTGACAGCCGACAAGAAACAGACGGATTTCCAGAGGCGGGGCGGGGAAGGGCGCCATAACGTCGTATTTGAAACCGCTTATCAGATCGTATTAAAGAATGCCAAGAAGGAGGCGGTTACGGTGACTGTGCGGGAGCCGGTGCCGGATGACTGGACCATGATATCGGAATCGCAGCCTCATACCAAGGTGGCTTCCGATGTTGCTGAATGGAAAGTATCCGTTCCCGCGGATGGCAGGACCACGCTCACTTACCGCGTAAGAGTCAAACACAGGGAGAGAGGATAGAGTGTGAGTCGTGGATATCGCTTCCGCTAAATTGGAGCGATGGATACTGAATCCGGAAATAATTCTAAATCCAGCAGTTGACCGCTCATTTTTTAATTTTGATTTAGTACTCCAAATTTTTTTGTGCAACTCAACCTTTACCTTTTTGGCCAGTGAGTTCGGGGTGGATTGCGCGGTTTTTTTCGGCATACGGCTGTGTTGCAACTCCTTTGAATGGAGTGACCATTCCACGTCATTGCGTCTTGTCCTGCCCCAAAAACCACACACTTCACATCGTCCAACTCCCGACATCGTTGCAAAGCCGAGAATAATCCTGTCTGGTTCGGAAGCGCACCTCGGCATAGCCGAGGTGCTGAGCACCAGAGTCATCCGGAAATTATCGTAAGCATCATGCATAACGGCATTGACAAATAGGCTCGGCTATTGGCTGGGCGAAGGATACGCCAATCGACTCACAAACCGCTCGCCATCATTCCTCGATCCGGTGAGATATACGGGCTAGCGTAAAAGGGTCGGGCTCTCCTTTGAAATATTTGCGCAAGCAGTCATTAAACACTTTATTGCCAGCCGTAACGTGCGCAAATAAGGTCATCGATGACCGAAACTTCATGGTGTCCGGGTATTCAAAAATATCTTCGATAGAGCGTCCGCCAAGAGCAGCGACGATCCGGCTACACTCCAGTAACCGGCTTCCAAGAATGGGGTGCTTCAGATATGCCTCGGCTTCTTCCCGAGAAGAAATGGCGAATTTGTGCGCCATCTCGCTTTGACCCAAGCCACTAATCTGCGGGAAGATAAACCACATCCAGTGACTTTGCTTTCTGCCGTCCTTTAATTCACGGCATACTTTTCTGAAGATGGGCTGCTGGGCATCCACGAAGCGTTGCAGGTGGTATGGGTCGTTCACCTCTTTGGTCCGCTCAAGAAAAACGGAGCCGCGCATCTCGTTTGGCTCCGCTCGCTTACTCGGGCATTATTCGGCCGAAGTTACGTTAATTTTCTTTGGCTGGACGGCTTCACGTTTGGGGATGACGATTTCCAGGACACCATGATTAGTTTTTGCCGATATCGCGTCTGAATTCGCCGTATCCGGTAAACTGAAGCGCCGGTAAAAAGAGCCGTAGGTACGCTCAACCCGTTTATAACCTTCTTTCTCGGTTTTTGCCTCGGTTCTCTTTTCGCCTCTGATCGTCAGCACGCCATCCTCCATGCTAACATCGATCTCCTCAGGTTTTACCCCCGGAAGATCCGCCAGCAGGACGAACTTGTCGGCTTCTTCCTTGATATCGACCGCCGGCGCCCATTCGGCGGTGGCAGCCGATCCCTCGCCCCCTCCACCCTCGCGCACACGATCCAGTTCTTTGTGTAATTGATTCAGTAAACTCCAGGGTTCGTAACGAGCAATAGCCATATTACCTCCATGTGAATTAAATGGTTAGCATCAATGCTGAAATGACTGGAATCAGCACTCAGTAGTCAATATAGGTCCGCTTGCTGTTTTTTCAACCGTTCCCGATATTTTTTGACGCTGGCAGCCTGCCGGACTTAAAGGAGATCGGCTGCAGAAGCCGGACTTAAAGCATCGGGCCGGTCCATATTTCATCGCTTTCTCAGTCAATAGAACAATTATTAGCCCTCAAAATCGTCAACATCAGTTCCCCATCCGAAAGGCTGTTAGCCCAGCGGCAATTCACCGCTGCCGAGTCCGATCCCGGCGATATTCTCCACCGCTTTTACAAAATTGGCGTTCTCATGCAGTTTTACGAGCGAATCGGGATGGGGCCGTCCGCGCATGCGCGCAAGGCGCACAACGCTGATGGCCGGAATGTCCCACTGTAATTTCTCCAGCAATGTATCCGCCGCTCTCGAGTTATTGCATGCCAGTATCATGTCGCAACCCGCATGCAGCGCGCTTTCCGCGCGTTGCAATATATCACCCGCGACCGCCGCGCCTGCCATGTTCAAGTCATCGCTGAAAATGCAGCCTTCGAAGTCCAGTTCACCGCGCAGGATCTTTTTCAACCATATTTCCGAAAACCCCGCAGGGCGCGTATCGACCAAGGGGTAAATGACATGCGCCGGCATGATGCCGGCGAGCCCGAAGTCAATCATTTTGCGAAACGGGACCAGGTCGCTTTTTTCGATTTCCGGATAAGTGCGCTCGTCCACTGGCACCTCAACATGGGAATCCGCCTGAATATAACCGTGCCCCGGAAAATGTTTTCCTACCGCCGCCATGCCGCCCAGCTTCAGTCCGGACATCAGGCTGTGAGCCAGTTCGGCGATACCTTGCGGTTTGTGGTGAAAAGCGCGGTCACCGATGACGCAGCTCTGTCCGTGATCCGTGTCCAGCACTGGGGTAAAGCTCAAGTCTATCCCTGCGGCGCGCAGTTCCGCCGACAGCACGTAGCCCGTCTGCTGCGCCAGATGCCGCGCCCTGCCCGGATGTTCATCCCATATTTTGCCCAGTTCGCGCATGGGTGGCAGCCTCGTGAAATCCGTACGAAAACGCTGCACTCTGCCACCCTCATGATCCACCGCGATAAGGAGCGGCGGGGTACGAAGCGCGTGAATCCCGGTGGTGAGCTCTATGAGCTGTTCAAGCGATGCGTAATTGCGCGTGAACAGGATTACCCCGCCCACCAGCGGGTGCAGGAGTCTCGTCTTGTCGCTGGCGGTAAGCTGCGCGCCTTCGATGTCGAGCATGATGGGTCCGAGCGACATGGGATGTCCTATGAAGGCAAAGTTCTGTTAATGCAGCAATCAAACTGTACAAACGTCATACCTGCGGAAGCCGATATCCAGTGGCGTTCAGGACACACTATTGTGAGTTCGGACTGGATTCCGGGTCAAGCAATATGCTCGAATATGCAAGCGATAGAATTCATTGAGCAGCGCAAGCATCACGAGGAAAATGCGGGCTTATAGTGCCTATTATTTTTCCAGAATGACAAAAGCACATGCCAGGTTCAATTCATCGCTGATGGAAAGATGGTGGCGGATGATACCTTCATTTTTGACCAGCGCGCTCAATGCGGGGTGAAAGGCGAAATACGGCTTACCCAGAGAGTCATGGGTTACCCCGATATGGCTCAAACTCACTGGATAGCGCATACCCGTACCGATTGCCTTGGAAAGGGCTTCCTTGGCGGCGAAGCGTTTGGCAAGAAACATGGCGGGCTGGCCGCTCTTGATATATTCGGGCCATTCCTCATCCGTGAGCAATCGCCTGGCAAAGCGTTCGCCATATTTTTCGAGCAAGCGCGCAATGCGCGAAGGTTCCACCAGATCGGTTCCGATTCCATAAATCATTTACGCGCTTCCAGCATCAGTTTTCTCATTTCCCGTACCGCCTGTTCAAGGCCGATAAACAGGGCATGGGCAACGATGGCATGGCCGATATTAAGCTCGGATATCCCGGGTATCGCCGCGATGGGCTGGACATTATGATAATGTAATCCGTGCCCGGCATTGACTTTCAGTCCCCGGCCCATACCTTCCCTTACCGCAACGCGAATTCGTTCCAGCTCACTCTGTTGCTCGCTCGCGGTTCTCGCATCGGCATATTGGCCTGTGTGGATCTCGATTGCCGGCGCGCCGGTCCGCGCCGCGGCATCGATCTGGGCGGCGTCGGCATTAATGAATAGCGACACGCGAATGCCCGCGTTGGTTAGCCTGCCGCACGCCTGCCTCACCTGTTCAAAATGCCGCACTACGTCGAGCCCTCCTTCGGTGGTCAGTTCTTCGCGGCGCTCGGGCACGAGGCAAACGTCCTGAGGACGGATGCGTAGCGCAAAATCTATCATTTCGCCTGTCACCGCGCTCTCCAGATTCATGCGGGTTTTAAGTACATTGCGTAGAATCTCCACATCCGCGTCCTGGATATGGCGGCGGTCTTCGCGCAGGTGCAGCGTAATTGCATCTGCCCCAGCCGATTCCGCGACCATCGCCGCTTCTACAGGGCTCGGATAAGTTGTGCCTCGCGCCTGTCGCAGTGTGGCGACGTGATCAATATTGACACCCAGTTCGATCATGATTTTTTTGTTAATAATTGCCGCGCGTGCGGCGGTTAGGGTCGGATATGGCAACCAGTCCGTAGGACATCGGTATCCTGCTCCAGCGGCCGCGCGATGCGACGCGTCCTGTATTCACGGCCCAAGCACATTCGTACACAGGCTGGAGCGAGCTTTGGCTCAGTTGGAAACCAAAAACCTACTATACTATAATTATTATATATATAACCTGCTGAATCCGGGATTCAGAAGTCCGGTGGGGATTCAGGGTGAAAACATTCATCCACAGGGTGAAGGGTAAACCTGCAAAAATGGGGAGAGCGGAAAGGAATGTCGGACCCGCGCGTTTTCTTTGCCGCAGAGCGCACGCTTCTGGCATGGGTGCGCACAGGACTTACGATAATGGCCCTCGGTTTTGTGGTTGCCAGGTTCGGTCTGTTTTTAAGTCTCATGGCGATCTCAGTTGCGGCTCCGGCAGAATTACACCCTGCTCATTGGCCCTCCGCCGTGCTCGGCATAGCTCTTGTGCTTACCGGCTCCGCGGTAATCCTTGGCGCCCTGCGTAATCATCGGGTTTACATATCTTCGCTCCCGGCCGAGGATCTTCCCAAACTGCCCATACCGTGGCTCTCGTCATTTCTATCTTTATCGGTCGCCATGGTGGGAATTTTGTTGTCGATATATCTCTTATTTGCGTGAAGGGCGTTTGTCTATTCGATGCCCAGCGGGGATCTTATGAAGAAAAGGGGTAACAATGAATTTGCTCACGATACCGTTATTATTCGCTTGTTCACGATAATACCGGCTCATGCGGTGGAAAAGGCGGACGAGAAGCGGCTTGATGAAGTCGCGCACCGTGGCGCGCATGTCATGCCATTCGATCTTGAAAAAACCACATCCATCTTTTCTAAAACAGCGAATGGAGGCTTGAAGCAGTCCAAATAAAGTACACAGAGCTTCCGGACGGTGCACAGATCGATTACTCCACCGATTCGCAAAAGTTGATTAATGCGATTCACCGGTGGTTTGACGCCCAGTTGAGCGATCATGCGCATCACGCCGTTCCGGGACATTCCCGTCAACCTATGCATCATCAGTAACAGCCCGCTATTGCGGGGTTTGACACATGGATTACTTACCGTGAAAAAAGCGAGGGAAAATAATGACACATCACGATTATAAAAGGCGGCAATTCCTGCACTATGCCCTGGCCGGCACAGTGGCGGCCGCATTGCCCGGTTTCGCGCGAGGCGAAGCCGGCCGCATTCTTGATACCAAGCCGAGCTCCGCCTTCAAATCCGATGTGGAAGTGGAGTTTTTCGCGCGAATAGCCGAGGTTCCGATTCTGCCCGGCGCCCATACAAGCGTCTTCAAATACGATGGCAAAGTATTGAAGGGCCCTAAAGCAGCCTTGAAAATCCTGCCGGGCTACCTGGGGCCGACGCTGAATCTGGCGCAGGGCCAGAAAGTCCGGATATTTTTTTACAATCAACTGCCCGAGCCGTCGATCATGCATTGGCACGGTATGCATGTGCCGCAGAAAATGGACGGACATCCCATGTATGCGATCGAACCAGGCGAACGATACGTGTACGAGTTTGAAGTGAAGAATCCCGCCGGAACAAACTGGTACCATGCCCACACTCACGAAATGACCGCAACGCAAGTTTATCGCGGCCAAGCCGGGTTGATCACGATTACCGACGAGCAGGAACGTAAGCTGGGTCTGCCCGATGGCGAGCACGATATTCCCATCGTAATCCAGGACCGGCGCTTTACCGCCGGTAATCAATTGCAATACATATTCGGCATGCATGAGAGGATGAGCGGTTTCCTGGGGGATACCATTCTGGTCAACGGACAGGCAAACAGCGTCATTCCAGTGAAGACCCGTGCCTATCGTTTGCGCGTGTTCAATGGATCGAATTCGAGGATTTACAAGCTTGGCTGGGATGATGGCACGCCACTCATCGCCATCGGGACCGATGGCGGATTGCTGGAATCGCCTGGAACCTATCCATATATCATGCTTGCACCGGCCGAACGCGTCGAATTGTGGGTCGACTTCAGTGGACGCGAGGCGGGAAGCGATCTGATGCTGCGCAGCCTCGAATATGACCTGCCACGTATGGGTGGTATGGGCGGCATGAGCATGGGGGGCGGCATGGGTGGTATGGGCGGCGGGATGAGAGGCAGGGGCCGTGGCGGCATGGTGCGTGGCGGACCGGCCCAGGGTGAATCCTTTCCGATCGCCCGCTTCCATATCGCCGCGAAAGTCAGTGACTCCCCCCGGCTTCCGCAGAGTCTCGTCAAGATGCGCAAGTTGATGGAACATGATGTATCGAATCCAGACCGGCCTGTCCCGATTGCCGCCAGCATGGGCCATATGTCGCCCCAACTGAATGGCCGGTCGTTCGAGATGGATGATGTGATGGATATCGAAAGAATACCTGTCAATACCATCCAGAAGGTTCGTATTTCCAATGTCCAGGGGTCGATGGGGGGTGGCATGGGGATGGGAGGGATGGGGGGCGAAAGAATGGGCGGCATGGGCATGATGATGCCCATGCCGCACCCGATTCATCTGCATGGTCAGCAGTTCCGGGTTATCTCGCGCACCTTGAAGGAGCAGGATGCCGGCGGTTATGCCACAGTCCGGGAAGGTTTCATCAACAACGGCTGGAAAGACACGGTATTAGTCATGCCGGGCGAGGAAATCGACATCATCAAGCCGTTCGAAGATTACACCGGCCTGTTTCTTTATCACTGTCATAATCTGGAGCATGAAGATTTGGGCATGATGCGGAATTTTCATGTAAGTTAATCCGATTCCTGAAACCTTTCTAGAAGGAGACTCGCTGTGTTTCCAATAAAGCGAATAGTGGCCGCTACGGACATGTCCCCGTTTGCGAGTCGCGCCGAAGCACGGGCCGCCCTGCTGGCTCGGGAATTGCGCTGCGAATCACTGCACTTGCTACATGTCATCGATAATCTTGCGCTGGAAGCGCTGCGTCATCTAGACCCGACTCCACTGGATACAGAGCAGCGATTGATGGAATCGTCACGCACGCAGTTGGCTGAAATCGAACATAAGCTTTCTGATAAATACGGGATTCAGGTTATTACAACGACACTGAATGTGGGGCGCGCTTATACCGAGATTGTTCATTACGCTGAATTGCTGGGTGTCGGCCTGGTTGTGCTGGGGGCTCACGGTGGCGGTTTCGTACGTGATCTGTTTATCGGTTCCACCGTCGATAAAGTACTGCGCAAGCTGACTCGGCCGCTGTTGATTGTGAAACGCGAACCCGAGGTCATGTACAGGAATATACTGGTAGCGGTGGACTTCTCCGAATCTTCCCGGCAGGCGGCAAGGTTTGCCATGAACATTGCTCCACATGCGCATATTACTGTTTTGCATGCGTTTGAGGTGCCATTCGAAGCCAGCCTGCATTCCGCTGGCGTGGACGATAAATTGATGCAAATTTACGAGGCTGAAATTAAAACCCGGAAGAACGGAGAGATGCAGCAATTCATAGCGGAACTGGGGGCGTCGAGTGGTTTGGTGTCCGGCATTATAGAGCGCGGCCATGCTCATGCCGTAATCCGGGGAAAAATAGAATCGCTTGCGCCCGACCTGATCGTCGTTGGCAAGCACGGCCGCTCCGAACGGGACGAGATGCTACCTGGCGGTGTCACAACGCGCGTGATACAGGATGCAGGCTGCGATGTGCTGGTGATAGGGTAGATCAAAACGGCTCAACAGCCAGCAGTCAGCCAGACTTAATGGAAATCGGCTGCAAAAGCATCTGGCCGCCGGGTGTGCCCCGATGTAGCTCATTGTCCATGTCGCGGGGATCAAAAAAACCTTGATTTGATTCCATCTGATGTTTCTCTCACTTGCGATTGATCAATCGCATCTTATCCCCATGTCCTGCATGTTGGCAATAGTATGTATAATGATATATTATGTATCAATATAATGATAGATTCCATGAAGGATTGGTTTTTAACGGATCGCAAGAGGAGGCATGAATGTTAATCAATTGGAGTCAGTTCACGCCATGGTCTGCGCTGGGAGGGGGCGCGGTCATCGGTATGGCGGTAGCATTACTGGTACTCATGAATGGACGGATCGCGGGGATTTCCGGCATCGTGGGGGGGGTGCTCAAGGGGCAGAAGGACGACATGGGTTGGCGTGTTGCTTTTATTTCAGGCCTCGTCGTCGCGCCGCTGGTTTGGCAATTGTTCGCTGCTCTGCCCGCCGTCCGCATTGACGGCAGCTACGCGGTGATGGGAATCGCCGGGTTAGTGGTGGGGCTGGGTACGCGTTACGGTTCCGGTTGCACCAGTGGACATGGCGTCTGCGGGTTATCGCGCTTGTCGCCGCGCTCCATGATCGCAACCCTGGTTTTTATGGGAACGGGTTTTGCCACGGTGTATGTGATTCGGCACGTTTTTCAGATATAGAACTGGAGGGACGTCAAAATGATCAACATCACGGCATGGGTATCGGGTCTGATTTTTGGGTTGGGGTTGATTCTTGCAGGAATGGCAAACCCTGGCAAAGTCCTGGCATTTCTCGATGTCGCGGGAGCGTGGGATCCCTCCCTCGCGCTGGTGATGGCGGGGGCCATTGGCGTCGGTTCGGTGGCGTTCGCCATGGCCGGCAAGCGTGACCGCAGTTACCTGGGATTTCCCATCAACCTGCCCACTTCGCGCGTAATCGATAAAAGGCTGGTACTGGGGAGTCTCGCATTTGGTATGGGCTGGGGCATGGCAGGGATATGTCCGGGTCCTGCCCTGGTTCTCGTTGGGAGCGGCAGTGTCAAAGGCATGGTATTTGTTGCCGCCATGCTGCTGGGAATGGGAATTTTTGAAATTCTGGAGAGACACCGGTTTATCGGTTTTTTTGGAATGCGGAACCCGCATAATGATATTGCAAGCACGGTATCAGGCCGTCCGCCAAGTCATGATGAGGCGGGATATGTTAAGAAGTAACTCCTTGGGTCTGGATGGGGCTTTAATTGTTGTGGCATTGCAAGACTGGGTTTGAGAGAGGTCAATGGTGAAATTGGAATCAGATTTCCTGAGTATCCCGGCCATGCGGGCATCCGCATTCCTGGCATGCGCGATGCTGAAGGTATTGGCGAACGAAGACAGGCTGCTCATTTTATGTCAGCTCATTCAAGGCGCCAGAAATGTCGGTGAATTGGAAGAGCAGTTGGGTATTCGGCAACCAACGCTTTCGCAGCAGTTGACGGTGCTGCGGGATGAAGGGCTCGTCACCACCGAGCGGAAGGGGAAATACATTATCTATAGTTTGGTCAGTGTTGAAGTAGTTCAAATCATGCAGACGCTATATAGCGTTTATTGCGGCAAAAAGCAGCACCCATAGTCCGATGTTCGATTTGGAGCGACGCCTTCGATGTCGTCGTGGTGGGCGGGGGTTCGGCGGGTATTGACGTCACAGCAAGTCTTCTTCGCAAACGATCATCGCTCAGGATTGCGATTGTCGAACCGAATGACAAGCATTACTACCAGCCGGCCTGGGCACTCGCGCCCTGCGTTGGTCCATCAAGGGGCTACTCCTGATGGAGATAGCCCCGGCGTTAGCTCCGTTACGCAGATCCTGGAACGGCAATCTTGCGGAAGGGGTGTGGCCACGAGACCGCTCTCGGTGGATTGGATCTGGCACTGGAACACATCTTGACCTCCATAGGGATTTCATCACTCACTTTTGCTCTCCTCCATACTCCGGTAGAGCCTCGGAATGTAAAGCGTAAGAATGCTTGCAGCCAAGACGGCTATCACAGATCCAGAGATAAATAGCGCCCATGTATCCGGCTTTATGACGCCGAGAGCTACGATCAAAAATAGCAGTGGGAGATCAAGGAAATGCGTGAATGTAGGCAAGTTCTCCGCCCGTGCTTGCTCAAGCGCCGGTGTGAAAACGCCTGCTTTCAACGCATCGCCCGTTAGCCGACGTAACCGCATGAAATAGAGCCTGGTTATGGTATTTCCCTCAATAAACTCGAAGGCAAAGAGAAATACCATTCCAGCCAACCACGGTATTTTGACGAAACTCCATCCATCAAAAAACTCGATAATCATCCACGTCCCTGAGACAAGAAGAAGGATCGCGCCGGGCACAACGACGCCGTCATAAAAGACAGCGATATTCCGAACAGCTTCTGCGAACTGAGGCAATTCGCGGAGCTGACGCGACCGTAGATCCGAAAGCCAAACAGCGATAAGACCCCCTCCAATTAATATGGCACCCAACACATGAGCAAGCTTCAGAAGCGAGTAAGTCATGTGCTCATATTAATCGTAAATGACAGCTCATAAATCTTCCGCTTCCCCGTTTGCCGCTCATTCCAGGCCCCGCCAACTACGTTGCAGTGCGCTTTTTGCCTGTCATGGCGTGTTGACCCGCAAAGTTTGCAGGCCGCACCTTAATCTACTTTCTGAGCCTACTAGCTTCCGCGCCAATCTCCTCATAACGCCCTCCATCCTCTGTGCGGGTGACAGAGTTGATCCGTCAAGGCGTGAATGTACATGGATTCTCCCTTTTACACTTTTGCAATTTTGGTTCCGGGTTCTCTGCGCCGAGTATTGCGAGTAACGGTGAGCCGCGTTTTTTCAGCGCATTCAGGTACTTGAATTCATCATAAGGTGTGCGATTTTTCCAGCAACGGAAAAGGATCCGAATCCATTTGAATGCCAGTGCGCGCAAGGCAGCTTGATGAGAGCTGCCTTTTCCCCGCTGCTGCTGGTAAAAAGCGCCTGCCCAAAAAGATTTATTAACGGTTTGCGCAGCCCATTCAACAAACGTTGCCGTACAAACTTTGGACACCGCAACCGCCAATGTACCCAGCTTTTTTGACTGCTTCTTTCAAGGACCGGCGCAATACCCGAATACATTTGCAATTCATCGGCAGTTGCATAGCGTTCACGCTGTTCACCAAAGGCTGCAAGCAGGCGTGGCGCCAGAACTTGACCGGCACCGGGCAAATTATTGAAAAGTACATAGTCCGGCAGACCCTGGTCAAAACGATGAATGGCCTGCAACGTAATGCGTATCTGCTTGACCAGCACCAGCCGCCAGTAAACGATGCGGCGTGATAATGGCAACGTCCTGGGTCAACGGCTTTGACGCTTTGATCGCTTCGATTCGCGCGTCAATGAGCGTGGCGGAACGTAGGTTATGCGCCTTGAAAAAGGCTTCCAGCACAGACTTGCGGGCTTGGGCTAATACTGGGAAGGGTGAGATAGACGACGACAATGGTGGACCTCGCCGCCGCCGTGGTCTTTTGCACTGTTGCGTTCGGGGTGGTACTGCGCCCGGTGTCGGCGAGGTTGGCATTGAGTGTCATAATTGCTGGAGATCTATCAGCAATTGCCGAGTGTGCAAAGGCTGGTCGCCGAGATAGTGGTTGAGTATGTAGCGCATCAGTGCCTTGCTCTGTTGCCGGGTCACAAGGTTCGAATAATCCCCTTGTTCCATGTCCAGCAAGGTTTTGCCACGCAACTGCAAGCCGTGGCCGGTATTGTTCTCATCCCAGGCCACCGGTCCGCGCTCGATTTCATAACAATAGTCTTCATTCGGCGTCGTGGGCTTGCCGGATGCGACGTCATGATTGAGCGTCAAGGCGTAGCCCAATTCTTGCAACATGCGTTGCTCGAAGCGCCGCAGGATGGGAATGTAATCCTTCTCGGTACTCAATGCCTCCAACGTTTCCTGATAGTAGGCAAATAATTGTTCATGGGGATCATGACGATGTAATAACCGCACAAGCAGTTCGTTGAGATAGAAACCACAGATCAGAGCCGTCCCCTGCAACGGCATCTGGCCGCCTTGCCATTCCGCCTTGTGCAGCGTGCGTAATTCGGATTTGCCTCCCCAGGTCAGCAGCAGAGGCTGAAACGCCCGCAATAATCCCCTGAGTGCGGATCCGGGGCGCTTGGCGCCTTTCGCCACAAGTGGCACTCTGCCGAAGCCGCGAGTGAAAGCTTCCACCACGAGGCTGGTTTCGCGGTAGGGATAAGCATGCAGCACGAACGCGGGCTGGGCATCTTGCCGTTGTGTATCCGCAATCATTATTTTAGTGGCAGTGGGGGATTACTCATATCCCAGGCTTTTCAATGCCCGCGCATCGTCGGCCCAGCCGCTTTTCACTTTTACCCAAACCTTGAGATATACCTTGCCACCGAAATTCTGTTCCATGTCCTTGCGCGCCTGTGTGGCAATCAGCTTGAGTTTCTCTCCATCCTTGCCAATAACGATCGCTTTTTGATTGGTCTTGTCCACAATAATGGAGGCATGAATTTTACGTAATTCACCCTCCATTGTGAATTGATCGATGATGACGCTGGTGGAATAGGGGATTTCTTCTCCCAACAGGCGAAACAGCTTTTCTCGAACCAGTTCGGCGGCAATAAACTGCTCACTACGGTCGGTGACTTCACCTTCGTCGAACAATGGCGGATTCTGCGGCAAATACGACCGGACTGTTCGTATCAAATCCGCGAGTTGCGTTCCTTTCTCCGCGCTCACCGGTATGATCGCCGCGAATGCGTATTCCTTTGCCATTTTTTCAAGGAATGGAAGCAACCGCGATTTATCGGCAAGGCGATCCACCTTGTTGACAACAAGAATTACCGGCTTGTCCGGCCGATCCATGGCAGGCAAGAGCTTTACCACAAGCTTGTCCCGATCATCGAAACGCAATGCCTCGATCACCAGTATCACCACATCCACATCCCGCATACTCTGGATAACCGCCCGGTTCATGGTGCTGTGCAAACGATTTGTATATTGCGTCTGGAAACCGGGAGTATCGACAAAAATGAACTGGGATTGCGCATCGGTGAAAATGCCATGGATGCGATGGCGGGTGGTTTGCGATTTTTTTGAAGTAATGCTGACCTTCTGGCCAACCAAATTATTGAGCAAGGTGGATTTGCCGACATTGGGGCGCCCTACGATGGCGACATAGCCGCTACGATAATCAGGATCGGTGGTCATCGCTGGGAGCAACCGGTGGAAAATGACGAGGTCGTCACAAGAAATACAGCAGGGATCATTCGCCTCATCCGTAATCGCCTAATTTTGTGTTTGGAGCTGTTCATAAGCTTGCCTGGCTGCTTCCTGCTCGGCGCTGCGGCGAGAGGCGCCTGTTCCCGCAGTGCGAAGGGACGGTTTCGGAACCACGCATTCCACCTGAAATTGTTGCTGGTGGGCTTCGCCCGTGGCGGCGACAACAATATATTGCGGGAGGGCCAGTCTGCGGCTCTGCAGGTACTCCTGCAAGAGGGTCTTGGGGTCTTTGCTCAGTATCTGCGGATCCAGTCCCTGGAGCAGGGGAGTGAAAAGACTGACGACAACTCTCTCGGCTTCCGGAAAACCTCCATCAAGATAAATTGCTCCCAGAACCGCTTCCAGCGTATCGGCGAGTATCGAGGGGCGTCGATCTCCGCCGCTTTTGAGCTCCCCCTCACCGAATCTGATCAATCCGCCCAACTCGAGCGTTTGCGCCAATTCGGCCAATGCCTGCTGATTGACAAGATTGGCACGTATTCGCGATAAATCACCCTCGGTCACGTCGGGAAACCGCCTGAATATCAACCCAGCAACTGCGCAGTTGAGTATGCTGTCACCAAGAAATTCAAGACGCTCATTATGCGGCAGGCTATGGCTGCGATGGGTAAGTGCCTGACGTAGCAACTTCGGATGATTAAAGGCATAGCCGATTTTCCGGCAAAGTATGTTGCTGGCCATCTGTTAATGAGTGACGGAGATTCTCAAAGTCCGATATGCCGGACAGGCTGTTCGCCGACCCTTCCAACTGGCGAATTCAGGCCGAAGAGCGACGAAACGATGAGACAAGATTGAATGGATATTTTGTTCCTGCTATTTAATGGACAATCCGATACGGGTCAGGTCACTGAAGTTCCACCAGATCATGAATGCCTTACCGACAATATTTTGTTCCGGCACAAATCCCCAGTACCGGCTATCGCTGCTGCTATCGCGATTGTCGCCCATTGTGAAATAATTTCCCTCGGGTACCTTGCAGGTAAATCCTCTGTCATTGTAGGAGCAGTTTTCGCGGTGCGGGAACGGACGTACTCCGGCAATATGCATATCGGGAACTTCCGGGTTGATAAGGATGCTGTGGCTTTGTTCACCCATCGATTCATGAAAGCGCCGGCTGTAAACGTAATTCAAACCGGATTCTATATATGTGTACTCGCCATCCGATGCCATTTTCACCGGAATATTATTGATAGTCAGCTGCTTATCACGATAAGTAACCGTGTCCCCCGGCACGCCGATGATGCGTTTAATATAATCCATGGATGGATTCTCCGGGTAACGGAACACCATTACTTCGCCTCGCCGGGGTTCGTTTACGGGCATTATCTTAACGTTGGCGACCGGCAGGCGAATGCCATAGGTGTATTTGTTGACGAGGATGAAATCTCCCACCAGCAGCGTGGGGATCATCGAGCCCGATGGAATCTTGAAAGGTTCCACCAGGAATGAACGCAAGAAGAACACGATAAGGATAACCGGGAAAAAACTTTTAGGATACTCCACCCACCACGGTCCCTGGGATTCCGGCGCACGGTGGCGCCTCAGCGCGAAGCGATCAAGCAACGAAATACCCCCGGTGATTACCAGCAGTATCAGCATGATGAGAGGAAAATTCATTCCCTATTCCTTCTTCTTTATATAGATGGTGCCCAGTGTCATACTAATTCGCTACTTGTCGCCCACCTGCAGAATTGCAAGAAAAGCTTCCTGCGGAATTTCAACATTGCCCACCTGCTTCATGCGTTTTTTCCCCGCTTTCTGTTTTTCCAGCAGCTTGCGTTTACGGGAAATGTCCCCGCCGTAACACTTGGCGAGCACGTTTTTTCGCAATGCCTTGATACTTTCCCTGGCGATGATGTGCGCGCCGATGGCGGCTTGTACCGCGATATCGAACATTTGCCGCGGAATCAGTTCGCGCATTTTCTGCGCGAGTTCACGCCCCCGGTACTGACTATTGGCGCGATGCACGATGAGCGAGAGTGCATCCACTTTTTCGCTATTGATGAGGATATCCAGCTTGACCAGATCGGAGGCGCGAAACTCCCTGAATTCATAATCCAGCGAGGCATAGCCGCGACTAGTGGATTTTAACTTGTCAAAAAAGTCCATGACAACTTCATTGAGCGGCATCTCGTAGGTCAGCATCACCTGTCTGCCCATATATTGCATATTTTTCTGTATTCCGCGCTTGCTGATGCATAGCGTAATGACCGATCCCACGTATTCCTGTGGAACAAGTATGGTGGCGGTAATGATCGGTTCGCGGATTTCTTCTATTTTGGAGAGATCGGGCATTCGCGATGGATTATCGATTTCCATGATCGTTCCGTCGCGCATCACTATCTGATATATCACCGTAGGCGCGGTGGTGATGAGATCCATCCCGTATTCGCGTTCCAGTCTCTCCTGGACAATATCAAGATGCAGAAGACCGAGGAAGCCGCAACGGAAACCAAAACCCAACGCCTGCGACGTCTCGGGTTCATACTGCAGGGATGAATCGTTGAGCTTCAGTTTCTCCAGCGCATCGCGCAAAGCATCGTACTGATTGGATTCCACCGGATAAAGTCCGGCGAATACCTGGGGTTTTATTTCCTTGAAACCGAGCATCGGCTGGGCAGCGGGGCGATCCGCCAATGTTACGGTATCGCCCACTTTCGCGGATTTCAATTCCTTGATACCGGAAATAATGAAGCCGACTTCACCGGCACTCAGCGATTCCCGGTTTTTTGATTTGGGCGTGAATACCCCAACCTGCTCACACAGATGAACGGCCTTGCTGGCCATGAGCAATATCCTGTCCCTCGGTCTGAGCACCCCATCCAGTACCCGCACCAGCATGACTACACCTACGTAATTATCAAACCACGAATCGATAATCAGCGCCTTCAAGGGCGCCGAGGGGTCTCCCTTCGGAGGGGGGATGCGTGAGATGACCGCATCCAGGATATCTTCCACGCCCACACCGGTTTTGGCGCTGGCATGCACCGCATGTTGAGCGTCTATGCCAATGATGTCTTCTATTTCCTTGATTACGCGTTCCGGTTCGGCAGCGGGCAGATCGATCTTGTTCAGCACCGGCACCACTTCCACACCCTGCTCGATTGCGGTATAGCAATTGGCGACGGTCTGCGCTTCCACGCCTTGTGACGCATCCACCACCAGGAGCGCACCTTCGCACGCGGCGAGAGAACGCGACACTTCGTAAGAGAAATCCACATGCCCCGGCGTATCGATCAGGTTCAGCAAGTATACGTTGCCATCGCGCGCCTTATATTCCAGAGCGGCGGTCTGTGCTTTGATGGTAATTCCACGCTCGCGCTCCAGGTCCATGGAATCCAATACCTGCGCCTCCATTTCTCGATCTGAAAGGCCGCCGCATAAATGGATGATGCGGTCCGCCAGGGTGGATTTACCATGGTCGATATGGGCAATGATGGAAAAATTACGAATGTGCTGCATCATCCTAAGTTCGGCAGTTGGACGGGGTGGAATGTGCGGTTTTTAGGGTTCAGGGCAAGGCGCAACGGCGCGGAAGGATCATTCCATTCCAAGGATTTGCAACGCAACCCTGTGCCGCAAAAACCGCACACTCCGTCCTGTAGTGAACTCACCATAAAAGTAAAGAGCCAGTGAAGAAAAAAGCCATTACGAGTCATTAAATGAAAAAATGAGCGGTCAACTGCGGGATTTAGGATCATCGATCAGAGGCGGGATAATCAAAGAAGGTGTTGGCCGGATGGCACGGTGATAACTAAAAAAGGGCACATGCTGTGCCCTTTTTAAAACTTATGGCCAATTCACCGCAAGTTCTGCCCATATCCGGCAGTCCCTGTTTTAATCAAGAAGTATGCATTTTAGCGAATTTTGGCAAAATAAGCATCTGGCAACCGATCGAACCTAAAGGAAATCGGCTGTAGAAGCGTCTGGCCGGTCTATATTCCGCCTTTTTTAGTCGATAGAACAAGGATTGGTCTTCAAAATCTCTCCTCATCCAGCGCTTTCCCGCTTTGATTCCTTAAGTTTGACAAGCTGCTAACCTGGATATTTACCCAGCCTTCGCAGGGGCCATTATACGGTGATCTGAGGAAAGATCCGGGCCAGCGCCACAGGATCAAAATGATAATGACAAATTTCCTGCCCTCCCGACACCAACACAGGGACGCGTTCGCCATAACGTGACTTGAGATCCGCGTCGCTGTCCACATCCACCACTTTGAGGTGGAAAGAAAGCCGCGCCTGCAATTTCTGCAGGGCAGCAATCATGTCGTGACAGAGATGGCAATGTTCCCGGCCGTACACGGTCAGTTCCACTGGATCGGGAGCAGGCACGCTACTTGTTATCGCCATTGAGTTTCATCGTGATGAAAGTCGCTGTATCACCGCGCCTTACCAGTATTGCGATGTTGCGCCCCTTCTCGATTTTGTTGAGCAACTGATTGAACTGCTCAACGGTTTTGACATCCTGGTTATTAATGCTGAGGATCACATCACCCGGGCGAACCCCGGCACGACTGGCGATACCTGGCAGCATATCCTCCACCAGCAGGCCATTTTCTATATCCAACTGTTGTTTTTGCTCGGCGGTAAGTTCGCTCAGACTCAGTCCGATGCGATTGGCTGCGTCGGATGGCTTGCCCCGTTTACCGGCGCGGCCCGCAACTCTTTCCTCCGGTGCGACTTCGTCTACTGTGACCGTCAGTTCTTTGGTGGAGCCATTCCGCCATACCTGTACCTGCACCTTTGATCCCGGTTTGGTGGAACCCACGATGCGCGGCAGGTCGCCCGAGGCATTTACAGGTTTACCATCGAATTTCAGAATAACATCTCTTGCTTCAATGCCCGCTTTATCCGCGGGCCCATCCTTTTGCACCGATGCAACCAGTGCACCATGCGGTTTGGGCAATCCGAAGGATTCGGCGAGTTCCTTGGTTACCTCCTGGATCAGCACACCTATTCTGCCGCGGCTCACTTTCCCGTGGGCAATCAACTGGTTGGAAATATCCGTGGCCACGTCAATGGGAATGGCGAACGACAATCCCATGAAGCCGCCGGTACGGCTGTAAATTTGTGAATTGATGCCTACTACTTCACCTTTCATGTTGAATAGCGGGCCTCCGGAATTACCGGGATTAATCGCTACATCAGTTTGAATAAAGGGCACGAAATTCTCTTGCGCCAGCGACCGCCCTTTAGCGCTGACAATACCGGCGGTCACGCTGTTTTCAAATCCGAAAGGCGAGCCGATCGCCACCACCCATTCGCCTACCTTGAGTTTGTTTGGATCGCCCTGTGTCACCTTGGGCAAGCCGGTGGCATCGATTTTAAGGAGCGCTATATCGGTCTTGCGGTCGGCACCGATCAGCTTGGCGCGGAATTCGCGCTTGTCGGTAAGTTTTACGGTAATTTCCTCGGCGGTATCCACGAGGTGTGTGTTGGTCAGGATGTACCCATCCGAGGTAATGATGAAGCCCGAACCCAGTGATTTTGATTCGAAATCTCTGGGAGCGCCATGAGGAGGCATGTAGCGGCGAAAGAATTCAAAAAAAGGATCATCCTCCGGAATATTCGGCATGCCTGGATAAGCCCGGTTACCGGCCATGCTGGGGGCTTGGACGGTACTGATATTCACCACGGAGGCTCCTTCTTTTTCGACCATGCTGGTGAAATCAGGCAATACCTGTGTTTGTGCAGAGACTATGGTAGAAAATCCGAACAGCGCCACCAGAATATATTTAGCTATCATTTTCCGCCTTTGATAAAGACACCATAAACAATATGAAACGGTTAAGAGATGATCAACTGAACGTTGTCAACCTATCATACCGAACAACCATCATGCAAGTTTGCTGGGAAGGAAATTCCAAATGGATTTATATCGGCTTTAGGCAAATAAACCAATATGCATTGCTGTAATTTAGCGGATGCCCCCGCAACCGGGGCCCGATATGGGATATGCAAAGCATCCGTGCCTCATTTAAGCCTCATTTCACTCTGTGGCTGACTACCGAGTCGCCGATTTGCATCACGGTGGCTGGCGGCACTTCGCCAACCGCCGTCACAATATGGTCCGCAACGGTACGGCTGTAAATATTGATAGCGCCACGACTGCGATAAAGCCCTTCAACCGGCGGAGCTACTTGGCCGGATACCGGTTCAATGAATACCGAGACGGCGGCAAGACCGTCCGATAACGCGATATGGCCGACCGGCATCGGTTTTCCGGAAAGGTTGCGTTTCATTTCAATAACCTTTTTAAACCCAGGCGGCGGATCCTTGATCTGCCAGCCGAGCTTGCCGCTTCCCAAGGTGGACGACACCAGATTGATAGTGCGCCATCCGGCGGCTTTCGCCATATATTTTGACTTCAACGATTCCTTATCGATTTCGACGCCGATTTTCAACTGCGTGAAAACAAATTGCTCCACCACCCGGTCCTTATCCATCACCGCGGCTTTCAGCAGCACGCCGCTACGAGTATCCACCCACCACTTGTGGCCATAGCGTTTATCGTCCCTGGGTTCCAGTTCGATTATCTGGCAGGCATGATCGCTGACACGCTCTTGTCCGCCTAGCTTGACAATATAGCTATCGTCGAGACTGCTCAACGGCTGGGGCAGCAAGGCGGGAAAAACTTTCTGCAGCCAGCGTTTTTCGGTTACGATAGTCTTGCTCTCCGGCATGTAGCATCTCATTTCATCGTTATTTCGAACGATTTCCTGCGGAGCGCCGTCCAGCACCTCGCTTTTCTCATGCTCGCCTTCCGCATCCACCAAGTGAATAATGCGGGATGTTTCAATATGATTGCCGGACGAGTAGACAAAAGTGCCGATATAGTTGTGCTGGCGCGGCGCGGCAGCGATCTTTTGCAGCCATTCGAGCGCTTCGGGAGACGAACGAGACGGATGTTGGGCGAATACGGGCTGCATGATGCCAGATAGCACCACCAGGGCAGCCAGCGCTACCCGTGTCATCTGGCAGAGTTTTCGCGCGGTTCGGCGACCGTACGCATATAAGGCGCTACGCCATGCATCGCCGTATTAGGCGAAAATTGACCATGTGCCAACAGGTAATGGTTAATTTGGGCGGGAGCGGGCGCAGAAACCGAAATGACAGGGATTGTTTGCGCAGCGGCAGCAGTTGAGTGAGAGATCGGCGCATTTGCCGCCAGGGTTACGGGAGCCGGTTGGCTGGCCGCCAGATTTTCCGCCGACCGGTCTGCGGTCTGCAGGCTTATCCACCCGACTGCGGCTACCGCTGCTACCGAAGCTGCGACTGCATAGGCTTTAGACTTGTGCCTTGCCGTCTGAGGGCGGGGTGCCAGCACGGTCGGTTCCACAGCCAACCTTGCGCTGACGCGTCGTGCGATATGCGCGGATCTCGCCTCTGGCCGCCCCATGGCATCGCCAATCAGATGATAAACTGCCCATTCATCGCGTAATTCCTCTGTTTTCTTGAGTTGAGTGATTATACTGGCCGCATCTTCCTCATCCAGCTCACCATCCATCAATGCCGATATCTGACTCTTCATGCTACCACCTCTTATCTTTGCCGGTCCCCAATAGGGGCCGTAGTTTTTCCGCTATCGCTTCGCGAGCACGAAATATGCGTGATCGCACCGTACCGATGGGGCAGTTCATGATAACCGCGATTTCCTCATAACTCAGCCCCTCAATTTCTCTCAATGTAATTGCCGTACGCAATTCCTCAGGTAATTCTTCCAAGGTCTGATTAACCGTTTGAGCGATCTGCTTGCTGGTAAGTTCGCTTTCCGGCGTATTCATTTCCCGAAGCTGGCTGGCTTCCTCGAAGCCTTCGGCATCTTCGGCATCAAATCCATTACTGGTGGTCGGTGCCCGGCGCCCCTGGGCCACCAGAAAATTCTTTGCGGTATTAATGCCAATCCTGTACAACCAGGTATAAAACGCGCTGTCGCCGCGGAATGACGGTAGCGCACGATAAGCCTTGATAAAGGCTTCCTGGGTCACATCTTCCACTTCGGTCGCATCACGAATAAATTGCGACAGTAAACGCGCCAGCTTGCGCTGATATTTGACCACCAGCAGATCGAACGCCTGTTTGTCGCCACGTTGCGCGCGTTCCACCAGTTGCTGGTCAATTTCCCGGTCACCCATCCCGCCTGATCCCTGAATATTATGATTGGTATTGGATTGCTACGTTTATGACATAGCTGTCCAAGTATACCCGTTCAAGGGTCATGGGGGAATTACACACAAGGCGTGCCGTTCCTGTTCTGTAGCAAGAGACAACGGGCTGTATAAATTAGTTCACTTGAAAACGTGGTTATTATCCTAAATGTGGCGGATTTACGGAAAAGATGAAGTTCAAGCGGAGGAAGAATATTGCCGGTCATGGCTCTTAGCGGAGCAATGAGATGGAAACGAGCAGTTCAACAAAGCGCCACGTATGCAATGAGTCTGTTATGATTTCTCGCTCTCAGGAAGATCATTCATGCAAACTCAGGCACCCCGGCTTCATTTTGATACGCTGATAATTGGTAGTGGCCTGGCGGGCCTCACCCTTGCACTGAATCTGGCGCAAAGCAAGAAGGTGGGGCTTATCACAAAAGGGGCGCTGCTGGACGGCGCCAGTGGCTGGGCCCAGGGGGGAATCGCCGCGGTATTATCGGAAGAGGATTCGCCCGAGATCCATATTCGCGATACGTTGACTGCGGGCGCGGGTCTGTGCAATGAGGAGGTGACCCGTTACGTGGTGGAAAACGGCTCACGCGCCATTCAGTGGCTGATCGAACAGGGGGTGCCATTTACCCGCGATGAGGGTCACGAAACAGGCTATCACCTGACGCGGGAAGGTGGCCACAGTGTGCGAAGAGTGATTCATGCGGCGGATGCGACCGGTCAGGCCGTGCAACGGACCCTGACCGAGAAGGTGCGCACACATCCCAATATCATGGTACTTGAGCACAATGTCGCGATCGATCTTATTACCAGTGCAAAACTGGGCCGCGCCAAGAAAAACAGCAACAGCTGCCATGGTGCCTATGTGCTGGACAGCGCGGCGGGCAAGGTCCATACCATCGGCGCCAATAGCACCGTACTGGCCACAGGTGGCGCTGGCAAGGTTTATCTCTATACCACCAATCCCGACACCGCCACCGGCGATGGCATTGCCATGGGCTGGCGCGCGGGCTGCCGTGTGGCCAATATGGAATTCATCCAGTTCCACCCCACCTGTCTTTATCATCCGCACGCCAAATCGTTTCTCATCAGCGAGGCGGTGCGGGGTGAGGGCGGTTTGCTTAAACTCCCTGATGGCTCGCGCTTCATGCCGGGGCATGACTCGCGCGCGGAGCTTGCGCCGAGAGATATCGTCGCCCGCGCGATCGACTTCGAAATGAAGAAACGCGGGCTCGATTGCGTTTATCTTGATATTTCTCACAAGCCAGCGGATTTCCTCAGAGGGCACTTTCCCAATATTTATAGCCGCTGCCTGGAATTCGGTATCGATATCACTCGACAGCCCATCCCCGTTGTACCCGCCGCGCACTATACCTGTGGCGGCATCGTTACCGGCTGGAATGGCAAGACGGATCTGGAAAATCTTTATGCGATTGGCGAAACCGCCCATACCGGCCTGCATGGCGCCAATCGGCTGGCGAGCAATTCGCTGCTTGAATGTCTGGTATTCGGTCAGGCGGCTGCCGAGGACATCGTCGGCCAGCCTTTTCAGCTTGGCGTTGAATTGCCGCAGTGGGATGAGAGCCGCGTCACCAATGCCGACGAAGAAATCGTCATCTCGCACAATTGGGATGAACTGCGCCGTTTCATGTGGAGCTATGTTGGCATTGTCCGTACCACCAAGCGCCTGCAGCGCGCGCAGCATCGTATCCAGCTGCTGCATGAGGAAATCAATGAGTATTATGCCAACTTCCGTGTCAGCAGCGATTTACTGGAACTGCGCAACCTGGTGGATACCGCTGATTTGATCGTGCAAAGTGCCATGCTGCGCCATGAAAGCCGCGGCCTGCACTACAGCCGGGATTATCCGGAGCTGTTGCCGGAGGCCCGGGATACGGTGTTGCAACGGCAGAACTGAGGTAAGGGTATTACGCGATCTTGCATGGAATGACAGCATCTTCGTCGTAGGTGTAGACCGCGCATAATCGATGATATCCATCCGCAACGATCACTTTTCCGTTAACCGGATCTCTTGTCAGAAGGAGGGGCGATAACTGCTCCCCCAATTTTATTTTCTGCTGGTCTTTTTCGACATGGGCGTTGCTTACCCCGAGCAATGATAGATTGGACGCCCTGAAAATATCTTTTGCCTTGAACTTCGATATCGATGCGCGTTTCAATTTATCCGCATGAGTGATGGCTGTCTGTTCGTCGTAGAGCAGGCAGAGGTACGATAGCGCTGCTTGATAGTCGTGCTCTTCTGGTTCGCTCAACCATTTGATTTCAACCTTCTTCGACATTCTCAACCCACCTTTGCTTTTCTTAATTTGAAAGTCACCGCCATCTCCCGATGAAGCGGTAACCAAAGCTGATTTGTTCTTCAATTGGAGATCCATCAATTCAACTTCCTGTAATTGCTACCAAAACAGGAGCCTCCCCAGACTTATCTTAGTCAGGAAATTCTTGCAGGAGACAGTCGAGGGGAAGCTCAGGATTTGTCTGAAATAAAGGCTTGCGGCGATTCAAGCACTTTTCGTTTCAAAGCCGGGCTAGTACTGGCAGTTAATCTTGATAACCAGACATCGCAAATCGGCGATATCCTTCATCCTTCCCTGTTACTCGACCTGTTCAGCGCAAGAGCGAGTCAGATAGCAGGTGTCGGTTTCTTTTTAGGTTTCTTTGCTTCTTTGGTTTTCTTTTGCTGACCTTTTGCCATGATGCTCTCCTTGCATTGATGATGTTCACATAGTAACAAAGGCAACCACTCGATAACTAGCGGTTCCTACTTGGATCATTTTACTTTTTGCCGCCATTGACCGTAGTTTTTCAAGTCTGGCTTAAGCCATTTTATACCTATCTGGTGTTGCTGCCGGTCGAATATTGACTATCCGTGCTGTTTGAAAATGATCAGGCGATTGCATCCCAACAGCTTACCGTTCTTTACTTTCTATCGGTTCCATCATGATTGGTCGGCAGCCGGTAAACAATTCGGAATTTATCGCACCTGGCTGAATTGCTCGCGCAGGTTCTTCACGGCGTTGGGCTCGCCGCGAACCCGAAAGAAGGCGCCTTCGTTGTCCGAGTACTCCTCCAGCACCTGACAGCTTGCGTAGATTCCCCCGCGCAGTTGCTGTGCCGACCAGGGAAGAAAAAGCTCGGCCTCCACCAAGTCCTGCTGGAAAAACGCGACGATCGCCTGGCGGAGCTTCGCGACTTCGTCAGGGCGGCGTGCACTCATCACGACGCAATTCGGGTACTGTGCCCGCAAGGCCGCTTCTCGCTCAGCTTGCGCCGCTGCGTCGCCGACGTGGTCGATCTTGTTGAAGACGCGGATGCGCGGCACGACATCCGCACCGATCTCCTCAAGCACCTCATCAGTGACCTCAAGCTGGCGCTCAACCCCGGGGTCGCTTGCATCGATGATATGGAGCAGCAGGGATGCATCAAGCGCTTCGTCTAGCGTTGACTTGAACGAGGCGACGAGCCCGTGTGGCAAATTCTTTATGAAACCGACCGTGTCACTGACGAGCACGCGTGGCACACTCTCCGGGTTAAGGGCACGCACTGTGGTATCAAGCGTAGCGAAGAGTTTATTTGCGACCAGCACCTCGCTTCCCGTGAGAGCCCGCATCAAGGTGGACTTGCCGGCGTTCGTATAACCGACCAGCGCCACACCAGCGAACCCTTGGCGCTCTTGCCGCCGCGCACGCTGCGTCTTGCGCTCGACTTCCATCGCGACGATTTCCTGTTGAAGTTCGGCGATGCGGTCACGGATCTTGCGTCGATCCAATTCAGTGTGCGACTCGCCGCCTCCCCGGCCGCCGACGCCGCTGCGCTGCCGCCCTTGCGGCCCCGCAAGCTTCGCCGCCTCGCGCAGGCGCGGTGCCATGTACCCGAGGCGCGCGATCTCCACCTGGGCGCGCGCAGCACGAGAGCGGGCGTTGCGATGAAAAATTTCGAGAATGACCATAGTGCGGTCCATTACCTCGCAGCCGGCCTCCTTTTCAAGGTTGCGCGCCTGCGATGGCGAAATCTCATGGTCGACCAGGATAATATCGATATCCCGGCTATCAGGGTTGGCGACTATTTCCTCGAACGCGGGGGGGTCGTTGTTCAAGAAGCTGCGTATTTCCTGCCGTTTGCCGACGCCCAGGTATGCCGTTCTGTCGAAGCTTGAGCGCTTCTGCACGAACGTGCGGACGACCTCATACCCCAGTGTTTTTGCAAGTTCGCGCAGCTCGCTCAGCGACGCCTCAAACTCGTCATCGCTCACGCCCGGTAGTTGTACGGCCGCTACAACGGCGTACCTGGATTTCTCTTCAATTTCTCTTTGCATTAGGAGATTACAGATCTTGAGTGGGCGAATTCAGATAGTACCTGCAAATGTGATAGCCGCTGGCGCTGAGTATGCAATTTATAACCATGCTTGTTGCTGCCGGGCATGAACGGCGGCATTGAAGCAGAAGCTCGACTGTCCAACCGCTGCTATCTGGAAATATGAACTTCCGCCTCGCACTCTCTATATTCAAAATGAACTAGCAGTCTATCGGATGTGAAGGAAATAATCAGCTGCAAAAACAGGACTTAAAAGTATCGGGCCCGCCATATTTCACCGCTTTTTCGGCCAATAGAACAACTATCGGCCTCAAGATCGTCAAAATCTGTCCTCGCCGAGCCATTTCTGTACTTCGATTCTTCAAGTCCGACAGGCTGCTAGGCCGGAGTAAGCATGGGAAACAGTCCACGTAACCCGGCGGCCATCATCTCCACGGCTATCGCGGCAAGGATAAGCCCTCCTACGCGCTGTATAACATCCAGAGTGGATTGCCGAATTTTCTTCTCCGCCTGGCAGGCCGTATAGAAAGTTATCCAGCACACGATACCCACGATAAAGATAGGCACCACGATGTGGACCAGATCTGCGGAGGTTTGCCATGCGCTATTTCCCATGACATAGCTGAATGCCGCCGGCCCGGCCAGCAGCGGCACCGCCAGGGGAACGATTGCCGCTTCCCGAACCCCATGTTCACTAGTGACCGAGGGAGATCCCTTGAAGGTTGATTCCTTCCCAAGAACCATTGCTATTGCCAGTAACAAGACAATAACCCCTCCACCAACCTGCATCGCCCCGAGTGATACGCCGAGTAATCCCAAAATGGGCATGCCGAGAAATGTTGCCACCAGCAACGCTACCGTGACGCTCAATCCAATGGTCCTGGCAAAGCGGCCTTTGCCGTGCAGATCAAGCCCCTCCGTGGCGGCGAGAAAAACCGGGATCATGGAAACAGGTCCCGCCAGCACGAAGAGCGTGATGGTCTTCTTGAGAATTAGCGCTAAAATTGAAAGCATTATCTAGCCGAAATAGGTTGAATATCGCGCATCTATTCTGAGAGGGAAATGGATGGCTGATCTTTTCAAAGCTGACGCCGGATCAGCGATTCGGCGAGCAGACAGGTAACGGTCCTGGGAGAGGCAAGTGCAAGGGCGGTCAATCTTTCCCGCAAACCGCTTTCGTGTCGATCGAGAATTCGCATGGCACCGGTTCTCCCATCCAGCGATTGCGGTCCATGGGGCCGCTGCATCCCGCATCTTCCAGTAACGCATGCGTGCCGGTTGCATCGCATACCAGCACGACCGAGTGGCGTTCGTAACGCAATACCCTGACCTTATAGCCCTTGAAATTCTCCAGCAGGATCGGGTCGTGCCGGGTTGCCAGCGCGAGCAATTCGCGTTCGCTCAATCCCGGTGGTGGATCCTTGTATCGCACCGTCGATTCCACCGCTGCCGCCAGTTTGGTCAGCGCGGAAGCCTTGATATACATTTCCTCGCTATCAACACGCCTCTGGCTGGACGCGCAACCTGCCAGGAAAGAAAGTACAAGTATAATGGTAACGGTGCTTTTGATCATGATCAGGCCATGCCTCTCCTGTCTTTCCAGTAGACATAGGCGCCATTATCGTCTTTGCCGGTGTCCAGATTCCAGTTAACCGCCGCCATTTGGTAGGCATCATCGTTTTTAAAAACAGCATCGGCAATATGCGACCAGGCGGCCAGTACATTTTCCATCGCCCGGTCGAATATCTGGTCATAATTCATCACACCCATAGGCGTCGCCAAGCCCACCAAATATTGCTTGTCGAGATCGGCAATAGCCGGATAGGTCAAGCCGATATTGGCGGCGACATGGCGGGCAAAGGGGGGGAGCACATTGCCTTCTTCCGCCTTGTCGACAATGAACTTGAATGCGCCGTGCCAGTTATCGATGATGGGAGGGTCGCTTTGATAGGGATCGGAATAGCAGCTCTCAAGCATGTTCTGCCAGATGCTTACAATTGCCGGGTCGAGCTTTCCGCTGCCGGGCGTATCGCAGCAGCCCCAGATTCCCGAATCCAGATGCTCGGCCAAGCCTACTTCTCCGATGTTCAATCGCTGGAAAATATAGGCATCCTGATGCATTTCACAGATCCTGTGCTTCCCCTTGTTCTTCTGATATTCACCTACCTTCAGTTCAACGACAGGGTGAATGGTCACATCGGTTACCACATGGCTGGTGTATCCGAGCAACCAGGAGAACGTTTTTTGCCGCGATACACCATTCAGCTTCCTGATCAGGTCGATTCCCGCTTTGACCATGTCGCCGGTTTTTTGGTAGTGCATGCGATCCGCCCAGTGACAGGCATCGGGATGGGCGATATCCAGGTAAGGATAGTCGGGGCTGACCGCGCCAAGTTCGCAAAAGCGGAAGTAATCCAGTACTGAAACGATTGCCTCGGAGGTGAAGCCGTGGCTCTCGAGCTTGGCCGGTTCCCTGATCAGATTGACCAAGGTGAGGTGTGCATAGGCGCCTGGCATTATAGTCCCATTATTTTATACATGAGCTGTTTTCCAGTTGTCGCCCTGCCCAGACCGCGTCGCCCTGGATCTTCTTCCTTGTATCTTGCATGCTTTTGCGCAAGAATATCCTGGCTGCTCCAATATCTCGCGCAGAATTCGAGCGGAAGACGGCGTAGTCACAGAGCAAATTGTCGGCCCTTTCGGCAGGTTCTTTTTTTTAGCTGATAAGCAAGTGGCCCCATACTTGCGGTCCATACTCTTCAGCGTCACCCTTCTCCTTGCCATCAAACAGCACGCTCAGGTGAATATTGCACCAAAATCATCTGAATTACTATATTTGGATGGCTTTGCAATGCGATCAGGCATTACGTTCAGCATATTAATGATTAAGGCTTCAAATGTTTAATTATTTTGAGAAAGTGATTTATCCCTATCCTGATACCACCGACAGGATTCCACCAAAGGGTTTTTTGGCATTCATTTGGGAAGCCACCGATGGTATACGGCGGTATCTTGTTGCGATGACGCTGCTTACCGCGAGTATTGGCGCATTTGAAGCGCTATTGTTCGCCATTCTGGGGAAAGTCGTCGACTGGCTGGGCCAGATACCGCCTTCTCTTTTGTGGCAGCAGGAGCGGTATACGCTTCTGCTGTTTGCAACGATATTGGTGGCCAGTCCGGTATTGGTGGGATTGCAAAATCTCGTTAAGCACCAGGTGCTGGGGGGAAATTTCCCGATGCGGCTGCGCTGGAATTTTCACCGGCTGATGCTTAATCAAAGCATGAATTTTTATCAGGACGAATTTGCCGGCCGGGTAGCGGCCAAAGTCATGCAAACCGCACTCGCGCTGCGTGATGTCTGCTTTATTCTGGGAGACATACTCGTTTATGTGACGATTTACTTTTTGACGCTGATTGCCGTGGTGGGCAATTTCAATATGTGGATGCTGATACCCTTCATGGGGTGGCTGGTCCTCTACATTCTTGTATTGCGATATTTCGTACCGCGAATGAGCCGGGTTTCCCAGTTGCAGGCCGACGCGCGGGCGCTCATGACAGGGCGCATCAGTGATGCCTATACAAACATTGCCACCGTCAAGCTCTTCTCCCACGCCGGCAGGGAAGCGGGTTACGCAAGATCTGCCATGCAGGAGTTCCTGAAAACGGTACATGGGCAAATGCGATTGATCACCGGTTTTGAAACGGTGAACCAGGTCATGGGAGCGAGTCTTATCATCAGCGCGGTTGGAGTCGCTTTATGGCTGTGGACAGAAGGTCAGGTCGGCGTCGGCGCTGTTGCGGTCGTCGGTGCCATGACGCTGAGACTTAACGGCATGTCGCATTGGGTCATGTGGGAAATGGCATCGTTGCTGGAACAGGTCGGTACGGTGCGGGACGGCATCAATACGCTGTCGCGAGCGCATCTGGTGACCGACTGTCCGGATGCAAAACCTCTCCAGATTAACAAAGCCGATATCCGCTTCGAGGACGTGGTTTTCAGCTACGGAGGAACTACGCCTGTCATCAATCATTTTTCATTGCATATCCGACGCGGCGAGAAAATCGGGCTGGTTGGGCGTTCAGGCGCGGGCAAATCCACGCTTGTGAACCTGCTGCTCCGATTTTATGACGTTGAGCAGGGAGGCATACTGATCGACGAACAGGACATCAGGCACGTTACCCAGCTCAGCTTGCGCGCCAATATCGGCATGGTCACCCAGGACACATCGCTCATGCACCGCTCGGTGCGGGACAATCTTTTGTATGGCCGGCCGGATGCCACCGATGCGGATATGATCGCCGCCGCGAAACGGGCCGAAGCGCATGATTTCATCGCGGGTCTGACCGATCCCGCGGGACGCAAAGGCTATGATGCGCATGTCGGGGAACGCGGGATAAAGCTCTCGGGTGGTCAGCGCCAGCGGATTGCAATAGCGCGTGTGATGCTGAAAGATGCGCCAATACTTTTACTGGATGAAGCCACCAGCGCATTGGACTCCGAGGTGGAGTCGGCAATCCAGTGCAGCTTGTACCGATTGATGGAAGGCAAGACCGTGATAGCCATCGCACATCGGCTATCCACCATTGCGGCGATGGATCGTCTGATTGTGATCGATAGGGGACGTAGTGTGGAGGAAGGGACTCATCAAAGCCTCATCACGTCGAGCGGTCTGTATGCGCGCCTCTGGAGTCACCAAAGCGGTGGATTCCTGGGGGAGGATGTGTAGCGCCAGGCTCGGATATTTAATCTACTCGATCAAATGCCGCACCTGTCCCGTGCCAAAGAGCGAACTCAGTCGTCGAGTTCCACGTCCACCTCGGGTTTGACGCCTGAGCGGATTGCTGCCTCGGTCAGCGATGGCAGGCAAAGCTCGATGAAGCGGTAGGCATACCCGCGCAGATAGTGGCCGCGCCTGACAGAAATATTCGTGGTATTTTTCTGGAACAGGTGCGAACTGTCGAGCAGGTGGAGCTGCGTATCCCGCACCGGATTGAACGCCATCGAGGCTACGAGACCCACCCCCAGTCCGAGTTCAACGTAGGTTTTGATAACGTCGGCGTCCAGGGCCGACATCGCGATATCGAGTACAATCCCCGCCTTCGCGAAGGTCTCGTCTATTCCTGACCGCCCGGTAAAACCTTCATGATAGGTAATGACGGGGAATTCGGCGATCGCTTCGAGTGTGAGTGGATGCGCTGATTCCAGCGGATGGCCGGGCGGCACTATGACTGCGTGATGCCAGGAGTAATAGGGAAAAGACGCCAGTTCCACAACGCTCTCCAGTGCTTCGGTGGCGATGCCGATATCGGCGACGCCATCGAGCAGCATCGATACAATCTCACCGGGGCTGGACTGATGCAGGATGAGATGAACGTTGGGAAATGCCTTCTTGAATCGCGTTACCACGGAAGGTAATGCATACCGCGCTTGTGTATGCGTGGTCGCGATGGTCAGACGTCCCTGATCCTTATTGCTGAATTGTTCCGCCAAGCGCTTGACGTTTTTTGCGTCAAGCAGAATCCGCTCGACAATCTCCACCAGTTCCTTGCCGGGGTCGGTCAATCCGAGCAGCCGTCTGCCCTTGCGGACGAACAGTTCGATGCCCAATTCATCTTCCAGATCTTTTATGTGCTTGCTGACACCCGATTGCGACGTAAACAAGGCATTTGCCGCTTCGGTAAGATTGTAGTTCTGCCGGACTGTTTCGTGGATGATGCGTAGCTGCTGAAAGTTCATGGGGCTAATAAACTCTATTATCCGGGATTATTTTATGCCTGGGCTCGAATGCATGAATAAAGGAAGCCTGCCCCAAACCATCCTATGGGCAGGCTTCATCCACTTTCTGAATACCCGCTATTTCAATAATTGTAGCGGCCGCCTTGCAGCCGCTTCAGCGCAGCGACCAGCGTATCAACGTCCGCATAAGTATTATACAGCGCCAATGACGGACGCACCGTACTTTCATAGCCAAAACGCCGCAGGATAGGCTGCGCGCAGTGATGACCGGCGCGCACCGCAATGCCTTCCCGATTCAGGGCTTCACCGACCTCTTCAGTGGCGAATCCCTTCAGCGCAAACGACAATACTCCCGCCTTGTCCGGTGCGGTTCCGATAAGCCGCAGACCCGGGACGCTATTGAGACCCCGTGTTGCATAGGCCATCAGGTCGTGCTCGTAACGGCTTATGTTGTCGATACCCACGCGTTCCACATAGTCGATCGCGGCGCCCAGCCCCACCGCGTCGGCGATATTGCCGGTTCCAGCTTCAAAACGCGCGGGTGCGGCATTGTATGACGTCTTCTCAAAGGTAACATCCTGGATCATGTTGCCGCCGCCTTGCCAAGGTGGAGAGGTATTGAGCAACTCCAGTTTGCCGAACAGGGCGCCGATGCCGGTCGGACCGAACACCTTGTGGCCCGAGAAAGCAAACCAGTCGCAATCGAGTTGCTGCACGTCTACCCGCATGTGCGAGACCGACTGCGCGCCATCCACCAGCACGCGGGCACCCACGCGGTGCGCCATTTCAATCATCTGGCGCGCCGGTGTTATGGTGCCCAGCGCATTGGAAACGTGCGAGAGCGATACCAGCTTGGTGCGCGAGCCGAGCAGTTTCTGATATTCATCGAGCAATATCTGGCCATCGTCATCCACCGGCGCCACACGCAGTTTCGCACCTTTTTCGTTGCATAGTTGCTGCCACGGCACGATATTGGCATGGTGTTCCAGCCAGGTGATGACGACTTCGTCCCCTTCGTTGACATTTTGCCGGCCCCAGCTCTGCGCAACAAGATTGATCGCCTCGGTCGTCCCTCTGAGGAAAATAATCTCATCGGCGGACGGGGCGTTGAGGAAGCGGCGTACCTTCTCCCGCGACTCCTCGTAAGCATCGGTGGCGCGTGCTGCCAGTTCATGCGCCGCGCGGTGGATATTGGAGTTTTCGTGCTGGTAGAAGTAGGTGAGGCGATCGATGACAGATTGGGGTTTCTGCGTGGTGGCGGCATTATCCAGCCAGATCAGAGGGCGGCCATGCACCCGTTCCCTAAGGATTGGAAAGTCGCGCCGCACGGCGTTGGCGTCAAACGCGGGGTGTGCCGAGACAATCGCCGACATTTGCCCCGTGCGGGCACCACCGCCAAACGGCATAGCCTCGTCCAGGAAATAGAACGGCGGCGCGCCAGCCGAATTGACGGGCAATGCGCCTGTACCAGCGGATGAAGCGGCGCTTATGCTGGGTATGCCAGATGGCAAAAAGGTGGGCGGATCATTCAGTTCCGGGGGAAGCGGCAGCGAGAATGCCGCAAACGTATCGGCGTAGGGAAGATCCACGCCGAGCGCCGGAATTTTCAGGGCCTGGGCTGTTCCCGCTGAATAGGGAGCGGTATAGTAAGATCCCAGAGGCGCCGCCGAAGGCATCACGGATTTCGGATCTGGCGCGGTTGCTGCCGGATGTAAGGCTCCGTAGGGAACCGTCGAAGGAGCCTCGGATGGCGCCATGGATCTCGGATTTGGCGCCGCAGCTGCCGAATGTGGAACCTCGTAGGGAACTTCGGAAGAGGACCAGGCAGGAATTCCGGCCCTCATTCCGGAAGAAATACCGGAAGGAACGCTGGAAGGGTATGCGGAAACGCGTTCCATGCCTGGCGGAGTGGAAAACATCTCATTCACCATGCGCGTAAGTTCCCCGATATCGGGAAGATAGCCCGGCGTACCACCCGAAGTTTCTCCCAGCTCTGGTCGATTACTTGTACTCATGATATTTGCCCACATCGACATTTTCGAGCATGCCGACGGCGTCTTCGGTCAATACTGCCAGCGAGCAATACAAGGAAATCAGGTAGGAAGCGATGGCTTGATGATTGATGCCCATGAAACGCACCGAGAGCCCCATGCCTTGTTCGCCCGCCAGTCCCGGTTGATAGAGTCCGACAACGCCCTGACGGCTTTCCCCGGTGCGCAGCAACAGGATGGAAGTCTTGCCCTTGACCACATCAATCTTGTCGCAAGGAATGAGGGGGAGACCGCGCCAGGTGAGAAACTGCGAGCCAAACATGGTCACGGTTGGAGGCGGTACGCCACGGAGCGTACATTCGCGTCCAAACGCGGCGATTGCCTGCGGGTGTGCCAGAAAGAAACCAGGCTCTTTCCAGACGCGTGCAATCAGATCGTCCAGATCATCCGGAGTGGGTGGACCCGACCGCGTTTTTATTCTCATGAAGTCATTTACATTATTGAGCAGGCCATATTCCTTGTTATTCAACAACTCTCTTTCTTGGCGCTCCTTCACAATTTCAATAGTCAGGCGAACCTGCTCGTGAATCTGGTTGTGCGGACTGCTATACAGATCGGAAACTCGAGTATGCACGTCTACTACGGTATTGACCGCGCTCAACACATATTCCCGTCCCCATTCCTCGTAATCCACAAAAGTAGTGGGCAGTTCGCGTTCGTCCTTGTTGGAGCAATCCACTTCAATCCTATCTGGGTCCTTTACCTTGTTTACACGGTAGATACCGGCCTCGACCGGCACCCAGTGGAGCACGTGAACAAGCCAGCGTGGCGTAATAAGCCGCAGTTGAGGAACGGTTTTAGTGGCATTGGCAAGCGTGCGTGCCGCCACGTCTCCCAGCGCTGTGTGTCCTTGATGAATATCCGCCATTTCATTCTCCTTTGTTGAGTGTGTAGATAATGTTGATGCCCGAATGAAGCAATGCAAGCTACTATATATAGCAGATTATTATTAGGTTATATTAAATAAGTATATAAATTTCTTTTATTTTGAATTTTTTATGCGGAAATTCATTGAATTTGCGGTTTTCCTTACCTTGAAAGCGCAATTCGATGTATCTGGCGATGGACTCGCGCGTAGGTTTCCACGGGTTTTGGTGGTCTCAGGAAAAAAAGGGCGCCAGCCAATGGCCGGCGCCACGAATCGAAACAAAGGAGAAGATAACCACGCGTTAAAGTTACCAGCTACGCGTTTTGCAGGGAACCAATAACATTTCATTTACTTATCTCTTTTATGGATAAGTAAGGTAAGGCTTACAATTTGGCCGTCCAAAACAGGGAATGTGGAACCGATATGTGGTGCGGGATTTATTCGGAGTCCGCCTGATAAGCTATGCACATTTTCTTGGTTTGATGCGGGGAAGATGAGTGTTAGATTTCTTTTCTGATTATCAGCATTGGAGGAAATCAAAATGGCTTTCATTAAATCCCACAAATCCCATATCGCTGTTATCGTATTGATATCCTTGGTCAGCCTGGGTGCCGCGTATGCTGCATTGCAGACATTCTCTCCTGTTTCCGCTCACGATCCCGCCCGCGAGCTGTATGCGGATTTGAATGAGGCATTCGCCACCCACTGGAAAGCCCGCTCCGGTGTGGATATCAGCATTGGCCTCGCCCGGAGCAAATCGGGGAAACCGATACGCGCTGTGCTGGATGGACTCAATATTCCAACTCTTGCCCTGTCTTACGATGTGGGTAAGCTGCGCGAAAAAAACCGGTTCATTGCTCCTGCCTGGAATCAAACCCTACCGCAAAACATGCCCAACTTCTCAGTGCATGCCTCGCCCTATACTTCGACCATTGTGTTTCTGGTGCGCAAGGGAAATCCAAAGAAACTGATCGACTGGAACGATCTCCTGCGTCCGGATATAGAAGTGGTTACGCCCAATCCGAAGATTTCTGACAACGGCCGCTGGAATTACCTGGCGGCATGGGAGTATGCGTTCAGGCAGCCGGACGGCGGCGAAGCGGCTGCGCTTGAATTCGTCAGGAAATTGTTCGCTCATATCAGATCGCCCGCACCCACTGACTTCATCGAGCGAGGGATCGGGGACGTACTGCTGGTGTGGGAGAATGAAGCTCATCTGCTGATCCGCCAAGCCAGCGCAGAAGGTGCGGAAAAATTTGAAATTGTCACGCCATCCATGTCTATAGTGGCCGAACCCGCGGTCAGCGTTGTGAGCGCGGTGGCTGACGGGAACGGCGCGCGTGAAGTGACCACCGCTTATATCGATTATCTCTACACTCCCCAGGCCCAGGAGATTGCGGGCAAGCACTATTACCGCCCGCGTGATGCGCAGGCGGAGGCCAAGTATGCAAGTCAATTCCCTGCGCTGGAACTGTTCACCCTGGAAGAGGTTGCCGGCGGCTGGCAGCAAGCCCAGAAAACACATTTTGCCAAGGGTGGAATTTTTGAGCACATTCAAAGGAATTAACCTGCATCAAGCTGGGATAGCAGACTCATAATTCCGGAATGAGACGGGTTGCTGTCTCATTCCGGATCTTTCCATTTCCACCGCAGCATTACTCGCAACTGCCTGAATGTCTCCGCGTCTATTCCGTCCGGCAGAATCGCTACGCTGCGCCCGGAGAATATTCGCGCTGGCGGGCGGGGAGTCAGGAGACCGGAAGGAGTCAGGGATGACATGGATTCCCCGGACGCCAGGATTTTCAGCGCCCTCAGTTCGATGACCGTGAGATAAGGCGCGACAAAACTGCTGCCGAGCACGCTGCAGGCAATTCGTTCCCCGCGCCGCAGTTCGAGCGTACAGATCATTTCGTCCGATAGTTCGAGCCCTGTCACCGATGCCGGTGAGCGTAGCAATGCGTAACGCCTTAAATGGAAAAAAAGGCTGAGTATCAGAATAGCGCTGCCCATCAGCTTGGCTGCCGCAGGCAGCATCAGCGGCCACAATAGCCCGATAGCGGAAAAATGGGCAAGACCCAGTATCACGGCAAGGCGCATGGAAGGCTGCAGCTGGATAATCAGCAAAGGGGGAGTGGGTGATGAGGAGGCAGCCATGATCCGATTATCTCATTTCAGGCAATTAGCGGTTTATTCGGGATGCACGTTGGCCGTATAATCCCCCCATTGATTCTCATTTACCAGCCGGCCTTGATTCGCATGAACCCCGCATGGCAATTTTATCTGCAAAACTGCAACGCCATCATCCAGGATGGCCGCATTGTCAGCTTTGGTGATGCCGCCGCGGAGCTGGCAAGTGTCAGGTCGGACACGGTGCTTGCTGATCTGTCGCATTTTGGCCTGATTCATTTTTCGGGTGAGGACGCGCAATCTTTTCTTCAGGGGCAGGTGAGTTGCGATATCAGGGCGATCAGCCCCTCCGCCATCCGCTCCACCGCGCTCTATGGAAGTTATTGCAACCCAAAGGGCAGGATGCTAGCAAGTTTCCTGATGTGGCACGACAACGGGGGCTATGCCATGCAATTGCCGTCGGCGTTGCGGGCAGCCATTCAGAAGCGTCTGTCCATGTATGTCCTGCGCGCCAGAGCCAGGCTGACCGACAGTAGTGACGTGCTGGTGCGCATCGGCGTGGCGGGAGCACATGCCGAGACGCTAATGCGGGAAATTCCGGGTGAGATTCCAGGATCTCCACTCGAAGTGACTCATGTTCAGGCGGGAAGCATCATCCGTCTTGCACAAGACCGTTTTGAGCTCATCATGCCCGCCGAGCAGGCACAAACCGTGTGGGAGCGCTGGAGGAAAGATGCCCGGCCGGTGGGATCATCCTGTTGGGATTGGCTGGAAATCAAAGCCGGTATTCCCATGATCACCACGCCGACACAAGAACAATTCGTACCGCAAATGGCGAATCTGGATGCCATCGGCGGGATAAGCTTCCAGAAGGGCTGTTATCCCGGTCAGGAGATTGTCGCCCGTACCCAGTATCTGGGAAAAATCAAACGCCGCATGGTCCTTGCCAATATCCAGCCACCGTCGGAAACGTCCATTGAAGCGGGAGATGAATTGTTCAGCGCCGATATGGGGGAACAGTCAAGCGGCATGATAGTCAATGCCGCTCCTGCACCTGACGGAGGGTTTGATGTGTTAGCGGTGGTACAGACAAGGAGTATCGAGACCGGTAAAATTTATTGGATGTCCTTGGATGGTCCCATGCTGGAGATGATGCCGCTACCCTATTCAGTACATCATTAGCTGCTGGAACCACGTTTTATGAATGCTTTGTTCATCCCATGCAGCGGACCCTCGGGGGCAACCCTGAAAATGGGGGCGAATTGATAACAAACTCTCTGCCCGGGTAATTAATGTCCGGCGACCGGCTGTCTTTACGCATGAGCGGGAACCGCTAAGACCCGATATCATGCTACGCGGGTAACATCGCCCGGCAAGAAGACTACAAGTGGCTGGCCGGTTGATTATCTCCCAGCGCGGGTGTCGTCAGACCATTCCTGTCAAGGATATGCCAGGAGTGTACTCGTCATCCATCCGATGCGTGTTTGAAATAAACTGAAAATGCTTAAAAGCGAAATGCTGCTCATCCGTTTCCTATTGCTGCCGTTCATATTCATGACCTCCGCCGTGTTGGCCGATACCCTGGAACACCGCGACATTGTGTTCTACTACGGAAGCCGTCCACCGGTGGAAGACTTGCGCCATTTCGATCAGATTGTCATTCAACCGAGCCAGATCCTGCCCCACGAGAAAGCAGCGTTGTTAAACCTGGATTCGCTGATATTTGCCTATATATCATACGGCGAAGTTGCGCGTAATAGCGAGGATATGCCGCGCATCAAAACGAAATGGTCGATTGGCGTGAATCCCGCATGGAATAGCCTGGTGATGAACATGAATGATCCCGCCTGGCACGAGTATCTGCTGGAGCATCATTTCGGCCGCCTGTGGCGTGACGGCTACCGCGCGTTTTTCCTCGATACGGTCGATAGCTATCTGATCGTGACGAGTGAAGGCAAACAGCGCGAGGAGCAAGAGAAAGGCCTGGTTGCGCTGCTTGCGGAGGTGAAACGCCGCTTTCCCGGTTGCAAGCTCATTCTCAATCGCGGTTTCGAAGTGTTGGACCGCGCCGCCCAATATGCTGATGGCATGGTCGCGGAATCGCTTTTTCACGGCTTCGATCCGGTTACCGGCAAGCATGCGCCGACCAAGAAAGAAAACAGGGAATGGCTTCTCAAGCAATTGAAGCGCGCGCAAGATGAATTTAATGTGCCCGTTACCGTGCTGGATTATGTCGAGCCGGGTAATTGGACCGAAGCTGAAAAAACGGCACGTCAAATCGTCGAGCTCGGGTTCATGCCATGGGTCGCCAACGGTGATCTCACCTGGCTTGGGCAGGGGCGCATCCGTCTGGCTCCGCGCAAACTGCTGGCCATCATAAACGGCACACCTTCGCAGCAAATGGATCATGAGCTGTTCAAGCATGCTGCGATGCCGCTGGAATATCTGGGGCTGGCGCTTGACTACTGGTATATTGATCAGCTCCCGTTGCCCATCGAACCGCTGGTCGGACGTTATGCCGGTGTTATCACATGGCTGCCAGAAGATAGCCGTGGCCGCTATGACAGCATCTGCGCGCGCTTGAAATCTGAAGTTGATGCGGGTTTGCCGGTGGTGTTCATGGGTTATTTGCCAGCGGGCGCCGCGTGCCGGAACGTGGTCAATTATCTGGGAGAACTGCAGCCCACGACAAACAAGCTCAAGGTGGCTGCCGTCGATGAACGCCTGAACCGGCCAGGCACAGCACCCGTCGTGGGCAGCGGTACACCGGATATCCGGGTTCGCGATAACCATGAAGCGTGGTTGACGTTGAACGACGGAGCCGACGTATTTCATCCGGTTGCCGTTGGCGCGTGGGGAGGATACGCATTGCATCCTCATATCATGAGCGAGACGGTGTCGGGCCGGCATGAATGGCTGCTCGATCCTTTCTCTTTTTTCACGGCTGCGCTGCGCTTGCCGGCACAGCAGCCAGTATTTGATCTGACGACGGAGAATGGCCGTCGGCTGGGAATTATCGAGGTGCGTGGAGACCGTCTGTTCGCCAGGGACGAGCAGGGTGTTGAAGCCATTGATCGGCTGAAGGCATGGATCGAAAAGAACACGGCACCGGTAACATTGGGCGTGATCGAGGCTGAGGTCAACAATGATGAGCAGCGCGGCAAGATCAGGCAATTGGCCGCCATGCCGCAGGTTCGATTGGCGAGCCATACATATAGCCATCCCTTTTACTGGGGAATATTCGAGGGAAAAACCGACGCGGACCAGCAACCTTATCGTTATGGCGTATTTATGGAAGGTTACGCAGCGGAGATGATACGCGAGACAGCGGGAACCATTGAATTCATGCAATCAGTTGCGCCCGATTCTCCTCTGTTGCTTATCTGGCCCGGCGACGGCAAGCCTGGTCCCGCCGCGCTGGCGGCAGCCGAGAAAGGCGCATTACCTCATTATGGTGGAGGCGGCTTGTACTGGCAGAGCGGGCCGCTATCTTTTGCGGATCTTTCCCCGGCGTTACGGCCCACTCAGTGGGGCACGCAAGTGCTGACACCGTTAATTGGCGAGCCGCTGTTTGCTCAACTCTGGTATGGCGAGGCACTGAATTTTGGAAAAATCAGCGATTGGAACCGGCAACTCAATCTCGCCCGCCGCTTGCGTGCCTCGTCCATTTCGTTTCATGCCGATGCGATGTTGCACGCCAACGGATCCGAACTTCTCGATCGGCTCGCGGATGAGCAGCGCACGGAAAATGTGCTGAGTGTGTGGCTCGATGAATACGCCCAGCGTGGGCGGGCCTTTCAGACGGCGAGTATTGCACGCGATCTCAATGGCGACTGGCTGCTTTTCGGAGATGCGCTCAGAACGGTGCGATTACCCGTCGCGGAAATGACACCTCAAATCTCCACCGATGTGGTCGGCTATTCCGACCGGGAAACCAGCCGCTATATTCATCTCGCGCGTAATCATGCCGTCCTCCAACCCGCGAGCGATGGCACTTCGGCCTTGCGGCTGATCGACGCCAGCGCGCCGTTAAAATCATGGCACCTCAATCCAGATGGTTCCGCCACATTTTTATTCGAGCCACGGGGGGATTTGATGCTCGGAATTCCCACGTCCTGCGCGCTGAAGGTGGATGGCGAGGTATTGACCTCCCGGCAACGGAATTCTCATTCCATTTATGTCATACCTGAGAAAAACGCTTCAGGGGAATTCAGTCTTGCGTGTTGAAGCCCAGCGGGAATCCCTACTGAATGCGCCCGCATTGATGTTCATGAGTGCGGTGCTTTTAATCGTTTTCTGGGTATTATTCCCCCGCCAGCCGGCATTCAGGGATCCATCCAATTTGTCGGCAAAGGACGCCTTGTCGGTAGCCTATCTTCGCGTTCTGGTCCAGTCCGATCCGGACAATGCTCCGTTGCGCCTGTCATTGGTACAGGTATTGACGGAGGCCGGCATGACGGATGAGGCGGCGCACGCCATTGATCCGCTGACGCGCGCCCCCGCATCCGGCCTGAGCTACGAAATCCGTCTGGCAGAGCTCAAGCTGGCCTTGCAGCAGCTCTACAGACAGCCTCCGAAAGATGTCGAAGAAGCGCTGCGTGCCCGCATTGCCGCGCTTATTCCCGCACTGCTGCACATTGCCCGCAATGACAAGGAACTGGATCAGGTGATCACATTGGCAGAGCAGTTTGCCGAGCCTTCGGTGCTCGCCGAAACCTTCGAACAGCTGCTTGTCATATTGAATGAGAGTGATGATAGAAAATCAGCCTGGCTGGCCTCCGCGGCGAAACAGCGTATCGCGGCAAATCAGCCCCGATTGGCTGCACAAGATCTGTTCAAGGCCTTTTCGCTTGAACGAACGGCGAAGAAGAAGATGGCTATCGCGAAATCCAGTTTGCGCGCTTATCTTCAGGCAGGCATCGATAAGGAGGCTTTGAAGGCAGCGAGGCAGATGCTGGGCAGCCTTAAGGAGAAAGGCGAGGGGGATGCCGGGCTTTTTCTGCTTGCCGCCGATATCGCCGAGCCGCTTGCCGATCGCGAACAGGCATTGGCGTGGCTGGAAGAAGCGAGTTATTTATCGCCTGGTGAGTGGACGATCACCGAGCGTATCGTGCGGTTACAGGTGTCACTGGGTCTGTTGAAAGAAAGTCTTGCACGCATGGAACAATTGAAAATCTCCCTGGTCGCGGGGAGTGAGCGTCAGCGGTTGATTGCGCGTATCTATGACTGGAATGCCCAGCCCGATGAGGCCCTGCCATTATGGTTGTCTTTTGCGCGCGCGCGCGCCGACAATGAAGCGGAGACACGTGCTTTTGCGCTGGCCCAGGCGAAACCGGATCATAAAGCCCTGGTGCAACTGCTTGAGGCCGTCATGGTGCGCCGCAAGTTGACCGGCACCGAAGCCGAGGCTTATGTCACCGCCGGTCTTGCCACTGAGCAACCCGCTCATGTGGAGCAGCAATTGCGCGGCCACGCCGAACGTTTCAATAATCCCGTGGAAACGCTGAAAGCGCTCGCGCAGGTGCTGCGCCTTCAAGGTAAAACCCGCGCGGCACTCGCCGTGTATCAGGAAATGCCGACTGAGCAAGTGGGGCAGCAGAGAATGGAGCTGGCCCGGCTATATGAAGAAGCAGGCGACGCGCAGAGAAGCTTTGAATTACTTCGCGATTTCAATTCACCCGACCCCGCTTATGCGGAAGCATACTGGTTATTGCTGGCCAGCGTTTCCACGCAACTGGGTCAGGATGCCTATGCGGAAAAAGCCTATGAGAAGGCGCTGATTCTTCGTCCCAAAGATGCGGAGATACTCGAAAATCTGCAACGGTTGGCGATACGTCACCGCGATGATAAAAAAAGCGAGCGTCTTGCACATTATGGCTGGGATCGCTTGCAGCGCATCGAAGATTTGCAACGCCTCATGCATTTTTCGTGGAAACGAAGCAATTGGAAAGAACTCGAGCATTGGCTATCGCTGGCGGAAGCGATGCCTGCGGCAGCGACAGCGCAGGCACCCGACTACTGGTATTTCCAGTCGATGCGCAAAATGGGTAATGGGGAACGGGACGCGGCTCGCGATGCATTACGCCAGCTCCTGCGTCTGCGAGGTCCCGATCCGGAAGTTGCCGAGGCAATGATCTGGCTGTTGCTGTCGGACAAAACGGTCGACAATCCATCGCTTGACGCACTCGTTCAACCCTATCGTAATCAATCGGGTGGTCAATCAGCCGTAAATCCGCCTCTGGCGGAAGCGCTGGCGGCGGCGGAGCATACGCTTGGCAAGTCCACGCAGGCGGCGGAGTGGTATCTGCGATCGCTGACAACCCGCCCCAGGGATTTCTTATGGACACTGACACTGGCCGATAATATGGAGTGGGCAGGGTGCCCCGCAAATGCCAACCATGTCCGGCTCAACACGCTGAAAATGTTTGCTTTACGGCATTCCAATGAAACTGAAGTGCGGTACCCCGCACGTCTGGCGGACTATTTCCTGGGATTGAGAGATCAACGGGCCCAGCCCGGCAATCCAGATGAATTAAAGAGATGGCAATCGACAAAGGAGCGCTGGGGTTTGACAAAACCCATGGATAACGCCCGCCACTTTGCGCTGACGCGTCAACGCGAGCGTCTTGGGCTGCCCGCCTGGACAGCGTTTGCTGATGCGGTAAGAAGCAATAACCAACAAGTTGTATCAGCACAATTGGCGGAGGTTTCCAATCGCTTGCAGCGCAAGCCGGGCGAGCCCGGAGACGAGAACACGTTGCCGTTGTCCATGGATGATATTGACCGGGCTAACCGATGGCTGGCGGGAGAAGCGGCCCCGAATCAAAGTGTTTTAAATGATGAGTTGGATATTTGCCGCCAAACCTTGACGAGAATTCGCGAGTTACAGGCTGCATCCATACCGGCTCAGGAGCGGACAAAGCCATGAAAAAACCCTGGCTGGAAGGGATCGAAGTCGTTAACGTCAACAATCCAGAGTCGGCATGGGGCGGGTGGTTTGAAACCATCGCGCTGACCGTGATCGTGATCGTGGCATCGTTTATCACACAGCAGCAGGAGGATCCGTTCCGGTTGGGCGGTGGTTTCCCCTGGCCGGTATTGGGGCCCCTGCTGGCCGGACTGCGTTATGGATTCGTCTATGGTTTTGTGAGCGCATTGCTGATATTGGCGGTACTGGGTGTGGCCATTAACCTGCAATGGCAAGCCGCGCCCGGGTTTCCACTGGCATGGGCGATTGGCGTTGTTGTCGTGGCGATGGTGGCGGGAGAGTTCCGTGACATGTGGGGGCGCCGTTTGCATCGGCTCGAAGGCGCCTATCAATACCGTGCGGAACGTCTTGAGGAATTTACGCGCAATTATCAATTGTTGCGCCTGTCGCATGACCGCCTTGAGCAAACCGTAGCGAATAGCGGACTTTCATTGCGCGAAGGCATTATGCACTTGCAATCCACCCTTGGCGCGATCGATGGGCTTACGCAAGCCTCACTGCAAAAGCTCATCGAATTCGTAGCGGAATACGGCGCACTGACGCAGGCTGGTATTGTGGGCATAACTGCCGATCGCATCGATACAACCAGGATTCTGGCCCGAATCGGGGAAGATTTTACGTTTGATGACAACGATCCTGTATTGAAAACCGCGCTCGAAAGTGGCGAGCTGGTGGCAGTCAACCACGTCACGGAAAACGCGGCGAACCATAACCAGTTATTAGCTGCCGTTCCGGTGACTGATTCAACAGGGGAGATTCATGCCATGCTGCTGGTGAGATCCATGCCATTTTTTGCGTTTCAGGAAAATAACCTGAAACTTATCGCAGTGCTTGTCGCGCATGGCGTTGACCATCTTCGTTTCGGTGCGGCCACTTCGTCCGTCGCGCGTTTTATGGCTTCGTTTGAGCGAGTGCGCCGGGATCATGATGAATTCGAGCTCGACGCAACACTCCTGCGATTGTCGGGGGCGCGTGCCGATGTCATGGCGGCCTACGAAAAACTCAGGTCATCGATCCGCGCTATCGACGTGATTTGCATGACCCAGGATAAAGAACAGCCAGTCATCTGGATCATGCTGCCGTTGACCAGTGCCGAGGAGACGCAGGCATGGATGCAACGGGCGGATGGCGTCCTTGCGAAGGTGACGAGCGAGCTGCTGTCCATCAATGAAATTGATCCAGAACGGATTCGGTCCCTGGAGTCGCGCTGATGGCTCCCCTGTCCATGCCGTTGGGAGTTGTGGCGGAGTTGCTGGCTGGCTTGCTGCTTTGGTGGGATGCAAATTATTGGCCGGCCGCCGCCGTATTACATACCGGTTCATCCTATTATCTGGCGCAGGGTTTCTGGTGGTTGCTGCCACGCCGCTACAAGCTGCCCGCGCGGAGAAGCCAGGGTTTATTATTCATCTTTTTATGGATTCTGCCGGTGCTTGGTGCGCTGGGCTTGGCGTGGAGCGTCATCGGCGCCTTGAGGCGTCCTCGCAACCGTTCCTCCCACAATGTGAAGCTTGTCATATTGCCTGAGCTGCCCTTTTCACCCCCTGTCATTTTTCCGGTTCCGCCCTATAGCCAGGGCGCCTTGCGCCAGATCGTGCATTTCGCCGTGCGACCCTTGAAACGGCTTAAGGCGGTAATGGCGACGCGGCATATGCCGCCACGAGAGGCCATGACGGTGTGGTTGAAAGCAACTCGCGACCCGGTGGATGACGTACGATTGCTGGCTTACGCCATGAAGGATGATAGCGAGAAAAAACTGGCGGAACGAATCCTGGCGTTGACCGACGCGCTGCCGGATATTCCGCTTCGTATGCAGAATAGCTATCATGAAACGATTGCAGCGCTATGCTGGGAACTGGTGTATCACCGCCTGGCGCAAGGGGCGGTCAGGGCGCATTGGTTGCAGACCGCGCGGCACCATATGGAACGGGTGCTCGATCTGCCGGATGCCGGGCCTGCCGCTTCTTCCATTCCCGGCAGGCCTGATGGGAGCAGTTGGCTGTTATACGGGCGGATCCTGCTGGATTCCGGTGATCTCGTGGGGGCGGAGAACGCTTTTGCCCATGCAAAAGCCAGCGGCATCAATGAGCAAAAAATCCTGCCATGGCTGGCGGAAATAGCCTTCAGTGAACGGAAATTTCCGCAAGTGAAGCGTCATCTGGCGGCGCTCAAGCGGCCCGGCGAGAAGGGGAGCAAGCTGGCCCAGGTAAAAGTATGGTGGGGCACATGAATAATGGCGGCGGCACAGGGACTGAACAACAGGGGCGGACAGCGCGGACGGGCGAGACGGTGGCCGATATCGCCTTGTTGCTCGAAGGCACTTATCCCTATGTCCGGGGGGGCGTATCCGCCTGGGTGCACCAGATTATCAGCGGCTTGCCGGAAATCCGTTTTGCCGTCATCTTTATCGGCGGCGACCAGAAAATGTATGGCCCGCCGCAGTATCAATTTCCGCCAAACGTAACACATGTCGAAACGCACTATTTGCTGCACCCTGACAAATCTCTTAAAGCACGCGCGCGCAAGGGCAATCGCCGGGCATTTTCGGAAATGGGGGAATTGCATGCGCACATGCGGCAATCCACTCAATTGTCAAACGTGACAATGGCAAAGGCATTCGCAGGGCTGGGTTCCGCGGAAGGTGTCAGCGAGGAAGATTTTCTATATAGCGAGGCTTCGTGGGACTACATTACACAACAGTACCGGGAGCGTTGCACGGAACCTTCATTCGTCGACTATTTCTGGGCCATACGCGCCATGCACGCGCCCCTGTTCATCCTGGCGGGTATCGCGGCCAAATTGCCGCCTGTCCGGGTTGTACACGCCATTTCGACCGGCTATGCCGGGTTGCTGGGCGCGATGATTCGTCTGCGGCGCGGTATTCCGTTTGTGCTGACCGAGCATGGCATCTATACCAAAGAGCGAAAAATCGATCTGGCCCAGGCAACATGGATTCATGATCACAGCGATGATGTATGCAACACCCTGCATGATGAAATGGGGTATATCCGTGGCCTCTGGATCAAATTCTACGAGCAGATCGGTCGCATGGCCTATGCGCAGGCATCGCCCATCGTGAGTTTGTATGAAGGCAACCGCTTGAGACAGATTGCGGATGGCGCGGCGCCGGAAAGAACGCGCGTCATCACCAACGGCATCAATCTGCGAAGATATCAGGCTGCGCTCGAGAAACGTCCGGACGGTATTCCGCCGGTCCTGGGATTGATCGGGCGCGTGGTGCCCATCAAGGACATCAAAACATTTATCCGAACCATGCGGATGCTGGTTAATGAGCGATCCGACGCGCTCGGCTGGATTGTTGGTCCGGAAGATGAGGATCCGTCGTATGTGAATGAGTGCAAGGAACTGGTTACCAGCCTCGGTTTGAAGGAACATGTCAAATTCCTGGGTTTCCAGAACGTGGCGGAAATTCTTCCGCAACTGGGTTTGATGGTATTGACTTCGATCAGCGAAGCACTGCCTTTGGTGTTGCTGGAGGCATTTGCCAGCGGCGTGCCTTGCCTGGCGACGGATGTGGGCTCGTGCCGCGAGCTTATCGAGGGCAGCGGCGAGGAAGACCGCGCGCTCGGCACGGCGGGGAGCGTGGTTTTCATCGCGGATCCGGAAGGGGCGGCAAAAGCCGCGCTCGAGTTGCTCAATAATACTGCGCGTTGGCGCGCGGCGCAACAGGCAGGACTTGAGCGCGTGAAGCGTTACTATGACGACAAGCTGATGTTTTCCTCCTATCGAAACCTGTATGTGCAGGCACTTGATGCCGCTGAGCCGTCTTTACCCATCACCGTGTCGGCCTGAACATGACGAGCATAGGTTCCGAAATTCGCAAAATCCTGGAGCGCAACAGCTACTGGTCGGTATTGCGTGCCTATGGCTATGCGGGTCTCGTCAGCGGAGGCCCCTGGGTGCTTTCCATCCTGAGCATCATGATGATCGGTATTTTTGCCGTCATCCTGGATGTGGCGCAGGGTGAAGTCAACGCCTTCCAGATCTGCGTGACTTATCTCATGGCAGGTTCGTTAATCTGGACCGGCGGCATGCAATTGATGTTCACGCGCTTTGTCGCGGATCAGGCTTATGCAAGTAACACGGCCGAGGTATTGCCGAACCTGTTTGGGGTACTGCTGGTCACGATGGCCGGTGGTTTCGCGTGGGCCGCACCCTTTATTTTCTGGTCTTTCGAAGAGCCGTTTATTCGGGAGTTATTGCTGCTAAGCAATTTTGTGGTACTGAGCGGGCTGTGGATCACGCTGATCTTTTTATCGGGAATGAAGGCCTATCGGCGTATTGTCTGGACCTTGATAAAAGGTTATTCCCTTGGCATTGTCGTGGCGCTTGCGGCCTCTTCATGGGGGCTTAGCGGCTTATTACTGGGCGTGCTGATCGGCCATGGCTACCTGTTGTTTTCGTTTTTGCACCATATCGTGCGTGAATACCCGGGTCACTGCCTGCTCAAGTTTGATTTTCTCCGTAATCGCCGCAATTTCTATATCCTGTTTGCCGTCGGCACACTTTATTATCTGGCGGTTTGGGTCGATAAATTCATCTTCTGGTTTGTGCCGGTTACCTCCGAGGCGATTATCGGACCACTGCGGGCATCCATTATTTACGATCTTCCCATTTTCCTGGCCTATCTGTTCATTCTGCCGGGCATGGCGGTATTTCTGGTCACCATGGAAGCCGATTTTGCGGAGCAGCATGAGCGTTTTTACCGTGCCGTCCGGGAGGGGGACACGCTTATGCATATCGAGTACCGGCGCGATCAGATGGTGTATGCCGCGCGGCAGGGCATCTACGAGATTTTCAAGGTGCAGGGATTAACGGTGGTGCTGTGCCTGTTATGGGGCAGGGAGCTGTTGCACGCGGTGGGCATCTCGCCGCTCTATATACATTTGTTCTATATCGACGTCGTCGCAGTCAGCGTGCAGGTATTGCTGATGGCGATACTCAACGTACTTTTCTATCTCGACGCGCGCAGGGAAGTGCTGCTCATTACGGCATGCTTTTTCATCACGAACCTGATATTCACCTTCACTACATTGCATCTGGGTGCGGAAACGTTCGGGTATGGCTTTGCCGCCTCGGTAACGCTGTCCGCCTTTCTCAGCCTGTTTATCCTGTCACGCAAATTCAATCGGCTGGAGTATGAAACATTCATGTTGCAGAACTAGCGGATTCATCGACAGAGGATCGAAATTGATATCCGGTAGTTTTAGAATAAAGACTTGAGATGTTTCCATGAAACAAGCGGGGACAGGGGTATTCCGTCGAACCGGGGCCCTGAGAGGCTGTCGGGTAGCGCGGATTACGCCGGGCTAACCAGACCGCTTCTACTCACTGCTGGTAATCATGATGGCTTTACATCGCGACGATACACGAGCAGGTCATAATCTCCCACCGGCCAGTCACGATCCGGTTGTCGGGTAAAGCCCAGCTTTTCGTAGAGTCTGCGGGCACTGGACATGGGTGGCTCGGTTGACAGAACGAGGGCTTTCAATCCCAGATTTTGTGCGTGCTTCATGGCAGCGGACATAAGCGTTTCGGCCACGCCTTGCCGCCGTTCTTCGGGGGCGACCGCCAGCATCCGTACTTCAAGCTCGTCGGGTTTGGCGATCTCCGTCAATGGGTTTTCATGGGTTGCGAGGGTTACCGTGGCAACGATGCGGTCATCCATTTCCGCAACCAGTACGGTGGCCTTATTTATTCTCGTGGTTGCATCGCGAAGCCGTGCAGCGTATTCATCGCTGATCGGGAACCCGTCCGCCCGGTATGCTCTTTCGGTCAATTCACCCACCGTTTCCGCATCCCTTTCAGTTGCGGTTCGTATAATCAGCGCCATATCGATTTGTTCCCCATGTCCCTGATACTCATCATACATCGCATTTTAAATGCGAACACGAGCAGCGTTCTGTCCGGGCGAAAGTCTTTTGCGGGGTTACGCTGCGCTACCCAACCTGCTAATTATATCAGTCTGTCGACTTGTCCGCAGGCATATAGTACGCTGCGTTTAAATGGCAGGCATGACAGTCAAAAAGAGGAGGTGCAAAATGGGATTACTGGTCAATGGCAAGTGGGTCGATGAGTGGTACGATACCGCGACGACGGGTGGCAGTTTTGTCCGCACCACTGCACAATTCCGCAACTGGATCACTTCCGACGGGCACGCCGGAACGAGCGGCATGGGGGGATTTACCGCTGAAGCGGGGCGCTATCACCTGTATGTATCACTGGCCTGCCCCTGGGCGCACCGCACGTTGATTTTTCGTGTGCTGAAAGGGCTGAAGGACACGATTGGAGTATCAGTGGTCAATCCCTATATGGGTGATCATGGCTGGACGTTTGAACAGGCGCCGGACGTGGTGGCAGACCCCGTACAACAGGCTCAATATCTCTATGAAATCTATCTGCGCGCCGCTGCCGATTATACGGGCAGGGTGACCGTTCCGGTGCTGTGGGATTTGCAGCGCGATACGATTGTCAGCAATGAATCGAGCGAGATTATCCGCATGCTGAATCAGGCCTTTGATGGCATAGGCGCGGCGGAAGGGGATTATGCGCCCGCGGCCCTGTTGCCGCAGATCGATGAAATCAACGCGCGTATCTATGACACCATCAACAATGGGGTGTACAGGGCGGGCTTTGCCACCCAGCAGCAAGTCTATGAGAATGCTGCGGCGGCGTTGTTCGAGTTCCTGGATGAGCTTGAGCAGCGTCTTTCACGGCAGCGCTATCTGCTGGGTGACCGTATTACCGAAGCCGACTGGCGGTTATTCACAACCTTGCTTCGTTTTGACGCGGTTTACCATGGTCACTTCAAGTGCAATCTCCGGCGGCTGGTGGACTACCCGAACCTCTGGGGTTTGACCCGTGAGCTGTATCAATGGCCTGGCATCGCCGCGACGGTGAATATGCGGCACATCAAGGAGCACTACTACCGCAGCCACCCCACTATAAATCCTAATGGCATTGTGCCCGTGGGCCCAATTCTCGATTTCAGCCAGCCTCACGGACGCGATGGATTGCAGGGTTCCAATCCGATCTCATGAGAAGACAAAGGTATGCTGCACGCTTTCTCGTCGATCTGCAAAACGGTATTGGTTATCTCAGTTTTGCCCAAAGCATGCCCCAGGCGCCGCCGCCACCTCCCCAATTTTCCACATCCGCCGAGCGTACCAGCAATTTCCTGTAGAGAGGAAAAAACCGCCGGGAACACGTTTTATCCATTACAAGGTCCAGACAGTCAGCCAGAAAGTAGAGCACATGCGATCCGGTAAAACCAATAATTTTACGCATTTCAAAATTTCGGTTGGGTTATGGTTTTATCTTTACAAGTCACGAAAAAACCCGGTGCGGGATCACCGCCCCGGGTTGACCCTCTTGCAGGGGAGTACTGTCCCCTGTTTTGGTTGCATGCATAACTCGTGCCAGAAAATTGTTGTTAAATTAAACATTATTGGATAACAGTCATTTACACGAACTCTTTCTTGATCCTTGGTTACTCTTCATGAGACAACTGTAAAAATTCCCGTCATTAACATCTTTTTAAAATGATTTGCCGTGCCCGCTACGTCCATCATCGAAAACCGCATACCCCGCCCCGGCTAATTGCGGGATTCAGGATAATATGGAAGGTGTTACGCGGCGCGGCCATTCGATTGCACGCACCGTCAGGAGTTCTGTCGAGGCGCATGCTATCACGGGTCTTTGCTGCAACTTCAGGGGGCTTGCATAGTCTCATCAAATCACTCCGTACAAGAATAAATGGCGAACTGATGAGATCACTCGTTTTGGTAATACTGATATGCGCTACCGGATTTTCCATCGCTGCTGCTCCGCTGGACGTGCCCGATACAATGGAGGAACGGGTAAAGGCGTGTGTCGCCTGCCACGGTGCGGAAAACAAGGCGGGAAGGGATGGGTATTACCCTCGTATCGCAGGCAAGCCCAAGGGCTATCTCTTCAATCAGCTGCGCAATTTCAGGGATGGCAAGCGTTATTACCGGCCCATGGCCTTGCTGCTTGCCAATGTTTCGGATCAGTATTTGCTGGATATGGCAGCCTATTTTTCAGCGCTCAAACAACCTTTCCCGCCGCCGGAGCGCACGGTCTCCTCAGCTGATGAAGTCAAGCTGGCCCTGAGACTTGTCAACCAGGGAGACCCTGCGCGGAAAATCCCCGCGTGCGTCGAATGCCATGGGAAGGAACTGATGGGTACGGCGCCATTTATTCCCGGTTTACTGGGTTTGCCGCGTGTCTACATGATTGCCCAGTTCGGTGCCTGGCAAAGCGGCGGCATGTTGCGTGGACAGGCGGCGGACTGTATGTCCGACATCGCAAAGCAACTTACCACCCATGAAACCAACGCCTTGGCAGCATGGCTGGCTGCCCGGCCTGTTCCCGAGAATACGGGCCCTGCTGCCGCCCTTTCCGCTGAGATGTTCCGGCGCTGCGGCAGCACCATGCAACAAGGAGAAGTGGAAACGTTGATCCCGAACACAGCGGCAGCACCTTCCGGACAGCGCCAGGCGCGAGGAGCTTACCTCGCACAGGCGGCCAATTGCATGGGCTGCCACACGGACCGGGGCGGCCGCCCTTATGCGGGGGGGCGCCGGCTGTCTACACCCTTTGGCACCTTTGTCTCGCCTAATATTACGCCGGACAAGGCAACAGGAATCGGACACTGGAATGAAGAGGATTTCTGGAAAGCGTTGCATGCCGGCAAATCGCGCGATGGCCGGCCTTTATATCCCGCCTTCCCCTATACCGAGTATACGAAAATCACGCGCGAGGACTCGGATGCCATTTTCGCCCATCTTAAAGCGCTCGTACCTGTTGCGCAAAATAACCCGCCGGGCAAGATCGATTTCCCCTACAACTTCCAGCCGCTGTTGAGCCTATGGCGTGCCGTCTACTTCAAGCCGGGGGTTTATCAGCCGGAATCCTCAAAAAGCAGGGAGTGGAACCGTGGCGCTTACCTGGTACAGGGACTCGGCCATTGCAACGCTTGCCACGCGGAACGTAATCCGCTGGGGGCCACGACTGGAGAGGATGCTTTGGGAGGCGGGCAGATCATGGGTTCGAACTGGTATGCGCCATCCTTAACCGCGCGCATGGAAGCGGGCTCCGCTGACTGGCCGATCGAGGAGATTGCGCAGTTGCTTACGACGGGTACTTCCCTGCGGGCGACTACGTCCGGCCCCATGGCCGATGTCGTCAGGCATGGCCTTCAGTACCTGACCAGGGAGGATGCGCGTGCGATGGCCGTCTATCTGAAATCATTGCCCGAGAGCGCTCCGCGTGCCCAAGCTGGTTCTCCCCCGCTAACCGAGCAGGTGCGGCAATGGTTTCGGCAGGGCGCCAAAATCTACGAAAAGCATTGCCAGGATTGCCACGGAACTTCCGGCCAGGGTGCTCCGGGCATTTATCCGCCCCTGGCCGGCAATCGGGGCGTTACCATGACACCTCCCATTAATGCGATTCGCAGCGTCCTCAACGGAGGTTATCCGCCATCCACCACGGGTAATCCGCGCCCCTATGGCATGCCGCCGTTTGCACAGGTGTTGCGCGACGATGAGGTCGCGCTGGTCTTGTCGTATATACGGAACGCATGGGGTAACGGCGCGAGTCTGGTAACAAAGGCTCAGGTCGACAGGAGCCGGGAGGGAATGCACTGATAGGGCGTCACCAGCACGAGGCATCCGCTTGAAGCGGATGCCGCAGGTAGTATTAATATTGGAGCAGGGGTTCGTCCGCAGGGTCAACGATCGGAGCACCGGGAGACGGATCCGGATCGAAAGGTCGTGGATCAACAGGTTTATCCGGATCAACCGGGCGAGGGGGATCTTCCGCAGGTTTTTCAGGTGGATGCTGGGCCAGAAGGTCTGGCCAAGTTCGAAAATATTTCCTCATGGGCGGGCGCTGTTGGGGGAGCAATTGGAGCCAAAACCGGTACCCCGTCGCTTGACGGGGTACCGCATTGACAAGGTCCGGTTAGCGTTTCAATTGACCGCGTATTTCGCCGGCTTTATTGATGTCGCTGTGAACGTTAATGTAAAGACCCCCAGCCTTGAAGGCGTCGTATTGTGCATCCGTCAATTTTGCACCGGGCGGGACGGACCACTCATTGTCGCCAGTCTTCTTGAGCGTAATGATATCCGAACCGGTCTTGCCGGATGCACCTTCATGAATATGCACGCCGGTAGCCTTGATATCGGAAGTGGTGATCTTGCCCTTGACAGACTTGTCATCGTCAACCGTTATCGTGCCGCTGCCGCTTGCACCAGTTTTTACTGGGGGTACTTCCTGGTCACCGCTCAGATTGACCTTGATTTCACCCGCTGTCGCTATTCCCGCACTTCCTGCGAAGATGCCGGCGATTAACGCGACAGCAGCCAGAGCGAATCGCGATTTGCGAAGAATTTTGTGCATTTGTGTACCTCCTCGGGTTGATAAATTGTAAATGACAATGAGCTGTCAACGGGTGTGCTCATTCCTGCTTCCGTGCTTGTTCGCATTGACAAACAATTTTATTTCCTTCTTAAGGATGAGTCCGTACGGTAGCGTACGTAAGTTAACGATTCTCATTTCTTAAAGTATTTACTCGAAATTCAAATGCCATGGACCTAGCTGTTTGCGGTTTATTCCTGAAAAGAGGGCAAAAAAAGGCAAAAAGGAGTGATCGTGCGACGCAAGCGCAGCGATATCGCCACCTGCTATGTGACAGGTTGGGCAGCTTGTTTTCCGGATTTATTTAATCGGGATGGGTGTCGCATGCGCCACGGGAACAGCGGTAACGCTGTTTTGCGGATTTCCATCTATCAGTTTGTCGGAATAGGTCAGATAGATGAGGGTATTGCGCTTGGAGTCGACCACGCGGACGATATGCAGGCGTTTGAACAAAATGGACATGCGTTCAGTGAACACGTCCTCCTGCCGGGGGAGTTTTTCGGTAAAATGGAGCATTTCAGTCACCTGGCGGCAGGCGATGGAAGCTTCCGCCCTGTCTTCTGCCAGGCCTACGGTACCTTTTACTCCGCCTGTCCTTGCGCGGGACACATAGCATGTTATTCCACGTACCTTGGGATCGTCGTATGCCTCGATGACTACCCGGTCATCCCTGCCCAGCCACCGGAAGGCGGTATCCACTTCGCCGACAAGTTCCGCTTGCACCGGTGTGCAAAGCGGCGCGCAGAACAATATCGTGACCATTGCCTTGAGCGTGGATTGGATTCGCGTCATTTGATGCTCCTTTTTCGGTTATTTTTCCATGATGAACGGATGAGCGGCTAAAGATACGGGTACCGGGTGGTTCGTAATGGAATATAAGGGCAGACAGCGTCCCGAATATACAAAATGGAAAATGGCACACCTTGCCGCGAATTTGCTCGCCTGGTTTCATTTCTTTGCGAGCCCCCTCCCGCGGCAGGCTGGGTTGGACGGAGCGACGGAATCGGATCCATTTTTGGCGCCATATCAATTCCCTGAGCGGTGATCTGTGATATGAGGGGTGGTGACGCCTGATGTGGCGGACGTGGCGGATGAGTTGGAAATATGGCGAATTGCGGTAGCGCTGGGGAGAAAGCAATAGGCCGCGCCATGGCAGGTAACGAAACTCGAAAGACCGGTAAGCTGGATGGGGCGCTTCCGGCCTTTGACAGGGATCAGGAAAGTTGCGTCCGGCATTGAATTATCCCCAATGAGCGGGTCCCGGGTATCGCGCAGGCCGGGTGCGAAGCTTCCCTTGTTGCCCCAGTCGGACATCAGAAACTCGAACTGATCCTTAAGGCTTACGCCGATGAACAGGCCAAGCAGCCCACGTTCGATGCCATCGCCAGGATTGGCGGGGTCGTAGGGAGGGCCGTATGGCAGGCCGCGGCGGATAATTCGGTGCTTGAGACCGCTGTTTCCCGCCACCATCGAGCTGCGTGGATTCATGCGGCGGATATGCGAGCCCAGCGGACAGCGATAGCCGCGGCGATCATCATAGGCATCGGGCATACTATCGCTGGGCACATAGTCGAAGCTGTTGCGTTGCTCCAGAAGAATGCGTTCGTCCGCTGAATCAGGCGAAAGAGAAAGCGGAACGCCATTACGCCAGCGGCCGCAGAGTTTGGCAGCTATCAATTCCCGGTCAAATCCGGTTTGATGGGCGGCTTCCGTCAGAAACTGCTCGAAGCCATGACAGTCCTGCGCCAGAATGCGAAATGCCATGAAGCTGCCATTCCGGCCCAATGCCGCGGGCGTCGGCACCGGATAGGTGAAGTCCGAGTACTGGCTGGGATATCCAAGCAGGAATTCTCCGGCCGGCGCTTTCGGCAGCACATCCGGCATGAGCGGTGGAAGGCCGCCGTCTATGGTGGGCTGGGCGAAGCCATCCCGGTAGCCGAAGTGTGCCGCGTTGCCCGGCAGGCTCCGGCCTTCGTGCACCGAGAGTTCGGCCACTGCCCCGCGGCTGGAATAACCCGTGCGAAGCTGGCCGGTAATTCGTTCCAGAACGCCTTCCGTTTCGGCGAAGAGGAATAGGAGGATATGGAGGTCAGCGCTGGCGAGCTGGCTTTTCCAGTGCACAGGGCTGCTGTCTCCGGTATCACCCACCCGCTCGGCACGGGCGGCCGCCCCGGCCGCGAATTCATCCGGGAATGAGGCAAGTGACGAAGCTGGAAGCTCAAGCGCAACCAGGCCGTTATAGGTGAGCCCGACATTCAGGCAGTATGATGGCTTGACCGTCCAGTCGGTGGCGGTGGCGAGCTGGGGCTCACTCTCGCCATTCACCAGTTTGCCAAGAAACTGTCTTGCGGCTTCCGCTTGCGCAACCTTCAAGGCAAATACGCGCAGTACCGGCATCGCGTACGTGCGAAGGATAAAACCCTGGATGTCTGCATGCGGCAAGTCAGTCATGGGATGAATTCAAATTTCTGACGATTCTATTGCGGGGAATGGTTACACCTCGTCAAGTGCCGCCTGGATGTCCAGTACCGTTGCCTGGGGATAGGCGCTGTAGAAGGGTTCAATGCTCCCCAGGTCATTGGCCTTGACGTAGTTCCCGAAGGCAGCGCGATTCTGTTGAACAGGCAATGGAGGCGCGCCCTCCATGTGTTGGAGAAGTGCATTGAAAACATCGCCGATCTCGTCGATGAATTCATTGAGGTAGTCTTCGAATGACCCATCGTACGTCGTGATGATGGCGAGTTTGGTGTTATTTTCGAGAAATACAAAACGTGCGAAATGCACGATCCTGAGTTTATCGAGAGCAATCCAGATGGGGTTATTTTCCGGTGGAGCGGCCTGGATTTCGAGGATACGCGCATTGAGCGCCTGGAAATCCTCGGGTGAGCGGATGGTCATGATCAGGGTAAGCGGCCTCTGAACCGTTTTCCGGACGGAAGAGGTGGCAGCGGCTTGACGGGCAGAGTCAGTGTCCCGGTGAAATATTCCCATCGGATTTTCTCCTAAAGATAGCGGCGTGCTTACTGATTGATTAATTTCGTTTGAGTCGATTATCGATCAAATTGCCGGGTTATGCTGCGCTAGTCAACCGATTTGTAGTTGCGGGATTTGCCGAAGAATGCCTTGGGGGAGTGCCGGTTCCTGGCTTGCCCGCCGGGTGGCTCAAGTAGCGATTCATCAGAGGGTTCGTCGTGCGATATGAATGGCTCGATTCTGTCATCGACGCTATCGGATGCCGTGCCATTGTCCGTACTTTTATGCAAATGGTAGGCCTGGATCAGCAGCGCAATACCAATCCAGCTGGCGAACAGCACAAAAGGGACTGTCACCAGCAACGGCTCCACCGATGCGAGCGCAGCCATGCCTAACAGTATAACGCCGCCGGACATCATGATTTTCGCCTCGGCCGCGCCGAGGACGAGCCGGTTGGTGAGGGCGGCCCCGACAGTGTTGCTGACGCGGATGGCGCCTGCTGTCAATTGACTCGCGCTGCCGCTCCTGCGTCTACCCAGGCCACCGCTCAAGACAGGAGGAAGCGCAGGTGATTGAGGTATCGCTACCGGCCGGACACGGTTCTTTTTACCGAGCACGATCTCTGTCGCATTGTCCAGATCTCTTAAATACATTTGCTCCATCTCGTGCGCGAACCCAGGGTTTTCCACCGCCACATCCAATTCCCAATTGCCGAGCCAACTGGCGATATTGAGATTGCTTGATCCCACGCGCGACCAGCGGCCATCGGCCACGGCTGTTTTGGCATGCAGCATCGATCCATTCCATTCGAATACGCGTACTCCGGCTTCCAGCAGTGGACGGTAACCGGCACGCGAGACCGGCCGCAGGAATCTCAGGTCGCCGTTCGATCCCGGAACCAGTAGCCGGACATCCACGTCATCCATTGCCGCGCCTCTCAGCGCTTGCACGTAGCTTGTGGTGCCGACGAAATAGGCATCGGTAAGCCAGAGTGTTTTTTGTGCCAGAACCGTGATCAATTGTTCGAGGCGGTACAGTCCCGCTGTTGCCGTGATGCTGGCCAGCACCCTTAAATCAACTAAACCAGCTGCGGGGATCGAGTCCCGGTCCGGCAGTTCGTCCGCTGGTAATTCCGGTCCGGTTTCGGCCCAGGCACGAAAAAATGCCTGTACCACGTCGGCCACCACCGGGCCGCATACCTCGACGCCCGTGTCTCGCCAGGGCGGTATCTTGCGTTCCGGATAACCCGCCCACATTTGGCCCACGCATAACCCGCTGATAAATGCGACACGATTATCCACACAAAGGGATTTCCGGTGGAGCCGGCTCACCCAGCCCAGCGGACTATCCAGGCGCGGTGGATTGAAACATCGGATCTCCACTCCTCCCTCGCTCAAGCGCCGCCAGAAGCCGCCGGATGCTTGCGGGAACGATCCCATCCAGTCGTAAAGCACTCTTACCCTGACCCCTTCTTTCGCCTTGGCAATAAATGCGTCGGCAAACCGCTGGCCGATTTTATCGTCGTAGATAATATAGTTCTCGAAATAGACGGCTTCTTCGGCTGAGTCAATCGCATCAAGCCATGCGGAATAGTTTTCGCCTCCATCCTTCAGAAGGCGGATGCTGTTTCCATGAACGAGCGGGGCTCCGGCCGCGCGCGAGAAGGCTTGCGCGGCCAGAACTCGCGTTGCCGACATTGCTTCGCGAGGATGTTCCTTAAGCTTTGCCTTGACCATCTCCTATCGCTCCTGGCGCGTGTGGTCCATAACGCACGAATTCCCGCTCCCCAAATATCACAGGGATTTAATCGGTGACTTCCTCACCAAATTTCGAGTCGACGTAGCAGCGCATGGCGGCAATCAGGGGGGTTAATCCTTTTTGCCGGTGTCTGCCCGATCTCATATAAGCGGTGCAGTGCTCTGAGTCCGGTTCCAGGCTATGACTGAGGTTTATTCCTTCCCTTTCTATAATCGGCCCGCCTTGAGACCAGTCAACCGATGGTTCCCAGCGGACGTGATGAATGAGGCAATGCGAATCGATCACGTGCACATCTGCCAGGTCGTTTGCCTTTGCTACCCAATAGTCGAGCAATTCATCTTTCAGCTCGGATACCTTCATATTGCGCTCCGTATGGAAATCTTGAAATTATGAAGCGGAATCGGCTTTTTCAGACGGCGGTGCTTTCCAACAGAACTACAACCGACTCGCTTCCAGCGTATTGCATTGCGCGATATCTCCGCTTTGAAGACCGCGCTTGAACCAGTCGACACGCTGGCTACCTGTGCCATGGGTAAAACTTTCGGGCACTGTGGTGCCCTGTGCCCTCCGCTGCAATGTGTCGTCACCAATCTGGGCAGCGGCATTCAGGGCCTCCTCGATATCGCCTTGTTCCAGCCATCCCTTTGATCTCTGGGAATGATGTGTCCATACTCCCGCATAACAGTCGGCTTGCAGTTCGACGCGAACCGACAATGCATTGGCCTGTTTTCCAGGCAGGCGCCCGCGCATTGAGTTCACTCTCCCCGAAATGCCAAGAAGATTCTGAACGTGGTGCCCGACCTCGTGCGCGATTACATAAGCCTGTGCGAAGTCGCCGCCCGCTCCCAGCCGGTTCGCCAGCATGTCAAAGAAATCAAGGTCGATATAGATTCTCTGATCCTCCGGACAATAGAATGGCCCCATCGCTGCGCTCCCCTGCCCGCAGGAAGTCATGACGGCTCCACGAAACAGCACAAGCCTGGGCGCGCGATAGGCGCCGCCACCCTGTTGCATCACGCTTGTCCAGACGTCCTCGGTGTCGGCCAGTACCGTGGAAACAAAGGCTGCGGGCGTATCACCGGGCGGTGGCGCGGGCGCGGGGCCCTGTTCCTGAATCATGCCGCCTCCACCGGACATGACGCTAAGCATGGTGAGCGGATCAATGCCAAATATCCAACCGCCCAATAGTGCCACAACAATGGTGCCGATTCCGATGCGACGCCCACCCATGCCAAAACCTCCCATACCGGAGCCTCGGCGATCCTCGACGTTGTCACTTTGACGGTGGTCTTCCCATTTCATATTCCGCTCCCTGGCTGGTGCGAAGGTACGAAGATTGGCGTACCGGCATGGACAGAATACAGATAAGAAGCTATTTCAGCATGATGCGCAAGCTTATATACCCCTTATCCGCTCACACATTTATCCATTCATGTATCCAATGAGTCCGAATAAAAATATTGACGCAACATGCGCCGGTATGTAAAGCAATATTTTGGAGCACGGCGAATTATCGCAGTGAAACAGGACGGGAAGCAATTCTGCGAAGCGAATGTTCGCAAATTTGAAATCCCCTGGAAAGGTTCAGTTAAACCAAGCAGACTGAACGGAGCAGCTGGAGTTTTTGATCAGCCCGCGCTGAAGGAACCCGAAAAACCTGCAACGAACCTCCGAGTAAGTCATTACGGAGTGATACGGAGAGCTCGCTTATAGGCTCAATCTTTGTACGCTTCCGCTTCGATCGTAAGTTTGATGTCGTCACCGACGCCCGGGAGGGAATAGATCATGCCGAAATCCGATCGTTTCAAATTCGCCGTGGCATCCGCGCCGCACATTGTCCTTTTGTCTATGGGATTTATGCCGCATCTAAACGCGGTGATGGTGAGCGTCACGGGTTTGGTGACACCCAGTAACGTGAGATTTCCTTCAACCGACGCGGGTTTGTCGTCCTTGAATCTCACGGCGGTGGATTTGTAGATTGCTTTGGGAAATTCCGCAGTGTTGAAAAAATCCGCGGAGCGTAGATGATCGTCCCGTTTGGGTAAACCGGTGTCAATTGAAGCGGTCTCGATAGTCAGCTCGAGCGTCCCGGTTTTGGCGGCTTGATCGAGCATGAATTTGCCGCTGGTTTTGTTGAAACGTCCATGAGTGGTGGAAAACCCCATGTGGCTGACAGCGAAGTGGGGATAGGTGTGCTCCGGATTAAGGGTATAGCTTTCAGGTGCGGCGGATGCGGCAGTGCTAAAAAGGAGGAAGGATGAAACCAATATGATACGGGACATGGTATTCCTTTTTCGGTGGTTAAAAAAATCAGGTAATGTAAACAAACCAGAGTTCTCCGCCGTTGTGGTGATGCCGATTATAATGGAATTCCGCCTGCCACCCGCCATATTAGAAATAAGACAGCAGCGGTCAGCCCGCACAGAATGATTTTTCTGACTGCGGTGAGTTGCTCGAAATTAAAATCAGCGGCAAGATAAACCACTATGCAGAATCCCTCGATTACCGCCACTCCCGTCAGACGCGTGCTCTTGAGCAATTTTGCGTTGATCAGCGTGGCTTCGAAGCGGGCGGTGCCGCTTTGTATTGCGGGGTTCATTCAAATACCGCGTTTCCGAAGTTGTAATAAATTGACGATGATGGCGATATCCGGTCAGGATACTGGGTAAATTCTTGGATTTGCCAGCGGGAGCGGGATGGCAATATGCATGGAGAATATTAGTTGGCGGTTCTTACGCGTGCTGTTCCGGTTCCTCTATTGGAATGCACATCCACTTTTAATTTACGCTGGGCTATGATATGAATATGTTCTTGCTTGTCCTGGGCGTGATACCCGCGCCTCGATATAAGGGTCACCGGTGCCATTTTTTTGCCAAATTGTTCAGGAGGTACAAATGAAAATAATGAAACTGCTTCGTATAGGAATATTGTTACTCGTGGTGCCAGCGCTATCGGGCTGCTGGTTGCTCGCTGTGGGCGGGGCGGGTGCATATGGCGGATACAAAATGAAGGAGGAGGGCTATAAGGTGCAGAGTCCCATCAAAAAAGAGGGCACTAATAGTAGTACGGAAAAGTAGGAATAGCCCCGAATATTTCACCAGTTCCCCCGCATGATGGGATGGTGGTTTGCGGTGATTGGCATGTTCCGGGCCAAGGCGATCAGGATTTGTTTTGTATGCGTTGTTTCCATGCCGCAACCCATGCTTCAAACTCCTTCGCTTCCATGGGGCGGGCATACAGATAGCCCTGACCTTCCTTGCATAGAATCCTCTGTAGAAATTCCGCCTGCGCTTCAGTCTCCACACCTTCGGCGATGATACGCAAGCCGAGGCTGAGTCCCATCGCCACAATGGCGGCTGCGATGGCTTCAGCATCGATATTTCCCGGCAGGTCACGCACAAAGGACTGATCGATCTTGAGACGGTCCACTGTGAACTGCCGCAAATATGAGAGACTTGAGTAGCCGGTACCAAAATCGTCGATTGCCACCTTTACCCCCAAGGCCTCCAATTCCTGCAACTTCTGCTCCGTTGAGTGGATACCCTGCATTACCACGCTTTCGGTGAGTTCGAGTTCCAAGTGGTCTGGGGATATGCCAGATACATTAATTGCGCGCTGCACGACTCTCACGAAGTCGTTTTGGCGAAACTGGATCGCCGAAACATTCACTGAGATGCTTGCATCAAGGAGGCCACGGTCGCGCCACTGTTGCGCTTGCCGGCAAGCATCAACCAGTATCCATTCCCCGATCACGAGAATCAGTCCGCTGTCTTCCGCGATAGGGATAAAGCGCGCCGGTGCGATCAATCCCTGCGTCGGGTGCCGCCAGCGCATCAGTACCTCCGCACCGATGATGCGGTTGGTTGCAAGTTCGATCTGGGGCTGATACACCATAAAAATTTCTCCGCGCTGGGCGGCTCCGCGCAGATCGTGTTCAAGACTGAGACGTTCTATTGCCCGCGCTGTCATGTCGTCGGAATAGAACTGATACCGGTTCCGACCCGCTTCCTTGGCGCTGTACATCGAGGCGTCCGCGTTGCGGAGCAGGACATTCGGCTGCGTCCCGTTATCCGGATAGATGCAGATCCCGACACTCGCAGTCACCTGCAGTTCATGTCCCTCGACTCCATACGGCTGCGATAGACCTGTGATAAGCTTATCGGCCACACGCGCGGCATCCTCCGTCGCCCCGATTTGGCTCAAGAGAACAACAAACTCGTCGCCACCCACTCGGCTTACAGTGTCAACGCTGCGCACTGACGTTTGCATGCGTTGCGCAGCCGCCTTCAACAATTGATCACCAATATCATGTCCCAGCGAATCATTGATCGGCTTGAATCGATCAAGGTCGACGAACAATACAGCGAGACGGGTGGATTGCCGTTCGGCGTGCTTTATCGCAACCCGCATGCGGTCTGCGAGTAGTGCGCGGTTGGGAAGCCCGGTGAGCGAGTCGTAGTGTGCGAGATTCAGGATACGCCGTTCCGACGCCTTGCGTTCGGTGATATCGCGCGCCAGGACAATGAAACGCGGGTCGTGACCGGGATCAACATGCTTGCGGGAAACCGAAAGCTCAAACCACAGCTTGCCTTGGGCAAATTCCAGTTCCAGTTGTTTGCCGGACGACAGGCCCTTTTCCCGGGCTTCCAGCAATGCCGATACAATAATATCCACTGCGCTGGAGGGAAGGATGTCAGAAATTTTTTTCCCGAGCAGATCTTCAACAGGCGCGGCCGGCAAATCGGTGCGTGCGGAATGATAGTCGTGACAGCGTCCATTCAGATCGAGCTCGAACAGCAGGTCGGGTATGGCGTCCAGTGTGGCTTGCAGCTGGTTCTGTACCGCCAGGGCTTCAGATTTCCGGCGCTCTTGCTCGGTGATGTCGCGGAACATGGCGACGAAGTAATCCACCTTGCCATCGTTCCTGCGCACGCATTTGACATTTATGTTCGCAAGGACAATCGAGCCATCCTCGCGGATGTAGCGCTTGTTCCTCGTGTAACCTTCCGATTCCCCGCGTTTGACTTTCTCGAATTCAATGAGATCTTTTTCGATATCCTCGGGGTGCGTCATCTCTACCCAGTTCTTGACGGCAAGTTCTTCGCGCGAATAACCGAGAATCTCGCATAACCGGTCGTTGAACCGCAGCCAGCGCTTGCTATCGGGGGAGATAATTGCCATGCCGATGAATGGCAACTCATAAAAATACTTGAGAAGCTTGTCCTGCTCCGCGGTATGGACGAGCAACGCCAGCTGGTGAGCGCGCCGCTGCTGGCGCCATAACAGCCATACCGCTCCACTTACCGCGGCAATGGCCAGTAAAATGATTATGCCGACCCAGTAAACCAGGGTCCAGAGATATGTCAGCACTTCGCTGCGGTCGATCTTGGATATCAGGTGCCAGCCGGTGCCTGTCATAGGCCGGTACGCGGCCAGGACCGCTTCCCCGCGGTAGTCGATTCCATAAGCCGTGCCACCGTGCTGCTCGCGCGCGGCAGCGGCCGCCGGCAGGTCTTTGCTGGCGATCACCGAGTGGCTGGAAGCGGTGGCCCGCTGGCCAAGGCCTTCCTGGTGGCGCCTGCTATTAAGATAAGTAATGGTTTTCCCTTGCCGGCGTACCAGCAGGGTTTCCGCGCTGAGGCTGTTAACCGGCCATTTTCCGACAAGAGGGAGCAGGAATCGCTCGAGATTCGCGCGCAAAACCACAACGGCTACAGCTTGCTGGCTGATTGCCTCGGGAACCAGCGGCACTACAATATCCAGCCGGGCTATTCCGTTTTCGTCCAGGAACAGATCGCTGCTCTGTATCTGTTTTGTCCGCAACGCGGCGGGCAGCAACGCCTGGGTAACGGCCGGGAGTTCATATTGTTCGCCTAGCGTCAGTAGAGGGCGGCCTTCCGTGTTCATCAGCAGCACAGACTCGTAGCTATAGGCTTTCTGAACAGCCTCCAGCCGGTTGCGGATGAGCTGGTGCAGGTGCGGATCCATTTTGTGGCGCATATTCGCGACCCGCTCAATAAGCGCCTGGCTCACCGCTATGGCTTCCGCATCACTGTGCCGCTCCGTCAACCAAAGCTCGACCTGTTCCGCCTTGAGGTCAACGATCGTTTGTAGATCAGCGTAGGCTTTGCGTTCTATTTCCGGACCATATACCTTGATGATGCCGATACTTATCAAGGGGGCCACCATCGCCAGAGCGGCAAACATGAGCAGTAATCGATTCGACCAGAAATGACCTGAATCCAGGTTTGCATCCATCAGGCCGGCGGGGTTTGCCCGCACCCGCACCCGCTCCCGCTTGAGCAGGAGATAAAACAGACCGCTGCTCATTACAACAAGAGCCAGTTCTTTCGCTATGTAGGCACGACTCCGCAGGATTGGATCGTCAACGGTGAGAGAAATCAGATAGCCGGCGACTACCAGCCAAAGTAAGGAAAAGGCGGTATAGAGCAAAACGATCAGCCACGAGGGACGATTCCTCATTTAACGGCTGCGGAATGAGAAAACTTTAGCATCGGGTTTCACGATAAGCCCGGTATTTTCAGGGTGTTGATCGATTTATGGTCCAGTTGATAATTATCCCCCTTAAGCCCGCAAAACGTCCGCACAAGACGGGGCGAGCAAAATGTTTGAATTATTATGCGGCCGCATCTTATACTTTATAGCCTATTGCGGAGGAGGATGATGAAGAACAGAAAGGATGCGGTTCCTGGATACAGGGCAAGGCATATAATCAGCCCGATTATCGCCGTTGTATGTGCTCTGCCTCTTCTGCACATTCCACCTGCCGGCGCATTTGTTGTGGATTCCTGCCGAAGGATTCTTGCGGAGGGATTTTACAATGACTATGCCAGGAGTAATGCCCGATTTAGAGATCAGGCGATGTATGCGCAACTTTGTTCATCAAAGTTTCAACATGCCCGGCAAGCAATAAATCGCGCACAGCAATCCGGTCCCGATAACTCATTTGGTTTTTCTTATGGACTTTTTAGTCAAAGCGAAAGCGGCCCAAGCCCAGGCAGGCATTCCCCCGATGGTTCATTGAGTGAAGATCGATTCAATCAGTGGAAGAGTGCGTATTGTTCGAAGAATTCGCTGGCAGACTCATCCAGGGCGGCCGAGTTTCTGATGCAGAAAGTCGTTCCCCGGTCTGTGGCAAACGCGTGGTCCGCATGCATGCAAAAGCGCGAAGGCCTTACATGCTGGGCCACGCCACAGAATAAAGAGATCATGCTGAATGTCAATTGGACAAAGACCGGTTCTTTACAACCTCAGGTGTCGCATTCCTATCTGACAAGAGGTGCCGTTTCCAAGTTCGAGGGTGCCGATATTCGCAGGATTTTGCCGGTGGGCTACAAGTTGAATCCGGAGACATTGCAAATTCCTATCGCGAGGGAGACGGATAGGGCAGTTGTCGCCTCCATCCAGGTGAACCATGAGGGGGTGGAACATAGTTGTAACGTCTTTATCCCGGGTGAGCGCGATTTTGCGCTGACAACGCCTTTCGTGGCAAGATAAATTGACTGCCATCCCAGGTCTCATCGAGATGAGCCTGGGTCAGGGGGAGCGTCACGGTTTGCTTTTCCGCACGGTACACGAGGCCGGGACGGGAGTCAGTTTCGGGTATCGTATGGAGGCAGGGTCATCAGGCGGGGGTCTTCAATTGGCCCGCCCACCGTGAAGTGATACAGGCTCTGCCAGCAGTGGTTTTCGATTCCAAGCAGCGCGTGCATTTCATCATCGAAAAAACAGCCGATGCCAGTGGCGCGTATGCCGGCTGCTTCGGCTTCGAGATAAAGCACCTGACCGAGCATGCCGCACTCCCAGAAAAGGTGACGGTAACGCCAGGGTTCATTCGCCGCGATTGAGAACCGTGTCAGCATTCCTAGTGCAAAACATGAGTCGGCCGCGATGCTCTGGTGACAGCAGATCGACTTTGCGACATCGCGCAGATCGTGAACGAGCAGCCTATAGAGGGGCAGATGGTCCGGGCCGGTTTTCTGCCACAGCCAGTCGGCGCGCATGGCTCGCTTCATGTCCTGCTGGATCGCCGGATCTCTCAGGAATATATAAAGTCCCGGTTTGAGGTCAATCACCCGGTGTACCAAAAAGACTGGGTGCACCATGCCCTGGGATGACGCCAGCGAATTCCATGGCGGCCCCGAACAGCTTGGCCCCAGGCACTCCAGCATGTTGAAAAAAGCTGAAGCGGCAATATGCGTGGTGCCGTCGAAGGATGTCGCGCTACGGCGTTGCCGCGCAATCCGGGAGAAACCCAGGTCGGCGGCAGGCTCGCCTTTTGGCGGGATATGGGCAGGGCAGGGCTGCGCAGAGTAACGCGATTCATGTACAGGTGGAGTATGAGCCTTGTGTGTTGCACGATGAATCGAATCGATTTCCGGCCATGGCACATGGACTCTGCTCAATAGATTGGCATATCCATACCATTCGGCATGATTCCCATTTTTCGGCAAGGCTTGCAGCAGATGTCCCAGATCAGGCTGCATATCAGGATCACCGATCCAGAGCAGGGCATCGGCTGCTTCCGGTTCGGCGGATGCGGTGGCAGACCCGGTATCCATAGGATGGTGCAGTCCCAGCAAAGCAGCTATCTCATTGTCCCCCGCTGAAAAAACCAGCCGGGTCTGCCATCCAAGGGCCGCCGCCGCGTAGCTCACTGCGGCGATGGCATGACCGCAGTCGTGCTGGCAATACCGCCAGGCACGCATGCCATACTTCCATGCTTCCCGCCAGCAGATCGAAGTCAGGCCAATCAGGATGCCACCACCCGCAAAGGCCTCTGCCCATCCTGGACTATCGACTACGGTACGTTGTTCAAGCACATGATCGCGGCTCAAGTAGTGATAGACACCTGCCGGTAAGCCTTCCAGGGGCGGGCATAGCATATAGCCCTCCGTAGGATGCAGGTTTCCGCTCGAAGGATTGCAACGCAGCGCCCATCTGCTGCCGGCATATGACTTCCATGCCGAGAGACCGAGCGAGAGTTCGAAGAGAATTGCAAGGTTGTTGACATTGAAATTGCCTGGAGCTGGCAATTGACCGCGGCGTATGTCGTTGTATCGGGTGCCAAGGGTATCCACCGCCAAAGGAAGCTTGACCCGCGGCGCATCGCGAAATTCCCGGAATGGATTTGGTTGGCTTGCCCAATCGAGTGTACCAGGACCGGGTGCATATCGATTGATGCGGTGCTTGCTGCGTTCATGATATTCAAGCAATGCTTGCCATCGCTCGGTATCCGGGTCGGTCTCTGATTGGGTCATGGATGCCTGATTATCTTAAATTCAGGATAATTTACCAAACTATAAGCGGCCGTATCAGGTTTCTTTCGTATGAAATCATATTAGGGGAGAATAGGCCTCAGCCAGCGTGCCAATCCCTATCCCAAGATATGATGGCTATGATTATGGTAGCTTACTGTTTGCTTAATAATTCATTTATTATTCCGATCCATGTCCGGAGGTAGCCAGAACATTGAGGCCATTGTCGCCGGAGGCGGGCCGGCTGGTGGAATATGTGCGCTTGCGCTCGCGCATGGAGGCGCGCGCGTATGCCTGGTGCATTGGGACGGCTACAGCACAGGCGGTATCGAGCTCGTGTCCGGCCGCGCGCGGCGCATGATTGAACAATATTGCCCCGGCTTTTTCCGGCAGGATAATGCCGGAACAGGAGGCGTGGAAGTCCATGAAACAATCTCGCTGTGGGGTACTTCCGAACCGGTTGCATTAAGCGCGATGTTTAATCCATGGGGTCCCGGTGTCGCGGTGGAGCGCATACTTTTTGATCAAGCGTTGCGCGATCTGGCTGCTGCTGCGGGTGTGTCGGTCATTGCGGACACCAAAGTTACGAATATCGAACGCCGCAACGACCAATGGCAGCTTTTCCTGCGCTCGGGGGAAGCCGAATGCATTCCGGTATGTGCCCGTTTTCTGGTTCTTGCGACCGGCCGTGCGGCGGCACGCTTTTTCGATACGTCACCGCGGGGCGAATCATCCCGGATTGCGCTGATGGCGCCATTAAGTCCGCTCTGCGATGTACCGGATCATGCGCTCTACATCGAGGCCAGGGATAACGGCTGGTGGTATGCGTTACCCAGCGGGGATGGCGGTCATTTTGCCGGCTTTTGCACCAGCCGGGATGAGATCAAGCGGCGGCGCGCATCCCTGCGGGAATTTTTTTTTGGAGAGCTTCGGGGTACGCGGCTGCTTGCTCCTCTACTCGGTGGTCCGGGAGCCGAACTTAACCCGCATATAACCGGGCGCGTGGCTGGTGTACGTGGATTCGGCAAGGCGGCTGGGAGCGGCTGGATTGCCGTCGGCGACGCGGCTTATGCGCCTGATCCCCTCAGCGGCATGGGAATCGAACTGGCGATAGAATCCGCGCGACTGGGTGCGCATGCATTGCTGGGGGCAATGCGGGAGACCGGAAAGGAGACAGGGAAGCGGGATGTATTTGTGGAGTATGAAGACGCAATACGCGAGTGCGCCAATCAACACGATAAAGTGGCAGCTCGCCATTATGGGAGCCTTACCCCCGTCGCCCCTGAAATACCCCTATTTAACCCGCATAAATATTAAGACATAGGGTATGCACGGTTTGACGAAATTCACTAGAATCGGGATATTTTCCCCTGATCGGGGAATTCATGAGACGGAACGAAGCGGCTCAAGACTTATCCTGGCAGAGTGATACGTGACGTCGAGTCCAAGCACAAGTTGACGGTTGCGTCAATGCAACGTGCACAGGACTCCGCCAGGCAAGCGGCTGTTTGAATCTGGCCCGCGCATTCACACCCAATGGGGTCACGGCAGAGGTTTGCAACCTCTTATGCAGAAGCGCGACGCAAATAGTCCTCGATTAATGATGGCTGTTTTGCTAAAGACAGGGTTTTTAGGGATGACTATTTAAGAGTTCTTAGCAACATCTACTGACCTTGCCGCCATACCGCGCTTCCTGACGCTCCCGGAAGAACTCCTGATAAGACATGACCGGCTGATCCGGATGCGCGGTTTTCATGTGATTGACATAAGTACTGTATTCGGGCACGCCCACCATCAGTCGCATGCTCTGCCCGAGATAGCGCGCCGCCCTGGTAATGCCGGTAATTCTTCTAGTTAGCATGGATGGGCACCTCAAGTTCCGGGTGCCGCTTCGATCGGCAATAGCTCGAACGGTGCCTCCTTGGCTGTGGGCCGGGCGGTACTGCGTGCGCGCACCACCGTGCGGATACCGAATCCCAGCATGCTGATCAACACCAGCATGAACAGCCCCGCCAGTGATGCATTGACGTAATCGTTAACAATCACCTGTTGCATCTGTTCCACGGATTTGGCTGGCGCCAAAAGTGTGCCATCCGCGAGCGCCTCCTTGTATTTTCTCGCATGCGCCAGAAAACCGATACGCGGATTGGCATCGAAGATCTTCTGCCAGGCGGCGGTCAAGGTGCAGACCAGCACCCAGGCGGCGGGTATGATCGTGACCCAGGCGAAACGGTCATGCTTCATCTTGAACAGCACACATGTGCAGAGAATCAGCGCAATACCGGCCAGCATCTGGTTGGAGATGCCAAACAACGGCCACAAGGTATTGATTCCCCCCAGCGGATCGACCACACCCTGATACAGAAAATAGCCCCAGCCCGCGACACAAATCGCAGTGGCGATCAGGCTGGCAATCACCGAATCGGTACGTTTCATCGATGGAATGAATGTACCCAGCAAGTCTTGCAGCATGAAGCGCCCGGCACGTGTGCCTGCGTCGACCGCCGTCAGGATGAAAAGCGCCTCGAACAGGATGGCGAAGTGATACCAGAACGCCATCATTGTCCGGCCGCCCATCACATCCGACAGGATTTGCGCCATGCCCACCGCCAGCGTCGGCGCACCGCCGGTACGGGAAATGATGGTGTGCTCCCCCACATCCCGCGCGGTCTGGGTAATCATCTCGGGGGTGACATAAAAACCCCATTGCGAGATGGCTTGTGTGGCCGATTCCGCCGTGGTGCCGATGATCGCGGCCGGGCTGTTCATGGCAAAGTACACCCCGGGTTCGATGGTGGAGGCGGCAACCAGGGCCATGATGGCGACAAATGATTCCATCAGCATGGCCCCGTAGCCGATGAAGCGGGCATCGCTTTCGTTCCGGATCATCTTGGGCGTGGTGCCGGAGGAAATGAGCGAGTGAAAACCGGATACCGCGCCGCAGGCGATGGTAATGAACAGGAAGGGAAACAGGCTGCCCGACCAGACTGGGCCGGAGCCATCCACAAACTGTGTAAATGCCGGCATCTTGAGTTCCGGCGAAATGAAGATGACACCGATTGCCAAGCCGACGATAGTGCCGATCTTCAGGAACGTGGACAGGTAGTCGCGTGGCGCCAGCAACAGCCAGACCGGCAGCACGGACGCAATGAAGCCATAGGCAATCAGCATCCAGGTGAGCTGCTCTCCGGTCAGGGTGAATATGGCGGCCATTGAGGGTATCTCCTGTACATACTGCCCCGCGACGATCGACAGCATCAGTAAAACAAAGCCAATCAGCGAAACCTCACCAATCGCGCCAGGCCGGATAAAGCGCGCGTAAACCCCCATGAACAAGGCAATCGGAATGGTTGCAGCTACGGTGAAGGTGCCCCAGGGTGATTCCGCCAGCGCCTTGACCACGATCAGCGCCAGTACTGCCAGCAGGATCAGCATGATGAAGAATGTGCCGAACAGGGCGATCATGCCGGGTATCTGCCCCAGTTCCGACTTGATCAGATCGCCCAGCGAACGGCCATCGCGCCGGGTGGAAACAAACAGCACAATGAAATCCTGTACCGCGCCGGCGAACACGACGCCGGCCAACAGCCAAAGCATGCCAGGCATGTAGCCCATCTGCGCGGCCAGTATCGGTCCGACGAGCGGTCCGGCGCCCGCAATGGCGGCAAAATGATGCCCGAACAATACATATCTGTTGGTCGGTACATAATCCAGACCGTCATTGAATTTGTAAGCGGGGGTCATGCGGGTGACATCCAGCCTCAGCACTCGCCTGGCAATGAACTGGCTGTAAAAACGATAAGCAATCGTATAAACGCAGACCGTGGCGATCACGATCCATATTGCGCCGATGGATTCGCCGTGATGCAATGCGATATATGCGAATGCGAAGGCGCCAAGGACGGCGAATGCGAGCCAGCCAAGTTTAGTGGTTAAATGACTCATTCCTTCTCCCAGGATTTAAAATTTTTTCTGTGCAAGAATTATTTCGTGATTCGGATAGCGAGCTGACCGAGCGGACTGATGAGTTATCGCTGCAATTGCGATGGTAATCCCGTTAATAAGTATTTTACTGGCGAATTCCAACTTTCATCCACGAATACCTTTTGATCGCCCTTCAATACGCCTGCCAGCCGCGCTTCGGCATGCTGACTTCGCCGGTCTTGAACTGAACGCTTTAGCAACCGCCCCCGCACCCGCCGCAGCCTCCTCCGCCGCAACCGGCGTTTCCATTGGCGGCATAGTCATTATCCAGCGAGTGCATAAAGCCATCCGGAATATTCAGTGCAGCGTCGATTGCAAACAGAAATGGTAGCCGGGAGGGTGCCTTCTGATCTATTCCCTCCCACTCACAAGCCAGAAGCCATGCTTTTTTCATGCCATTCCCAATTCCGATCGTGGAGGTCATTCCAGCAGCCGGCGTGTGGTGCAGGAAGCGGCCTATTCCATGTTGGCAAAATTCCTCGTAGTCTCGCGTGAATAATATGAATTCATGCCACGCGACATCCACAACCCGCGACGGCATCGAAACAGTTTCACGAGCGGCCTTATTGCATAACTGGAAGTATTGCCGGAGTCCCTGCATGATTAACAGCAATTGATCATCCGATAGGTGCGGATAACATTTCCCGACTTGTTCTTTGACTGAAGCAGGAAACTGATAGACATCAATGAAGGCGGCGCGCCGTTCTTGCCGCCTCATCCCTATCCAATTGCTCCAAAATAGATAAGCGGCAGGCATGATACTGATAAAAAACCAGGCGTTCGGGCTTCGTGTTAAGGATTGAATCGCATAAAATACCGGAACGCCTGTAATACAGCCAATAATCAACCAGCTTATGACCGTCTCGCTGAATGAGTTTGTTTTTGGTTTGACTCCCAGCGGGTCCAAGAGAATTGCCGCTTTTATCGTTGTATCCTCGTGAATATCATCCATACCGTTTCTCCCAAGGTTATGTCAGTAAAAATTTACCGGTAATCCTGTGCAATCCTATGTTCCACGGATCGGTATGCGGCGTTAAACTTTTGCCGCATTTCTATTCCGGTTAAAGAATATCCTCGCCGCATTCCAATATCTGTTGGGAGAAAGTATTGAGCAATTCAGGGTGCGATGCATCCCATTAAGGATGAACCGAACTAATCCTTTGGATGAGGTGCGCAATGAATGGCGTCGTATACTGATATACCATGAGACTACGAAATAAAATCATCTTGTATGCGATTGTGCCGCTCATGCTGGCGCTTTTTGCAATTGCCGTCACCGTGTATTGTCGGGCAACGCTATTGGGGCAGTTGCAGCGCGCATCGATCGAGCGCTCCTACAAGGACAGTAAAGACGCCGAACTAAGGAATTACATTGCCTTGGCTGAACAATCCATAGCTCACCTTTATGATTCAGGCCGGAGCGATGCTGACACGATAAACGAAGCCAAGCGTATCCTGGCAAACCTGAATTACGGGCCTGATGGTTATTTCTTTCTGTTCAATCTCCAGGGGGAAGTACTAATGCATCCGCGCCAGCCCGAACTGATTGGCCGGAATCTGTGGGATTTAAAAGATGCCAACGGTAATCCGGCAATCCAGAAGCTGGTTACACGTGCACGCCAAGGTGGCGGTTTTGAAGACTATATGTGGAAAAAACCGTCAAGTCACAACAACGTTTCTGAACGCAAGCGCGCATATGTCGTAGTGCTGAAAAACTGGGACTGGGTATTGGGCACAGGGGTATATCTGGATGATGTCGATGATGTATTGGCCAAAATCGATGCGCAGGTTTCTCTCAACATCTTCAACACAATGCTCTGGATCGGCGCTATTGCAACCCTTAGCTTAACGGCGATAGTCTGGGGTTTGATGCTGAATATCAGACGGCGCGATGAAGCGGATACCAAGCTTGGTGTGGCGGAAATGAAGCTTCGCGGGTTGGCGCAGGGTATCATCAATGCACAGGAAGAAGAACGCTCCAGAATAGCCAGGGAGCTGCATGATGGCGTTAAACCCATGCTTGTGGTCATCAAGATGAAGATTGAAATTGGCCTCGCCAAGCTGCAAGGAATGACCCGGCAATTGGTAGCATCGCAAATCATCTTCAAGGAAGCGACGGAATTGGCGAAAGATACCTTGGAAGAGCTTGACCGGATCATACACGATATTATTCCTATCGATCTCGAGCGCCTTGGATTGGTGGAGGCGCTAGCCCGGCTTGTGCTCAACATGAGATGCGATTCGACCCGGATCAAGCTTTCCGCTGCGGAAGAAGCCGGGGAATTGGCCATTGCCGCCAGAACAGTCTTGTTCCGGGTTGCGCAAACGGCCTTGCACAATGTCGTGCGACACGCTTCCGCCCGCAATGTGACGATGTGTCTGGAGCGCGACACGCACTGTGTCAGGCTAACTATCCGCGATGATGGCAGGGGATTTGATGTGAATCGTATTCATGATGATTCAAATCGCGGTTTTGGCCTGCGCAACATGGAACTAAGGCTGGAAGCGGTTGGTGGGAGATTTAGCATCATGTCGTCTTCCGGCGGCACAACGGTGCTCGCCACCATTCCTCTCGGTTAGATATCCGCTCCCATGTCCACTGAATCAATTGTCAAGATAATGATTGTGGAGGATCAACCCATTGTCATTCACGGGTTATGTCAGTTTCTTGACATCGTGCCCGCGTTCAAGGTGGTTGCCACGGCCAGAAACACAGATGAAGCGCGCCGTCATATACAAAATCTGGGAATTGATTTGGTGATAATGGATATTCGTCTACAGTCCGACATCGATGGCATCGATTTGACCGCCGAGTTCAGAACTCAATTTGAAAACCTGATCGTTCTGATATATAGCGATGAAAAGTATGTGGAGTTCGTGCGGCGGGCATTACGGGCCGGTGCTCGTGGTTATCTGCTGAAGGGTTCAGGCATAGAAAAAATCAAATCGGCGATCGATACAGTCATGGATGGCAGTATATATCTGGACGGAGGGCTGCCTGTAAGGCCGGATCCCGAGGTTGATCCTTTGACCGCGCGCGAGGAAGAGATCCTGCGGCTTGTGGCGAAGTGGAAGACGACAAAGCAGATTGCCTATGAGCTTAAGCTCGCTGACGCCACAGTAAAATCTCATAAGCAAAATATCATGGCGAAACTTTATCTCAGTGGCCTCAATGAGCTGGAGAGAGAGGCCATACGGCGTTATGGCAATCCGGATGATCGTGGAACGGGCTAGCGCTGGCGATACCGCTTATGCAGGTTTTGCGGATTTATGGCGCTGTCCGGACATGGAACGAGGGTAGGGATCAGAAGCTTTTGATATAACCGGCTTGGAATTCTTTTTCTTGATCCCACTCAACGAAATGGACGGCTCAGGAAGCGAGATCCGGAAAGTCCGAATCGCCAAGGTATATCTTTCGCTTTTGAAATACCAATGCGCGGACCTGTGATGATGGAAATCTCTTCCGCTAAAGGCAGGAGCTGGAATGGTGGCGTATCTATCTGCATGCCACTATGCGCATCGGTGATGCCGAGTGCCTGGCAGACGCGCCCCGGTCCGGAACAAAGCAGGCGTGGATGGTCAAGCCCACGTCTTGCGCGCATGACCTCCAGCCCTGCAAGCGGTTCGATCGCGCGGATTAATACGCCGGCACCATGTCCATCCGCGCGGCAAACGAAATTGAGACACCAGTGGATGCCGTATGAGCGATATATATAGGCTCGACAGGGCGGACCGAACATTACCCTGTTGCGTTTAGTCGGGCCGCCAAAGCTGTGCGAGGCGGGATCTTCGTGATCATAGGCTTCTGTCTCGACAATCCGGCCTCCGACTCCATCGACAAGCAAGATCGTGCCTATCAGGGATCGCGCTACATCAACGGATGGGGCGGAGAAATCAATAAATTGGGGGATTGTGATCATGAGCGCAATTTTATATGGAGCGCTTCTGGAATCCAAATTTGTGTTGTCCGTCTTACGGATGGGAGTGAGTGAGATAGGATCACCGGATTGAGTTACCTGGTTGCGCTGCACTGGTCCGAACCTAAGAATTTATCGGCGCATTGCCCATATTCTTGATGCACGTTTTTCCAGCGGTTTTGCCTGGCTTGGCTGGTGGGTATCACGGTATAGAGCCGCCAGGCTTTTCAGGCTTATGGCTACAGCGGGGTGATTCGGACCAAAATTGTTTTCATTTATTTTCAGCGCGCGCTTATAGAGCCGCTCGGCCTGAGCATACTGCTCTTGACCGCGATAGAGCGCCGCGAGGTTGTGCAGGCTGGTGGCCATATCGGGATGATTTGGACCCAGCGTCTTTTTTGAAATGGCCAAGGCACGCTGGAGGAGGGGCTCGGCCTCGGCATACTGCCTCTGGGCGAGGTGCAGCAATGCCAGGTTATTCAGATTCGTTGCTACATCGGGATGATCCGGGCCCAGGATCTGCTCGTCAATCGCCAATGCACGTGCGAGAAGTGCCGCTGCCGTCTCATGCTGTCCCTGCGCGCGGTATACTTCCGCCAAATTGTTCAGACAGGTTGCCACATCGGGATGATTCGGACCGGATATCTTCTCAGAAATCTCCAGCGCGCGCTGGAGAAGTTGCTCGGCTCGCATATACCGCGCCTGATCAGAGTAAAGCGATGCCAGATTGTGGAGGCTCGTGGCAACATCGGGGTGAGCCGGCCCCAGCGCTTTTTCGCAAATTGCCAATGCGCGTTCCAGAAGGGCGGCTGCCACCCTCAGGTGCCCCTGAGCATGGCGAACCTCCGCCAGATTGTTCAGGCATGCGGCTAAATCGAGATCATGTGCGCCATGTGTCCGTTCCCAAAACCGCAGGGCTTCCTGAAGAAGTGTTTCGGCTTCGGCATATTTTCCCTCGGCGTAACATCGCACGGCCAGATTATTTTGTCCAGTGGCTACCTTGGGATGGTCTGGCCCAAATGCTTCTTCAGCCGCTCGCAGCGCACTCCTCGCCGCGACAATAAAGCGCGCATGGTCCTCCCCCTTATCAGGCTTCACTCTACCTCCACGCAGATCATTTTACTTGGAAGGCTATTTAACTAGGGATTAGGAAGCATGGATAGCTGTAATATCTTACAGGTATGCGGGACCCTGGGGATTTGGGCAGCGTGGGCAAGAGTTTCGTGAAAAGCGGGGATACGTACTTTTATCTTGAGGGTTTCCTGATTGCCGATTAACGCCATTTCAAACACAAAAGAAAAATTATCGGCGCCAGCCCTGATGATCGGCGCAACCTTGTTTTTCGCGACCATGGGCATGTGTGTCAAGTTTGCGTCGGCCAACTACGGTACGGGTGAGATCGTGTTCTATCGGGGTATCGTTGGCGCTGCGATGATTGCGCTGATCACGCGTGCGTCAGGCGAAACGCTTCGCACTCGCCTGCCGGCGATGCATGCCTGGAGGAGCCTGACCGGCGTCAGTGCGCTTGGCCTCTGGTTTTACGCGATAGGCGAACTGCCCCTTGCCACCGCGGTGACACTAAATTACATGTCCCCGATTTGGATGGCGCTGTTGCTCGTTGGCGGTTCGGTTCTCATCGGCGCCAGCCGCGTCGACACACGCCTGGTATGCACCGTGCTTGTGGGATTTGTGGGTGTGATCTGCATCCTTCAACCTACCATGGAGCGTCATCAATTATGGGGCGGGCTGATGGGGTTGCTATCGGGTTTGCTTGCTGCCATGGCCTATTTGCAGGTGACCGCGCTTGGCAGGGCGGGTGAGCCGGAGGTGCGCATCGTATTTTATTTCTCGGTGGGCAGCATTTGCGCAGGCGCCCTGGAGACGTCATTTATTAGTGGATGGCATGCCCATACCTTGCACGGCCTTGGAGTACTGTTCGCGGTGGGCGTATTGGCGACGCTGGCGCAGTTGATGATGACGCGTGCCTATAGGATCGGCGGCACGCTTGTCAATGCCAGCCTGCAATACCTAGGCATCGGCTGGTCCTTGTTGTATGGCATTCTGCTGTTTGACGACCCGATCACCGGGTTGGCGCTGCTGGGCATGGGTTTGATTGCGATGGCGGGTATCGCCGCCGCGCGGTTGCGTCAGGTTGTGACGGCCAAAAATCCGATGACAAAATCGGAGGCTCATTCAGAGATTCCTTAGCTTGGATATTTCGTCCCCGAGGACTGGCGGTACCCGCTGGATTTAACCTTTATTGACTAAATGTCGTTATCCACGCTGTTCACGATAATATTCGCCGGCCTGGCGCGGTATCCGGGTCAGGTTTTGTTAACCGTGCCTTTGTACCCAGAACTGGTACATGCCAGTAAAGGTATCCGGGTTCGCAGTCTCGAACAGGTGCCAGCTATCGAGATCAGTATGCGATTGATCGGCGGGAAAGCGTACCGCATATTGGTTGATGACGCCGGGATCGAGGGAAAATCCGACGAAGACCAGATTCAGTTCTTTGAGACTTTTTTTGAGCTGGGGTAGCGTGTAGCGATGCTCCTGAACATGAAACAGCAGATCGCGACATTCGCTCATTCCATAAAAATCTCTGGCCGACAAAATTTGCTTGAATCGAGCGGCATTCTCCATCGACATCAAGTCCTGACGGCATCGGCGAATGTCTTCCGGGACCGGCCGATACCCGTGGCCGATAACGAAATTTTGTGCAGCAGTTTCATTCTGACGCGCATACTCGCTGTAGAAGCCCAAACGCATGAATCCACCGGGCCGTAATAACGAAAGTAATTGACGCCATCCTGCTATCGGGTCTGCAAGATGGTGCAGTACACCCACCGATTCTATGATGTCAAACCTTCTTTCAGTCGAGCCGAGAGCCATGATGTCGGCCTGTGCATACTCGATGTTTCCCAGGCCGGCTTCCCGGGTTTTTCTTTTGGCATAGCAGAGGCTCGTCAAGCTCAGGTCGACAGCAAGAACTTTGGCGTTCTGATATCGCTGAGCTGTTGCAATCGAATGCTGACCGGTCCCACATCCAGCTATTAGAATGTCGAGTGTTTCATTCTTCTTGTTCCCGATTTTGTCAACCGGGTTCATTGGCTTGAACTGCGAAAAAGGAAGCCGTTCGCGCAGATAGGCATCGATCGAGATGGCTCTGTCGCCCGGTGCCGATTTGACCCATCTCGGATAAGGATTTTCTTCGTATTGCTTCTGCACCAGACGGGATGTCTCGTCCGTGATGGGGGTCAAGCGCGGGATGAGGTCGCGATATTGCCGCTCTTCCAGGGGTTCGCGCGCTTGTTGGACCAACAATCCGGCGACGGCATCAGGCCAGGATTGATCCAACAGGCTTTCAATGAATGGCAAGGCAATCAGCGGAAAGTAGGCGGCTACCGCCACCAGCCATAATACGGGGACACGTGACCCGGCCGCCAGCGCCGCGGCAACGCGTTCCCGTAGAAGTTGAGCGCAGGTGGATTCTTTGCCGGAACAGTCAAATATGTATTCATTGATGAAGCACTGCCGCGCCAATGCGCAATAAAAAGCCAGAATTCTTTCTTCCGCTACAGGGCATTTTTTTTCGCTGATCGCTTCGTCAAGCAGGGCATTTCTTGCCATGGTGAGAAAACGTTCCAGTTCCATATCGCAGACCGTCGTATTTTCCAGCAAACGATGAAGCAGCACGTCATCGCAAATCGAAGCGAAGGCGAATGCACCAGGCGGGCCCAGCAGCTCATGCTGCGATAATTCGGCTGGCCATGCGCTAGTGGCCCGGGTTATGCATTCCTTGATGCCCGGATGCAGCTTGACCAGCGATATGGCCGGGTTCGCAAGGTCGGCTGGCCGCTCCCACGGTTCGGATATGGCTCTGGCAACAAGGAAGCGGATATCGGGAATTTCATGCGTAAAGTAGATGTTTTTTATGCATTGCGCGAATCCGCTCTTGATTTCCGGGCTTTCCCTGATTTGTAACGCGCGCTGGTAACTCGTGATCGCTTCGTCCAGCTTGCCTTGCTCCCTGAGCGCATTGCCCAAATTGCTGCATGCCTCCGCATAATCCGGCCTGTGGGAAAGCGCGTTGCGATAACTGGCGATTGATTCATCCAGCTTGCCTTGCTCCCTGAGCGCATTTCCCAAGTTGCTGTGCGCCTCGGCAAAATGCGGTTTTAGCTGGAGCGCCTTGCTAAAACTGATGATTGCTTCGTTCAGCCTGCCTTGTGTGTTCAACACATTCCCCAGGTTGCAGTATGCCTCGGCAAAATCAGTCTTGTGCGTGAGTGCGCTGCGATAGCTGGCAATGGCCTCATCCGGCGTGCCCTGTTCGTTCAGCGCATTCCCCAGGAGGCAATGTATTTCGGCAAAATCCGGTTTGAGCGTAAGCGCTTTGCGATAGCTGGCAATGGCCTCATCCAGCTTGCCCTGTCCCTTGAGCGCATTCCCCAAATTGGCGTACACTTCTGCGAAACCCGGCGCAAGCGAGAGCGCTTTGCGGTAACTGGCAACCGCTTCCTCCAGCCTGCCCTGATCCTTGAGTGCGTTTCCCAGGTTGCTATGTGCCTCCGCATAGTCCGGTTTGAACGCAAGCGCCTTGCCGATAAGTTCGATGGCGATCTCATTCTTGCCCATTTGCCTTGCAATAAGTCCCAGGAAGTGCAGCGCGCCAGGATGGTCCGGCGCTGCCTGAAGTATCTGTCGATAGATAGCCTCCGCCCAGGGCAAATTTCCCGCCTGGTGATATCCAATCGCGGTCTGGAAATATTCAGGAATAGATGGATCAGGCAACCCCTTGGCGCGCCTATTGACCAAGCGCGTCGCTACCGTCAGAGTGGTTGAGGTTTCCTCGAATTGCTGGCAGCAGTGCTTGTATTTCCTGCCACTGTTGCAGGGGCATGGATCGTTCCGCGAAATTTTTTTCATGGGGTCATAAGCGCAAAAGCTATGGCTCGAAACGGTGTGGATGGGGTCGAACCCAGACATCTTTGCTTTAAATCCGATACCCTCCACCTTCTTTTACCCTTTTGGAGGGTAACCCAAACAGCGCTTTCAATTCAAGTCATCTGCGTTGGTAGTGCTGCAGCTTGTGATAACCCACTACGGTACTCACGCATCTGAGGAAGAGTGCCGCTATGAGTATGTTGGAATTTCGAAAGCTCGCGATGCCGGGCCTCAAGAAAAAACCCGCCGCAGCGGGTTTAGCATTCTGGAAATGACAATATCCCGCGCTATGGGCCGGGCTGTCTCAATATCGGACAAGCTCCCGCCGACGCCGATGTACGGCGGCGAGACCCAGGAATCCGAGACCGAGAAGCGCCAGCGTGGCGGGCTCGGGAACACTTGCGGGTAACGCCGCGGATGGCTCGGGTGTTGGCATGAACACTTGCTGATGGGTCAGACCGGCGTTGCCGATATTTAAATGGCCAGAGGCGGCGAGCTGCGAATAAACGCCATTACTATTCAATGTTTTTATGTCCCAGTTCTTTCCCTGCATGCTGAGCTCAAAGGAATGCCCGTTGAGCGAAAAGTCTCGCACAAAATCCAAGCCGTTGAACACGCCGTTTTTAAACTGGATAGCGGGTCCATCCTGGGTATTCGCATCACCGAAATAGAATTCCAGTGGATTACCACCGAGGATGATATCGAAGATCAGATCGTTCGAGGCTCCGGCGACCGACGCCAGCGGTACGCTTATGATTCCGCTGCCCGCTCCAGGCGTGAGATTCGCGTCGAACAGTAAATGGCCGCCAACAAAGCCTTCAGGACAACCGCTGCATGTATTTGTTTTTTGCAGTCCCAAGTCACTGCCAAACTTGGTCACATTGGTGACCTCGCCCGAGAAATTCGCCGTGGAATATATGGGTAATGCCTGCGCAGATGATGCGGTGGCGAGGACAAGTGCCAAGATGCTGGTCGGTCCGGATAGTTTGCTCATTTTTTTCCCTGTGGGGTCGACGTGGATAAAAGTTACTTATCCCGCATCTTACGGATTTCGGGCGTATTTCCTATTGGACTGAAGTACACTCTGGACTCAAAAAAAGTCATCCGTAGAGCCCCGTCCTCCTAGGGATAACGACAAAAGTGATGGAGATCGTTGAAATATGGTTCCCGTATAACCGCGTTCGGCTATACCAGACTCCAGCGCTCGGGTGGTAAAAGCCTCCCGGCGTTTCGATCAGCAGCGGGTCATTAGCCTGAAGGCATCTTGTGAGCAATTATCGTCTCGTAGACGATACGTGTGCCGCCTGTGGGAGTAACTCACATACTTTCCAAATGAGCTTTTTTCGTGGATTGATCTCCGTCATGCAGGATATATCCCATTAGCACAACGTCTGGATTCTTGAATTATCGGGTTACGCTGCGCACCTGATGTGCCAGTACTTAGAGCCGGATCAATAGGCACGGTTTTCTGGCAGGCGGCAAACCCGTCAATTTGACAATACCGTTACTTCTAATAATTAAATCTTATCTGGGTGAAGTAAGTCCGTTGCGGCATGGGGTGAAAGACCCAGTATTTTTCGTTGTTAACGTTGTCGATACCAGCGCTGATCATCACTTGCTTGCTGAGCCTGTAATTTGCGCGTAAATCAACGACAGTGTAGCTGGTAAGTCCTGTATATGAAAAACCATTGGTGTCGGTATTATTCAATTGACCGAACTGGCGGCTGCTGTATCGGAGCATCACCGAGGCGCTGAACTTGTCGGTTGCGCGATAGGAAACTACGACGTTGGATCGCCATACGGGAACCCGGGGTTGACGTTTTCCGGTCGAGGGAACGGCGGCATTTGGATTGGCTGGGGTCGGACCCAGCAGCGCCGCTGCTTCATCCGCAGCGCGGTTTTCGTGGATTCTTGAGTCCGCCCAGGTGAAATTCCCCAGGATGTCCAAACCCCTGATCAAGGCATCCGTTTTTTCCCCGGAAAACTCCACACCATAAGTATCGACTTCGCCCACATTGGAAATAAAGCTTGTCTGAGTTCCATTAACGGTTCCGACCTGAGTAAAAATGGCATTCTTTACTCGTTCCTGGAACAGGCTGAGACGCAGTCTTCCTTTTTCTGGAAAATATTCGGCGGAGAGTTCGGAAGAGAGGGCGTCTTCAGGCTTGAGATTGGGATTCGCGTTAGATGTTATACCGGCCGCGGTCGTTGTTTGAAACAATTCCGACGCCGTGGGGTAGCGGTAAGCTTGACCGATGGCTGCACCGATCCTCACCTGCTCCATGGGAGCCCAGGTCAATTTTGCCTTGGGTGAAAAATTGACTGCGCTTTTGTCAGCCTGATTGATCGTCCTGAGTACAGGAGGACCCGTGGAGGTATTTACAGTGGTCGTGTTCACGCCATCATAAGCGTGCCAATTTTCAAGACGGCCACCGACCGTGAAGTTCCAGTTTGGAAGGAAATCCCAAGCGTCTTGCACCCAATAACCTTCGGTCCGGGTTTTTCCAATCGAGTTTGAAAAGATGCCTGTGGCGCCACCCGTCTGCCAATTATTCGTGTTGTATACCGGGTTTTTCAGTGTATACAGGTCATGGTGAAAACCAAAGCTGATCTCATGATAACCTAGTCCCAGAAAGTCAATACGGGGCCGCCAAATGCCTTTGGCATCGAACGTATGCCAACCGGAACCGGTCAGGCTGGCGGTCCTGCCCGGACCATTGGCGGCTGCAAGGATGGGGTTAACCGTTGGCTGTCGAACGGTGTCCGTGCTCAAATCGATCACGCTGCCCACCAGTTCCCAGTCAAATTTCCCGCCGGTGTTGGATCGGAGATTCAGACCGTGCGACCAAGTTGTTTGATCGGTCCGATTCGCGGCAAAGGCGGGCAGGCCGGAGCTGATAGTATCGAGATTGAATCGTCTACCATCGATATTGACCGCGCCGCTGTTCACGATATTGCCTGATGCATCTCTCAGATAACTTTGAGCGCTGGCGCTTGCGTTGTTTTGCCACATCCCGAAGGTGTAAGCGAATCTTATGGTCGGCGTGAAATCGTAGGCCAGTTTCCACTTGAAGTTGTCTTGCACGGTATGATTTAAGTTTCCGGCACCCAGCACGTAGTTAGGGGCAAGTGTAGGGTTTTGGCCCGGGATAGCGCCGGTCACTTCTGTCCCGGCAGGTGATGTGGTGCCGGCGGACTGGAGGGGAGTCGTAAAAATTATGGGCTGACTATGGGCATCGAGATGGCTATAGTCGAAGCGAAACGATAAGTCCTTGTAGCGGTGGCCAAAGTATCCGGAGTACCGCTGGTTATGAAAGGTATCTTTGGTGCCATAGAGATTAAAAGTCTGGAATGATTGTTGCACATCCACGCCCGCTTCGAATTTTTCCGGCATACGCGTGGTGATGTTGATCACGCCACCCATGGAATTGCCGGGATAAGCGGCTGAAAATGGGCCGTACATGATATCGATGCGTTCGATTTCTCCAGGCGACACGGTATTCCAGCGAGGCGAACCCGTGTTTGTATTGTTATTGCCGAGCAAGGAAGACAGCAGGATACCGTCGGCATAAATCAGGTTGCGCGCGCTGGCGGATGTGCCTGAGGTGCGCGTTCCTACCGGTGCGTTGGTATCCCCGATATAGCGATTCCGTACCTGTACGGATGGCATGTATTTGATGGCATCCTCCGCCTGCATCATATTGATGGTGGCGTCCATTTTTTCCCGGGTAATGGTCTCCGTAGTCTGGGGCAGTCTGTATCTTTCCCCTTCGGTTTGCTTGGAGATGGGTTTGACTTTCCCTCCTATCGTCATTTCCGGCAATTTAATCGCAGACTCATCAGTAGGTGCTTTCCCGGCGGTAGCAGGCGTTACTTCCGTATTCTTGAGGATTCCGGGTGAGGGAGCGGTGGCAGCCGGTTTTTTTTTCGCTGGGGGTGCAGATCTGGTTGTATCTTTAACCGGCGGCTCAAATTCACTGGTTGCCCAGACAGAAGATGCGCAAAGCAGACTTACCAGTACAAGAAAGCCGGGTTTTTGCTTTATAACCGCAATATGTCGAATCCAGCGCACAATATTCTCTCGCAATAATCTGGAGCGCGAGAATAATTCATTTCGGCCGGCGCAGGAATGCGGCAAATTGCCGCACTCAAATAGGATGGCTTATTCCGATCAAGAAAAGACTGGTCTCAGGCATGTTGCGGTAGCTTCCGCTCTCACGTTTGAGGAAGCCGCGCGCCACCAGCGCATCAAGGAAATCATGCGCCGCGGAGATGCCAACGGAGCCGCTAGCTGAGTGAATCCAGGCTGGCGGGACCCTGCGACAGCTCGCCATCTCCACAGCGCTGAGCAACATTTTCGATGCCCAGAAAGCCATGCCGGTCTGCAAAATTTTTTCGGGGGGAGGGTGTGGTCCTGCATGATGGCTCCAGGTCGATGAGTCGTTATGACAAATATATTTGCTTCAATAAGCAACGGTTGCGCAATAGCAAATATCGTTACATTTAAAACTCCTCCCGGATTTTTTTGGCCCATTATTCCACTTGCGAAACAGCCCGGATTCAGGGGCTCCATAGATGTACTTCAGTACAATTTTCAATATGACTAAAATCTGTAAGATGAATGATACGGTACTTGCCGGCGATGTGTTTCCGGTGGCGGGAATAGTGCCGGAGTGGGTGGCGAGTCTTGAATTGCTTACAGAGGAGTTTTGTGATGGAACCCGAACCCAGACGTGTTTACGCGAAAGCCGTGAAGTCGATTTCTCAGAAGGCACCGCTTCTAATGCCGATCAATCGCTGGAAGAGTGACGCTATCGGCATTACCGCATATGTGTTCGAGGAATCGGAGACCACTCTGCGCCAGTCCGGACTGGTGCCGGAGTGGGTCGGTTATCCCCCGGAATGCCCGGGTGCCGGCATCGCTGTACCCGCACATCATTCTTTCCCAAATTATCTGAAACTATTGAGATTGCAAAGCGGTCGTTTGCGTCTCGTCATTGATGCCCGCGCTGTACTGAGGGGAGATACCTCCTACCAGCGCTTGCTTTGCAATCTGCTGGCTGATACCCAGCTTTCCCTGGTGAAAGGAGAGGCGGTATAGCTAAACATAAAACCCGTCAGGAATGATGACGGGTTTTATGCGGGATTATCAATTCAATCAGGGTCTGGTCAATGGTGCGTATGATGATGTGCATTGCCGCTATCCGCTTGTGGCTTGGTAGCTTTGGTTTTCATGGCAAGCTTGGTCTTGGGTTTAAGCGGGGTAAAACTGGCTGAGTACGCTTCCCGCCCCGGAAGCTCAATGAATACGGTGATTACTGTCTCAGGCTTGATAGAAAAATCGCCAGTCCCTTTGAGAATATTATCACCCGCTTGGTCCAGTTTGACCGGGATTCTGGCCTTATCCTTGCCGGTTTGAATAGACGCTTTACCCGAGCCGCCCTTGGTATTAAGCTTGCTGTTGGCATGATCCATCACGTAAAGCACGATTTCCTTATCCCTGGCGACAAGCTCCAGATGATAAGGCCCGGACATGCGCATTTGCCCGCCGTGGGGCGATTCGACGGAATCGAAATATTCTTCGGTATGTGCTACGGCAAACAAGGATGCCCCCGTCAGTGCGGCACCTATTAAAAGCGTGGAAACTTGTAATGTGTTCATTTATGCTCTCCTTGGGTTATACGAAAGTTGATTAAGTTTTTTGGGCGCTCCCTGATTTCCCAGTAGTTTTACTGTATACCTTATGGGGGTATATATGTCAATACCTGTATGGGGTATAAATTGCATACGGAGAAAAGAATTCCGGCTAAAGGCAGCAGGTAATGAATCGTCATATGAATAGCCCTGCGGGTTTTTGCGGATCGATGCAGAAAACAGGCTTCCATTGTCCGCTGAATGAGTCAGGACGAGAATTAGACAGGGCTGATGTCTGTCAATTCCATGGTGCGGCAATATGCCACATGCGTCATTTTGCCGCACTGGCTTGCTGATTAAGCGGGGTTGTGTTGTTAATGGGAGATACTAGTTCTGAGGGCGCGTTTGTCGGAGGCTCGGGCAATGGTGTATCCAGCATAAGTCCAAATGCTGTCAGCGCGGCATCTGTGCCCGGTCATCATCGGTCCCCGGTTTACTGCGCACCTTTCCTGCTCCGGTCGACCTGAACCGCCGTTACCAGGCTGCCACGATTGCCCCATGCATTACGGATATACGATAAGACCAGCGCGATATCTTCATCGGGCAGGATTTGCGCAAACGGCGGCATGCCGTAGGGGCGTGGGCTGCTTTCCGTGACGGGCGCATAGCCGCCGTTGAGTATGCTGCGAATCGCGTTAATCGGGGAGGCGAGGGTGACGCCACGGTTGCCTGCCAGCGCAGGATAAACGCCGGGCGCGCCTTGCCCGAAGCTGCCATGGCAATCCTGACAATATTTCTCGTAAATCTCGCCGCCCCGCCGAAACTGCCTATCCACCTCATCGGTAAGCTCGGGGGCTGTTCCCCTGGAATGTGGAGCGCTTCCAGGTAATGATTTGAGATAGGTAGCCATGGCGCGCGCATCATCCGGCGTCAGATATTGGAGGCTTTGGCTGACGACGTCGGCCATCGGCCCTGTTGCGGCTGCCCGGGATGACAAGCCTGTCGTGAGTAGTTGAACGATATCATCCATCGGCCAGTCCGAGGCGCTGCCCTCCTGGAGGGACGTCAGGGAGGGTGCATACCAGTTCGAACCCATGAGTTGCCCTCCTCCCAGTACATTGCCCTGGCTTGCACCCAGCGGATTCCGCGCCGTGTGGCAAGCATTGCAATGTCCGAGCCCTTGCACGAGATAGGCGCCACGGTTCCATTCATCGTTCTTTGCGGCCTCGGGCCGATAAACGCCTTGCTCGAAGTAAAGGGCGCGCCAGACGTACAGGAGGGGACGCAGGTTGAAGGGGAAATTGATCCGGCTCGGTGGATTGCGTTGAGAGACGGGGGGAAGTGATTGAAGATAGGCGAAGATCGCATCGGCATCCTCGCGTGTCACCTTTGTGTAATCCGTGTAGGGAAAAGCCGGGTATAAGGGGCTGCCGTCGCGTGCCTTGCCGTCATGCAGTGCGCGCCAGAAATCCTGTTCGGTCCATTGTCCGATACCGGTTTCCGGATCGGGCGTGATGTTAGGTGTGATGAATGTTCCGATTGACGTGGCAAGGATATGCCCTCCTGCGTAAGGCCTGCCATCCTGGGCGGTATGGCACCCCATGCAATTACCGGCTTGCGCGAGGTAAGCACCTTTTGCCTGTCGTTTGGCGGGGTCCTCAGTCCTTGACGCCGATGATTCGTTCACTGGTGGCCGATTCATCGGCGCCAGGAACAGGCCAAGACCTATGAGTCCGGCAAGCGCGGCAGCGATGACAACAGGTTTCATCGCGGTCCCCCGGAGTGCAGGACGATGCTGCCGCAGCGCTTGGCGAGTTTGCCGGGAAGGGCTGCCACCGGGCCTTCGTGCTTCAAAACGGTTTCGGAGACCGGTTGCGCGGCCAGCCACGCTGCGATGGCGCTTGCCTCATCGGTAGTAAGCTGTTTTGCAATCTCCGACATGCAGTCGGGTGTCTGCCCTCGCATCAGGCCGCCATTCTGCCAGTTGCCGAACTGGGCGATAATGTAGACGCGTGGCAGACCCAGCAGGCCAGGGATGAAAGGCGCGGTTCCCATTAGATCCTTGCCATGACATTCAACGCAGGCGGGTATTTTTCGTGCGGGATCTCCCAGGGTCACAAGGCTTCGAGCCAGCTTTATTTCGGCGGGCGAGGAGGTCAGCGGCTCGGGTGGGGGAAAAGCCTGCTTCAGCGAAGCGAAATAGGCAGCCATCTCCCGCAAGTATTGATCGGGCAAATTTTCCAGCAGCAACCCCATGGGCCGGTAATGACGCCGGCCGTCCCGGAAATTGCGCAACTGATTGAACAGATAGCCCTCAGGCTTGCCCGCGATACGGGGATAATACGCATCCCGGCCCTCTTTGTCCTCCGGACCGTGACAGGCAATACAGGCTTTTACCCGTTCCCCCATCGTGTCGGGCACGTCAACCGGGGGAATATCGGCGGTGATAGCGGGTCCGGCGAAAAACAAAAATGCAATCAGGACAAGTCGTGTCATTACATCCTCTACCGATTCGTCTTTATCAGGTGCACCATAGCCGCTGAGCAGCAAGCCTGAAATAACCATGTTTTGCCGCCAACGCTACCGAGCGAATTTCCGTACCACCGCCATCAGTTCATCAATTGCCTCATCGCCTTTACCCGACTTGATGGCACCCTGCATGCAGCCGTGGGTATGATTCTCCAATAACAGCATGGCAACGGCGTCAAGCGCCGACTGCAGCGCGGAGACCTGATTCAGGATGTCAACGCAATAACGATCTTCCGCTACCATTTTGTTGACGCCGCGTACCTGACCCTCGATGCGGTTGAGCCGCTTTATCAGGGCTTCCTTGTCAGGTTGCACCACCATCTGCGGCGCGTGGCACGGTTCCTTTCCAGGAGACGGTTTCTTAGTTGATGACTTCAAAACCGGCCTCCTTGATAGCATCCTGGAACTGGTTAGGGTTGGTTGTGGCTGCGTCGTACTGGATCACGGCCTGTTTCTGTTCAAGAGAAACATCCGCACCATTCACGCCAGGTATCTTCTCCAACACGTTCTTCACGCTGTTGACACAACCCATGCAGGTCATTCCCTTGATTTTTATGATTTCTGTTTGCATTTCATGACTCCTTTCAGTTAAGTTGAATGAATGTTCCGCTCACGTACCCGCCCGCCATCGGTTCAGCAACAATGAATTGCTGACTACCGATACCGAACTCATTGCCATTGCCGCACCCGCGATTACGGGGTTAAGCAATCCTATCGCCGCCAGGGGGATGCCCAGTACGTTGTAGATGAAGGCAAAGAAGAGATTCTGGCGGATTTTTCCCAGCGTTGCGCGCGAGAGCGAAATGGCATCGGCCACGCTCATCAAATCATCACGCATAAGGGTGATGTCGGCGGCTTCAATCGCCACATCGGAGCCTGCGCCGATGGCGAAGCTTACGTCAGCCGCAGCCAGTGCTGGAGCATCATTGATGCCGTCGCCTACCATGCCTATGAATTTGCCGCCCATCTTCATCTTTTTCACTTCGGCGGCTTTGTCTCGTGGCAGCACCTCGGCGCGATAAGTGCTGATGCCCGCCTGCTTCGCAATGGCGGCAGCAGTGGCAGGATTATCGCCGGTCAGCATGATGACTTCGATGCCCATTGATTGCAGTCGCCGTACCGCTGGTACGGAAGTATTGCGCAACCGGTCGGCAATGGCGAAATAACCGAGAACTTCAAAAGTATCAAAAGTGCCTTGAGGGGAGGCGGCCACGCCGACGACTGTTTTACCCTCGGCCTGGAGAACGGCTATCGAATCGTCATTTGTCAGCGCGTCATGTTCCCGCAGAAATCTGGGGGAACCGAGGATATAGTCAATGTCATCGATGCGGGCAGTGACTCCGCTGCCGGTGATAGCGGTAAAATCGCTTACCATCTGGGGCCGGATATCCATACTGACCGCACGTTCCATCACCGCTTTTGCCAGGGGATGTTCCGAACCTTGCTCCAACGTCGCGGCTATTTGCATCAGCGCGTGCTCTGAGATCGATTGTGCGGGAACAATATCCGTGACTGCCGGTTTGCCTTCCGTGAGCGTGCCGGTTTTGTCCACGATCAATACCTGAATCTTCTCCGCCTGCTCCAGCGCAGCGGCATTTTTCACCAGTACGCCGGCTTGCGCGCCGCGTCCCGCGCCGACCATGATTGCGGTGGGCGTAGCTAGTCCCAATGCACAGGGACAGGCAATGACGAGTACCGCCACGGCGTTGACGAGTGCCGGAACAAATTCGCCCGCCAGCCACCATGTAAAGATCAGCGTCAGGGTACTGATGATCACTACCACCGGCACGAATATGCCTGAAATGACGTCGGCCAATCGCTGGATCGGCGCCTTGGAGCCCTGCGCTTCTTCCACCAGCCGAATGATGGCCGCAAGCTGGGTATGGGCGCCGACACTGGTGGCGCGGCATTTGAGCAGCCCCTGCTGGTTCAGGGTGGCCGCATAAACCCTTTCCCCCGTCTGTTTTGCAACGGGCAGGCTTTCGCCGGTCAGCATCGCCTCATTCACGCTGGAAGCGCCTTCGATGACAATGCCATCCACCGGCAGATTCTCGCCGGGGCGCACGATAAAAATATCGCCAACCTTGAGCGAGCTTGCGTCGACTTCGACGATTGCGCCGCCGCGCTCCACCCGGGCGGTTTTCGGCTGCAACTTGATGAGGGCTTCAATGGCGGCTGAAGTTTTGCCCTTGGCGCGGGCTTCCATCAGTTTGCCCAACAATACCAAGGTGATGATGGCCGCGCTTGCCTCGAAATAAACGTGCTGGTTCAGTGACAGCAACGTGACCACCGCACTGAAAAAGTACGCCATGCTGGTGCCCAGCGCGACCAGCACATCCATGTTGGCGCCACCCCCGCGCAATGCATGCCATGCGGCGATATAGAAGCGCTTTCCAACCCAGAACTGCACCGGTGTTGCCAGCAGAAGCTGCAGCCAGCGCGGCAGGAATTCCGCATGATCACCCCAGAGCATGGGACCCATCTGCAGGATCAGCGGCAAGGTAAGCGCCGCCGAAATCCAGAACATGCGAAGTTCCGCATGGTACGCGGCAAGTTTTCGCGCTTTCTCCTCGGCGCGGCTGGCTTCACTGATTTCTCTGGCACCATAGCCTGCCTTGGCAACGGCGGCGATCAGGTTATCCACCATCGTCGCACCGGCACCGGGGTTCAGGCGGACGTGCGCTATTTCCGTGGCCAGATTGACGGTGGCAGCGACGCCGGGAAGTTTGTTCAGCGCCTTTTCGATACGTCCGCTGCATGCGGCACATGTCATCCCGCTGATTTGCAGTTGTACCGATTGGGGCGCGACATGAAACCCAGCTTTCTCGATCGAGCGGATCAGCTCTTCAGGCGGGGTGGCCGTGTCATCGAACTCCACGCGCGCTTTTTCGTTGGCGAAGTTGACCACCGCACGCACGCCGGGCAGCTTGTTCAGATTCTTTTCGATGCGCGCCGCGCAGGCAGTGCAGGTCATGCCTTCGATCGGCAGTTCAAGTTGTTTAAGTGCGAGTGTGTTCATAAATATTTGCTATCCAGCCGGTAATTCATAGCAGCCGTACTCGTACTACTTAACGCTGCCGGGTAGTTCCACTTGATTCAAAATGATTATCCGCTGGTGCTGCCTGCTGCCAGCGGGACGACAGCGAGTTGAAGTCATAGCCGGACCCGGTCAGCTTGAGTCCCCGATCCGCCATCATCAAGCCCATGGCGATAACCATGATGGCCGATGCACGTACCAGCAGGTTGATGATATCCCGCGATACGGAACTGGCGATCAGCCCGAAACTCAGGAGCGGCACCAGGGTGCCCAGACCAAAGAAGAATAGCATCGTGGCGCCTTCCTGGGCGCTGCCGGTACCGGCGGCCATGATGTACATCGCTTGCAACGGACCGCAACCCAGCATCAAACCATTTAAAAGCCCGATGGATAAGGGGCTGCGCCGCTGACGCAGCTCATTCGATACGCCTCGCACGACAAACCGGGGCAAACGCAGGGTGAAGTTGCGCAATAGGGGAAACACATCCAGCATCTTGAGGCCATAGATGATTACGAAAAGACTGGCCGCGAGCGTGACGGCACCCCGCATGGCGGGGGTGAAGGCCATGAGGGAACCCAGTAGCCCCATACCGCCGCCAATGATTGTATAAGACGCTGTTTTGCCGGTGGCGTACATCACATGAGCCATCGCTGTGGTACCTGCGGTGCGCGGCTCGATAGCCGTCGCATAATCCACCACGAAACCGCCGCACATGCCGATACAGTGAAAGCCGGTAAAGAATCCGATGGAAAACAGCATGGCATAGCCGAGTTGAGGATTCATCTCTCCCACCAAGCCCGGGATCATGCTCTTACCCCAGAACGTCACGCCACCCACCACTAGCAGCAAGGTGAGAAAAATCAGCGCATTTCGTACCGCATGGCCGGAAGAATCTGTGGATGCGCTTTCGAATTCATAGCCTTTTTCTTCGATCGCATGACGAATGCCGCTTTCCCCGATGGATTTGCTGTCGAATTCAATATCGACAGTTTGCTTGACATAGTCTGCATTGACTTTCCGTATGCCCGGCAAATGACTCACCACGTTCTCGATGGTTTCCTCGCAGCCGGTGCAGTGCATACCTTTGACTTTCAGATGAGCCGATTTGGCAGCCATTTGTATACCCTGACGTTTTCGTTAACAGTATCATTAACCTGGTTCGTTTCCGAAAAATCCACCAATTCCGCGCTAGGTGAAAGTGCGCACCTTGAAGCGGTGCAGATAGCTTATTCTGTACCATGGTAGGGTATATGTCAATACCCTGTCAGGGTATATAGGATCAGTTCCGGACACCTGTCAAAATCGCATATTGTATTGGACATAGAAGAGATCTGGCGAGACGCCCGGGGCGGTGGCCTTGAGGAAATTGCCGGCAAAGAGCTTCGAGTAGCCGACCAGGATATCCTGGTGACGGTCGACGTGGATGTTGAAGCGGAAGTCGATTTCATCGCCGACGTAACTGCCGGCTTGCCCGGTGGCATCCCGCAAGGTGGCGGCACCGGCGGCGTTGTACAGGAAGTCCTGCCTGTTGGCCAGGTAGAAGCGGTGGTACTGGGCGGTAAACGTGGCCCAGGGCTGGGGATGCAGGTTGATCTGGGCATTGAAGTCGTGGATGTTCTGGCGGCCCACCCGGTCGATCCAGCCCAGGTAATAGTTCCCGAAGGGGAAGAGCTGGTTGAAGGTGTTGCGCCGGCCGTCATTGGCATTATTGTCGCCGGAGGCGAAGTCATAGCGCAGCCAGGCCTGGGGATTCATGGGTGCCCCCTTGAAGTGGTAGCCGGCGCCGGAGGCGACCGCAAAGGCGGAGATATCCTGATTGGAATACTGGCCGAACTGGTACATGCCTTCCAGTTCGTAGAGGAACTGGTTGTAGTCCCCGGCCAGGCGCCCGCCGAGGGTATGCGTGATCGAATCGCCCAAGATGCCGTTCCTGCCGAGTGCGCGGTGGCGATTGTCGTCCAAGCTCAGGAAGTACATGTCGACCAGGTGGCCCTTCATGGGCTTGTAGGTTCCCCACAGACCGAAGAATTCCTGTTTGGTATCCCAGTTGTCGAACTGGTTTCTTTCCGTGATCATGGGACGCACCCAGAATGCGTCCAGGTCAAATGTCGGCGTGCGCCAGAATGCCTTGACGCCCTGGAAGGTGCGCCGCGTGTTCACCCAGTCGAGGGTGGAAATCAGCCGCTGCGAGCCATAGAGTAATTCCTGGCGGCCGACGCGCAGATAAGCGGGGCCATCCTTGATGTTCGCCAGCTTGATATCGGCGAAGAGGTTCAGCATGTCGGTGCGATTGACATCGGTGGCGGCCGGCGCCAGGGCCTGACCGAAACTGCGGGCGTCCAGAAACTCGGCGAATATGCGGACCTTGTCCTGATACCAGAAGTCGGCGTGGAAGCGGCTGCGTATCAGATGGTAATTATCGCTGGTGTTGGTCAAACGGGCATCGGATTCGCGCATGTACCGGTACCAGAAGCTGCCGCCGAAAGACAGCAGGAAGTCCTCGCCCATGTGGATGCGCTTGATGGGATCGAAAAGATCCGGCTCATAGCCCGGTTTCTCCATGTAACGGTAATCGATCTCGAAAGCGGGGTTGGTCATGAGGGCATAGGGCGCATTGGGAGAAACCGGCGGGGCCTTACGCTCATTGCCGGTGACTACATCCCAGAGCGAGTAGTACCCCGGCCCGGAGGGCGCGATGACGAACATGCCGGGACGCGATGGCGCGGTGACGGGGGGAACCTTCGACCAATCGAATCGGGCGCTCGCCTTGGGAGCCGCGGGTGTCGCCACCGCCCCTGCGGTTGCCGTGGCCGCCGGGGTTGTGGTTGCAGGGGGGACGGGAGCAGGGTCTGCCGCGAAAACATGCAATGCCAGTCCCAGCGTCCCCGCGCCCAGGCATAATTTCAACAGGGGTCCGCGTATGCGGGCCGGAAATGCCGCGGGTGTGGCGCTTATCACTTGAGAAATCGGGTAAGGGACATTCATGGTGGTCTCTACACCGTTTGCGCAACCCATCCGGTTCATGCCCCTGATTTTTACAGCTTCTGTTTGCATCGCGACCCCTTTTTGATTAAGTTAAGTAAAATAATGGATAGACTTGACGGTGCCATGACGCCAGGCAGCTTGTTTGCACTTTTTCGATATGCCCATTGCATGCAATGCGGATTATTTCCCTGACTCGCAGTTGTATCGACTGTAGAGTGACGTGAAGCCCGACTTTCTCGATCAGGCGGCCCACTCTTCGGGCAGGGTATTGTGCCGCCCACATCTCACATGTACTTTTTCTTTGGCAAAATTGACCACTGCATTATCCGCCTGGAAGCAAGATATGACGCGGTTCCTCATTTTTTGACGGCCCTACTGTATACCGGTATAGGGTATATGTCAATACTCTACTGGGATAAAAGCATCTGCCGATAAAAATGGTGGTAAATCTCTGAATAAATCCTTCGTGGTGCGTTGCTGTGGGTGAGTCGACAAGGTGGTCCAACGCTCCATGCTGGCTACCATGCGCATCAATGATAATCAGCATAAAGGCTTGGTGGTGCTGGAAGGAACGGTGATGAGGGAGGCCAATCAGAATTGTGTATTCTTAGCTCGGGGAAACAATTCAGTCCCTCAGGTCCCGTCGAATAAGACACGAAGTATGGCCCAACATGCGCCCAGTGCTGAAGGTCCTACTATCGAGCGGAATATCCGAATGGATAACACCCTTTCATTTAGATAATAAGCGCAAGTGCTTGTGTTCACCGCGCCCCAGCAAGAAAAACACAATTTATTATCTTAAAAAAATGCGAATTTTTCTGATAACTTATCCCCTCTTGGGGGTGCGGCAATTTGCCGCATTTCCACACTTCTTGAACTGGATTATTCTCCCCCTCCAGTATTAAAGATGTGGCAATGCGTGCATTAGTCCTACATGACTATGCGTGATATTCGATTTAGACCTACCCACTTGTTAAAGACGGTTACAGGACTAGTCATGAATCAATCGAAAATAATACTGCTGGTGATGCTTTTAGCCTCGGTTGCTCACTGCGATGCAGTTTTTGCTGATCATGGCTCTTTGGGCTTCGGCATTGGTACCGCATCGCCGATTATCACGCAAACTGGAATAACGCTTCCTGCCGGTATGTGGGCGGGGGGTACAATTACCCAATTTACCAGTTTTAATAGTGCTTCGGATGGCAAGCTGCTGGATTTGAAGAATAATGCTGTCGACGATGCCCATGGCGATGTTCATAGTGTTAAATCTCTTTTGATACCATCAGTATTTGCGGCCTACGGAGTCACCGATAACTTAACTTTGGGCATCAGACTTCCCTACGTGCAGCGTTTCGGTGTCCGCTCGCCGAATGAAGATGGTGATGCCGTCCATAATCAAGGCAATCCAGGTGGTTTTGGAGGCGTTTCCATCTTTAGTCAATATCGTTTTTTCCATACCGTTGATAATTTAAATCACTTATCACTGGTCGTAGCCCTGAAAACTCCATCAGGTGCGACCCACGTGCAAACCAACCAAGGCGAACGTTTTGAGGCACACCATCAACCCAGTGGGGGCTCATGGAATCCTGCCGTTGGTTTTTCTTTCACTCGCGCCATGGGTCACGTTTCATTGGATAGCAGCATCCTCTACACGGTCGCAACGAGAGGGTCGCAGAAAACCGACCTCGGCGACATTTTCGAGTATAACATTGCGCTTTCCTATGCTTTTATTGGCATGGCTAAAAACAACCTTTTCATCGGCAGCAACAATGCGCCATGGACAGCCGTCCTGGAACTCAATGGCATGTGGCAGGATCGCCAGAAAACCGCTGGTATAGGGGCTGATCCGAATTCGGGTGGTAACACCGTTTATATCTCGCCAGGCATCCGATACGCGGGTGGCAAGAATTGGAATACTGCCCTCTCAATAGGTACACCGATAGTCAAAGACACCAGCGGGTATCAGACCCCACCGGATTACAGAATTACTTACCGCTTGGTGTTTGCATTTTAGCGTATGTTGAGCAGCCATTAATCGCATGTGGCGCAAATTCAGGTTTATCGCGTCCCGAATTAGGCAAGTATAGATAGAGTGCCAGCATGAAGAATAAAATAACTGCAAAGGAATTGTTTGGCTGTCTCTCGATGAGAAGTGGTCAACTGTTGAGTTGCTTGTTGCTGGCCGGCTCAATGGCATTTAGCACTGCCGGCCATAGCGATCATGATCATCCAACAGCCGGGACGGCCGATTACAAGCATTATCCGCATGGCGGCGGCCTGTTCGTCGCCGCCACCTTTGGTCCAGATGGCCGGTTATGGCGGATTGTGCCGGAGAATCGGCATGTATATGTTGATTACTCAACTGATCTGGGCAAAACTTTCAGTACGCCTGTACGTATCAATAACGAATCACAGCGCATCAAAGCAAGCGACGAGAATCGCCCTGGTATCGTGGTGGCCCCCTCCGGCCGGATCTACGTTACCTATGCGGCGGAAGGCGATCAGCCAATAGCTCAGTACTTCAGCGTATCCACCGATATTGGGCGCAGTTTTTCGACGCCAGTGCCCTTGAGCGACAAAGCATCCGAAGCAAATTCGTTTCAGGGCCGATTGATCTTAAGTCCATCTGGTCAGGCTTATATCTTCTGGCTGGACGAACGCGATCGCACCGATTGGAGACAACCAGGCAACGCAATCTATTTCACAAAAATTGACAGCCAAGGCAACGCTAATTTCGTTAACCGGAAATTTGCGGACACCCTTTGCGAATGCTGTCGTATTGCCGTTACTTTTGACAATGAAAGTCAACCCGTTTTGTTCGCGCGCTTCATTTACCCGGGCGACATTAGAGATCATGGTCTGCTCAGGATGCGAGCTGGCGGTGGAATGCCGCTTTCTTGGCGTATCACCTTCGACCAATGGGAAATCAAAGGATGTCCTGAACATGGGCCCGCAATCTCCATTAGTACCGATGATCGATACCATATTGCCTGGTTTACGCAGGGCAGGGTCCGCCAGGGATTGTTCTATGCCTATTCGTCCGACCATGGACAACATTTCTCAGAACCCTTGTCGTTCGGGGAACCGGCAAAACTGCCGAGCCATCCTGATATTATGGCGCGGGGGAAGCATATCATCCTAACCTGGACCGAGTTTGACGGCGACAAAACACAGCTTCTGATAATGCAATCCAGCAATGGAGGCCAGACCTGGTCGCCCGCTAAACCAATTGCGGAAAGCACAAATAAAACCTCCTCTCCATTTTTGCTAACCCATGCTCAAAGGGTTTTCGTATCATGGAACACCAAAAAGGAAGGTTATCGTCTCATTCCCCTGGACTGAATCATCTAGGCTAGAGCTTCAATTTGCCAGCCCAAGCGATCTGCGGCTGTACCGTCATGCAAAAAGCGGCTTGCCCGGCATGGGCTGGCTGGCTAAATGCCGCTGATGAGAGATCAGCGGTAATGAATGAATCTATATCTGGCTCTGCAGCCAGTTCTGGGTCCCAATTTTTTGCAACACATCCAGCTGCGTCTCCAGCCAGTCGATATGCTCTTCGGTATCCGCCAGAATATCCTCGAAAATCTCCCGCGATACGTAATCCTTGGCGGTTTCGCACGCGGCAATGGCGGCGACCAGTGTTTCACGCGAGATTACTTCCAGCTTGAGGTCACAAGCGACACATTCTTCCGCCTTTTCCCCGATCATGAGCTTGCCGAGTTCCTGCAGATTAGGCAGCCCCTCCAGAAACAGGATTCGTTCGATCAATGCATCGGCATGTTTCATTTCCTCGATGGATTCGTCGTATTCGTGCTTGCCCAGGCTGTTGAAGCCCCAGCTTTTATACATGCGGGCATGGAGGAAATACTGATTGATGGCCGTCAACTCGTGCTGCAGTTGGCGGTTTAGCCACTGGATGATATCTGCGCTGCTTTTCATGTTTGCCTCCTCAGGCGGAATCTCGAATTAACGAGTGGGTTATGTGGGCTGGCATTGCGCCAGCGTTCTCTGCATCAGTGTTTGTTCCAATACCTCCTTCGCGTGGCAGGCGCATATCCCGCATTGCTCGCTCACGCCCAGGCAGGTTTTCAAGTCCCGCATCCGGTCAGCGCCTTTATAGACAGCCTCGCGGATTGCGCTATCGGTTACACCTTTGCAGACACAAATATACATGATAAGCGCCCCAAGTCTACTATTTGGTTAAGATCAGTTTGCCGTTACGGGTGCGGCGCAAACGATATTGCGCACCCTGATGCTGGATAAACACCTCGTCTTCCCCATCGGAAAACAGGGTATCGCTGTGGATGGATCTACTCCGCTCAAGCATGGCGAATTTACGTTTATCGGTGCTGGATTCCGAGACCATACTTGACATGTGCATTATCGAATCCGCTATTGAACTCATTTTTGAGCCTCTTTGCGATAATTAATGAGAATGATTCGTAATGATATTCACTTTTACGGGAAATGCAAGACATAAAGCAAATCCATATCAGCGATTGAGGTTTACAAGATGCTGTGAGAATTACGGGAAATATCCGGAAAGAGAAACGGGGTGCTGAAACAAATGTTGAGTGAAGTGAATAAAGGATATTTTAGTTCAGCTGTAAATCCAGTCTTTGGCACGCCCGCAACCCATGCCCAGCCAGAATCTTTCCGGAGATGGAAAAGGATGATGTGGTCGGCGGGAGTTTACGATTGGATCAGATTAACTGTCAGGATAAGCGCCATACTCAAAAAAGTATGTTATCGCATTTCCACTTTTGATTTATAGGTGGTTATCCTGTCTGGATCATTCCAGATGTAATCGGGATCGACTAATGGCTTGGTAGGTATCAAAAACGTCGCCATATCCACGACTCCATATATTGTGCGCCCAAGCGTATGCAGAAAACCGGCCATCAACCCTACCGTCATGCCATAAGCAGGGCCTTCACTACGAGTAGTTGTCATCACGGTTTTTGGAATTTCCAAAAATCCGCCGACTGCATTGGCGATGCCATTCTCCAGTTTTCCACCCGCTTTTTCAGGGTAACTGTCCGCCATTGCTGCATAAGGCGAAAAGAATAGCGCGGACAACACCAACAGCGACTTGAACATTTTTTTCATTGGCAATCTCCATAAAATAAATCGATCCGAGCCAGAACTTCCATGAGGACGGCCTGCTAGTCCCATATATATCCTCTTCCTCCCCCAAAGGAGAAATTTGCCTTGAGAATTATCCGATCTGAGCCATGGGTCTGGCCAAAACCGATACCGACAGTGCTTCGAACTTCACCGGGAGCGATAAAGTGGACAACCGGCATAACGTAATGCTGCTGATCGCGTAACGGGTCTATGTTTTTGACCCCACCTGGACCGCCAATGAATTGGATGCCGAATCGCAATCGCTTGCTTTTCTGATAGCTTACCTCGGTCAGATAGCCGACCTCGAACAATTGCTCTTTCGCACTTTCACCTCGTATGACTTTTTCAAATGGAAAGTTGGCAATGATACTTATGGGGCCAATATCCTTTTGCAGGGTCGGCTTGAACTCCAACTCAAGAGTGTCTTCATTGATTTTAGGCGTCCACTGCTCGACCTCGAAATACCATCCCAAATCCACCGGCAAGACACCTTGCTCGGCGAAACGTCCGCGAAATCGGAGTTTTGATCCGGCGTATTGCACATCCTCCCCAGCCGGGCGTGCAAAATTTATATAATAGGCAACATCTATCTTATTGGTGAGACCGTACTCCAATTCGATTGCGGTGCGCATCATGCTTTGACTGGCGAAGGTTCCCGAGGTACCGCCTTCGCCTTCCTTGCGACCATAAGGAACGAAACTATTGAGAAGCTGTGGACTGAAATTTCCTCGCCCTTGCGTGGCGTACCCGTAAATCTGGAGTTCAAAAGGATCGACAGCTTCTGCCGCGGTAGGGATGAGTAGAATAAGCAGCAGAAGTATCGGTATGTGGCATTTGTTAATGAATCTCATGTTTCTTTCCATATAATTTCATTGAGTGGCACAATCCGCGTGTAGTTTTTTTCACACGGTTTCAGAATACAGACGGGAGATGAATAACTGTGCCGGACCCATATCCGATTGGATCGTGCAGAAGGTGACTGGATAGGGCTTCCACGCCGCGGAGGCAGGCAAACCATGCCCCATTCCTGCGGGCTGTGCCTGGAAATAAAAAAGGGTGGTGATGCCCCTGCGCGGGCTTTCTCGGTTGTTTCACTACACTCCCCGACAAGTCAGATAGAAAATTGGCTGGCTTGCCCGGGATGGGTTGGCTGGCTGAAATGCCGCTGGTGTAGGAGGACTCAGCGGCAACAGATAAATTTACATCTGGCTGCGCGTCCGATCCCCACCGCAATCGTCATGTATGAGGTTTGGAGAGCGGCGTAATATTTGTGAAGCTTTCATATGGTATTTGTGAACTTTGTGTGAATGATAATAAGAATTATTCTTATTATATATTATTCCATATTGAAAGCAAGGTTTTTGGAAAGATACATCGTTGGAAAATCGAAGTAAGGAACAGCAGATCAGCGGCTGCATATATATCGTTGGCATACTGATGTTCGCCAGAGGGGATGTGGCACATGAAATCAGAAAGGATACCGACGCACCTCGCAACCATGAATAGTCAAGGAGAATTCCAATGAAACTTTATTACACGTCTGGTGCTTCCGGGCGAATCTGCATTCCCGACTGCGGAGCCGGAGCGTCAAGAAATTGACAATGTCGAAGTTGCGAGCCGTTGCGCTTGATGTGGATGGAACATTGCTGAATTCTTCGCATAATGTTTCACCCGCGGTAAAAAAGTCCATTCATGATATCTGGCAGCAAGGGATCCAGGTCATATTGGCTTCCGGCCGTCATGTGGGATCCCTGTCCCAACTTCTCATGGAGCTGGGAATCGAAGGTTATGTCGTGGCGTTTTCCGGCGGCGCCGTGGCACGTGTCGATTTGAGCAAGCGGGTTGAGATTATTCTCCAGCACCGGCTGGAACTGGCCCATGCAGAGGCGATGGCTCACGAGGCATTATCCAATGGGTTGAGTGTTGCCTGGTCCACCCTGGATCACTGGTACACCCCTGATGCCATGGGCTTGTACCGCCAGGAAGCAAGAATTTTAAGGCAGGAGCCTGTGGTTGTTCCAGGTCTGCGGGGTCTGAGCGTGGCGCCTCATAAGCTGCAAATCATGAGTCATAATGCAGAGGGTATTGTTTGTCTCCGCGCCATGCGCGACGCAATTTCATCCGAATGTTCCGCGGTCTTCAGCCATGACTATATGCTTGAGATAATGCCAAAAGGGATAAACAAGGCAGCGGGTCTGACAAGAATCGGACAGATCCATGGCATGACGCTCAGCGAAATGGTGGCCATCGGGGATGCTGAAAACGATATAGAAATGCTGAGACACGCCGGGCTCGGTGTGGCGATGGGCCATGCACCGCACACGGTCAAGGCTGTTGCTGACTGGATTACGCTGACCAATGGTGAGGACGGGGTTGCTTTCGCGCTTGAGCAGGATTGGCTCCGGCAACGTTTCTTCGGCGTGCCGGGTTAGAGCGAATTTTCATAGTGATATTCGCATTCCATCACATCGTAAACATTTTTATTGGGATGGCCCGGCATTAATCATTTTTGGCGGCAGGCCAGATTAAAGTAACTTTCCTGCCAAGCCCTTTCTGAAGATTAAACTTGCGATGCAGAGTGGTCGCGTTGTAGGTGGCATCCAGGGAGTATTTTCCGGCTGGAAGCTTGATCAGCAGATAAGGACCTTCAGCGGCCGCATCCAGAACGGTGTTGCCCGATTCGTCCCTGATGGTTATCTGGACATCGCTGATATACTGGGCTCTGGAGTCAGCCGCTTGAACCAATTCAAGTATCAATGGCCAGGAATCCTTTGCCTGCAATATCGCTTCCGACTCATCCTTGCCGATACCCCCTGAAATATATTGGGTTTGACCTTGTGTTTGCACGGGCGGAAGGGATGGATTTTCTTCAGCGAAACTCGGGGTGGAAAAAATACAGGTGAAGGCTATCGCTATTTGACTGATTCTGATTTGAGTTTTCATGGAAGAGCTTCCTTTCTGAATTGATCAAGTATAAGGAGTTTCTGAATTGCTTTCCGGCTCCGGCAACGACCGGGTGGTTCTGGCGGGATGGGATATCTGTTACACGAGAACGACATGGATGCGAATAATTGACCGTATCGGCGGGTGCCCACAAGGCAACCCCCCGTAAATGCAGTTTGCCGCCGTTGGAGTACTCTGGCGTTTACTGTGTCATACGCCTAGATGTTGCAGACCGGGCTACAGCTTTCATTCTACGTCGCGTTATCATTCTAATTCCGCCGACAGTACCTTTTACCGGGGTGCCGGTAAGATGCACCATCGTCATGCAGGATGATAAACCGCTACGTTTCGAACTTTGGCCGGGTGCATTCAGGATTTCCGATTCGAGGCGAAAAAATAAATCGTCGAGCAGATCGTCACTTGACGGATCGCCACTCAGGCCCGACATATCGATTAGTCTGGTTTCTCTCATCATTGCTCCTTTACACTTAACAAACCGGAATGACTGCAAGTTGTCCCGGCTTCACACCTTGGCGATTATGGAGGACCAAGTGGAGCACATGCCTGATAGCATGGAGAGGGAATCATAAACGTTGAATAGTTTCTCATTCGGTCAAGATAAACTCTGTGCGATTCCCCACATACCGTACGTGTGAGAAGGACAATTGAGTAAAAGTTCCGTAAGTATGCATATCAAGTAATTCGATAGTGCCCATTAGCTGTTTTGGCTGTTGCTTCGCCAGCGAAGACAGGCAGGTTGGGGACTGGGGGGGTGGCAGGAGCCGGTGTGGTGCACACAGAAGGGATTTATAGCAGCGCAATCATCCATTAATAACCAGGCAGCCGGTTGTTGCCGAAGGATGGGTGGACAAATCAATCTACCGGGCAAACAATAAGTTCCCAGCACACCGTACCAAATTCGAAGGCATGCTGGTGCTGGTTTGGACTGGGAAGAGCCTGTCCATTCGGGATTACTATTTCGTGGCCACAGCCTGTGCACCGGTAAATTCCCGGGTCCGGCACGACAGCGCCGGGAGGATATTTTTTATCAAACTTGATATGCTGGGATTGAATAAGAAAGCTTGCGTTTTGATAGTGCGCCATGATTGCTCAGAATTGTGGTTGATATGCGCTACGGAAGTAAATACCAGTGATTGCAATATGACGGGTTTTGGCTGTGTTGGAAATTGGACTGAGGTACATTGGACTGAAGTACACTCGGCGGGTATTTGCTAAACCCAAGCCTGCGCAGAACGATGGCTATAGCGCTTCGCGTCCTGGTGCACAGATACGGTCGGATAAGAAGGCGAGACAACACGGCGGAAGCGCCACCCCTGCGCGGGTGGATCCACCTTGCAATGGCAGCGTTTATCCGCGTGCGATAGTTATTTCAACCCCGGCAATTCCGCAAGTGAACGCAATCGATACGTAGCCTGTTTTGCTTGCCCGGGACTGCCGGTTTTATGGGAGCTTGAGTGGTTCCGGAGCTTTGATAACTAAGCGGTAAGTGTTCGGATCACTCGGTATGAGGCCGGGGAAATCGCGTGCGCCACGACACCGCCAACAGGCTGCCCAGTAGGGAGTGCATCACCGCCGAAACCGCGCCCACAACGGGGGCGAGCGGCAGCAATGGAAAGGCCTGTTTCGCCAGCACGATGGCGAGACCGGAATTTTGCATGCCTACTTCAATGGAAATGGTACGGGCGCTCTGTTCCTGGCAGCCAAAGATGCGTGCGAAGTTGTACCCAATCAGGAAGCCACCTCCATGCAGCAGCATGGTCGCTAGAATCAGTTGAAAGCCATATTCCAGGATGGCTTCCGCATTGGCGGCAAACACCACGGCGCAGATGAAACACACACCCATTACCGATAATAGCGGCGCCACCGGCATCACGCGCATAACCTGCCGCGGCGCCCATCGGTTTAGCAGGACACCCACAACGACCGGTATGATCACAACTTGCAGGGTTTGCTTGAACAATAGCCAGGCATCCACCGGCACCAGCGCACCCGCGAAGAACTGAGTCAGCAGGGGCGTTAAAACGACTGCCGCCAGTGTGGAGCACACTGTCATCACCACCGAAAGTGCCACGTCAGCACCCGCGATGTAGGTCACCAGATTCGAGGCGGTACCACCTGGACAACAACCCACCAGGATCAGGCCCACGGCGAAGTGGGGCGGCAGGCTCAGCGCTTGGGCAACTCCCCAGGCCAGCAGAGGCATGATGGAATACTGTGCCGCAAAACCGATCGCCACCGCCTTGGGCAGGCGGGCGATCCTGCGAAAATCATCGAGGGTCAGCGTCAGCCCCATGCACAACATGATGAAGGCCAGAAGCAGCACCATCACCGGCCCCTGATTCATGGCCGTCAACCAGTGCGGCCGGTACAAGGCTATTGCTCCGGAGAGAATCATCCAAAGCGGGAACAGAAGGGCCAATCGCTGCAGCATGGTGTTGAGCGCGCGGCCTCAGACTTTTTCTAAAATGGAGCGCGAGAACAGAAGGGTGTGGTGCTGTGCGTAGCGGCTGATCAGCCGGGTGGAACGCAACCCTGCTCCGGCGGCCATCTCTCGCAAAGTGGAAAGGCATTCGGGATAATCATGATCATGGACATGCGCGCAGGCTTCTTCCAATTGATCCTGTGGCACCTTCGTCCATGTTTCACGCATGAATTTCAGATACCTGTTCAGATAACTTTCCCGGTCCTGATGTTCCTCGCGCACTACGTCTACCAGGATCAACCAGCCGTTTTCTGAAAGGCAACGCCCGGCCGCATGGAAAAAGCGTATCTTTTCATCGGGCATCAGGTGATGAATCGCAAAACCCGTGAAGATCACATTCCAGGTTTTTTCAGTTGACTCCATCGCCTCCAGAAGATCTCCATGGGTGAGAATGACCTGACCGGGCAAATCCGCCAGATAGCCGCGCGCCTCTGTCAACGCCGCCTCGGAAAGATCCACGCCTTCGTACAATGCCGGGGCCGCCTGCTTCAGGCAGGGAGCCAAGTAACGCGCATTGCCGCAACCGAGATCAAGCAGGCGGTAATATCCTTGATCGCCGCGCAGCTTCAGGAGCTCCCCAATCTCCTGATAGATCTCCTTATGAAACATATAGTTGTATTCGGTGAGCAAATCATAGAGCGACCAGGAGCGGGTGAAGATGTCGGTGGGTTCGGGGGAGGTCATTGATTAAAATTCAGTATTGGAGAGAGTTCAGGAATTGCAGTTAACCATACGCGAAAGGTGGCGCAAGCACGGGTTGTCCGTTGATCGCCCAGTTTGGGTATTTCGCGATTGTACCTGTTGAACGGGGTTTGAGTTTCTCTGCAGGCTTTTTATTATGGTGTAGTTCGCGATTAACTCAGGTTGCAGCGCGATATGAACTGGTGGCGGGCATTTCGTAAACTGCATAAATAAGCTGATGTTAAAAATAAAATAATATTGGCATGGAAATTGCTATACTCATCATCCCTGCGCAAGATCTAGCATAAGATTCCGCCCCATAACTACGATGATTTACCATCATCATAAAAAGGATCTTCATGCCCATAGTGCACAGTCCGAGGCAGAATCAGATCATAGCGGCTCTATCCGTTGCAGAATATACCCGGTTGCTACCATTTCTTGAATTAGTGGATATGTCATTGGGTCAAGTGATTTACGAACCCAATGCTCGAATAAGCTACGTCTATTTTCCCACTACGAGCATCGTTGCGCGCGTATACCAACTAGAATCCGGCATCTCCAGACAGGTTTCGATGATTGGTAATGAAGGTATTACTGGAATGTCCATGTTGTTGGGTTGTAACAGCACATCCGCTGCGGTTATTGTACAAAACGCCGGCTACGGTTATCGTATCAGGGCAACTATTCTGAAAAAGGAATTTGAGTCGGGCGGGATTCTGCAGCAACTGTTGTTGTGTTTCAGCCAGGCTTTGCTTCTTCAAACGGAGCAGTGTGCAATGGATAGCCGTCAAAATATTGAGCAGCAATTATGCCGCTTCTTATTGATGAGCCGAGACCGGTTATCCAGTGATTCATTCGTCATGACACATGAGTTAGTGGGTAATATGCTCGGGGTGCGTCGTGAAAGTGTGACGCAAGCTGCGCAAGTGCTTCAGGCGATAGGAGCAATTCAATATAGGCGCGGTCATATCACGATGTTGAATCGCGAACTGATAGAGGATCGCGTAGACAATGGCTATGCGGTGCTCAAAGAAGAATGTAAGCGTTTGTTGCCGAAAAAATCTGTAGTGGCTGCAGCCAGCAATTTCCCGAAAGTGGCAAAAGTGGCAAAAGTGGCAAAAGTGGCCATAGTGGGCTGAATAGGCTCAGGTGAGAGAAAAACTACTGTATCCACCGTAGGCTAGCCGTACATACTTAGAAGCGGCCATAACTGACTACAACGGCTGACGTGAACCGACTCGCTTTGACTAAGTCTGAGCTTCCATACAAAGGCTGTTAACGATTTTTGGTTGAATCCTTAATAGCTTCCTTCATATCTCCTACACCCTTTTGTGCTTTCCTCGCTACCTGTTTGGCGACGCCCTTGGCTTGCTGCTTGCGCTTAGATCCGGCTCTGACTGTCCAGCAAGGAATGAATGGCAGTTGCCATGTTCTCCAGCCCAACGGAGACATGTTCTGAAACATCTGAATTCAGCCATTTGATTCGGGCGGATTCCAATTCTCGTTCGAATGCATCTGGAAATGCGTTGCGTTCATATGGCGACGAAGCCTTTACCAGGCAAGCAAGCAAAGCCAGTAATGCGAGATTCTCGCCCTTGAGTTCGCATATTTTCACGGTGGCTTCTTGCAAATCTTTCATTGGAGGATTCCTGTGTGATTAGGCGCGATGTGGAAGCCACAGCTTATCACGTTGGAATCCTCATCTTTTTTTTATTGGGTGTGTTTGTCTGGGAAGGAAGCCGACCCCCCGTATGAGGCATTTCAGCTGCGGGTCAACAACACGTGCCTACTCAAGGAGTTGCGGTGATGGAGCTCGCTGACTGGATCTTGGCACCTGAATCAGGCCGAAGCGGTTAGATCCCGATGAGGTTGGCAATAGATTGAACCGTGTTTTTCACGTATTCGTGTTTCTAGCGATTCCTTTGCGCATTGAAAGTCTCAGAGTTTAAGCAAGCTCTGTTTTTAGCAGAAAAACGTGATTGTCCCACGTGTCTTTCCGCTTCTGCCGGTGGCCGGTATGAGCTTGGCTGTTTTCGTTGCTTTTCCAACGTGGTTCTTGTGATTGGAATTGCGACGGTGGTATCAATCAGGGCATCAGCCCTGTCTGTTTCCACCGTCGCTCTACTACTTTTTCTTCATCGTCTATGTAAGGCTCTCTTACTCGATGACATTCAGTGAACCAGGCAGATGGATATTCTTGGGATGGAGTTGGCACCAAATGGTGAAGGCACCGGCCTTGTTAGCCACAAAAGCGACAGTCTTGGTTTCTCCTGCCTTAATTACTTCCTTGATTCCATATTCGTCAATGGAAAATCCCTCACTGATGGGAGATTTGTTCTCTATGGTAATCTTTACCGAAGTTCCTTTCTTGACAGTCAATGTCTCGGGTTCGTTGAGAACATTAAAAGCGCGAATGTTCTTGACTGTCACACCTTCGACATTGAGCTCAGGAATATTGGTGTCATAAGCATTCACAATTACCTTGAATTTTTGTTCCGCCGCTTGGGCGCTTCCTACTAACAGCAACCCAAAAGCAAAACTCGCAAACATTGTTTTGGTTATTTTCATGATGACTTTTCCTTTCCTTAAATTGACGTTTTAATGAAATAGCATTTACCCTTTTTGGTGGTACTTAAAATTTCTTACACTAGCATTCCGTGTATGTCTTTTTAAGGATTCACCTTTTTGATTCCAGTTTGATACTCTAGATGGGATGATCGTGGATGTCAAATCATAAGCTTCCCCGCCAAATATACCGTTGAGATATGATTTCTTGCCCGCTTCGATCAATTCGCCGTGTTATCCCGGCTTTATTGCCGTTCCCGCCATCCCCCGCTTTTCGACGACATCCACCACGTCATAAATCTTGCCCCGTGTCGCAACCCTGAGGTCATTTCAGCAAAGCTTAAATTCGGGTTGATTATCGAGAATAACGTGCTGCGGAAGCAGATCAGGTTGATCGAGATCGCATCACGAAACCTACGACTGGAGAAGAAAGGGGGCACATCACACGTGTAGCAATTTACTTGATCCTTATTACAGCATCTTTACATGCTCCATGTGATTTTTTGAGTGTCACTCGTTTTTCTTTAAGGCCAACATTGGTGTATCGTTTCCGCAAACGGCATTTATTTCGTACAATTCTCAGAACCGCGCCATCAACGGATGCTCTGCCTTTTTATCTTTTTTTCCAGCTTTATCAGACGCTTGTTCAGCTCCATGTAATCCTCGATTTTTGTTGCCACAAAGAATCGGGTGGCAGTAATGGCTGCGCTAAGCTCAGTAACCTTGGTTGCCAAATCCGCTCGCGTTTCAGCTTCAGGAATTTCACCCAAGATTCGCTGGATATGATTAAAGTATTCGGCAATATCCGTTTCATTCTGACTTTCGATAGGAGCCTTAAGCGAGGAATTCGACATATTTGTTCAAATAGAGGTAAATACGTATCATGAGTCCCATTCGAGAAATCTTACTAAAAGCCCTTAAGGGCTGTCTTTTGGGTGAATAGATTTCATCGCTTCAAGAGATTCAGAAATATCGATCTTATATAAATTTGCCAACGCCAACAATCCCCAGAAACGTCTGCCGGCTGATCCAGCCGATCCAAGACCGATCATCGGCATTAGTCGAATCGAGGACACATACCACAGCCAACGTTATATGAAAGCATTGTGGTTCTATCAACAGTATATAATTTTGCGAAGTGATGATACCACAATGTGGAGCGCAAATAGACACCGTGGATCTACCAATATTGTAATAAGTGGTTAAAATAACAACCACAACCCGGAAAGAGTGTTGATCGAGTGTCATGTCATACATATCCACAATATTTTTGATAATGAACGGCTCTATAAAAATTTGCGGCTAATCACGCGCTCATCTCCTCTCACTCAAACCCGCTTCGGCGGGTTTTTATTGTCTTCCTCTTTCGGTTACCTTCGCCGGAACTCTCTCTTGGCTATGGCCTGCTGTGATACGCGATGCGGCGGAGCATGGCGATAGACCGTTCCAAGCCCTTTCTAGGATCACTTTTATACTATTGCCCGTAGCTGAAAAAATATTTCATATGCTCGAGCTGCACGGAAGAAAGGCGCCAAATATGGCTGACCTCACGGGAATGCGTGCGAGAATTGAAGCGTCAATAAAATGAACTGAATTTGCAATTCGTGTCCCTCCAGGGAAGAGGAAATGTCCAATGTCAATTGATGAAATTGACGCACAGGAGAGAACGGATTCGATGCAGGATATTGTGAGTATTACGTGCAACCAGAATAAATGGGGGCCATCCTTTCTTCCTTCATCGATCAGATCGTAGCAATGAAGGATGAATCAGGATTGAGTTCTGTGTCAAAAAACTGATGAATAGACTGGATTAGTAAGGCATGATGGCTCCCCGATCGGGTCTCATTACGAACCACTAAACTTGAGATTGAATTTCCTATTCGCTTTGTTAAGAAAGCAGCTTAATTGCGGTAAGATTTAATTTGATAATGTAACTAAATTTGCTTACTAGATATCTGGGTTACAAAGTCTCTCCTACCTGTGTATCTTTAAATCTCCGAGTTTTTATGGGCCAGTAAGCAGTATTTCTCAAAGTGGCCCATTATTATTTTCTTGCTGGTTTCTCTTTAGGTTGAAAAACAATATGAACTTCGTCAAGAAGACGATTAACTATCGAGGTAGCGAGATCGCTCGATGGTAGGCCGGGTAATGGACTTTCAATTTTCTTACGCTGGAATATAGTCCGTTCTTCGATGTGAACATCGAATGCATCCTGTGTAAGTGCAGCACGCACTTCACTATCAAAACCTGGTGACTGGGCGTTATTAGCTGCGATCCGGATTCTATGAAATGCCAACTTATATTGTTCGTTTTTTGCAATCTCTCGCAAGTGAAGACGATATGTACCTCCAAGCAAAGCAATGATGAGAACCACAATTGCTCCTCCGCCATAAAGCATGTGGTCGGACAAAAGAGGTCTTTCGCTGTAGCTCTTTATACCCTCTGTCAATGCGTTCTGTTTTTGGGAAATCTCATTATTTACCTTTGCCAGTTGCTTATTTAGGTCAGCGAAATCGCTTTTCTGCGAGGAGCTCATTACTTGGTGATCGGCAACTATTTTTTGTAGTCGAGCCATCTCCTCGCTTAACTTATTGCGTTCATATCGAACGGCTTCCACTTCAGAACGAATTGTGAAATAATTTTGACTCCGACTTTCTAATTCGAGTTTACTTACTTGCAGTAAACCGGCGATTATTAATCCGGCTAATAACAATCCGACGATGACTTCCATGACGGGTGCATTGCTGTGTCTTACGATGTTCATTCGACAATCTTCTATCGCCTGATCAATTATTTTTTGACCGGCGTCTATTTCTTCATTTTGATTAATATTATTAGTCATTGCTCCTCTTTCATTTAAGACCTGACTGGGTCTAAGCTATGTGCATTACACGAGAAGAGGGCCTTGATGTTCGCCCATTCTTCGCCGTAATCCTCCCTGTTTCTGGCTTGCCATGATACGCGATACTCTGAAGCATGGCGATAGACCGTTCCAAACCCCTTTCCGAAATTACCTTTTACTGCTCGCCGTGCTATCGCACGTTCAAGGCGGCGCCAACGCGTGTTGAAGATGCGCCAGATCTGACGTATCACCCATTCACATACTACGGTAACTGCCCTCGGTGTGATGCGGAATGCGAGCAGGTCGGCTGGGAAAAAGGGCTGATGAAGGCCTGGGCGAATGCCACGGGTCCGCGTACTGAAGAGGGAAGAGCAGCAACCGCCGCTAACCTGGAAGGGCATCCCACCAAGGAAGAGGCGCAGCGTACGCGTTTTAATGCGATGAAGCACGGCCTTTCAGCGCGGACAGCCACTTACTTCCCAACCAAGCCAGATGGATATGCGTTTTGCAGCACATGTGATGTGGACCGAGTTTTCTGCGGCTCGCAGCCAGCATGTGTCAAGAAAACGGAGTTATTCATGCTGCATCACGCGGCATTCGATCAGCGTAATCCTAAACATTTAATGGGCATTTATTCAGACCTTCAGGCATCGGTCTTTGCATTGGTTCAGCAAATCATCCAGACCATTGTGACTGATGGGGTGAAGGTTTAAGCCACAAAGGGGAAAATGTCCCTTTGTGGCTTTTTCGTTTTATTTGCGCTTGACCGTCTCTTCTTGGTACCTAGCGGCAATTCAAATCTGCCATTGTTTGTCAAATCAAACTACACCTTGTTTATTCCTGCGCACATAAATATATCCCAGCGCGTAGCGGCATTCTTAGCATTTACTTAAATCAATAAGGTTTGCTCCATGCTCAACCAATAGGAGACATGGCATGCAAACGCAATTACTTAATACCACCCAGGCTGCTCATTATCTGGGTCTCAGCAAGGCATTTCTTGAACGGGACCGGTGGGCAGGGGCTCGCGTGCCGTTCATCAAGATCGGCTCCCGTGCCGTTCGCTATCGGTTGCAGGACTTGGAGTACTACATCGAGTCCTGTATCCGTAAATCCACCAGCGATACGGGCCGGAAATGATAGCCCATTCATGGCCGTTAACCGTGCCGGAAGGAGCCTATGTTATCGACGGCATTATTTATTTCCCGGAACAGGAAGAATTCAGTTCTGACCTGCTCAGCCGTCATCCCGATTGTTTGGCGTTCCCTATGCATGAGGAATATGTGCGTCTATATGATGCCCATGGGGAAGAAAAAGCCGAAGCTTTTCTTCATAAGCTTTCTAATGAGCTTACCAGTAAATCGTTAAGCCTTGATGCAAGCGATGAGGACATCGTTGCATTTGCTCGTATGTTGGCGGGCCGATTTTCCACCATGCAACTTCAGTTCAAAAACTCCGCTTACGCGGCGCGAGCCCTCTGCGATCTCGTTCAGAAGATATACGGTGTTACTCCGCCGTGGAGTGATAAAAAGGAAAAGAAACAGAAACCCTTCTCTGTAACAGTAACGGTAACAGGAAAAAATAACCCTGTAACAGGAATAAACGACCTCAATGAGCCTCTAACCGTTACAGGAGTTCCGGCACGTCTGGCTGATGAGTACTGGTGGCGTCGGGCACTACGCAAAGTCTATTGCAGAAAATTCGAACATGGCGCTATTCGCTTGGGACTGGTTCACAGCCGTAAAGGCAAGTACGTCAGTCACGAGACTTTAAAAAGACGCCAGAAACTGGATCGCCGTAACCGAGCCATTCTTGAACAGTGCATCGCGACAAACGAACGGGGGCAGGAATATACCCTTCAGCAATTGGCTGATGTTTCCGTATCGAATCCGAAGATTCGCCGCAATGAATTGATGGCTCGCATTGCAGGGTTTGATAAGGTTGCGCTGGCTCGGGGAGACGCTGGCGTGTTCTATACCATTACCTGCCCTTCCAAAATGCATGCAAGGTTTTCAGAAACGGGGCGCAAGAATCCAAAATATGAAGAGACCATTACCCCACGTCAAGCGCAAACCTATCTCACTCAGATATGGGCAAGAATGCGGGCCAAGCTGCACCGCATGGGCATACACGTCTATGGCTTCCGGATTGCCGAGCCTCAACACGATGGAACACCTCACTGGCATCTATTGTTATTCATGCCGCAAAATGACGTTAAACAGGTTGGGAACGTCATTCGAGACTATGCCATGCGTGAGGATGGGGATGAGCCTGGTGCCGCCAAGCACCGTTATAAAGAGGAACGCATAGATCGGTCAAAGGGTACTGGCGCTAGTTATATTGCGAAGTACATCGCCAAGAACATCGATGGTTATGGTCTGGATTGTGATATCGATGGAGAAGACCCCACAAGCGCGGCAGAACGGGTAAATGTCTGGGCAAGAACTTGGGGAATACGTCAATTTCAGCAGATTGGTGGGCCTTCTGTAACGCTATGGCGAGAGTTACGCCGTATGAGTGGGGTAGGAGTCGCCGAAGGACTACAAGAGCTCAGGGAGGCCGCAGATGAGGGCAGGTGGGACCGTTTTGTTACTTTGATGGGTGGACCCAATGCGAAACGTAAAGATTTCCCCATATCACTAGCCAAGCAGTGGAACCGTAAGCTTCCCCCTTTGAGAGACCAGCAAAAAGTAGAACTTTCTGGCAGGATTTTGCCTGGAGGTTCAAATGAAGAGATCACGATTTACGGAAAGTCAGATTGTAGGGATTCTGAAGGAAGCCGATAGCGGGGTTGCGGTCAACGAGATCTGGCGCAAGCATGGGATCAGTTCGGCGACCTACTATAAGTGGAAAGCCAAGTACGGCGGGCTTGAGGTTTCCGAATTGGTGCGTGTGAAAGAACTGGAAGCGGAAAACAGCCAGCTCAAGCGCATGTATGCGAACCTGGCGCTGGAGAATGAAGCGATCAAGGCGGTATTAAAAAAGCTGTAGCGCCGCCTGAGCGCCGGGACATGGTTTCCCGCCTGGCGCAGGATCAGAGGTTATCCGTAAGACGATCCTGCCAACTGGTGAACCTGTCACGGGCGGCGTATTACCGGGAAGAGAACAAGCTTGCAGCGCGTGATGCACCCGTAGTTGAAGCGCTCAATGCGGTGGTTGCCAAGCATGGCCGCTGGGGGTTCTGGAAATGTCACGACCGGCTGCGGCTAGCCGGTCATGCATGGAATCACAAGCGCACCTGGCGGGTGTATTGTGCCATGAAGCTTAATCTGCCGCGTCGCACGAAGAGGCGCTTGATCAGGCCGATGCAGCCGCTGGACGCACCGTTGTGGCCCAACGAGATCTGGTCGCTGGACTTCATGAGCGACAGCCTCTATCAGGGACGGCGATTTCGCACCTTGAATATTCTGGATGAAGGCGTGCGAGAGGCGTTGGCCATTGAGGTAGATACCAGCCTGCCGGCCCAACGCGTTGTGCGAGCTTTGCAACAGTTGGAAGCTTGGCGCGGACTGCCCAAAGCGATACGGCTCGACAATGGCCCCGAACTGACCTCGCAGTATCTGGCCGACTGGTGCAAGGACAAGGGTATTGAATTGCGTTTCATACAGCCGGGCAAGCCGAACCAGAATGCTTTCATCGAGCGCTTCAACCGGTCCTACCGGACCGAAGTGCTCGACAGTTGGCTGTTCACATCGCTTGAGGAAGTACGGGAAATCACGCACCAGTGGCTTCAGAGCTATAACGAAGAACGACCCCATGACGCGCTGGGAAGCCTGCCCCCGGCTGTGTTCCGTGAGCGTTTGCTCGCAGGGAAGAGTTCTACTTCTGAACTGTCTACTTGACGGGGAAGCTTACGATTCTCCAGCGCCAGGTTCGCATACATGCGCTTGAGCTGGCTGTTTTCCGCTTCCAGTTCTTTCACACGCACCAATTCGGAAACCTCAAGCCCGCCGTACTTGGCTTTCCACTTATAGTAGGTCGCCGAACTGATCCCATGCTTGCGCCAGATCTCGTTGACCGCAACCCCGCTATCGGCTTCCTTCAGAATCCCTACAATCTGACTTTCCGTAAATCGTGATCTCTTCATTTGAACCTCCAGGCAAAATCCTGCCAGAAAGTTCTACTTTTTGCTGGTCTCTCAAAGGGGGAAGCTTACGACCTTACATCAGATTAGTCTTGCACCCTTGGAGTTCTGTCAATAACTGTACGGCAGAATATACTATCTAGTGATCAACATCATCGAACACTGAACGTGCGCTAGAAGAAAAAGCAGTTTTTATATGATCCCGATAATCTTCATGAGGACTAGAATTATCCTGTATGTCAGATTTGATATCATCAATTACTTTATCTAAACTATTTAGACCTGCATCAATCATCGTTAAAACATCTTCATTTTGTTCAAACAAATCCTTTAATTCTCGAAAGGTCGTAATGAGAGGTGAAAAATGTTCGTCCGGGTCTCCATCGTCGTTATAAGAACGACGCCACTCGTCCACACAATTAGACAACCCAGGCAAAAGATTTATACGCACATCTTCGATGATTTTTAAATACTCGTCAGAAGTAAGTAATTTTCGAATTTGTGGGCTACTGAAACCACTATCAGGGGTCTCTATTGCCAATCTTTGTATTTCGTTAACATGAGTTTTGCGTAGATCCTCAGGTAATAAGCCAAACTCATTTAAACGTAAAATAACAAAAATATCTGAAACATATTCAATGTAGGAATAAATATGTAATGAGGAAATAAAATTTGGGTTAGTCGAAATGTATATTTCTAAAAATTCTTTTGTACAACGATTTGCCAAAAATTGATAAATACTGTCCTGGTACTCTCTTTTATTATTCATTAATAAATTTATTCTAGTTATTACTATTTCGAATCTATTTCTGGGTACAATTACTTTCACCCCTTCTAAACCAATATCTCCACAAGATACTTCTGCAAAGAGTTGGTGAACAGGTGTTCCAGCTAAATATAAGTCCATCAACTCACGGTTTTCGGAAAGAATTTCAGCAAAAGCATCTCTAATAGTTGGGTGTTTAAATTTCCAAGAATAATTTCCTTCGTTTTTTACCAGTATTAATAAACTCCCATTTAAGGACTCAAGAGTAGGTATCAAATTCGTCATTGAACCACCCATCAAAGCAACAAATTTCTGCTCTTCGTCCGTCAATGAGATAGGGCTAAGTAGATTACCGCTTCTTATAAATACTAGAGCTATTGCTGCCCTACTATATGGATCGAGAGTTCGTATGATCTCCTGTAGCAATTCCATTGGGTTGGCGACAAACCTTTCTATCGCGAATGGATTTAATGCTAGGTCTTTGGTGAAGGTGGGGTTGCCTAGTCTTCGAGAGATTTCAGGAGTGAACATTGAATTTTCTACCACGGCTGGCAAATAAGGCTTTATTGAACTTTTAAAATCCTTTGTTTGTGTGCCCAATCTGATGTGATTATAAAGAATCTGTTCACGCTCAGATTTGCTTAATTTTTGAACTTCGATAATAACTTGTGATTCTCTTAATAGTGGAAGAGCAGACTCTTTGAGCACCCTCCTAGCTGAGCGATAGATGTAATCTCTTGATGTAAATACAACCTTCGTCCCACGTCTAATCGCAGCTTGAATATGAGGAAGAGCCTTGTTCCATTCAATAGCGCTTTGCCAGTCAATTTGTGTTGCTCCGAAAGCATCGTCGATCCAAAAGAATTGTTTGGTTTCATTTGGATTGGAATGCCTTACGAAGTCATCAGCATCCCGAATTTTAACGGTAAAACAATTGAATTCATCTAAAGCTGCAACTGCCAATGCGGCAGCAATAGTGGACTTTCCACACGCAGGTTCACCTAATAATATGACAAAACCATGTTCTATTAAAGCTCTTGCACTTTTCTGGTAGGCATCCGTGATGACAAATTTAGCTAATTCATCACCTAAGGAACTTAATATTTCTTGCGCTTGAACATACGCTCTTTCATCCATAATTTGACTTAAATCACCTAAACCATAGATCCGAGGCACAAGCATCCGGAGTCGTGGAGATTCACTAATTATTTGTGAGATTCTTTCTGATCCATAGACGTTAAAGTTTTTTATATTTGATATAGCAAGAAATGCCGCCCGTATTAATTCCTCAGATTTCCCACTTAGGATAGCGTTAGTAAAAAGGAAATAATTGTCTGCTAACCCGCGATTAGCCAAACGTCTAACTTTAGCTAATTCGTCTGACAAATCGGATAGCGTAAGACTTGATCCTACACGAGAGGAGAATTTGCATTGAACTGTGAATGCTCCTACAAAGCTATCTGTGGGCGAAGGATTCCACATTCCATGAAAAGCTCCGTCCCGACCACCATCATTTGTATCACTAAAAGCCTGAACGGATTGGCCCCATATTTCAGCTGTTATTGAAACGCATAGATGTTGGAACGCTTTCCAGCCTAACGAATGAAGCTCGTAAGTTACATTACCAGCTTGAACAGTACTTTTTGAACTTACGATATTCTTCATAATCCCTGAAAAATATGTTCAAAAATTTCAACTAATTCGGGTGATCTCCCGTTCGCAAGAGGCATACTTAAACCCAATACATCAGCTTTAGTTTTAATTAAAGAAGCCGCCAGAATCGCCCTTTCAGGCTTAGTTCCTTTTTTGGGAACTGTATTGGGATAATAATCTTCAATAGCCCCTCTTGAAAAAATATAAATTCCTTCTTCTTTTAAAGAATCTAACAAAGGCAATAGAGCTGATGCTGCTAATGGATCTTGCTTACATGCTGCCACTCGGGCACTTTCAGATTCCCAATCAAAAAGCTCATCAAGCTCATCCAGTGCCTTTTTATCAATTAATTGTGTCTCTTGCATTTTTCTAAGTATTGTTTTTGCGAGAATATACTTCTGATGCCATGAATCTTGATTGACTTTATCTTTGACTTGGCTGGTTGTTGGCTCACACCTCAAATCTGCAGCTTTGATACGCTCATCGATATTTCTAACTGCAGCATTCTTGATTTCGGTAACACCTGGAGTGGCCCCTAGATGATGATAGCCATTAAAAATCACATCCAGATCTGCAACAATTTTTACCCTAATACCAAATTTCTCGAAAAAACCTCGATACCTTGAAAAGTTGCCTTTTCCTGAAACTTTTACTAGTGCAATGCTTTTTTGTTCGAAATCCCAAGATGGATTGATTAATTTAGCTAGATGCTTTGAAAATGAATCATCAGATTCACCTTCGAACAAGACCACTTGTGTGCTAAAGAATGCAGCATCAGCATTTTCGAATTTCGCTAATTTAAAAACCTCTGCACTTCCTGCATCCAATTTAAAGTTTACATCATACAAAAGACATATTGACTTCGGGGAATCTTCTATTTTTGCGACTCTTACAAAATTTGCGGTAACTCCAGGAGCAAAAAAAAAGGGTGAGTGTGTTGTCACTACCACCTGGTGAGACTTTGAGATGGTAGCTAAAGTACCGAAAAGAACTTTTTGTGATTTCGGATGTAGATAGAGTTCTGGTTCTTCAAATAAAAAAATTAGGGGATGTTCAGCAGGATCTTCTTCTTGCCTTTCTTTTTTACTTAATTGATGAACGTATGCTCTCAATAAAGAAAACGTCAAAGACCGTTTTATACCATCGCCTTTATTATCAATTAAATCATGAGCACCGTCGTTTACGAAAATTTGGGCTGTATGCAAAATTGTTTTCAGTTCGGGAGGAGGTATGCATAACTCAAGTTTAACTCTAGGAAAGTTTTCACTCAAAAAACCTTCTACAAGATTTTCTAAATCTTTAACATTTTGATGTCGGTTATCTATGACTTTATCATCAGCAATCACTTTGTTAAAAATCTCATTTAATCTTTTTAAAGACTCGTTTATAGACCCAAGGTCTGGAGTCATTTCTTCTAATAAAAGCCCTAATAAACGGCCAAATGAGGTTGTTTGTGACGTCTTTAGATCATCAGTTAAGTTCTTAACGGCAGGAATGTAAATGGCTTCAGGTAACAAAGCCGTTATTGATGAGCTTATCCCCGATGGCAAAGGTGCCTCATCTAGCGCAAAATGCGATGAGTCAAGTTTAGAGATGCATTCATCTAGATAGGTTTTGGCTTTAGAGATAGTTAAATCAATTGGCACCAACTCTAATAATTCAGGGTAAGTTTTTTGAAATATTTCTTTGAGTTCTACCCCTTTTTTTCCTTTCAAAAGTCCGTCAATGCAGGCTTTTCTATAATTTTCATTTATAGGGGTTTTTCGAAGAACTTTGACTTCTACCTTTTGACCGAATTTATAGCGAACGATTAGAATTAACGTACCTTCATAGATTATTTCTTCTATTTTTGAGCGGTGTTCTTGAGCTAAACGTTTAAGGTGATCATTTGATATTGCAGAAAAACGTAATGTCAGTTCTACAGGTACCGCCTGATCATAAAAGAGTGTTGATGCAAGGGTGGTTGGACGTGTCAAACCAATTACAATTGCTTGCAAAACTGAAGATTTACCAGCGTTATTTTCACCCACTAAACAAGAAAAATCAGTTGCCCGAAACGTACCTTCTTTAATCCCTTTAAAATTTAGGATATGGATTTCTTCAAATTTCAATTCCGAATGCCCCTATATTTGTTATCCGTCTAAGCAATCTTTTACTCGTTATGGAACTGCTACTGGTGCAAGTATAAGAAACTAAGGGTCAAGGAGGAATAGAAAAATTTAACTTAGCAATTTTTCATTCCAAATATAGATTTTCGAACTTGTAATTCCCACAGCCTTGATATGAGGACCCCCAGGCTAGAATATAGGAACAGAAGAAAGGCATTTCAGGAAGGAAGTCATTTCGCAGAGTTATTTGGGCAATGCTACTATTATGCATTGCATGATTTGTCTACTATAGGGCTACTAAGAAAGGACAAAGACTTCCAATGCAATGGTAAGTCTCTGTTTTATTGGCTCCCCGATCAGGCCTCACTACGAACCATTCGGCTTGAAATTGAATTGCCCCTTCGCTTTGTTAAGAAAGCAGCTTAGCTTGCGAAATTTATTACCTCATTCAAGCGCTCAAAAATCAAGTGAAAGCTCGCCGAGCAGTACACATCCGGGCGGCGATAGCATGGATGCGGATAAGCACGGACTTTTGGTCCCTTGTCACGTAGCTCGCTTTCGTTGTCGCCAACCATAGCTGAGCAGACCAAGGGTGCCGATAGCGACTAGGGTGATAGTGGTTGGCTCCGGCACTGTTTGGGCTTGGGCCAAGTAATCAGCTTCCCCCCCGAATTGGTAGGTAATCTGGTTGACACCCAATGGAAGCTGTGGAAAAAGCGACGCAGAAATGGTGAAGTCACTACTGAGTGTATGAATACCACCTGAGCTTATGACGCTACTCAGAAACTGGTTATGAATAACATTATCATCCAACCCTAACACCGGATTGCTATGGAAAGTGAAGGAGGAGAGGCTAGGGCTGGAGGAATCAGCAACCCAAGAAAAATTCCATAGTGGATCGACTAGCAAACTGGTTGCGTATATTCCTGAGATCGAAGCGGTAGCAGTATCATGAGTAGTAGCCGCGGCTGCAACGGTCAAGCCTGACTCAAGCATGAGGCTAAATATGATTTCAGGCGTAAAAGCAGGATCAAAAAAAAGGGTATAGTCCGCGGGATCTGCAATGTGAGCGACGGCAAGAGCAAACTCATCGCCGGCCTGAGTATTAATTCTCGTCACGCTGGCTGAACTGGGGCTCGTATCCCAGACTCCGGGACTCCACTTTATATCAGCGTTCGCTTTCGCATTGTAAAACTCTCCCGTGGCGTTAGAGCTTAGAGAAGCGCTTCCAGTTGCTGGAGTGTAGGGATTGGGTGTGGGCCCCTTTGGATCGGACATACTTCCAGCTCTGGCTTGGGTTGACAAGATAGAGTTTCCTGTAGGACCTGTTCCTCCAGGTAAAACATGCCGACCTGTTGTCGCAGCTCTTTGCTTCCCATCTGCTCTGTCTTCGATTAGATCAGCTCTTGCTGACGCTGCAACCAACAGCATGAAACTGATCATAAAAATTTTGATACTAATACTTTTCATGGCATAACCCCCTCTATACGGACATTTGTGAACACGACATAGCACTCTACGACTCTGCACAGGGCAAGAGCTGCTGCATGTCACCAACAGGACGTATCCAACATGCGCAACCTTAATTGACTGGGAAGCGTCCCGAGCTTACCAGTTAATCAAGAGACCCATAGGTCCAGACATATTATTAATATAGACTGGGTTTTGATCGTTTGCTGCCGTCATTATCTAAATCCTCGCACAGAAGACGCTATTGATACTGGATCTGGCAATTCATCCACTTTAACGACAAGCGCCATCCCAGGGGGAGATACTCTCCCACCTGCAATAGTGGGGTTTTAGGGGTTACTTTTGGACGCAAATCCGGGCATAAGTTCTGATACCCCCTCGGGGTTATCATCGCAACTATTTGGATTTATTGGAGGTTTTGGCTCCCCGACCAGGGCTCGAACCTGGGACCTGCGGATTAACAGTCCGTCGCTCTACCGACTGAGCTATCGGGGAATTGAAGAGGTGCATATACTAATTGTTTGAAGCTCGTCGGTCAATCAAATAAGCCTAAGATGTCCGATTTATGGGGTTATGGCCATCCTGTTTACTGTTTTAATCGTGATACTTAATCTTTTGCATCCGAGCCAAGCGTAGTCTTTTAACCGATAGCCCTTTTCCTTCAACGGGGAGGGCGTATCGATCCTATTGCTTCCGGCTGATAGTGCCAATCTGGTCTATGATGGTGTTAGGTGTCAATTGGGGATATGATCCTGAAACCGCTGGTCCAGCACTTATTTATTCAGCTTAATTCTATGATCCACAATGGTTTTCTGCGCTACCCCGGCTTTCACTTTTATGGCGAATTTACCACGGGACGGTCATCCAGATCACTGCATATTCAATCTCTCCAACGCCCGGATTCAGAATGATGGATGACAGCGAGTACATAATGATTGGCTCCGCGTTCCTGGTAGGTGTTATCGGGGTGTGTGCGTGGTTCTTCAAGAAAGTCATGCGCGGAGAGATCGGGGTAAGCGTCAACACCGCTTTGCTGGCATTGCTTGTGGTTATCCTGCTGGTGCCTTTTGTAATGAATGTTTCCGCACATTTCGTATCCCAGATACTTCATCATGCGGAAGATACTAAGGAAAAGGTTGTTGAATCGCATTAATGGGTTTTTCGTATGCGGCGCTAAATTGCTTTACTCCACCGGATGTTAATCTGCTTGCGATATCGTCGAGCGAGATGCGCAACGTCTTGAGGGTGCTTAAAAGGGTGGTTGCTCTTGCAACATCTTCCCCCAGGCTGGGGCGCACTTTCCCATGCTCACGGAAAGCCACCAGTGTTGCCGGGGAAATGGTGGTTACGGTGTTGGGGCCGATCAGTTCCTCGATGTATCTTACGTCCCGGTAAGCCGGATTTTTGATTCCGGTGCTGGCCCAGAGAAGCCGCTGCTTTTGGGCGCCCTGCGTGGCGAGCGCATCCCAGCGGGGACCGGAGAAGATCGCCTGCTGGCGCTCGCAGGCAACTTTGGCATTGGCGATAGCGACTTTGCCAAACAGATTTCTGAGTAATTCGCGTTCCAGCGCATTGTAGGTTTTGATCCAGCCGCATTGGTTGAGGTGAGAAGAGATGAGGGCATCGACCGCGGCATCGAGACGGCTGACAAAAAAACTCGCTACACTGGCAACAGGGGCCGGATTTCCTCCATGTGCAATGAGCTGCTCCAATCCATCCAGGTAAGCATGCGCAGCACGCTCGTACAGGGCTTGCGAAAAGATCAGCGTAACGTTGACATTAATGCCCTCGGCGATCAGTTGGGTGATAGCCGGGATGCCGGCCTCGGTAGCCGGAATTTTGATCAGGAGATTTTTTCGTTCCACAGCTCGCCACAGGCGGCGGGTCTCCGCTATTGTCCCTGCGGTATCATCGGCAAATGCCGGAGCGACCTGCAAGGAGACGTAGCCATCGCGGCGGTGCGTATTTTCATAAACCGGGTGCAGCAAGTCGGCTGCGGCGGCTATTTCCGGAACGGCAAGTTTCTCGCAAACGGTTGCCGGGGGATGCCCCTGGTGGAGGAGGGCGCGTATTTCTTCCGCATATCCGGCATCTGAGCCGATGGCGTTTGCAAACATGGCCGGGTTGGTGGTGAGGCCGGATATTTCACCTTCATCCACCATTTTCTTCAGGCCGCCGCCGTGGACAAGATCGCGGTCGATATGATCGAGCCAGACAGACTGTCCCAGCGCTTTTAATTGATGTATGGGCATTTCTGAAAATCCAAACTGATGAGCATTCGCTTCGCGGACGGCTGCTGACTAATTTTTTCGGGGTACTTTGTGGGGTACCATGGATCAGGGTAAATGGTGCAAACGTCGTACCGGTGGCGCTCCGTGTCCAGCAGTGTTCGATGTATACCGTTGCAGGTTCGGACTGGATTCCGCATCAAGCCCGGAATGACGGAATTCATGATACTTTCTTTCCCCATCAAAAGGTGCCAAGTGAGGATCTTTCTGGATATCATACATAATCCTGCGTAATTCTTTTGATAGCGACATGAACCGCTATTCCCGACGCTTGGAATCCCAATGATGTCCCATGCTCCGAAGGTGTGGCCGCTGCTCACCGGCACGATCCGCTATGAGAAAACCATCTCGACGCGCAATCGCGGTCATGGCAAATTCATCGATGCGCCGATACTCGCCTATTTGATCGAAACATCAAACGGGCGCATTCTTTACGATGCGGGATGCGATTATCGCAAGGTGGCCGATCCGCTTTTGCGCGCCAGGTATTTTGACCCCATGTGTCCGCTGGTGGAAGCGCCCGCCATGCAGGAAGCGCAGCGCATTCCGCGCTACCTGGCGCAACTGGGGCTTGTGCCATCCGATATAGACCTCGTGTTCATCAGCCATTTGCACTTTGATCATGTGGGCGGGCTTTGCGATCTGCCGGGCTGCGAGGTTCATATACAAGGCGATGAATTGGCTGCGGCAAATACCGGGCTGGATGACAGCGTATTTGCCTGCGAACTGGCCCCCGCGGATCAATGGCGGGTGAAAGTGGGCGAATACCCGGTAGCCCCGGGTGTGCACGCCATCACCAGTCCTGGCCATACGGCGGGGCACATGTCACTATTTATCGAGCTAAAGAAGGGCCAGCCCATCATCCTGTGCGGCGATGCGGCCGATCTGTGTGAGAACTTGTCGGAGGAAATTGCACCGGGCTATTGTTGGCAGGATAACGAAACGCTGGCCTTGGCGAGTATCCGCAAATTCAAGGCGCTAGGCCGCAAGGAAGACGCGGAGCTTTGGCCCAACCACGACATGGATTTTTTCCGGCGTTTGCCGGGTTTCCCGGCCTGGAGAGAATAACCCGGCGTGCAATTATTCCGAATTCAGGATATCCAGAGCGTGAAAGGAGTGGTCCCAGCTTTTAGTTGTGCTGCGGGCGTGTTTGGGAAGCGTTATCCACGACGCGGCCCTCGGCGCCGGCCGCTTCCTTTGCCATTTGCCGATGCGCGGTAGCTTCTTTTATGCTTGCCTGTTCGGTTTCTTCGTACTTGCGTACCAATGCCGTGGTGTGGGATTTCAGATCCTGAGCCTGCCGGCCATAGAGGTAGCTTTTTTGCTCATAGTGCTCAAGCAATTTTTTCTGCTCCTCAGCCTTCGAGTGCATTTCCTTTGCCTTACCTTCGAAATACTTCGTCAAGGCATCATGGTCGCTTCGGGTTCGGGCATTCTGAGCAGCTTTGCGAACATTGGTGTTCTGAACAGCTTCGAGGGGGCTCATCTGGGCGCAGGCGGCCAACAAACCAAGGGAAATCGCCGCAAAAAATGTCCTTGTTCTCATAAAGGTATCTCCTTTAAGTGGGTTCATCGACAGTGATGAACATTTGTATTATCCTTTGAGTCGAGAAAACCATAAAACATCGGGGATGTTTTGTCAACTTTTCCATGCTTAAAGTGTCTTAATGTTGTATTCTGTTGATAGATGGAGCAGACAATAATGCATTCCATAATAATTTCTTATAATACAGACAGGAGAAAGGAAGGAAGCCAAATGCTTAATACTATGGGTGAACGGCAGAAACAATTGCTCAAGCTGCTGCGCAGGGGCAAGCCGGGCCTGAGCGTAGATGAGCTTTCGAAAGGACTTGAAATTACGCGCAATGCGGTACGGCAGCATCTTGCCTCGCTGGAAGCGGCAGGATTGGTGGAGACCGGTGCCACCCGACCCTCAGGAGGGGGGCGTCCTCAACAGCTTTATATTCTTAGCGAGCTTGGACGGGAGAGCTTTCCGCGCCAGTATTCATGGCTTGCACAACTTGTGGTGGCTTCCGTTCAGCAGGAAGAGGGGGCGGAAAACATGAGCAGGCGCTTGGGCGAGATTGGTGCGGGTGTCGGACGTCAGCTTCGCAGCGAACATCCCGGTCTGACTACGCACGCAGAGAAAGTCGAGAAGCTCGCCGAGGTGATGGAGCAGCTTGGTTATAACGCCAAAACCGCTACATTTCCGGGTGGCGAGACGGTAATAGAAGCCGATAATTGCGTCTTTCACAGGATGGCGGTGAGAGATACCGACATTTGCCATCTTGACAGGGGTCTGATGGAGACTTTCACCGAAAGCACAGTGGAGCAACATGAATGCATGGTCCACGGCGGTAACTTGTGCCGGTTCAGATTCAAGCCAAAAGATGACGAATCCAAAGATAATAAATAAGATTTAATAAGATAAATAGCCGCTTGGAGACGCTAGAGTAAAGCGGATTCCACCAGCACATCAACTCCCTTCTCCGGTGCTATTGCCCGCGGAGGAATATTTTCACCTGCGCGCCAGCGCATTACCGCATCCCGCTTGGACTCGCCGCTGACGAGAAATATGACCTGTCTTGAACGGCTGAGTCTTGCCGCGCTCAGCGAAACGCGCTGAGGCGGTGGCTTGGGCGCATCCAGCACCGCCAGCGTGTCAGGCGAATCGGGCTCAGCTCCCCATTCGTGACCGGGAAACAGGCTAGCGGTATGGCCATCTTCACCGAGCCCAAGCAGCGTTAAATCAAATATGCCGACGGTATTCAAGGTCTGCGCGTACTCGCAAGCCGCCAGATCCGCACCGAGTTCCCCGGGAATTGTGTACAGCTGATCCGCCGGAATTTCGACATAATCGAGCCACGTTTCTCCGGCCATAACCGAGTTGCGCCTGGGATCGGTGGGCGACACACAGCGTTCGTCGCCAAAGTAGACATACCAGGCTGACCAGTCGGTATGTGCCGACCGCAGCTGTTTATAGATTGCGCGCGGCGTGTCGCCGCCCGCGAGTACGAGGTGAAACTGTCCTCGCATCCGGATCGCCGTGGCGGCACTGTCGAGTATCATCTTCAGCGCTACGCTCTGCAGTTCCGGCATATCCGCAACCGCATGCCATCTGCATTGTCCGGAATTGGTGGAACCAGGGGATTGTGAGGGTTTTACGTGCATAACCAATCCATCCATACATTGTGAGTGGTAATCGGCGGTCTGCCGGACTTAAAGGAATCCGCCGCCTCGATTCTTCAAACTTGGCAGACTGTCGGATCAATCCGGTCTGATCGCCATTTTACCGCTACCAAGGAATAATATCGCGAGGCCGGAAAATAAATAGAAACCCTGCAATTCAAGTGCCCAGCCGCCATTGCTCGTTAGCGAGAAAAGCTGGCTGCGGTGTGCCAGTACCAATGCAAATATCATATTGCCAAAAACCAGCAATCCACCCAGGCGAGAAAAAATTCCCAGAATAATCATTAGTGGCGCAATAACTTCGCCCACGTAAACGCCGTAAGCCAGAACTGCAGGTAAATTAAACCCGGCAAGTTGCTTGCTGATGAATTCGAGAGAGCCTGGATTGAGCATTTTGAATACTCCATGCAGCAGTATCAGCGTGCCAACCGTAAGGCGCAAAATAAATTTGCCTAAAGCATCATTTTGAAATGGATTGCGCATGGGCGTTCTTCTTTGAACCTGAATCCGGTAGTTGTAGTGAAACTCACCACAAAGGTGAAGCTCAAGCGTATATGTCTTTGTGGATCATGGTGCCTAATTGAAAAGATAAACGGTCAACCGCCGGGTTCAGGTTAAATGTAACGACGACGAATTCAAGATGGAAGGTGAAAGTACGGCAACAACCGATGCGGTGACGTGATGCGCAGTCCTTCTGAGAAGACTTCCATCAATGTTTTTGACTTAGCCGGGCACTTATCAATTAGTCCCGGATAACGTCATTCAATTCCATTTTATCAGTCTTCAAGATATTTTACCGGATTGACGGATTGTTCAGTGGTTCCCCACGTTTTTTAGTCACGCTATCATAGCCAAAGATCGTGCTTCAGATTAAAAAAAGGCATACTTATCGGGTAACACAATAATCTGGGAGGAATGATGTCAGACGAGGACATGAAAGCCGAGTTGGAGCGATTGCGTAAAGAAAACGAAGCACTCAAAAAAGGAGCCAGTACGGGGATCACCATGAAGGTGAGCGAAAAGGGAGCACTCTCGGTGTACGGCATGGGCAGGTTTCCCGTGACGCTTTACAAAGAGCAATGGTTAAAGCTGGTGGATATGTCGGATGATATCCGTGCATTCATAGCGGCGAATGAGGGAAAATTGAAGACCAAAGACTGAGGGTGGAAGAGAAATATAGAAACATACATCAACAACGAACAGAAATGGCAAGCTTGCAGCAGGGCTCCTCAGGGGTGGAATCTCTGAAATAAGTCTTCCGTGGCGCGCATTGCCGGCAAGGGAACTTATTCAAAGATTCCTTGGGGATATTGGGTAGTGGTTACATCTTTACATCCCGGCGTCCGAAGCGTGATCCGCTGAGTTTCACATCGGCACGCGCCCAGGCCTCGTTGAAACGTGCCTCGATGAGCGTCGCCTGATCGTCCTTCTTTTGTGCGCGCAACGCTTGCATCAATCCATAAAGCGCCCACCCGCTGTTGCGATTGCGCCGCAGATCTTCCCAGTACACGGTTTCCGCTTCGGCCGGACGTCCTGCCTCCAGCAGGATGGCGCCGAGGGTCAGCCGTGGCGGAACGCTGAATTCCGATGGTTCCGTGTATATCAGGGCGTCTTCAAGGCGAACAGCTTGTTCAAGGTACGCGATAGCCTGATCGAACTGTCCGCGCGCCGCGGCGATCTCGCCGGCGAGCACCTCGGGTGCGGCGCTCAGCACGGTGCGCGCGGTATTTTTCGAGAAAAGGGGGAGATCCAGCGCCGGGTTCTTCATGATTTCGCGCAACGCACCCAGTTCCTGATCGGCCTGTTGCAACTGCCCGGTGGCAACAAACGCGAGGCCGCGTACATAGTGCCAGCTTCCCTTCAGAAACGGGCTAGTAGATGGCGGGGCGGGTTCTTCAAGAACTTCCTTCCAGTGGCCGAACCTCGCAAGCGCCCAATACGGCACCATGCGGAATATCGCCGTCAGCGGCATCGCCTCCAGCACTGCATCGTCTACCTTGCTGGCGGCTTCCCGTGCGGATTTGATTGCAACTTTGCTTTGACCGTCTCCCGTCGCCGCGAACCAGAGGAAGTGAATGTTATGCGGGTAGTACATCATGGGGTATAACCCCTGGGCGCGGCACTGCGCGATGTAATCCTCGTCGGCCGCGATGGCAAGCTGATTGCTCTTCATCGAGTCGGCGTAGCGGCCCACGCGCTGATAGATATGTGATGACATGTGTATCATGTGCCCCGCCGCCGGCATCAGCGTCAGCAGGGTGTCGGCTGCCTTTTCCGCCCGTTCGGGCGTGCTGGTCGGTTCTATGAGGTGAATATACATGTGCAGCGCGGCGGGATGCTTCGGATTGCGCCTCATCACTTCTTCGGTGAGTGCGACAATTTCGGCTGTTCCCTCGTACGGCTGGCCATCGCGCATCCAGTAGCCCCAGGGACGCAGATCCATCACCGACTCTACATAAAGCATCGCGATATCGGGATCATCCGGAAAACGTTGGTGCACTTCCCGCATCGCCTCCGCGTAAGCCTTGTCGTTCGTTGTCCGGCTCTCGGGATTCCCCGAGTAACGCTTCTCGAGAGCATTGATGAGCGCACGCTCTCTGGGTGATGCTTTCGCCATGAGCGACTTGGCCTGTTGCACGATCTCCAGAGCCTGCGGCTCCTCGTTCGGTTCCATCATTGCGTTGATGTTGGGGCCGAGCACGAGTGCCTGACCCCAGTAGGCCATCGCAAGTCCAGGATCGAGCCGTGCCGCTTCACGGAATGCCCGGCGCGCCTCGGCATGGTTGAACCCATAGGCGAGGTTCAGCCCCTGGTTGATGTATTGCTGTGCCAGCTTGTTGCGCGTGCTGACGGGGAATGTATCCGTACCCAGGTTCTGCAGCCTGGGTGCGAGCTTGCCATCCGGACCCGGCCTAGCCGCCATATCGGATTGCGCGTAATGCTGGTGGCCGCCTCCGGATCCTGCGGAAGCTTCGCGCTTTTTGGTCGAAGCCACGTCGCCAGTCCCGGCGCCGGTCTCGGCGAATGCGCCGGGAATACCCGCGACGGCCAGGGCCAGAATTAATAGTGTTGAACGGACGATGTCGGATTGCATGGACATTACCTCCCTAATAAAAATACACAATTTTCCAGGCAGTGGAAATTCCTTCCGCCGGCGCGATTGCAACGTGGTGAAGCATGGAAATAACCCCATGATGGGTTGCTAAAAAATATGCAGAGACAGGAATACATATGACCGGTCGTATTATTATTGGGCAAAAAAATCAGGGTTTGAAAAAATCGTCCAGTAAATCCTGACAGCACTGCTTGATCGGCGCGGATGATCTTTCTATTTTCATCCTCAATAAAGCGCCCTGCCAGGTATTCACCAGCAGATCGGCCATCATTTCAGGTGATTTGTCCGATCTTACCGTCCCCTGCTGCTGTGCTTTGGCCAGCCCGGACTGTAATACATCCTGGTAACGCCTGACGGCGGATTGAAGCGATTTACGGCAAACTTCGCTGGTATCGCCTATTTCTCCCATCAGGTTACCCAGGAGGCAACCGCCTTTAAACTCATCCCTCTCAAGTTCCACGATGAGCTCATCAAAATAACGCCTTATTGCACCGAGTGCATCAGCGTCGGATCGTTCCAGATGATCAGTTAACAGCGCGATAAATGGATCGGTATAGTGTTGAATGACTTCCGCACCAAAATCTTCCTTGCTGCCAAAGTAATTGTAAAAAGAACCCTTGGGCACATTAACCGCATCCAGGATCTCCTGGAGTCCGGTGCCGTGATAGCCCTGCCCCCTGAGCAGGGCGACTCCCTGATTTAACAGGTTGTCTCTGTTGAATTCCTTTTTGGTGGGTTTAAGCATAAGTAAATAATACGACCGGTTGTCTTGGATTGTCAAGAAAAAAAGACGGCACCCAACCAAGTGCCGTTTGCCATCAGGAAATTACATAAAATTTGTTACCGGTTTACGGCACTCAGCTTTTGCGGGTTAGCAGCGGCATGATTCTCGTCGGCCTTCAGAGCCATTTGGTGATGAAGGCGGGCTTCCTTGATATTTGCCTCGACAGCTCGCTCATATTCACGCACCTGCGCGGAGGCATGCGATTGAAGGTCCTGCGCCTGTCTGCCATACAGATAACTTTTGTTTTCGTACTGCTCAAGCAGTTCCTGTTGTTCCTTCGCTTTTGCCTTTATCAGCGTCGCTGCGTCTTCATAGAACTTGGCTATGGCTTCATGGTCGCTGCGAGTAACGGCTTTTTGAGCAGCCGCGCGAATCTCGGGAGTATCAACAGGCTCGACAGCGATCACGGATGAACTCACCGAGGCCAGGAAGCCGATCATGGATAAAGCTGAAAAAATATTCCCTGTTTTCATCGTGTACCTCACTAATATTACTAGCGATTTTCGTTGGCATTCGGTGGGGAAACTGGTGGGAAAACGTCGAGCACTTCCTCAATTCCCAGCATTCATGGTTCGAATCTTATACAATTAAAAACACTTTGTCAACTTAATAATGTTTAAAGTGTGTTTTGAACCCATGAATTCATATCGAGTGACCTGAACGTCTTGACGAACGTGAGATAGTCCGATGGGCCGGATTTGGCAATGGGAGGAGTGTGGGGACGTCGTCCCCATACCCTATACTTTGTTTTACAGCGCTCCAGTAGCCTAGTAGCCGTAGCATACGGGGGGCAATATGTTTCGCTTATTGGCGCGCTTCCTTGCCTCCTGCTCGCCAGGGGATTCATTCCTTTTTCATCGCATGTCCCCCGAACTGGTTGCGTAGTGCCGATAGCAATTTGTTCGAGAATGAATCGGAATCACGCGACTGCAGGCGTTGTAATAATGCCAACGTGATGACCGGGGCGGCGACATCGAGATCAATCGCTTCCGCAACCGTCCAGCGTCCTTCGCCGGAATCCGCAACATACGGGGCAATGCCTTCCAGACCTGGATTTTCCGCCAGGGCAGCGGCGGTCAAGTCGAGCAGCCATGATTGCACCACGCTGCCGTCGCGCCAGATCTCCGCTATCTGATGCAGATCCAGGTTGAATTCCTGTTTGTGGCGCAGAATCGCAAACCCTTCCCCATATGCTTGCATCATGCCGTATTCGATGCCGTTATGAATCATTTTGGTAAAGTGCCCGGCACCGCTGGGGCCAACACGCCCCCAGCCTTTGTCCGGCGCGGGAGCCAGGGTTTCAAAGATGGGGCGCAATCCCTCAATTACCTGTTCATCGCCGCCCACCATGATGCTGTAGCCGTTCTGCAGTCCCCACACGCCGCCGCTCGTTCCCGCATCGACAAGATGGATCTTGCTTGTTGCCAGCATTTGCGCGCGGCGTTGCGTATCCTTGTAATTTGAATTGCCGCCCTCGATAATGATGTCGCCTGGTATGAGCAGCGGCCACAACGCGGTAATTGTTTCATCCACCGGGGCACCCGCGGGAACCATCAGCCATATCGTGCGAGGCGACTTCAATTCATTCACGAGTGCTTCGAGCGTCGCCGCCGGCACAATGTCTTTTTTTTCGATTTCCCTGAGCGTATCGGGGTTGCGGGCATAGCCGACGACGCGGTGGCCGCCGAGCACCAGCCGTTGTGCCATATTACCGCCCATGCGGCCGAGGCCGATCATTCCGAGTTCCATTATTTTTCTCCCGATTATTCAGTCCTTCTGAATAAATCTCCGACGTAGTCAGCGACTCACTCTTGGAAGAGCTTATTCAGATGTTCAATAAAAGTAGCGCACCCCGGCGGTGTTAATGGCTTGCGTTATACTCCACCCATCCTACCCAAGGTCAGCAGCCCGCCGGGGCTTAAAAAATCGGCTGCTAGGCCGCGTGATTGGTCAGGATTTCCTCGCGCTTGGTTTTGAGCGCGGCAAGCAGCTTGTCGTATGATGCTGCGAAAGCGTCCACGCCGTCATCCTGGAGTTTTTCCGTGACAGCGTCGAGATCAATGCCGAATTCCTGTAACTGTGCAATGTCCGCTTCCGCCTGCTGAATATTTTCAGTGAGTGTTTCACGCACGCGGCCATGATCGCGGAATGCGTCGAGCGTTTTAGGCGGCACGGTGTTGACGGTATCGGGGCCGATCAATTGCTCAATGTAGAGCACATCGGAGTAAGCGGGGTTTTTGGTGCCGGTGCTGCCCCATAACGGACGTTGCGCTTTTGCGCCTTTGCGGCGCAAATCGGCAAAATCCTCGCCATGGAATATTTCATGGAAGCGCTGATAGGCGAGTTTGGCGTTGGCGATGGCGATCTTGCCGCGTAAGGCGAGTGCTGCGGGTGATTCGTTCTTTTCCAATAAGGGATCGACAATACCGTCCACCCGGCTGACAAAAAACGACGCAACCGAAACCGGCCAGCTTACTTTTTTACCCAGTGATGCTTCCTCCCTGCCACTGAGCCCGCGGATATAGGCTCGTGCCACATCTTCATAATGCCGCAGTGAAAACATCAGGGTCACGTTGATGTTTACCCCCGCCGCGATGGATTGTGAAATCGCGGGGATACCCGCCGGGGTGGCCGGAATTTTTATCATCAGATTGGGGCGCTGCACCGCGTCCCATAACCGTTTCGCTTCGGCAATGGTTCCATCCGTATCATAGGCGAGGTGTGGCGAGACTTCGAGGCTGACGTAACCATCGCCGCCCTGGGTTGCATCATAGACCGGCCGCAGCACATCGGTGGCCCTGCGTATATCGGCAACGGCCAGTGCCTCAAACAGTGCCTTGTCGGTTTGTTGTTCATCGGTTTTCAGCAATGCGCGCAGCGCGTCGTCGTAGCTGCTGCCGTGATTGATGGCTTGCTCGAAGATGGTGGGATTGCTGGTTACGCCGCGCAGCTTGTCTTCAGTTACCAGGCGTTGCAATTCTCCACTATTGATGAGATTGCGGCTGATCGAATCCAGCCAGATGGATTGGCCGCACTGTAGTATCTGCTCTAAAGGATTCATGTATTTAAACTCCCGTTATGTGCCGCTGTGGCGAACAATCCGTACGTGAACGCCAATTTGCCGTTTCACTGTGCCGCAGCAGGCAGTTGAGTTGATATAAGCGTATTGCGATATTGCGCAGTCGATGGTGTGCTGGTGAAGCAAGGTGCATCCATACGACAACGAAAGCGCCTTATCATTCATGGGCGTCTTCATAAATTCAAATTCGCGAGTATTTGCCTTGCGAATTGCCTGCTTATTCCGCTTCTTTCCTTTTTATCGGGAGCTAAAAATGATTTTTCCAGTCGCGCAGCATGGCAAATACGCTGACGGGATCGGACAGCGGTTTGCCAGCATAGATACTGGCATTACGGATGATTTCGGGCTGATCGCAACGCAGGAACGGATTGGTGGCCCTTTCAATCGCGATGCTGGAGGGTAACGTCGGGATATTCTGCTTGCGCAATGCTTCAACCACCATTTCGCGTTCGATCAGTGCCTGATTGCCGGGCTCGACTGTTCTGGCAAAACGGATATTGTTGAGGGTATATTCATGACCGCAATAGACCCCGGTTTCTTTGGGCAAATCAGCCAGTTTTTGCAGTGAGTTCACCATTTGCGCAGCGGTTCCCTCAAATAACCGCCCACAGCCGCAGGCAAATAGAGTATCCCCACAAAACAACAGGTTTGCGCCATAATACGCGATATGTCCGGTTGTATGGCCGGGAATATCCAGCACTCTGAGGGTAAGAGAGAATTCCGGAATATAGGCATCGCCTTCTCCGCTTTCTTTGTTGTTGCATTCCCTGAGAGGGTGCGTGACGGTGGGAATCGATTCATTCGCGGGGCCATATACCGGTACCGTAAATTCCCGCAACAGCGCGGCATTGCCTCCCACATGGTCATTGTGATGATGGGTATTGAGGATGGCGACGAGTTTCAGTTTTTCCTGGTTAAGGTAATCCAGCACGGGGGCGGCGTCGCCCGGATCGACCACGGCGGCGTGGCAGTGGTCGCGGATAACCCAGATATAATTATCGATGAATGCATGAATCGCAACGATATGCGGCATAGTCATGGTGCTGATGTCAGTTTGAATTTTCGTCCGATCGGATGGATGGCAGTGCGGATCGATGAATTGACACATAACAGAGTAATAGGTATTCATATTAGTCCATAATCGAATTCCCTTCCGCCATTCTTCAATATATATATGCCGATAAAAAATAGGCTGAAATGGTTTGACACTTGTCTGGGCCAATATCTGCTGGAGCGGGAGCAGAGCCACTTCGACCAGGCCGTGGTCGACGTGTTTGGCTACAACGCCATGCAGATAGGATTTCCGCAATACGATTTTCTACGTGCCAACCGCATGCCGTTGCGGTTCTGTGCGGCCATTGAGGAAGGGGCTGCACTGCGGGCAGCTCCCGAGTTTTTGCCGGTCGAAACGAACAGCATAGATCTGGTACTCCTGCCTCATGTGCTCGAATTCAGTGCCAATCCCCATCAGATTCTGCGCGAGGTGCAACGGGTGCTTATGCCCGAGGGTCACGTAATTGTCTGTGGTTTCAATCCTCGCAGTCTTTGGGGGATGCGTGGCTTTTTCGGATCGATGAGGGAGCATTTTCCCTGGCATGGGAATTTGATGCCGAAGCTAAAAGACTCGCTGGTTGAGAAGCATTTTCCCTGGCATGGCAAGTTCATCGCACTGCCAAGACTCAAGGATTGGCTGACGTTACTGGATCTCGAAATCACCAACGACCGCTTATGTTGCTATGTGCCCCCATTCAGTCAGGAAAAGTGGCTGAAGCGATTCAGTTTCATGGAGACCGCGGGTGACCGCTGGTGGCCGTTTTCCGGCGGTATCTACTTTCTGACGGCGGTCAAGCGTGTGCATGGTATGCGCGTGATCAAGCCCGAGTGGAAAGAGGTGCGTGCCGCAAGGAGAGGTATGGCTCCGGTTGCGCAAAAACTCGGCGGCAACGCTTCCGGACAAGAGCCGCGCCTGGCCGCGCGCAACGGGACCATAGTGAAGACGCCCGCGCAAGGCGGAGAGTGAAAGCGGAGCGTGGAGGGGTGGTGGAAATCTTTACCGACGGCGCTTGCAAGGGCAATCCGGGTATTGGCGGGTGGGGGGCGCTGCTGCAATACAACGGGCACAAGCGGGAGCTGTACGGCGGCGAAAAGCTGACGACGAATAACCGCATGGAGCTGCTTGCGGTTATTCGTGCGCTGGAAGCCCTGACGCAGCCATGCGAAGTGCGGCTCCACACCGATTCCCAGTATGTGCAAAAGGGCATCAGCGAATGGATTCACTCCTGGAAAAAGCGCGATTGGCGCACCGCTGACAAAAAACCGGTAAAAAATGATGATCTATGGAAGGAGCTTGATGAGCTGACGCAGCGTCATCGAATCGAGTGGCTATGGGTGCGCGGTCACTCCGGACACAAAGGCAACGAACAGGCGGACATACTTGCCAATCGCGGGGTGCAGTCGGTGCTGGAAAGGCCGGCATCGGCGAGGGAATGACTCGGAGAATTGGCAGGAATTATATAAAAATGAGGCAGACGGATTTTATCGGAAGAAGTACGTATTAACATGAATTTTGAATAGGAATATAAAGCTGTGCGCCAGATTTTTATCGATACCGAAACCACTGGTCTGGAACCCCGGCTCGGCCACCGCATCATCGAAATCGCAGCGGTGGAAATGCTAAGCCGGCGATTGACCGGCCGCAGATTTCACCGGTACCTGAATCCTGACCGGGAGATCGATGAGGGAGCATTGCAGGTTCACGGCCTGACCGTGGAGTTTCTTCAGGACAAGCCGAAGTTTCGTGATGTCATCCCCGAGTTACTCGAATTTCTGGAGGGGGCTGAACTCATCATGCACAACGCTTCATTTGATGTTGCGTTCCTCGATCACGAATTCGGCTTGGCCGAGTTGCAGCCATTGAGCGAATATTGCCATTCAGTGACCGATACCTTGAAAATGGCCAAAGAGCTGCACCCCGGAAAGCGAAACAATCTGGATGTGTTATGCGAGCGCTACGCGGTGGATAACTCCCGGCGTACACTGCATGGCGCTTTGCTGGATGCGGAATTATTGGCGGAAGTCTATCTCGCCATGACGCGGGGGCAGGATAGTCTGCTCATGGAACTGGAGGCACCATCCGCGCTCGAGATCGCCGCCAATCTGCGGGATTTGCAACTGACGGTGCTGACCGCCAGCGGGGAGGAATTGGAAGCTCACGCACAACAGCTTGAATTGATTGAGCACGAAAGCAAGGGTAAGTGTTTATGGAAACGGTTGGAATCCGACGCCAATAGGGATCAGCTAGTCACGCAATAGCGGTGGAGGCTCCCAGAAAGATGGCAGGTTCGGAGCGAGGGGTTGGGTGACCGATTGCGAGATTGAAAGCTGGCGGCAGTACCATAATAAAATTTGTCCCCACTTTGCATCGTCGTGGGCAACATCGGCGAATTCGCTCATCAGGCAAGGAAAAATACCTTGTATGACAATAAAATTTCCACCTCTGACTGACCGTCGGCTGCCCTCTCTCTGCAACCCAGACATTCGCACTCTGCCTGTCATCCGGATGCCGGCAGTCCACAGCCTCACTCAAGTGGGTATCGGTCATGGCAATTCACGGACACTGCTGATGTGTCGAGTTTGCTAAAGTGTTGTCAAGCCTGCGAATTCTGGCATGCATACTGCTGGTTTCATGGGCGGTAACGCTGCGGGCAGAAGCTGTACCCACGGATCAACTCGTTATTACCGAACAGCAAGCCATCGCGCTATTTTATCAGCGCAATCTCGGTTTGATTGCGGCACGTCTCAATATCGATAGTGCCGAGGCGGAGCAGATTATTGCCGCCGCGATTCCTAACCCGGTATTCAGTCTCACCACTTCAGAATTGGCCCCGAAGGCATTTGCCCCGGAGAGTCGTAACTTGGCGGTGCCGGCGATAATCCCGCAGATTGAACAGCTCATCGTGACTGCCGGGAAACGCCGTTTAAGGATAGAAAGCAGCGAACTCGCCACCGAAGCAGTCAATTTTGACGTGCAGGATGTCGCACGCGTGCTCACCAACGCCGTGCGGCGCAGTTACTACAGTCTTTTGCTGGCGCAAAAGACACTTAAAGTGGCGAGCGATAACTTCGAGCGTTACAGGGAAATCCTGCGGGTCAATGAAGTCAGGCTCAGGGTAGGGGATGTCGCAACAGTCGATTTTATTCGCATCGAAGTGGAAAGCCTCAAGGTTCAGGGTGATCAGGATCAGGCCCGGGCGGCATTAAATCAGGCGCGAGCCGATCTGCTGCTGCTGCTGGGCTGGCCTGAAAACAGCATAGAGATCACCGCAGTGGAAACCTGGCCCGAAGCGGCTCCCGAGATTGCGCTGGCCAGGCAAGACCAGCTGGTTGATCGCGCGCTGGAACGCCGGCCGGATATGCGCGCGGCAAGGGTGCGCATCGCACAAGCCAAGAAGATGCTGACTCTGGCGCAGCGGCAGATCATCCCCGATGTGACCATAACCGCTTTTTATGATCAGGATCAGGGAAACCAGTTCCCGCGCACGGGCGGCGTCGGTATCCGTCTACCCATTCCCGTGTTTTATCAACAAAAAGGTGAAATTTCCAAAGCTCGTGTGGGTGTAACCAACTCTGAACTGGCGCTGGCGCAGGCTGAGCAGGACATCCGGGCGGAGGTGATGAAAGCCTCGGCATCGTGGCAGAGCGCCGACGCGATAGCAAGGCGCTTCGAGACATCGGTGGTCAAGCGCATTGAGACCTTACGTAAAGCGCAGGAAATCGCTTATCAAAAAGGAGCGGTAGGCGTGCTGGATTTGATCGACGCACAGCGCAGCTATAGGGCAATAATGCTGGATTATTACACCGCCCTGGCAAATCGCAGCAAAGCCTGGGCAGATCTGTTAATGGCATATGGAGAGGAAACCAAAGGTTCCTCCCGGGGTCTGGCGGGCAGCGATGGTTAAGTTGCCTGGTGGTTTCTTGCTGTGGACTCCTGGTCCAAATAAGCGAATGAATCCAGCCCAGGTAAAGCTTATGGGCACGAGATTTTGCGCTGCCACGCATCTCGCCATCGGACTGTTGAGTTTGTCGCTGGTCGCCTGTCAGCGGCAAAGTCATGAGCAACCATTGCCAGCCGCCAATCACCCCAGGGACGAGATCATTCTCAGCCCGGATTCACCCAAGCGCGACTTCATAAAAGAAACAACCATCGAGCTGGTTCAACGTCCGCTGATGGATGCCGTTACGGGAAAAATAACTTATGATGAAACCCGTACCGCTCGTGTTTCCTCACCAATTGCAGGCCGGGTGACCGGTGGCATTGCAGCCTTGGGTGCATATGTTCGGATAGGTGATACGTTGGCTGAACTGGATAGTCCGGAACTGGGGCAGGCGCAATCGGCCTATGCGGAAGCTACGTCCGATTTGAATCTCGCTAACCGGGCCTTCCAGAGGATACGGGATCTTTATGATAATGGCATTGCGCCGCGCAAGGAGCGGGAGCAGGCGGAGGATAACCTGATCCGGGCCCGTAGCGAAGCGGAACGGGCGCGCCTGAAACTGGCCAACCTGGGTGTTCGCGGCCAGCGTACCGATAACCGCTTTGTTTTGCATGCGCCCCTTTCGGGAACGATCACCGAACGCAATATCAACCCAGGGATGGAGGTCCGTTCTGATCTGACTGCACCGTTGTTTGTTATTTCCGATCTGGAGCAGTTGTGGGTGCAGATGGATATTTTTGAGAAAGATATCGCACTGATTCATGCCGGCGCCATGGTGTTAGTGCAAGTTCCTGCTTACCCGGGGGAAGACTTTACCGCAACTGTCGGCTATATAAGCCAAGTGGTGAATGAAACGACCCGCACAGTGAAAGTACGGTGCATTTTGCCCAATGCAGAGAAAAGGCTGCTGCCTGCCATGTTCGCAAGCATCATGGTACAAAGTGATGCCGATGATCTGGCCGTGGTTGTCCCCTTGAACGCAATATTTACCGAGAATGAATCCAACTGGGCATATGTAAATACTGGTGATTATCATTACCAGAAGCGCCCGGTCACGGTGGGTCTGCGCCTGAAAGACCGGGCGGTGATTCTTGATGGATTGAAGCCCGGGGAGAGGCTCGTAGTGGGTGGAGCCTTGTTGTTGCGTACCGAACAGGATACCGAGCAGCAAAGTGGGGAAAGTGCGCCGTGATCCATCGGATCATCGCCTTCTGCCTGCAACAACGCCTGTTGATTATCAGCACGGCAGTGTTTCTGGCTGGCCTTGGTGCTCTGTCGTTCGAGCGTTTGCCGATACAGGCCTTTCCCGATGTGCAGAATGTTTTCGTACAAGTGGTGACCCAATATCCCGGCCAAGCTCCGGAAGAAGTGGAGAAACTGATCAGTCTGCCCATCGAAAAGGAAATGAATGGTCTGCCGCATATGATTAATATGCGTTCGGTATCCATTTTCGGCTTGTCCGTGGTAACACTGACGTTTGATGACGATGCCGAGGATTATTTTTCACGGCAGCTGGTGCTGGAGCGGCTAAAAACCGTTAGCCTGCCAACGGAAGTAAAGCCCATACTGGGCCCCTTGACGACTGGTATCGGCGAGATTTTTCGCTATCGTATCGAAGCCCCCGGCATTCCCCTGGTGGAACAGCGGGCGTTGCAGGATTGGATGATCGAGCGCACGCTCCGCTCCGTCCAGGGGGTGGCCGATGTAGTAGCTTTCGGGGGGGGCATCAAGCAATACCAGGTGCAGATCGATCCAGGCAAGCTTAGGAATTACAAGCTGACGCTTCCTGAAGTCTACCAGGCTATCGCCATCAATAATGCCAATATCGGCGGCGGTTATCTCGATCATGGCCATGAGGCATTGGTGGTACGTGGCACAGGTTTGTTGAAATCCGGGGATGAAATTGGAAATATCATCGTTGCCAGCCGGGAAGGTGTTCCGGTTTTTGTCAAGAATGTTGCCGATGTGGTCGTGGGTTCCCAGCCGCGTATTGGCATTGTCGGTTACAACGAGGACGATGATGTGGTACAGGGCATCGTTTTGCTTATCAAGGGCAGAAATGCCATTGAAGTGATAAATGGGGTAAAGGGAAAAATCGAGCATCTTAATAATTATGGCTTGCCTCAAGGCGTCAAGATCGTCCCCATCTATGACCGCACGGAACTGATACAGCATACCGTCCATACGGTCGAGCGAAATATGCTGGAGGGCGCGGCACTTATTCTGGTAGTTCTGATTATTTTTCTCCGTCGAGTCTGGGCTTCAGCGGTGGTTATCGTTGTTATCCCGCTATCCTTGTTATTTGCCTTTATCCTGATTGATGCCATGCAGGTTTCCGCCAACCTGATTTCCCTGGGCGCAATCGATTTTGGCATCATTGTGGATAGCGCCGTGGTGCTGGTGGAGGCCATCATGGTCAAAGTGACTCTGGAGATGCGCCAGCAGGCAAGTGTGGCGCATATGCGCCAATCCATGCTCATGACAACGGCGGAAATGGCTCGGCCGATACTTTTTTCCAAAGCCATTCTTATTATCGCCTTCTTACCCATTTTTACCTTCCAGCGCGTTGAAGAAAAAATCTTTTCTCCCATGGCATTCACGCTTACTTTTGCCTTGCTGGGTTCGCTGTTTATCAGCTTGACCTTGGTTCCGGTGCTCTTGAGTTACCTGGTAGGACCTCGACTCACCGAATCGCACAATCCGCTTATCCATGGCATGGAGCGGCGTTACCTGGCGTTGCTGGAGGCCGTATTGCGCCATCCGCGCAAATTGTTCGTAGGCGCGGGTTTAATGCTGGCCTTGTCGCTGGCTTCTTTTCCGCTGATTGGTACGGAATTCATGCCCAAACTGGATGAGGGCAATGTCTGGCTGACCATAACATTGCCAACGCCGGTCTCGCTCAATAAGGCCAAGGATCTGGAAAGGGATGTACGCGCGCGTCTGCTCGAATTCCGTGAGGCAAAGTCGATACTTACGCAATTGGGACGCCCGGAGGATGGTACCGATCCCAAAGGTTTCAATAATCTGGAGGTTCTTATCGATCTCAAGCCAAAGGATACCTGGCGGTATCGCAACAAGGATGAGCTTGTCGAAGCGATGCAGAAACGCCTGGCGGTATTTCCCGGGCTGCAGTTCAATTTTTCTCAAGTGATCCAGGACAACGTGGAAGAAGCTATTTCCGGCGTGAAGGGCGAAATTGCCATCAAGGTTTTCGGCGAAGATCTAAGGATTCTTCAGGAGAAGGCCAATCAGATCACCGGCATCCTGCGCTCCATAGAAGGCGCTACTGATGTGGCTGCCGAGCAGCAATCCGGGCTGGCTCAGCTCGTCATTTCCATCGATCGGGATAAAATTGCGCGCTATGGTATCAATGTATCTGATGTGGAGGACGTGATCTCCATGGCGGTTGGCGGTAAAACCGCTACCCAAATGCTGGAGGGAGAACGCCGTTTCGACATTACCGTGCGCCTCATCAGTTCGGCACGCGATTCAGTGGGGGCAATTGAAGATATCACCGTTTTATCCACGAATGGCAGCCGTATTCCATTGGCCGAACTGGCGGAAATCAAGATGAGCCAAGGTGCCTCGCGTATCAGCCGCGAGGACAACATGCGCCGTATAGCCGTCAAATGCAACCTGATAGGGCGCGATCTGGGTAGTTTCGTGGCCGAGGCACAGAAAAGAATCGGTCAACAGGTTCATCTGCAGCCGGGTTACAGCATAGTCTGGAGCGGCCAGTTCGAGAACCAGCAGCGTGCGATGAAGCGGCTTTCCTTTATTATTCCCGTCAGTTTTATCTTGATTTTTGTATTGTTATTCTGGACATTCCGCTCGATCAAGAATGCCTCCCTGATTGTAATGAACGTTCCTTTCTCGATGATCGGTGGATTGATCGCATTGCTATTGACCGGCATCCATTTAAGCGTATCGGCAGCGGTTGGGTTCATCGCGCTGTTCGGCATTGCCGTGCAAAACGGCGTGATCCTGCTATCACAGATCACCTTACTCAGGCGCGAGGGCATTTCGCTAAATGAAGCCATATTGCAAGGTTCTGTCAGCCGTTTGCGTCCCGTGATAATGACGGCGCTGATGGCGATGCTGGGATTGTTGCCCGCAGCGCTGTCCACCAGCGTCGGATCAGAAACCGTCAAACCTTTTGCCGTGGTTATTATTGGTGGACTGATAACCGCGACGTTGTTAACCTTGACCATGCTCCCAGCACTCTACCGCAATTTTCAACAACCGCATCCTTGAGGTACCGCCATGAAGGAAATCCGCGCCTATATCGAGCCTTTCATGTTATCGAAACTCACCCAGACCCTGCTTGAAATCCCTGATTTCCCGGGTATGAGCGTATCCGATTGCCAAGGCTTCGGGAGAGTCAAACTCATTACCGGGCGGGATTTCACGCCGTACGTACCAAAAAAGCGCATTGAAATTTTTGCCCCTGATAATCTGGTGGAGTGTATTTTCAATGAAGTAATGACGGTTGCCAACACTCATCAACATGGTGCCGGTAAGGTCTATGTCCTCGACGTAAACGAAAGTGGACGTATCAGTACGGGCGAACGGGGGAGCGAATAGACCTGAGAGCTTTTCGTAACCGGGCGACGATTATCCTGACTACGTTATATCGTTCGACGCCCAAGCTGCTCGATTTTTTTGAGGAACGGAGCTTATCATGCACAACACCGTGTTGAATGTTGCATTTCTCGATCATGAATTGGGGTTGGCCGAATTACAACCCCGGCGCTGTTGGAAGCGGAATTTCTGGCGGAAATCTATCTTGCTGCGTTTCATCCACTCTACGGAAAACAGTATGAAGGCATATAGATGAATGAGCCAGCGTCTACAAAATCTCCATTGGAGTGGACAGTAGCGGGTGTTCTTGAGGAAATAGCAAGCCTCAACAAATCCATGCCAGACCGTTCCCTGGCGTTCGTGCTTGGTTCCGGGGCCTCTGTTACTTCAGGTATTTCTACTGGAAAAGTAATGGCGGAGAACTGGCTGAATGATCTACATTTGCGCGAGTGTCGCGATGATTCAGATCGTGATACATGGATAGCCTCCAATGCACTGGGAATTGATGGCCTCACATGGGATCATGCGGCTGAATTCTACCCCCGGATATTCGACCGCCGCTTTCGTGGCGACCCAGAATCCGGATTTGCTGCGCTCGAAGCTGCCATGGACGGCAAAGAACCCGGCCTCGGTTATTCGCTGCTGGCCGAAATCATGCAACAAACCCGGCACAAGGTCGTTGTCACTACTAATTTCGACAATCTGGTAGCCGACGCGTTAGCTATTCACGCCCACAAACCGCCGCTGATAGTAGGGCATGAGTCGCTTACCGGATATGTGCGGGCAGCATTGCGCAGACCGCTGGTCGCCAAAATACATCGTGATCTGTTTCTTGACCCCAAGAACGACGCAGTAGGGGTGGGGGCACTGGAGAAAGGCTGGATAGATGCTCTCACTCGTCTGTTCAAGCATTATATGCCGCTGGTGATTGGCTACGGGGGCAATGATGGTAGCCTGATGGGCTTTTTTAATAGTTTGAGACTCGGCGATATTACGGGCCGAATCATCTGGTGCTATCAAGCCGGCTCGCCTCCATCGGCTGCGGTACAGAAACTATTGGCGAAACATGACGGCGTAATGGTTGCGATACCGGGGTTCGATCCATTCATGTTGCAGTTGGCAGCGAAATTGATTCCCGATTTCGAGATGGGAGAAATTTTCACCCGTATTGAAGAACGTGGTAGAGAAAGAGCTAAAAATTACCGTGAACAAGTAGAGAATCTTCAAAAAAATATTGTCGCCATCGGCATTTCGAGTGTAGATCAAGAGGCGACGCGGCAAGTCTTGGCTGATGCGTTCAAGGATTCGAATAACTGGTGGTCATGGCAAATGCGGGCTCTTGCCGAAGCTAATCCAGAAAAGCGCAAGAATATCTATCTCGAAGGGATTGCAACGTTACCTTCAAGCGCCGAATTATTGGATAGCTACGCGCTCTTTCTAGAGATTGAAGACCGTGACTTCGAGGCTGCCGAGGAAACATACAAGCGTTCACTTGAAGTCAATCCGAAGGACGCTCGTATTTTATGCAACTACGCTAACTTCTTAGAAGCCAAACGCGCAAACTTAGATGTCGCGGAAGAATTATACAAGCGCGCGATCGAAGTCGACCCAAATTACACGTATGTTTTGGGTTTTTATGCCAACTTTCTGGCGGATAAGCGTAAAAACTGGGATGCCGCCGAGGAGATATACAAACGCGCGATCGAAGTCGACCCAAATTACAGGTATGTTTTGAGTTCTTATGCCAACTTTCTAGTGGATAAGCGTAAAAACTGGGATGCCGCCGAGGAGATGTACAAGCGTGCGATCGAAGTCGACCCAAATTACACATATGTTTTGAGTTCTTATGCCAACTTTCTGGCGGACAAGCGTAAAAACTGGGATGCTGCCGAGGAGATGTATAAGCGCGCGATCGAAGTCGACCCAAATTACACATATGTTTTGAGTTCTTATGCCAACTTTCTGGCGGACAAGCGTAAAAACTGGGATGCTGCCGAGGAGATGTATAAGCGCGCGATCGAAGTCGACCCAAATTACACATATGTTTTGAATTCTTATGCCAACTTTTTGGCGGATAAGCGTAAAAACTGGGATGTTGCCGAGGAGATGTACAAGCGCGCGATCGAAGTCGACCCAAATTACACATATGTTTTGAGTTCTTATGCCAACTTTTTGGCGGATAAGCGTAAAAACTGGGATGCTGCCGAGGAGATGTACAAGCGCGCGATCGAAGTCGACCCAAATTACAGGTATGTTTTGAGTTCTTATGCCAATTTTTTGGCGGATAAGCGTAAAAACTGGGATGCTGCGGAGGAAATGTACAAGCGTGCGATCGAAGTTGATTCGGCGGATGCGTTTATTCTAGGAAGGTACGCCGATTTTCTGGCTAACAATCGCGAGAATCTAGATGCCGCCGAGGTGATGTACAAGCGTGCAATAGAAGCTGATCCGAAGAACGAGAATATTTTGGAAAAATATGCCGCCTTTCAGATAAAGCGTAAGAACATCGGTGCCGTGGGATGAATAAGTAGCATGAAGAATTTCTCTGAAGTCCATCCCCAATCCGAATGACTGTCAAAACTAGCGGATGTATTGACGGATCATGCCCTATGGGGAGGGCGTGGTCAGAGTGGAAAAACCGTGCAGTAAAAATTAAAGTTACGAACTTGGATCGATGATTGCTTTGCTCTGCGCCTCTCCCATAAGCGACCCCGATATCGTCGTCAACCTACAGGACTTGCATATTGATAGTACTCATTCCGAGTGCTGAGGAACTGGAAGCTCACGCGCAGCAACTGGAAATGATTGAACGTAAAAGCAAAAGCAAGTGTTTATGGAAGCGACTGGAGATTACGTCATGAACCACTTCCTAGGCGATAGGCGACTTGAGGTTGATCCGGTAAAGAGCTCAGCTGGCTTCGGTCAATTAAACCTTGCACTTTTCCGTCAGAATAATGTTGGTTATCCATCCCACGGCGTTACCGTTTTTCGTTCCATCTACGGTCACGAATACATCCGAACATTCTGGATTGCCATCCATAAGCGTTTTGACGGCATTCAGTTTGGCGTTTTGACCTACGGCGCCAAAAGCGGTTGCAATGCGCTGGATTTGATTGACGGCCAGCATATCCTTGAGCGTGAGATCAGCCAGATTGACGCTTCCTGAAAAAGCCTGCTTGGAAATGTACCCTTCGATTATGCTGCGATGAATGACATACTTGATTTTTCCTTCCGGATCGACGCAGGGTAAACGGTTCTTGCCTCCCTCGGGGAGCAACGCATCGAGTATGTCTGCTTTAAGTTTGATTTCCTCTTCTTTCTTGTTCAGGGTTAGTTTGACGGTGGTTGGGGCAGTTATCGATATCATCGCTTCTTCGACCGGGATAGCCTGTAATTTCTGGTCCGGTGTTAACTGGCGCACCAGATTGGAGGTTTGTTGCGCGGCAGCGATGAAATTCTCTTTTGAAAAATAAAATGCGAGCACCGTCCCCACCCAGGTACCAAGAACGGGCAAAAGTATCCCCAATATGTCCTTTACCTGCGTAAAACTTTTTTCTCCAGCAGTTCCAAAGGATGCGGCCAGAATTGAAACAAAACCAAGAATACCTATAACGCTTAGCGCGAAGTAGACAATATTCTTTCCAATTTTCGCGCGTTCATTGGCATCCGCTCTCGTTCTTTCATTTTCCTGATCATTGTCAGGTGTTTCAGTTGTCATTTTATTCTCCCATATCTGGAAATCTTTCTAGCGAGAAGTGGTTTGTGGTCTCCAGGGTCGACGGCTCCCGTTGGCAGAGCAGTAACGGAACCAGATCGAAATTCACACCTGCCAGCGAGGGCAGGAGTGGATAAGGCATTGATTCGACCCGACTATCAGGCATGTCTGTCATCATAATAGTGATCGCGAACCTTGCCTGCCCATCTCTGGAAGACTTGCCTCAATGCGTCTTTTGCAGAACCCTTGATTTCGGGCGACGGTATTGGATGAATAAAGACATCTGAAACACCGTTATCGAATACGCCCCCGGTAATTCCATCCTCGCGAAAAACGAGGATGGGGAGGCGCAGACCGAACAGAATGCCAGACTCCAAATGGTTCCATGCCGTCGGAAATGGTGTCGGCATGCTGATCCGTTTTTCGCCTGGTTCTCCGGGTTTGCTTATCACTCCGGGTTTGCTTATCCCGGTTTCAGCGCGAAACTGCTCGAATCCAAGAATAATACCACCCGAACAGTGGCGCGCGATCAGAAGCACTTCGCGCAAAGGAAGCTCAGTCGGATAGTCGGAGCGTCCCAGCGCGCGAGGCTCTAGATCATTATCCTCCAACTGCCGGATGATGACCGTTCGGGCAGCCTCTTGCGATGGCGACAGGCTGGTTGGGGAAGAAACGAATACGGGTATTTTCATGGCAGGACGTCAAATCCCTAACAGTCATTGGCAGGAAGCGATATCTCTATGTGCATCGCATGAAGCATTAATCTAATTATGCCATAAGATTGGATGCGGTGGCTTACGTGTGCGGACTGTCCGATGGAAGCCTGAGCCGCTAAAACAGCTCGAACTGTCTATCTAAGTTTTTCGCTTTATTATTTCTTGCCTTCACGAGCGCAGGAGTTGGCATGCCCGCTAGCACTGCTATTGTAGTCGCCGAAGGCGGACGGAAACGCGAAGTATCCAGTGTCCTGAAGCGTCCTGAGCGCACGCCGATGCCGAGACGCGCGACCGCTTTTTCGAAGCGCTGACGGATCATGTCTGCCCATATGCCTTCACCGTGCATCCGCTTGCCGAAGGTGGCATCATAATCCTTGCCACCGCGCATATCCCACACCCGGTTCATGACGCGTTGCGCGCGGTCGGGAAAGTGTGCCTGCAGCCATTGCCGGAATAGCGGACTTACCTCCCATGGCAGGCGCAGCACGACATAGCTGGCATTGATAGCGCCGGCTTCCGCTGCTGCCGCCATGACCCGTTCCAGATCGGGCTCCGTGACAAAAGGAATCACCAGCGCTATGCTGACACCGACCGGAATCCCTGCATCGGTCAGGGTGCGGATGGTGCGCAAGCGGCGTGCCGGGGCCGACGCGCGCGGTTTCAGGGTGCGTGCCATGGCATGGTCGAGCGTGGTGAGCGTTATCGCGACCGCCGCTTGCCGCCTGGAAGCCATTTCCGCCAGCAGATCGATATCGCGCTCGATCAATGAAGACTTGGTAATCAGTACCACCGGATGTTCGCACTCGTGCAGCACTTCCAGTATGCGGCGTGTCAGCCGCAGATCTCGTTCACAGGGCTGATAGGCGTCTGTGTTGACGCCAAGCGCGATCGGTTCCGGCACGTACGAGGTTTTCGCCAGCTCGCACCGCAGCAATTCGGGTGCGTTGATCTTGGCAAAAATTTTGCTCTCGAAATCCAATCCCGGCGATAAGCCGAGATAGCTGTGCGTGGGCCGCGCGAAGCAATAAATGCAACCGTGCTCGCAGCCGCGATACGGATTGAGCGACACGCTGAACGGCACATCGGGAGACAGATTGCGGGTCAAGATGGATTTGGCCTGCTCCTCGATGACTTGCGTCTTCAGTATTGACAGGTTATCGCTGCCGGTATGATGTTCGGTACCTGTTTCAGTATTATCACGAGACCAGCCGTCGTCAATAGCTTCCCGTGCCAGCACTTCATAGCGGCCTTGCAGATTCGACACCGCACCTCGCCCTTTCCGCGCTTTAAGGGGCGATTGTACCCACAGTGGTGCCACGTCTGTATAGGGATCATCGCCAGGCATGATGGTCTCGGATATACTGTGTTAGTGGGTAGATCAATAACATGCGAGTAGGTATTGCCAGGCAGGTTATCACCGTGGCTATCGTAACGGAATCCCCTGCCCATTTCCAGGAGGAGTCATGAAGCCGATCATTCTTGCCCTGTTTTTACTCGGCTCAGGTCTGGGCGGTTCCGCGCTGGCGCAAACTGTTTCGAATCCCTATCCAAAAACCGCCCCTCCGCTACCCAACCCACGCGTCACCCAGCTGGAAACGGCATTAAATCACGTGCAACAGGAGCAGCAGGCCGTGTACCAGCAATTCCAGATGACGCAGGAATTGCGCCGCAATGAGATACAGGAGAATTACCCCCAGGCGATACAAACGCCTAACTCGATGATGCAGGCGCCTTACGCCATGGGCGGCCTCAAGGATAACCCTCCTCAAAGCTATGACGATAACGTGCGGATACAGAGGGAGCGCCAGGAACGTATCGAGCAATACACCCGCGACCTCAATCGCCTGTATTCGCGTTACGCTGAATTGGGCGAGCAGAAGAGGGCGTTGCTCGATCAGTTGATCGAACTTGCCAAATAGCCGTATCGTGTTGGCGGAGCAGGAAGAGGCCTTGTGCAGAAGAAAGGCATCGTTGACACAGCAGTATGTTGAGCGTAAATTTTCAACCGGACGGAGGTTGCAAGGGGGAGGTTGCAATTTCCGTCCTTCGGAAAATGCCATCCGTGATTTTGCCTGGATATTCAGAATCCGGAAACAGAGAGGGGAATCGAGAAATCCGGTGCAGCGAGGATCAAGCAACAAGAAATCCATACGTAGCGTTGTATTAAACAAACAAGCGGGCGGTCAACCGCTGGATTCAGGTTTAACCATCAGGCCATAATATTCGGCTTCAGAAAATAAGCCGGGCGAACAGTATGCCGGCAGCGTAACCGGGCGAGTGCGAAAGGTCTATGTCCGGGAGGGAATAAATCCATGCCTATTCCGTTTGATCGTGGCTATTACAGGCAGCCCTTCGTCAAGCTTGTATCGGAATATCCTGCGGAAGACGTTTATCCTCCAGCCGATTTCCGTGTGGAGTGGGGTCCTGTTTTTCATCGGGGCCGGCTGGATGGCAGCGCACGCGTGCTCATTATCGGGCAGGACCCCGCGCAGCATGAAGTAGTCGTGCGGCGTATTCTCGCCGGCACGGCGGGCAAGCGCGCGCAAGGCTTCCTGCAGCGACTCGGAATCATCCGCAGCTACGTTTTTATCAACACTTTTCTCTATAGCGTGTACGGTCAAGGCGGCGGAGCCCGCCATATCGGCGATTCCGCGATTACTGCCTATCGCAATCGATGGATTAAGGCGATTCTCGATCGCAGCCAGATTGAAGCGGTTGTGGCCTTGGGCGGGCTCGCCAATACGGCATGGCAGAGCTGGCTCGTTTCTCCCGATGCGGCCGGACGTTCTCCGCTGCCATTCGGGCATCTGACGCATCCGACCTGGCCCGAGAGTTCGGCCCGCACGAACGCGGAGCGGCAGGTGGCGGTGACGAAAATGCTTGAGAACTGGAACGATGGGCTGGCGGCTCTGAGGCCGGTTATTAATCACCCCGATGTAACAGAACCGCTTGCGTTGTATGGAGCTGCCTTTGCTCCCGGCGATTTGCCGGATATCCTGCCGGATGATCTGCCGCCGGGCACACCGGCCTGGATGCGCACCGAGGAAGGCTGGGCGGATCGAACGGGCGAGACTCCGCTGGAGAAGCGCAGAACCATTATCGTCCGTGTACCCAAGGGCGTGCTTCCCGCTTAGGGTTGCGTCAATGACCCGATGAGTCTCGTCGTCGCCGGCCGCATTGTCCCGATCAGCCGCGCTTTGAAAGTTGCGCCGAGCGAGAATGCGACCTTCCAGGGCAAGGTATGGATCGGGGATGATGGGCGCATCGCCGCCGTTACGAAGGGTTCAGCCCAGGGGCCGACGGGGTTCGAAACCGCGCCGGTGGCAGATGTCGATAATGATCTTGTCATTCCCGGCTTTATCGACCTGCACAGCCATCTCGCATATGCTACGCTTCCCCTCTGGGTCGAGCCCGATCGTACCGTACCCTTCGCGCATCATGATATATGGCCCACGCGGCCTACCTATCCCGAGAGCGTGACCTGGCCCGCTTATGCCTTTATCGAGTCGACGCCGGTGGAACTGCTTGCCTACGCCGAGGTTCGTGCATTGATTGGCGGAACAACCAGCATCCAGGGTTCACCGCCCAGTAATCGCCCGCTGGATGGATGGCTGGTGCGCAATATCGAGGATGAAACGCTGGGTGGGGAAATTGGCCGTCATCAGGTGCTGGCGTCAACACTCACGCTCAAATCAGACCAGCTTGGCGAGCGGGCCACCCGCATGCGGCAGGGAGCGACATTTATTTATCATTGTGCCGAGGGCCGGCCGGGGTCGATCGTGCAGCGGGAATACTTGGCAACCCGCACCGCGGGCTGCTTGCAGCGCCACCTTGTGGCCATCCATACCAATTCGGTCGACCCGGCAGCCTACGATACCTGGCGTGAACCAGGTGCGATTGTGTGGTCGCCATTCTCAAATCTGTGGCTGTACGGCACTACAACAGATGTCCCGGCGGCATTGATGCGGGGCATCAACCTTTGCGTGGGTTCGGACTGGGGTCCCTCCGGCACGCGAAACGTGCTTGGTGAAGTAAAGGTGGCTTCGCTGGTAAGCGAAGCCAATGGATGGGGGTTGACAGACTTCGATCTTGTTAAAATGATCACCGCCAATCCGGGAGACGTGCTGGCCCAGGCGTGGCAGCGGCAGGCGGGCCGCCTGCAGCCCGGCGCGCTGGGCGACGTGGCTGTGATCGCGGCCAAGCCCAAGGCTGACCCTTTCAAAACGATACTTCGCGCCACCGAAACCGACGTACGGCTGGTAGTGGTGAATGGGCGGCCTTTGTATGGTACCGAGGCGCTCATGAGGCAGGGCGGCGCGACCCAAACCAGCGAGATCAATCTCGATGGGCAACTGCGAGGCCAGCCTCGCCGCCTTGCTCTCACCCGATTTGACGGGGATGCCCAACCCTGGTCTTTCGATGATGTCCTCAAGCGGCTTGAAGAAGTCCGGGCCGACCCCAAGACCGCGATCGAACGTGCCCGCCGGCTCGCGTTCGCATCCATTCGCTCGGGTGGCGCACCACGCCTGCGTCTGGCGCTGGATATGCCCACGGGAAAAGTGCCGGTGGGAGGCCTGCCAAAAAATCTGGCGGCGATTATTGTTCCGCCGATCCAGCCGCTTGAGCATGATAGCGAATTTTTTGCTTCGATCTCCGGACGCGGATTCCATGGCGGGCTGCTGGATGGGCTGGCCGATTTTTATAATTAGTTCTTGAAAAACTCATGATCCATATGACTGGTGGCAGGGATGCTGACGCCACCCTGCTTAGAGCCCAGACCGGCCAGCTTCTCAGTGAATTTCTCTTTGGCACCCCCCCCCCGGCGGCGCGTGCCAGGCGAGGAGAGACGGGGGGCGAGGCCGGCGCCCGGATTGAACTCGCGTACGTGCTGGATGGCGGAGAGCGGCTCCGGATCATTGACGCGCTGATTACCGTAATCAGCGGCGCCTATTGTCATCTTCCCCAGAAACGCGCCGCCTACGCGCTTGATCCAGTGCAGGCATTACATCTGCTGCGCAGCCGCGTTGCCGAGTTATCGGAGGGGGAATTCCACCTGGCGCTTACTTCGATTGTTCTGGGCTTGCGCGATGCGCATACCCGTTATAGTGGACCCAGGGCCGGCCAAGGGGCGGTGGCGACACTCCCGTTTCTCGTTGAGCAATATGGTTCGCACGATGATCCGGTCTTCGTGGTTTCGAAAGTGTCGGCGCCCCAGTTGATACGCGATCCCAAATTTACGGCAGGCGTCGTGCTGGAAAGCTGGAATAGCATTCCCTTTGCCAGGGCGGTGGATTTGTACTCGGACCGGGAAACCGGCGGACGTCCGGACGCGCGCCGTGCCAGGGCGCTGGAGTCCCTTACTTTCAGGGCGCTTGAGGGAGGACCGCCCCCGGATGAGATGCTGGTAGACATCGGCTACCGGATTCTGCCCGGCGAGACGCGCCGGGAGGTTCGCATTCCCTGGCGTGTCGTTCATCCTGCCCGCGCGGAAACCAGCCAGCGGCCGGGCTCGCGTGCATCACGTTATATTGCCGCGAACCCGGCGGCAGAGGTCGTGCGGCGCGCGAAGAAAATGATGTTTTCAGGAAGCGTATGGCAGGCCGAGCGCAGCGGTGTCGCTGTTGCACGTGACAAAGGGTGGATCAAGACCTGGTTTCAAGACACACTTGCGGCCAAGGTCATCAAAGATAAGGCGCAGGGCGAATTGGGTTATTTGCGTATCTGGAGCTTCGATGTCGATGATGATGACGCCTTCATCGCCGAGGTGATACGGCTGCTGGATCTTTTGCCGGAAACCGGCCTGATCCTTGATTTGCGCGGCAATCCCGGGGGGTTGATCTGGGCGGCCGAGCGATTGCTGCAGCTGTTCACGCCGAATACTGTTACGCCCGCGCGCTTTAGCGTGCTGGCGACTCCGCTGATGCGGGCCCTGGCGCGCAGTCCTTTCAACCGGATGGAGTTCGAAGCCTGGTTGCCGTCTCTCGAGGCGGCGATCGCCACGGGAGAGGCTTATTCACAACCCTTGCCGTTGACCGATCCCGACTGGTGCAATGATATCGGCCAGCGCTATAGCGGGCCGATCGTGTGTGTGGTGGACCCCAATACGTATTCAGCGGGTGATCTGTTCGCCGCGGGCTTTGTCGACAATGCGATAGGCACACTGGTATGCGTGGGGGAGGGCAGCGGCGCGGGAGGAGCCAACGTCTGGACGCATTATGATCTTCGTGAAGCCTTGGTGGGTACGCCTTTCGAGCTTGAACGGCTGCCTGCCGATGTCGGCTACACGGTAGCCATTCGCCGCGCGCTTCGCAGCGGCGCCGCCGACGGGATGCCGATAGAAGATCTGGGTATTCCGGGAATTCCCTACGAGATGACCCGCGATGATCTGCTTCACGAAAACAGGGACCTGATCGAATTCTGCGCGGGATTCCTTGCGGGCATCCCGCGTACGGCGATGAAGGTGGAGGTCAACGATAGTACAGTTGCATTGACCACAAGTGGTCTGGATGAACTGGAAACATACGCCGACGATCGGCCGTTCGAGGCGGTGCGGAAGATCAGCGATGGGACGTGGGAATTGCCACGGCCCCACGCAGAGATCATGGAATTCGTCGGCCGGCGGAATGGAGAAGTCTGCCAGCGACGGAAGATAGGCTCCTAAGGCGAAAGTTTATCTGGACGTGACTTTTCCTTGTGATTCATGAATGGTAAAGGACGTCATTATTCATGGCGCTATGAATAATAGTAGACTATGAGCAGCCTTGGTAGCCACGCTAAACTTTAGCAGCATCTTTCTTGATGCTCCAAATGTGCAACACGGCATAGCTGCGCCAAGGTCACCAAGCCGTCCGCATCATGGAATTTGATATGAAAAATACATCTCGTACATGCCGCTCGATAAGTCACCATCGGTCACACTGCGGTTTGCGACGTATTATCGCTCTCTAATGTGAGCAACATCCTTTTTGCTCGGAGTCCACCAGCAAATCCCGTGAGATCGCCCGATGTACCTATTACGCGATGGCAAGGAGTGATAATCGAGATCGGATTTTTTCCAGTTGCAGCACCCACCGCCCGAACTGCCTTTGCATTGCCAATTTGTGCCGCAATTTCCCCGTAGCTGCGAGTTTCTCCGAATGGAATAGTCAATAGCGTCTCCCAAACCTTTCTTTGGAATTCGGTTCCAACAAAGTCGAGTTCAAGCTCGAAACAGTTTCTTTTTCCCGCGAAATACTCATTTAGTTGCCGTTCCGTCTCTGCCAGAATGGGATTATCTTTATCTTCGTGAATCGGGCCAAGCCGTACTCGATTTGGTTTATCGTTTTCCCATAAAATTGCAGAGAGCCTTGACCCATTTGCAACAAGTTTTAATTTGCCGATGGGTGAGTCTATTACCTTGTATACATATGACATTTGCTAACTCCTTACGATTGAAGAAACATCCTCCATCAACGATTCGTTGATGCTCATAAATCGTGAGTGGATTTCAAAGGAAAATTCGACGACGGTAGTCAAATGACCTTTCTCTCGACGGATTCGCCAATCTTCGCCAGCACGCCCTGTCCAACAGTCAGCGCTTACGATGCACGCAAATTCGAGCGCTCGGGCCAACTTATCGCACCTGGTAGTTCGGTCTGGAGGGATATCGAACAATGTCTTCCAAACCTAACACTGGAAATCAGAACTTCTCCATGGCGGCAACGACTGGACGGGATCGATGAGCTGGACTTTCCCCGGAATGTCTACCGTTTCAGGGGAAGTCCAAGTATATGCGAGATATCGCACATGCAGGCATGGAACCGCCCTGAAGCCTCGTCAATGTGACATACCAAATTTATGTCCCATTAATGCCACATCCCAAGGACTCCAAGGCCAAAGATTTATCAATAAACTCCTTGACGACGGGAAAATCACCCCGCCGTCTGTCGGGATATTAGCGGAGGGCGTGCAGTTTCTCCGAACCAGTGACTCCGCAAGAAGGGCTATCAGATTACAGGCAGCCGTCTCTGCCTGTAATCCTTAAAATGTCGGCCGTTGTAGATCGATAAACAGCCATCATGCGTTCAAAGATTGATCATGATATATGCCGGTCTATCGCAATTCGAGCCGTTACACCGCGCGAATGACTGGCCGCCTGTCATTGGCCTGTGCGCCCGTCTGCAGCAATCGAAGTCTTGGGGTATACATTCCTCATGCGGTTCTTGAGAGGAAGGCACCTTGATCGGGAAATGATCTGGCCCCTATGGAGCCAGATAAGCCCAATCGCTGAATTGTATCGAGAAAATCCAACTTATGTGTCCAATTGTATCAATAGCATTCTTGAGGATGGTGAGTTCACTCTCTGCCTTGCAATACCCAAATTATTAAGGCCGAACTCACTTTAACTTCCTAAAACTCAATAAAAATTTGACAATCTGAGAGACGTTCAGTAAATTCAATTTGGGTCTAGCGAGAAGCCATTATTCTTTCTGGATCATTTTATGATTTTTGAAATTGGGTACTTTAAAACTATTGGATAGTTGATCTAAATTGACGTGACAGCAACCTCTTTATGGAGAGAGAATTATGAAACGATATAGTCTGATTGCGGCAGCAACTTCTCTGTTTTTACTTCCTGTTTCTGTTTTTGCAGCTGGATATGGTGCAGCAGGTTGTGGGCTGGGTTCAATGGTTCTAGGATCGAAGCCCGGCATCCATCAGGTCTTTGCTGCAACAACCAATGGAACATTCGGGTCCCAGACTTTGGGGATTACGTTCGGAACCTCGAACTGCGGCGACCATGGATTAGTAAAAATAAGCAAAGAACGGGAAGTATTTGCGCAGGAGAATTACACCAGCCTGGTTAAAGAAATGGCGCAAGGCAAAGGCGAAAATCTGTCTACACTAGCCAGTTTATACCAGTGTCCTGCAGCAAAGCATCAAGAATTTGGCACAATGGTTCAGGAGAAATTTGACAGTTTAGTAGCAAGTGATCAAACAACTTCAACCGAATTATTGAGTCAGCTGGAAAATCAGTTAACCCGCCATCCCACGCTTGCAAGTTCCTGTAATATCAAGCAAGCCGCATTGGATTAAAAATGACAACGGGTATAGGCGGAAGCCTATGCCCGTTTTTTATCGCTATCACTCCTACGGTTCCTTGTGCGGCATATCAGTATTGTAGTTGGGCTGCTTTGCTGGTTTTGCTTTTTTCCTGCATCTGCCCATTCCAAACAAAAAGACGCCACCCACTACCTGGCGGAACTGCAACAGCAAGCCAAGCAAAAGAAACTTGCCCATGAGCGCGTTTGGCACCTGCTTTTAAAGTACGACACGAGACTCCTGGGTGGCATGGTCAGCGAAGCCGATGGAATGGAGTTTTTCAACTCTCCCCAAGGGAAAACTGATCCGGAAGCCGAGCTCGCGGCGACGCTCGCCAGCTTCTTTGTTCCGCTAGCCGATGTTACGGAAGGCAAGGAGCATCCGCAGTGCAACTTTCCCGCCCGGTTCAAATGGCTGAACCGGCAACTATCGTTCGACCTTGATCGCCTGGAAATACAGCCATGTGACCGGCTCGACCGTTGGGTAAAAACTTTAGATCCGATCGGGGCAACATTGGTCTTTGCCTCCTATTTCCTGAACAACCCCGCATCCATGTTCGGCCATACGCTTATGCGCATCGATAGCCGCAGGACGGGCAGCGGCAATAATCTGATGAACTATGGTGCAAATTATGCCGCGGTGACGGATACCGAGAATTCGTTTCTTTATGCATTCAAGGGCTTGACGGGTGCATTCCAGGGCCGTTTTGCCATTTTTCCCTATTACACCAAGGTGCAGGAATACAATAATTGGGAAAGCCGGGATCTTTGGGAATACGAGCTCAAGTTTACCGAAGACCAGTTGAACACGATGATTCTGCACTTATGGGAACTGGGCGGCACTTATTTCGATTATTACTATTTTCAGGAAAACTGCTCTTACCATGTGCTTGCCCTGCTGGAGATTGCCAACCCCGACCTGCGATTGAAAGACTCGTTTTTTTTTAGCGTGATCCCGACCGATACGGTAAAAATCGTAATGGCGCAGGAAGGCCTGGTGAAAAATGTCGTGTACCGGCCCGCGGTGCTCACCCAGATGAACGATAAGCGCCTCAAGATGATCAAGCGCGAAAAAAAGATCTTGGAAAAGCTGGTCAAGGGGAAAATCTCGCCCGAAAGCACTGCTTTTGTAAATCTTTCCCCTCCATCGCAAGCGCTCGTGCTGAATGCTTATATGGACTACCTGCAATATCAGAGCATGCAGGAAAAGAGCGACAAGGAAATAAAAATACCGCGTTCGGTTCTGCGGGCGAGAAGCCGCCTGCAGGTTGTCGAAGATGTCAAAAGTGAAATCACGCACTTCTCCACCCGGCCGGACCAGGGCCACGGGACAGACCGGTTTCGTGTGGGGGTCGGCCACAACTCGCACGAACCTTTCATGGAATTTGCCTATCGCCCAGCCTACCATGATTTAATGGCCAGGGATGTGGGCTACGATAAGAACTCGGAAATCATTTTCCTGGATTTCGCGCTCCGCTATTACCTGGATTCCGACCGGATAAGGCTGGATCGGGCCAAGATTCTTTCCATCACCTCGCTCAACCCCTACGACCCCCTGCTTCCCAAATTTTCCTGGCGCCTGGATGTGGGGATCGACACTCTCAAGGACTACAATTGCAACTATTGCAATTCCATCAAGGGCAGCTATGGCAGAGGCCTTTCCTATCGGCCGGATTTCTTCTCGCCCCTGCTTCTGTTTTCCCTTGTCGATGTAAAAGCGGAGGTTTCGGGGCATTTGAAAGAGAATTTCCGTCTGGGTGGCGATATCGAGGTGGGTGCGTACTACGATGTCACGAAAAATTTGAGGGTCAAGCTTGCAGGCAGCTACCAGATTTTTTTCCTGGGGGATAGCAAGCGTTTTTTCACTTCCCAGTTCATCACCCGCTATGCGCTCTCGCAGGATCTGGATGTGCGGGTGGAATTGAACCGCTACGACCATTACAACGAGGGTGTTTTTTCCGTCAATTATTTCTTTTAGATTGCGGAGAATGTATTTGTATTCATGTCCGAAACTGGACACGTTCGAAGGCTCCGCCCCCTGAGTACGTGCCGATGATAAGCGACGAAATGGCCAACCTGGTGTGGGGCATCGAGAAGCATGTAGAGGGCACCTCGGGGAGCCGCAGCTTCGACTAGCCCGTGATGCCCAAGGACGTGCTTGCTGTGGATTGGCCCAGCCAGGTTACCGGCTGCGGTGAAGGCAGCAGCGGGTTGAAGTTCGGCGTGGTATCGAGGGGAAAGGTCGAACCCTGATCTGACCGCATCGCGAACCGGGTGGCCAGGCTCGCGGGGATCGTTTTGAATGCGCGTGTTGCCGGATGTGTTATCGAAATCTGGATTCCGGCTGCTCAGAAATATTTTCAGACGATTTTGCCGGGGCGCGCTTTGCAATACTCATTACCTTGAGATACAGGATCAGTTCTTCCGCGACCTTTCCCCGGTTGGGGATCTCCCTCGCAAGTCCCGGCATCGTCGTGTTGTACCGGATGGTTTGGGGATTCTCGATCCAGCGCTTCAGGTATTCAGGCTTGATGTATTCGACCACGCTGACCGGATAGTTGAGTTCCACCGCCTTGCCACCCCCCTCGCCATTGATTGTATGGCATGCCATGCAGTGCTTGCGAAAATGCGTGAACCCGCGCTGAACTTCCGCGGAGGCATTTGCCGGGGGAGCCATATTGGGAAACGGAGCAATGGACTTAATCTCGATGCTCTTGATCTGGTAGGGCATGTCCGAGGCGCCGGATTCAAGCAGTTCTTTTGAGTTGATATTGTCCCAGATCAGGTACAACGGTCCGAGTTGCACGATTTCGTTGTTCTGGAGCGTGTTGGTCATCGTGAATGGTCTGCCGTTTTCATGCGCGAAGGCAAAATAGGCGTCATGGGCGAGGAACTTGGCGACAGGCACGCTTGGCTGATACCCGTCGATGGAAGTGAATACGATCTCCTGCGCTTTTTTCCACTCGTTGCCGAATACCTTATCCAATACAGGCCGGACCGGGAAAGCACGATAAATGCGTTCCGCATTTTCGTGTACTTCAAAAACCTTGAGCGAGACCGCTGGCGTAAGGGCCGCAAGGTCTTTCAAAGAGAGTGCCTTGACAGCCTGATCCCCGCCTTTGAACTCGATGGTAATTGGGCTTTGTGCAAATGCTGGCGCAAGAGATAAAGCACTGGCGAACAGGCCATGGAAAGCATATCGCAAAACTTTGAGGACCAGGGATAGCATGACCAGTTCACGGCGGCCACCAACAGGTTGTTTCATACTCTCGTCATATCCACCGGAGCGATGAAGACCGGCGTTCAAGGATCGTCGGAGCAGGCGGGTAATTCTCTCTTCCGTATGCATGGCGTGTTCTCTGACCTTGCCTTTCATGATGGCGAATGTATGAAGTATACGTTACCGCTTACAGGAAAGCTTAAGCGGGTTGCCCATGTGCGCGGCCGATTTACATCTCAAAAAATATGAACCATCTATTGCCAGAAATAAATGAACATCGTATATTTATACACCTAGTCTATATTTTCACGATAGGTAATTTCTGAATAGGAGGTGGGTGTACCGAACTCAGGAATAAAAATGCATATTAAGAACCATTTCGCTGAGCTCGGCCGCCGCGAGCGTAAGCGCCTGCAGTTACTCGATAACTTGGCGGATACGGCTTGGGCATTGTTTGAAAGCGAGGGTTTCGCGGTGGTGACCATGGAGCGCATTGCCGACGTGGCCGATGTCGCCAAGGGGACACTGTACAAGCATTTCTCGGCCAAGGAAGCCTTACTGTGCCACCGCTTCCATCGCGAACTGGAAAAGGCATGGCCCGAAGTTTTGGCTGACATTACTTCCTTGCCGAGTTTCGAGGGTCAATTACGGGCTTTTCTGGAACGCAGCGCCGCATGGTCCCAATCGCATCGTGCCTTCCTGCTGCCTTACGTACAGTTCCGGCTGAGCGAGCCCCGCCGGCGGGATGATGATTCCCGTAGCGGTCTAGATTGCATTTTCGGCTATTTTATCGCGCAAGGACAGGCAAGCGAAGAGTTCTGCGCAGCGTGTGAGCCAGCCATCCTGGCGGTCTACCTGGAATTTCTTTATTTGGCGGCGCTGCTGCGCTGGTTGCTGCATGAGGATCTGTCATTGACTGAGGAATTTTCCCGGATGCTTGATCTCTTTCTGTTTGGACTCAGGCCACGGCCATAATCATGGCAGCGCAACCGGCGATACTCGACTGGCAAGGCGTTCTGGCCGCCGATGCGGTGACGGTGGGGGGCAAAGCCTGGCAATTGGCGCGGCTCAAGCAATTTGGTTTGCCGGTACCGGAGGGGCTGGTGATTCCAGCTGGGTGGTGTCCGTCACATACGGGAGCGGCGGCACTGCCACCGGAATTATCGGGCGCATTGCAGGAAGCCCTGGCCGTCCGTGACTGGTTGAATAAGCCGCTGGTCGTGCGCTCTTCAGCTGCCGGGGAAGACTCGGCCAAGGTTTCTTTCGCCGGCATTTACCGCTCGTGCCTGAATGTATACGGCATGGAGCAAGTACAGGCGGCTATTCTTGAGGTCTGGGCGTCGCTGTGGTCCTCGGCGGCTATCGCTTACCGGCAGAAACTGGGGCTGGGTACGGACGATACGGTGCCGGACATGGCGGTGATTATCATGCCCTTGCTGCCCGCTGTTGCTTCCGGCATCGCCTTTACGTGCGACCCTATTAGCAGCCGTGACGACCGGCTGGTCATTCACGCACAATGGGGCTTGGGCGAGGCGCTGGTCGGAGGGAAGACCGACGGCGATGAATATGTTTTTGCCGAAGATCCACTCGATGATCACTGGACATTGCTTCACCGGCGAATGGGCGGCAAGGCGGCCAAAGCCGTCGCCCAGCCGGGTGGTGGAACCGCAATGATCCCCACACCGGCGGCTGAAGCCGGAGCTTTTGTTCTTTCTTCCAGTCAAGCCTTGCATTTGGCCGAGTTGCTGCGTGACGCCGCTGTGGCACTGGATTTCACCCATCCGTTCTACGATCTGGAATGGGTGTGGGATGGCGACCGATTTTGGCTGACCCAGGGCCGGCCGGTTACCGCAAGGCCCCATTATACCTACACCCCATTGCAAACCCAGCCCGCGTACTGGACGCGCGGCAATACCTGCGAGGTGGTGCCCGAGCCGCTATCGCCGATCGACTGGAGCAATTCACGCAAGCTCGTCAATGGACTGCTCACGCAGGGTTACCTACTGGCCGGTTACCCGCTGCTGCCGGGCGCGCAACGCGCCGGGCTCTTCCACGGCCGGCTTTATCTGGCGCTTTCCTTGTTGCAGTGGGAATGTTTTGATGCACTGGGCGTCGTTCCCAAGGCGGTGAATGTGCTGATTGGCGGTCATCAACCGGAAATTGCAGTACCCGCAACGAGGCTTGGCGATCGTCTCGCACGTTTACGCCGGGTGCTTCGTTATGTGCTGCGTTCTCCGGCTCAACGCCGCCGGGGCATGCGAGCCGTTGAGCGCGCGATGATTGAGGCGGGCCAGTGGCGTAAACAAACGCCTCCCGGGGATGCGGCAGGATTGCAGGTGGAAATCCTGCGCCAGTTTCGAGCAGGGCGGGGCGCGGTCGATCTATTCTTTCTGCAGGGCTCCGGCGGCGGAAGTTTGTCAATGCTGGTCGAGCAGCTGGACAAATATTTTCCGGGCGAGGGATATGCGCTGGGTACGGCCTTGCTCGCAGGCGGCGAGTCGAGCGTAACGGCACGTCAAGGCTATGAGCTGATGGCTCTGGCACGTTTGTCACGGGAAATCGCGTCGCGAGAAAGCCATGGAGCTTTAGGCAGCCGTCAGCTCTGCCAGTACGGGAAAGATCCGGAATTTCAGCATGCTTTCGATAGATTTCTTGAACATTACGGCCATCGCGGGTTGTATGAAACTTATTTCCGCAATCCGCGATGGCGGGAAGCGCCGGAATACTTGTTGTCGTCACTGGCACAACTGGCCGAAGTTGATGAAGCGGCTCTGCGGGCTCGCCAGCAGGCAGCCGTGGCGGAAGCCCTGACGCGGATCAAGGCCGGCGTGCCATTCTGGAAACGGGCGTTTATCGAGGGACTGGCAAAAGCGGCGCGCCAGGAATGCAACCAGCGTGAAGCCGCACGCAGCGCGCTGGTTGCCTATATGGAACCGGAACGCCGGCTCTTGCTGGCTGCCGGGCGCCATTTGGCCGAGCAGGGGGCGCTGGCGCAGGAAGCGGACATTTTTCAGCTCATGCTCTCTGAAATACTGCGGGCACTAGGCGGCGATATTCCCGCAGCCGGTGTAAGGGCGCGCGTGGCCGAGCGGAACAGGCTGTTCGAGCAATGGTCGCAGGAAATAGCGCCGGATGTTCTGATTGATCCAGCCCAGTATTTGACATGGGGCTTGCGGGAGCAAGATATCACTGCTGCACCAGAAAATGATTCATCACGCTACCAGGGAATACCCACCGGCACAGGCCGCGCCAGAGGCAAAGCCCGTCTTTTTCGCCATCCGTCCGAGAGTTACAGGTTGCAGCCAGGCGATATTCTCGTCGCTCCCTCCACTGATCCCGGTTGGACACCGCTTTTCCTCATTGCGGGCGGTCTGGTGGTGGAGGCCGGCGGCTATTTGTCGCATGGCGCGATCGTTGCCCGTGAATTCGGCATTCCCGCGGTGGTCAATTTGCCGGGAATACTGGATAGACTCAAGGACGGGGACATGGTGGAAGTTGACGGTACAAGTGGCGTGGTGACATTGCTTGAGCAGTAGAGGTGATCGCAAGCGAAAGGAATCTGGCAGTAGTGGGAGGTGTGAAAATAATTTCAATTCCCCAATGTGTCGATATCAGCACTCCGCAAACGACTAGTCGATGGTATGGTCATTCATATTTATTATTATCCCAACCGGAGAAAACGTCATGCCAAATACTCAAAAGATCACCCCTTGCTTGTGGTTCGATAGTCAGGCTGAAGAAGCGGTCAAGTTTTATACCGGCATTTTCCGGAATTCAAGGATTTTGAACATTTCCCGCTATGGAGAAGCAGGACGCGAGATACACGGAAAACCAGCGGGATCAGTCATGACCATCGCGTTTGAACTTGATGGACAGGATTTCACCGCGCTTAACGGCGGCCCCATGTTCAAGTTCAACGAGGCCATCTCGTTTCAGGTCAATTGTGAAACAAAGGAAGAAGTCGACTATTACTGGGAGAAATTATCCCAGGGTGGAGACGAAAAAGCTCAGCAGTGCGGTTGGCTGAAGGATAAATATGGCGCGTCCTGGCAAATTGTCCCCAGTGTTTTGCCAAAAATAATGAGTGATCCCGACCCGGAAAAGTCGGGCAGGGCTATGGAGGCGATGCTCCGTATGAAGAAACTCGACATTGATGAATTGATGAAGGCATATGCCGGATAGTTTTTTGCGCCGCAGAAATCCGCTATTCGGATATCCTTGTTTCAGTGTGGCAAGTGTCGGTGTGAGAAATCGAGTGCTGGTATAGGAGGGAGCGTACAAGCTATGGATCGACATAGCGTTTCCGTTCACCTCCTGACCTCTCGGAAAGGTTGCACCCAATACGTAATCGGTCTTCATTACCAGCATGGCAGCTCGCTCTAGCAGCCTGTCGGACTTAAAGGAAATCGGCTGAAGCGTCTGGCCGGCCCATATTTCAAGGCTTTTTCGGCCAATAGAACAACTGTTAGCCTTCAATTTTGGACTCAGGGCATTGCATAAACTCCCAGGCTGCATTGGGCTTAGTTATCGTGCTGGAGACGAGTCGATCCTGTTATTCACGCATTCGACAAGTGTTTGAAGCTCGCCCGCCGTTGATTCCAACCATTCAAGCTCATCCTTACCTGTAACATCTTACAGCTATTCAAGTGTTTCACTTCACTGTCTAATAGCGACGTTTTCAGTAGGCAATAAGAGAAGGAATAATGAGAAAGGGTCATGCTGCCAGCCCTTCAACTCATTTTCCATTTAGTTTCCATCGTCATGAAAATTGATCTCGACCGTATTGGACAAGTTGCCACGCAACATTAATCTTGATCACGCCTTAAACACTGCATTTTTTCGGGGATAGGTTCAGGCGTGCTCATCACCATCTTTATCGCAGTCTCGCTGGAAGCCTTAGCAATTATTCACAGCACGGTTTAACTGATCGCCTGCATTCGTCGAATCCACGCAGGTACAAGAAGGAACCCGTGGCGACTGAATAGAGTTGCCTTCATGAACATCAACCCGTTTTCTTGGGATAGATATATGCCAATAAAATATTCAAGGACCATCGCGCATTCCGGCACCGTCATTGCTTTTTCCATAGTTGTTGAGGCCGATCTGGCGCCGCAAATGGTGTATTCGGTGCATGTCATGGAGAATGACAACGTCGATTCCGACTCGTCCTGGAGTGAACCAAGAAATCTGCAATTTCCAAAAGAAATTTGTACGCTGGGCAGGGGACTGCTGGTTGTCAAAATGAGTGAGGCAGCGCCGATGAGCGATGCCGGTTTTGATGTGATGTCAGATGCGGAATTTATTTATGTATTCCGGCCGTCGACCAATCAGACGATTTATTGCGACAAATTTGTGCTCGATCAGACGACGGGCAAGCTGACCAATGCGGTGCAGGTGCGCTATCGCCGCAGCCGCAAAGCTTATCTACCCATGGATAGGCGCGACAGCTTCGGCGCGAGGGATATGAACGAGGTGTTCTTCGTCGAGCCGACGACGGAACTGGATTTTGCCGACGGGGTGGTGCCGGGGCGGTTTTGCGTGACTTTACTGCCTACGGAATTGGCGGGTATCAGCAAGTGGCAGATGCTTTGCCAGAATGCCCAAACCGGGAAGCTGGACAGCTATTCCATTGCACGCAGCCAGAATGGCGGCTTTGATCTGGGAGACAGCCTGGACCCGGACAGCGGCGCGATTATTCCGAATGCCAGTTTTGAGCTGGTCGATGCGAATGGTGCCGCGTTGTCACTGGAATCGGGCCCGGCGATCTGCCGCTACGATCAGCAAGAATGGCAGTTGGACGAATACGGAAAAATCAATTTACAAAAACGCGAAGTGCGCGTGATGGTCGCGCTGGCTGTTGGCAGTGCCAGGCAGATTGCCTATCTGGATTTTGGCCTGGGTAAGGATGGAATGCTGGCGCAGGTCGGCAATAAACTAACGGTTGCCGATAAGGCGGTATTGCAGGGGGCATTGAATTTTTGTCCTGAAATTGCCGCCCAGGTTGATCTGCCGTCCATCGCAACAGGCCCGACCATGACATTTGAGACTTGGCTGCTGCCGTCGAAAAACCCGGAGGGTGCCTGCATCATCGCTGCCAGTGCCGCGAGCGAGGCGGTGTTGTTTACTCTTGGGCTGGATGGCGGCATACCGTATTTTATTGGCCCGGACGGGCATACCGTCGCTGGCACAGATGCAATCAGTAATCATGACTGGACGCATGTGGCGGCGGTGTGGGATGCGAGCTGCACCTTGTATATCAACGGCCAGGCATACACCACAGATAATGGGGTCGAGGGCGAGAATGCCGAAGCACCGGCAAGCGGATATCGTCTCGGTGGTGAACAGGGTTTTACCGGTGATTTGGCGGCGGTACGTTTGTGGAACAGCGTCCGCAGCCAGGAGCAAATCTGGGCGGGCATGAATACCATCATCACCGATCAAGATCCGGACTGGCCGCATCTGCTTGGGGCTTGGCAAATGAACGAGCCTAACGATGCACGCCGCTTCACCACGGTGCCGAATCAATCCCAGGCCGGAGCAGCGAATGATGGCGTGCTAGCTGGGGCACGCTGGGTCGCCAGCCGGGTGCCAAGCACCAACACCGGTGTGGCGTTGGCGATAGACCCGCGTGGCCTGACGTTTTTAAGCGGCATGCTGGCTTACGCCGCCACCGATGCGACGCCAAGTATTGATGAAGGAGCGGACTCGCTGTTGCACCTTTATTACGCGGAAAAGGGCAGTCAGCAAGCTTGCGCCGCGCATTTTTGCCCTGTCGTCACGCGTGCGAGTTATCTGGTGCCGTGGATCGCTGCCGATGCGAGCACGCCAGAGAATTCAGAATCAGGACAACTCAGCTTTGTGGCGCGCATGGCTGGCACCGCGATGAACAATAAGAATACCAAACAGGTCTGGATCAAGATCGTCAAAAAACCCAAGCAAAAGTGCCAAGTCACGTTGAGCAGTTACACCGGCTACACCGAAGTCTGGCCGGGTGTACCGCAAGCCGTCGATGAGTTTGTCCAGGTCATCAACGGACAGGCCGCGCAGTTAAGCAATGACCCTGCAGAAATCGATGAAGATCAATTGATGTATGACTACACCAAGGTGACGATTACGCCCGGGTACGGTCAGAGCGGTCCGGCACCTGCCGCTGGCACGGGCTCATCAATCTTCGTGGTGTTCATTGATGCCGAACCAGCCAATGGCATGGCGGCCTTAGTGCAGGAGACCAGTGATACGGCCCCACCGGCACGCGGCAGGATAGGCGCGGGCGGGCGCTGGTTGCCGTACGCGCCTTTATTGGGTCTGGATATGCAAGACCTGGGGCAATACATAGAGATCATCAGCCCCAATGAGATGGTGGATTATCAGGGAAGTTTGCTGTTAGACCGCGATATGACGATAGAGGCATGGCTGAATCCTCTTAGCAATGAGATGGATAATGTGCACACCGTATTTGTGTTCAACAAAAATGGAAAAACCAAGGAACAGACGGTACGCTATATTTTAGGGCTGAATGATGGTCGTCCATTCGCTGGCAAAGGCGAGGTGATCAATGTCGCAAGTGAGAAAGTGCCGCTCGATCAGGGCTGGAGCCATCTTGCCGCTTCGTATCGAACATCCTTCGGTCTGCAGCTGGGGGGTAGCCGTTACCTGAATGCCGGTTCCGACGAAAGTTTAAACACCGCCGAAGCCGTCACCGTAGAAGCCTGGGTCAGGCTCGATGCGCTGGGCGCAGAGCAAGTCGTCATCGCCAAGACTGGCACTGGCACCGACAGCAGCTGGTCGCTTGCCATAGACAGCAAAGGCAAGCTGGTGTTTCGCGTCAATCAATCGACAGAAACCGGCACCTATGAGCGTGCCGTCACCTCCAGATCGGCACTCAGCATAGGCAGTTGGACCCATGTCGCCGGTGTCTATGATGTCGCCTTCGAACGTCAAGTGGCGATTGCCTTTGATCAAAAATCTTATGTGAAGATTCCGCAAGTCGGAACTCCACCCAAGACCGGCGTCAGCGTGATGATGTGGCTCAAACGCACGCAAAACAGTTCGAATACCGAAGAGGTGATGTTCTCCTCCACCGACGCCGCCGCCAGCCTGGTGTTTACCCTGAGTTTGTACAAGGGCGTGCCGCAATTTACCGTGTATGTTGACGATGGCACCTACAGCATCAAGGACAGCGCCACTTTGCGCCGTGACGATTGGGTGCACATCGCCGGCACCTATGACCCCGTGCGTGGCATTGCCTTGATTATTGATGGCGTGCCGATACTACCTATGACCGGAGTTGCTGAACGCGTCGGTAGCCGCCGAACCCTGACATCGACGGGTGTGTCATTGCTTGGCCTGCAAGCTGCCAAAGCGGCACAGGGAGAGGCAGAAGCCGCCTATTCGGTCGGCGGTATTGCTGCCCAGCTCAGCTTTATCGGCACCATGAATGAAGTCAGCCTGTGGGATCGCGGCCTGAGCCTGAATGAAGTCAGGCAAAAGATTTTGCAGCCTCTGGCATCCAATGAGCGTGGCCTGGCTGGCTATTGGAAATTCAACGATCTGTTTGGCAACACCGTCATGGATCTGGCTGGCACGGCCAATGGCAGCCTGGTGACCGGGAATTTCATTCGCATCGACAAGGGAGCATTCGCGCACAAGCTATTTATCAACGGTAGCATGGAAGCCTTCGAAAGAGTGGTGGACCCGATCGCCATTTCCAATTCCAGCCTGACCATGGGTTCGAGTGTCTTTACCAAATACCTGCAAGGTGCGGTGTCGGAATCACGCCTCTGGAAAGTTGGCCGGATGAACTGGCAAATCGATTATTTCAGGACTGAACCACTGGAGCCGAATGCTAAGGGCTTGCTAGCCAACTGGCCCTTTCGTACCGGCAAAGGCGGCACGGTGTTTGATGACAAGAGCAACAATAATGCCTTGATACGAGACGGGCGCGTCGATCTGACGGACGAAATCATGGATGCGATGTGGATACAAACCGCCTTTAAATCGGGCTGGAGTTTTTTCATCAATGGGGATCCCATCAACAGCATGCCCGGTGCCTTGCCATCCGGCGACTATGGCAGCGAACAAGCCAACCTGGGGGCATTTTCCTTGCGCGGCTCGATTTCGCGCTTCTTCACCGGCCAGATCAGCCAGACCCGTATCTGGAGCACGCAAAGAACCGGTGCACAAATTCGCGGCGCCATGTTCACCCTGTTGAGCGGGAAAGAGCCCGGCATGGCGGCATTTTGGGCAATTAATAATGGCTCCGGCCAATACATCACAGATTATTCAGGCTGGGGCAATACCGGCATCGCCAATGATGATGCGGTCTGGTTGATCTCGACTGCGCCAGCCGGTCTGGAAGAACCGGCATTGCAAAGCACACCGGGCGATATCGCCAAACCAGAAAACCTGAAAACGGCCTTCGCGCCCACGGTGGGTCGCTATGGCCAAACCCAGGTTGATGCGCGTGGCAATCTATATGCCAGCCTGTTGCAGACGCTGGCTATCGTTGACCAGCTTGATGCCAGCATGGTGCTGTTTGCCGATTTCAGGATAGGCAATCTGATTCTGCAATACATAGGCCAGGCCCAGGTCGAGCCAACATTGATTGGTTATATCGAAGGGGCGCCGCCACTCCCGGCTGAAAACATGAAACTGTTCCCGGGCGATCCGTTGTCTTATGTGGGTGCCTCCAGCGTGCTGATCGATGAAACCGATATCAAGACCTACTCGTATACCGCTTCGCGTGACCGCAGCACGGTAATGGATATGAATGTGCGTTACGGTTTTGCGGTTGAAGGAGAAACCAGTGCGGGGATCGGTGTGCAACAGCAAATTTTGGCCTATGGTTTCAATGCCGGACTGGCACTGCAGACTGACAGCAGTGTCGGCATTCTGGGTGAAGGGCTGGCAAGTGAAGAGCTAACGGTGACGGCACGCAAGTTTCTGGAATCACGCGGCGAGTGGAAGCCGAATGTGTATCAGATCGATGCCGGTGTCGGCGATATCCATTATCCCAATAATGTCGGCTATGCGCTGGTGCGCTCCGGCACCGCCGATCTGTTTGCCATGCGCATAGAAGGGACAGGCACTCTGGTGGGTTACACCTCGCGCCCGAATCCTGACATACCGGAAGACATGAATATCATCATGTTCAAGCTGAATGACCAGTATGTGAAAAATGGCACGCTGGATGGCTGGATAGGCTTCCAGCCAGACAAGAGCTACCCGAATTTGCAAGTGGGCGACCAGGCCAGTTATTTCAAACCACTGGAAGCCTATGCGATGAAAGCATCCATCGAGCGGGAACAAAAGCAAAGAGAATCACGCTTTGAAAATTTCGATGCCGAGGCGCTGGGGCAAAGAGCCAACATACTTTCGCCACGGGGTACCGACATTGCCGATAGTAGCCAGAGCCTGGTGAATGCGTTGATCGGCCTCAGGCAAAAGGCTGCCTTGTCGGTCAAGGAATGGCGCGCGCAAATGGCACGCAGAAGTATGGTGAATACCTATGTCTGGACCGCACTTGGCGGTTTGTATGCCGAGCAGCAACAGTTCATGGCATTAAGAGAAGAATCGAGTGGCGGCACTTTCTCCATCTCGACCAAGGCCGGTTTCTATACCGAAGCGACGCTGAGCGTCGGTCCCACCTTCAGTCTGGATGCAATGTTTGGCACCAGCATCACCACGCAATCCATGAAAACCGATCACGACTCGGCAATGTTCACGCTGGAAATTGATTTGCCTGGAGACCAGCGGTATATCGGACTGATAGAAGAAGATCCGGATGAAGATTATCGCTACACCAACAAACCCTCGCCGGGCAAGGTTCAAGGCTATCGATTCATGAGTTTTTACCGCTCGCCGTCCAAACAAAATTTCGAGAAATTCAGTGAAGTGATTGATCAGAACTGGTTGTACGGACAGGGCGAATACGCTGGCAAATACGATCCCGATGCACTGGCATTGCGCTCTGCCTTGCACAATCCGAACGAGGTGTGGCGGGTACTTTATCGCGTCACCTATGTCAACCGTACTCCACCCAGCGTCCAGGACAAAGGGCAGACCATTGCCGCCAATGTGCAGCTGCCGGACGAAGACAGCGTGCTGTCGAATGCGGTCATGATTGCCGAATTGCCGACTGACCTGAATGCACAAAACCCCATGGCGAGAGTGAGTATTGAAGCGGATGAATTATTGGCGCGGCTCAGTAAAAACCCGGTATGGGGCGCCGATTTGTTGAAGAAAAAAGCCGAATACAAAGAGGACATCATGCGCTATATGCGTTCTTACTATCGTATTCCTTCATAAACTTTATCAGCCGGAAGTATCAGAAATTGTGAGTGCGGTGGCTTCGCTGAAGTGTGCAGCAAGAAGCGAGCTGCCGCATTGACATCAGGGCGTCAATCTTAACGAAATCCATTATCAGAAAGGTGAAGACCATGACAGATCAGACTATGGAAATTGATTTAAGCAGCGGATCACGTGAGCAAATCCGGGAGCGCTTGCGCGACTGGCTCAATGTTGATGCCCCCATCAGCGACGCGGCGCTGATGGCCGTCATGAATCATCGTGGTTATGCAACAAAACTTGGTGCCATGCGTAATCATGCGAATGCGGTAATGCATTTGCTCGATCACCCGCCAGCCATACCTGCTCACCTTTTGCCAAGCGCACCGACCCACAGCAGCCGCGAACTGATGGCAAAAGCGGGTGGCTCGCTGGTGCGGTGGATGCGTGACGGGGCCAGGCAAGTGGATAGCGAAACCCGTGATCGCCGCTGGCAAGCCTGCATGTCTTGTCCGCAACTGGCGGACCCGCCGCAAAACCTGGCGTACGCGGCTGCCAGCCTGATTTCAGCAGAAAAAAAGATCTGCAGATTGTGCGGATGCAATGTCCGCGCGAAAGGACGTTTTCCTCATGAAACATGCCCCAGTGAGGATACAGATCGTCCTGGATATTCCCGCTGGGGTGAACTTCTTGACATCGACGCACATAAATCCGGGATGTAAGTAGGAAGTAGGACAGTAGCATATTTATTAAAGTATTCAAACAGAGGAGAAATAACATGGCAGTGGGATATTGCGGTGATGGCTTTTGTATTCCCGAGAAAAAGAATATCGATGTGACTTGTCACGATCTGGGCAAAGAAGCTGGAAAATGGATCATGTACCAGGTAAACGGCAAAACCTGTTATTGCGTTTGCAGTTGCCTTGGTAACGGCACATTGGTGACGCTGGCGAATGGCACTGAACTGAAGGTGGAAGACATAATCGAGCGCAAAACAGAGGTCAAGGCCGCTGGCAAGGATTTGAAGTTTATTTCCAAGAAAGTAGAAACTCTGGTCGGCACCAATCGGGGTGAAACCAAAAATACAATCTATCTCAAATACCGTAAGCGTGACGGCACGATGGTGGAGCGAGTGGTAACCATGGATCATCCTTTTCTATTGGCCGACAAAAAACTGGTTGGTGCCGGCGCGCTGCAGCTCAAGGACAGGCTGATCGATGAACAAGGTAACCCGATCACGATAGAAACGATAAGGTGGGGTTCTTACATAGGGCAATTTTGGGAATTTGCCACCAGCGTGGAAAAACCCAATGCCAATCTGGATGGTCATCTTGTCATTACCGAAGGTGTGGTAACGGGTGACTATGCCGTCTCTGTGTATGAAAACTATCCAACCGATGCCATTGAGGCAGAGAGCAAAGGGGATGAAGACCGGCCGGTGGTTGGCTCCAGCGATTGGCTGGAGCGCAATGTCAGCGAGCATAACGAGCTGGATGCGGCGATAGAAATGGAGCATGGTATATTTATTCCAGCCGCTGCCTTTGAGGTCGCCATTCCTGTGCATGCAAGTGCCTTTTTGCCAGAAATTCAGGCAGCAATACTAGGCTGGTGGGCGCCAAAAGAACCGACCTCGAATCAATATCTGCTCGATATGTGTGAATATCTGATCGAGTTTGTATTTGAGCCGCATTACCCTGACATCAAGTTCAACTTCAACTGGTATGACGATACGGTGAATTCGTATTCCTGGGTTGATACCGTGACTGGTCAACAGAATGTGTACCTGTCGGGCGGGTTGGCGCGCATCAAAGGCTTTGTCATAGAAGGCGTGTCCATGGTATTGGCGCACGAAGTTGGGCATCTGCTGGGCAAACCAAAACTGGATGGCGGTGTGACTTGCGAAGGGCAGGCTGATTGGTTTGCCGCATCGGTTGCCTTGCGCACGATCTGGTTTGGCGAAGAATATTTTGAACGCCTGCCGAAAGCCATCGATCAGTTGGAATTGTTGTATTCCTATCTGAAATTGGCAAAGAAATCGGATGCCACGCTGGATATTACCCCAGCGCCGGAAGATCTTGCAGGCCAGCCTTACCCAAGCAATCGCTGCCGCATCAATACCTATGAAACCGCCATGACTTCGCCGACCGCGCCGAAATGCTCGCAGTGCTATCCAGTAGAGGCTGAGGAAGAGGATGAAGATCAGGAAGACGATCTGCAACTATCCACCGGAGATGCCAAATCAGCAGGTGCGCGTGATCGTCAACGCAGGAAAAAGGCGCTCCCAAGTGCGGGTGATGAAACCGATTTGCTGGCGAAGATCAGTGGTGCGCGCGATCGCCAGCGCCGTAAAAAACGCAGTCTGGCTGATGAAGAGAATCTTGACATTGCTGATGGTTCAGATCAGTTTGAAGAGCGTGATGAGGAAGATGAAGCGCCGGAGCCAAGTGCAAAAATATCCGGTGCGCGTGATCGCCAGCGTCGCAAGAAAATGCGTCTGAGCGATGTTGAGGAAGCCGAATTGCTGGCGAAGATCAGCGGTGCGCGCGATCGCCAACGACGTAAAAAACGCAGTCTGGCTGATGAAGACGATTTCGACATCGCTGATGGTTCAGATCAGTTTGAAGAGGGCGATGAGGAAGATGAAGCGCTGGAGCCGAATGCAAAAATATCCGGTGCGCGCGATCGCCAGCGTCGCAAGAAGATGCGCCTGAGTGATGTTGCGGAAGCTGAATTGCTGGCGAAGATCAGCGGTGCGCGCGATCGCCAGCGTCGTAAAAAACGCAGTCTGGCTGATGAAGAGAATCTCTACATCGCTGATGGTTCAGATCAGTTTGAAGAGGGCGACGAGGAAGATGAAGCGCTGGAGCCGAATGCAAAAATATCCGGTGCGCGTGATCGCCAGCGTCGCAAGAAAATGCGTCTGAGCGATGTTGCGGAAGCCGAATTGCTGGCGAAGATCAGTGGTGCGCGCGATCGCCAACGTCGTAAAAAGCGCAGTCTGGTTAATGAGGATGATGGCGGACCTTCCTTGCTGACTGCCTTGATTCATGAACTGATGGAACTTGTCGGGCAAGACTATCTGGCAAAAATCGGCGGTGCACGCGACCGGCAAGCGAAGAAAAAGAAATGAGTGCCCTGTACTTGTAGTGTAGTCATATCGTTTAGACCCGCCTGGTGACAGACTGCTCCCAGGCGGGCACGATGGTTTTAGCCGTGGATGCTGCGGCAGGCAAGAATACAAATGCAAATGGCAATGCACTTGGCCCGCATCATTCCACCAGCACGCTCAAATTTTCATCTGGCGGCGATTGAAGCTCGCCAGAAAAAAATCCTTCATGAGGTCGGTATGCTGAGTTTGGAAATCAAGGCGTCTTCCCTGAAACGACCATGGCGCATGTCTGCAACTGAAATGCGTTGCGGGCAAAGCTGGATCCGTTCTCTGCAACATCCCATGCTGGAGTCTTACACTTTGCGCTGTCCCCAGGCTAGTGCAATGATCGTTCGTGAGCGCGGTGCAGAAGCACCGGCCAACCAAGTCCTTGATGCTGCGAATTTTTACAGGGCGGTGCTTGCCGCGCGTGCATGGCCTTTACAAACCACCATTCTGGTCATCGATCATCAGGCAGGCGCGATGTCGTTACGACAAGGTGCATGGGGCACCGCACCGATCTATCTGATGGAGTCAGCGCATACCCTGCGTGGACACTGGGATCCGCTGGAATTTTATCCCTATCTAGACTGCCTTGATCTGGGGCGAGCATCGCGTTTCTTGCATTCCTTCGATATGCCTTATTCGCGCCGTACCTTATTTTTTGAATTGCAGATGCTCACTGCGCTCAGTTGTGCGCTGTGGAATGGCAACACCGGGCTCAGAATCAGCTACCCCAATCCAGCATCCGTGGCCGGTGTGAGAACCTTGTGTGCAGATGCCAGACCTGCCGAGGCGGCGCTCAAGATATTGGAGGGGGCGGTGAAACGCTGGATACATGCCGATATACAATATGGGTCGGAACTTAGCGGTGGGCTGGATTCAAGCCTGGTGTCCATTCTTTGCCGCCAGTACCAGCCAGGTTTATCGACCTTTGGCATTCATCTGGACGCACCAGGGCAGCAGCAGCGCCGCCAGTCACTGATCGAGCGCTTCGGCTTTCATGACGCCAGCGTTGACCTGAACGCGCATCTGCCATTGGCCGCAGATTCTCCGCGTTGGCATGCAGCGACGATGGTTCCCTGGGGGGAAATCTATGATGAAGGCGTCAACGCAATGCTGGCCACGGCCGCCAGGCAAGGTGTGCAAGCCATGTTTACCGGGTTTGGTGGTGATGAGCTATGCCCGCTTTATGCCTTTGAAGACCCGGCACCGCCCGAATTGGCGGTGCTGGAACCTGCCTCTGCCACGCCTAGCGCGCCGGATTTTCTGACGCGACGCGCCATGCGGGCTATGCGATCGACGCTGTCCGATGCTGCACCACGGGCCATGATCGACGCATCTTCGCTGGAGTCAGCCGCTTTTGGCTCGGCGATTTATCTGCGCCACGGCATCTGGCCCATCCATCCCTTGTGCACGCCTGAACTGAATCGCTTTTGTGGCGCGCTGCCATGGTCATGGCGGGTGGGTCGCACGATAGAAAGAGCCATGTTGCGCCAACTTGATTGCCCGTCGGAAGTGGTGGAAAGTCGCACCGTCGATAGCTTTCAGAGTTCCTTGTCATCCGGCTTGCGGCACAGCGCGGGGCAGCAATTGTGCGAACTGTTTGATCAACCGCTATTGGCGGAACTGGATCTGGTCGATCCGCGCCAGCTTAGAAATCGCTTCCTTGACTGGTGTGAGAATGGCACGGACGACGAGGCACTGCCGTTTTACAGCGCCGCCAGCCTGGAAATGAGCTTGCGCAGCATCGGGGCACGAGCATGAATGGCATGGCGCGGGTAGGTTTATACTTGGATATCAGCGATCCGGAACCAGATGCCGATGGTGTGTTTGGACGCGATATAGCAGTCGAAGGTTTTTGTGATGCGCTATTGCGGTATTCCAGACCCGGAGATTTACACTTTTTTCAAAACAGCCCGGTCTTGCAAAGACGCACCGGTAGCCTGCGGCGCTTTGAACAGCTGGCCGCGCCGGATGTGCATCCGATTTTGAGTGAAATGCGTGCACTGCGCGATCATTTTGCTGCGCACCCATTTTCTGTCTGGCATGATCTGGATGGAAATCTGCAAAGTGCCAATGATCTGCGCCAGCGTTATTCCACGCGCCTATACCCGATTACCGCGACACCACATGTATTTAGTTATGCCGGTCTGAATCACAATTGGATACTCAGGATGCTATTGCAGGGTGGCGAAACTTGCGATGCGATGATCTGCCCGACCGCGTCCGCAAAGCAGGTTTTTTCCAATCTGATTACCAGTGTTGCTGAAGACTTGTCGCGTTCGCATGGACTCAAGCTGAGATTCGTGCCGCGCCTGGCAACTATTCCCTTGGGGGTGGATAGCAAGATATTTAAACCCAGACCAAAAACGGCCTTGCGCGAACAACTCAATTTACCAGTGGATGCCGTGATTATTCTGTGGGTTGGACGCTTGTCGCCGCTGGATAAAGCCGATCTGCTGCCCTTGGTACAAGTGTTTTCCCGTTTGCAGCGTGGTATTGACAGGCAGCCGCTCTACCTTGTCATTGGTGGCTCAGGCCACAAATTTGTCAGCCAGACGCTGAAGGCGTATGCGACAGAACTGGGGGTGGCGGAGCGGGTCTTGCTGTGCCCCATTCCTGCGCATACACGCCAGTTGTATCACGCTGCTGCCGATATTTTTGTTTCGCCGATAGATAGCATCCAGGAGACCTTTGGGATTACGCCAATAGAAGCCATGTCCTGTGGTGTGCCGCAAGTGGTCTCCGACTGGAACGGCTATCGCGATACGGTGGTGCATGACGTCACGGGTTTTCGCGTGCCAACCTGGAGTGCCTCCTGCGACGAGGATATCAGCCGCTCCGCTGGCATCTACGATGCTTACGATATGTATGATCATCTCTTGAGCGGGCAACGCGTGGTGGTCGACCCGGACGCGCTGCAATTTCGTCTGCAGTCACTGATTGATTCTACCGATTTACGCCGATGCCTGGGCGCAGCTTCGCGGGCGCAGGCAGTCGCCAATTACGACTGGCAAGTCGTGGTCAGACAACATGAAGCCTTATGGGACGAGCTTGCGGACATCGCCAACAACACGGCCTGGCAAGCCAAACCAAAGAAAGACTACAACCTGATGTTGATTTCCCAGGTATTTTCTCACTACCCAACAGAAAATCTGGATCAGCATACCAAGATTGCGCTGAGTGAATTAGGCGTCCAGGTTTGCCATGGCGAAGCGCAACTGCCTGCATACCACAGCGCACTCGGGGTACTGTTAATACCATTACTGCACGCAGCCTTGATGCAACTCAGTCGCACATCCAGTTCGCTAGGCATGATGGCTGCCAGCTTAAGTGCGAAATTCCACGTTTCTCAAGATCAAGCCAACAGGCACATTCTGTGGTTGATGAAAATGGGGATCGTCAGGCGAGTGCCTCAGTTCTAGCATTGTTTTAAATTCCAACGCAGTTCTTCAAAGAATTCAGGCTATGCTCAAGTGGGAACACCTAGGGCGTATGTTTTTAAGACTGAGGGTGTAAGCAATTTGGTGTGAACAGTCAATTGCTTCTGGTGATCCGACTGTGGACGTAGCGGTCATCTCGCAGCCTCTTATGTTTTATGCTTCCCGCAAGGTCAGTCCTGGAGCATGCAACTGGTGTGCAGGAAAGATCCAGAAAGACTGTAGTTTCTATGCTTTTGTTCGGATTTTTCTGGATTATATTTTGGTGGGCGGTACTGGGATCGAACCAGTGGCTTCCACCGTGTGAAGGTGGCACTCTACCGCTGAGTTAACCGCCCGCTGAGTTTGATCCTATTAATTCATGGATAACCGCTCGGGGAGGCGCAATTAGAGCATGAATCCTCGCTTCTGGTCAACGCGCGGAAGCGTGCGATCGAGCGGGTCAGGCCATGGTTTGGATAAAACATGGATTCCGCTTTCGCGGGAAAGACAATGCTCCTGCCAGGAGCCGGCCCGGTGATATCCCAGGTAAGTCACGATTGCCTCGGTATTTCGCGTAAAATAGCGCTCTTTTTCAATCGCCAGGAATCGGCATCCCATGATCCGCACCCGTTTCGCCCCCAGCCCCACCGGCTATCTTCATATCGGCGGCGCGCGTACTGCGCTGTTTTCCTGGGCTTATGCCCGCCGACATGGCGGCAAATTTATTTTGCGGATCGAGGATACCGATCTTGAGCGCTCCACGGCGCAATCCACGCAGGCGATACTCGACGGGATGGCCTGGCTGGGGCTGGATTACGATGAGGGGCCGTTTTATCAGATGCAGCGGCTGTCGCGCTACCAAGAGGTGGCGGAACAGTTGCTACGGTCGGGGAACGCGTATCATTGCTACGCCAGCAAGGAAGAGTTGGATGCAATGCGCGAGCAGCAGCGCGCGGCGGGACTGAAGCCCCGGTACGATGGGCGCTGGCGCGATTCGAAGCAAGCGCCGCCCGACGGGGTGAAGCCAGTGGTGCGCTTGAAAAATCCGCTGGATGGCGCGGTTACATTCCGTGATCTGGTCAAGGGGGAAATTACTGTCGCCAACAGCGAGCTGGACGATCTGGTGCTGCTGCGCGCTGACGGGGTGCCGACTTATAACTTTGGCGTGATGATCGATGATCTGGATATGAACATCACCCATGTGATTCGCGGCGATGATCACGTCAATAACACGCCGCGCCAGATCAACATTCTTAAGGCATTGGGGGCACCGCTGCCGCAATACGCGCATGTGCCGATGATACTGGGATCGGACGGCGAGCGGCTTTCCAAGCGACACGGCGCGGTGTCGGTGGTGCAGTACCGGGACGATGGCTATTTGCCTGAAGCACTGGTGAATTATCTCGCGCGTCTCGGCTGGTCGCATGGCGACGAGGAAATATTCAGCCGCGAGCAGCTGGTCGAATGGTTTGATCTGGCGTCGATCAATTGCTCGCCGGCGAAGTTTAACCCGGAGAAGCTGCAATGGCTCAACCAGCAGTATCTCAAAACCGCCGATGATGCGCGCCTGGCGAAACTCGTCATGCCCTTTCTTGAAACGGATGGCTGCAATGTTGACGTGGGTCCCGACCTGCCGAAGGTGACGAACCTTCTCAAGGAACGTGTCAGCACCGTGGCGGAGCTGGCTGATGCAGCCGTATATTTTTACCGTTTTCTGGAGCCTGCCGAGGAACTCAAAACGCAGCATTTCACCGTTGAGGCAAAACCGGCGCTGGTTGATCTGATGGAGCGGCTTGCCATTATCGAATGGGATAGCCATGCCATCCAGGATACAATCAAGGCTGCCGCCACGGCGCATGGCATGAAGATGCCCAAAGTGGCCATGCCGCTGCGGGTGATGGTGACGGGAGAAGCGCAGACACCCTCCATAAACGCAGTGCTGGAATTGCTCGGCAGGGAAGAAACCCTTAAGCGCATGCACGAGCGGCTCGGCTGCTTCCCTGCCTGAGGCAATTCATTGTCGACCCGTTTTTCCTGCACCCGCTTTACATTGACTGGGGCAGGGTGGCTCAGTATAATTCGCCTTCGTTTTGTCGGGTATTGGCAGGTATTGGGGGTATAGCTCAGCTGGGAGAGCGCTTGCATGGCATGCAAGAGGTCAGCGGTTCGATCCCGCTTACCTCCACCAGATTCCGGCAATGATGCAGTTGTCGCAATCGATTCAAAAAGTCCTTTAGTCCCCATCGTCTAGAGGCCTAGGACATCACCCTTTCACGGTGAGTACGGGGGTTCGAATCCCCCTGGGGACGCCACCAAATCACCTGTTCGTAGCTTGATTTTGTAATGAATACAATAAGCTAGATCAGGATGATTGAGCGTAATACGTTCAACAAGACCGCGCATCAGGTCTTTGAGTGCATCATTGTGGTCAAGGTTCGGTAAATTATTGACCATTGCTGACAGCATTGCCTTTGCGTTCATTCCTTTATTTCCTGCATTGCCTTTGATTGCCGCCGCACTCCTTCAAGCGTCCATAGCTGATCATTCAGCGAATCCCGGCGATCTGCAAATTCTTCTATTTTTTAATAAGCGACTCGGTTGCCGTTGTTTCGGAAAGCTGATCGGATAATTTGCTTATCTTCATATCAAGTTCTTTTATTTCGCTTGGGATTTCCTGTCCTTCGACATCGTTATCTGTTAATTCTCCCGATTTCTCGTACTTTCAGTCATGATTTGATGAATATCGGCGATTGGAGATCTCTGGCGACGTGCGCAAGTACCTGAGAGAAGCGGCCCCAAGGAATTTGAATAAACCTAGAAGTGAAAATCTGCTACCTTTTGATGGTCCCGAGATTGTAAATGCTGACCAAGGCAGTCAGTTCCCTGCGCATGAGTTCGTACAAGCCGTCAAGAGTCGGGCGGCCGCAGCCTCAGCATGGATGGGCGCGGAGCCTGGAAATACAGCGTGTTCATCGATTGTCTGTGGAAATCGGTGAAAAAACAAGCAGGTATATTTGCAATCTATGATTTTTGTCACCGAAGCCTGAAAGTCAGTCATGCAATACAGGAACTGGTACAACCGGTCCAGGCCATATTCGAGCTTTGCCAGGAAAACACTTGATTAACTTATGCCGTGATGCTGCCGACGGTTGAATTGGCCGCGTGAAAATCAGCAGAGATTCCACTAAAATACTCAGGTCGTTGTTCAAACAATCGGGCCCAGATAGCATTTGCCGCTTCGTGAGAGCGATATTAGACTCAACTTTCCCACAGAACGCTGACGATCCTGATCATATTGAGCTAAGATACTTTTCTACCGTCAAATAAAACAGGATATTATTAAGTTTGCGGTAGCCAGCATCTCCAATAATAATGTGAAAACGCGTGCAAATTTTTATTTAATTCCTTTTATGGAGCTACTAATGAAAACAACGTTCAAATCCCTGCTGGTACTATTCGCGCTATTTTTTTTATCACCGCAGGCAGCCATGGCTGAAGACTATACGGAGAAAGCAGGCCAGAAACTGACAAATGGCGTCGCTAACGCAACTACTGGTTTTCTGGAAATCCCCAAGACCATAATGGTAGACAGTCAAAGTAAGGGTCCCGTTTACGGTATGACATTCGGGCTTACCAAGGGGCTCTGGAATGCAGTTTTTCGTACAGGACTCGGCATTTTTGATGCGGCAACATTTATAATTCCCACCAAGAAACTAGTCAGCCCTGAAGTCATTTGGGAGGATTTTAATAAGCAAACCACCTTCAATATCTAACTATTTAGTCCCGCTGGGCGCTGGTATGAATATTGCCAGCGTTGGAGAAAGTGAAATAGCGCAAATAGACGCATGTGACGGTTGTCCGCACGGGACCGAACACAAGCAGCATATTGTGGTGTTTCGGCGTTTTATACTTGGTGCCGCTTGATGGCTGCCTGTTTTATCCGCTGCAGGCCAGCATTCCGCATCTGGCACACTGAAGCTTGCATCGTTTCGTGCAACGGCATGGCAATCAGGCCTGAGGATGCCGAGTACGTCAAGTCAGAAATATGAGCATTTACGCTACGTTAGCACGTTCCGCAATGTGTGTAATCTGGAAATTTACACACTTGGAAATGGCGGGGATTTGAACGAATCCCCTTGGGGGCGCTACGAAATCTTCATTTGGCGGATTATCCGCCATGGGCCACAAACATGGCTTTTACATCGCTTTCCGAATGCTTATTTCAGAACCCGCTATTTGGCGGGTTTTTTGTTTCTAGCCCATCGAGTTGACATTGGTTTGTATCGTCCAAAGTTGAATCGGCACAAGGGGAACGAAGAGCTATTCCGAGACACGGTCCTGTACAGGATGCCCAGTAAACTTTGGATTCAGGAAAACCGGATAGCTGTTCCTCATACACGTAAAAATTGTACCGGCCCGTCTGGATAGTTTGCGAAAGCGTAATCCACACGCTCGACATGGCCGTCCTGGTCTCGCATATAGATGAATATCAATGAGAAAAGTCTATATCCATGTTTTGGGTACAGGTTTTCTGATTTGAATATTGCGGGGGACAGGCCAAAGTTTTCCAGATTCATGTTGACGTACACTCTTTAGCAATCGGAATCCATTCGAGCTCGCACTGGCACCCTAACGAACTGGTGTAACAATTTGCGAGGATCATGAGCGAAGATTATCTAACTGAACAGGAAGGTGATGCCATGGACAACATGATTTATTGGGGCGTCTTTATTCTGATTCTTCTGGCTGGTTCGGGAGCTTTGGTAACCTGATCTTGCTATTGCCGCGTATCGTAGACCGCCATTAGGACATTGCGGCGCCACGCCACAGGTCTATCAATTTTCTTGGCAGTCCGCCGAGAAAGCCCATCAGCCATGCGGGACTGTAACCGCTCACCCTCAGTTGGCCAGAAAAGAAATTTTGACGGTGAGCGGTACAAACAATTAATACCTGTTATTGGCGGTTTATACAGAGACCAATGCAATTGACCCCGTCTTTAGTGGGGTCGCAGGTGTCCGTGGTATCATCCACGCAGATCATTCCACCAGGGCACACAATTCCACTAGGTCCGCCACAGGGCTGTTTTACCTTACTTGCGGGTGCGCCAGCCACACAGATGCCCATGCAATTGATGCCATCCTTGGTGGGGTCGCACTTGTCGGATGGATCATCAATACACTTCATGCCGCCAGGACAGGTTATTGCACTAGGTCCCGCGCAAGGTTGTTTTGGGACTTTGGCTGACTTTGATTGCGAGGCCGGGACGTCCCCGCCAGACATGCTGGCCTGGGCATGCACACCTCCGCTTAAACCGAAGATTAAAGCAATCAGTGCGACAAGTTGCGCCGTTATATTTAACGTCGAATAAAGCTTCACGATTACCTCCGATTGGAAAAAACGAAAAAAGAGTAAAGTAACGACTTCATTCTTCGCGAATGAGCTCATCATTCTTGAGCCGCACTATACTAGTGAATAAACTTGTCTGGTTCTGTGCGGTTACCCACTTTGGCGGCTGCTCATGAAAAAATGGCCGTTTATTCAGGGATCTTACGGTTGTTCAGAGTCTGAGTTTTTTTATGGGTTTTGCAATAGGATATAAGGCTCACAACAGCTATCATATGATTTCCAATTATCATATTAGATGAGTTTTTCCATGAGCCTTTCCAGCCGGTCGGTTCACGGTTCTACGGAGGATGCCTGATGCTTTGGCAGGCACTTGTGGCGGCCCGCGATCTTGGACGCTTGCATGAGATCGCATCAATCCTGATTCGTTATGGTTTTGGCGATATGGTGCGCCGGATGGGACTTGCCAATGCGCTGGAGCGGGCTGGGCGGGTATTGCACTGGCATGAGGCTGGAGAATTGGCTCACCTAGCGCCTCACGCGAGGGTGCGGCGAGCACTGGAGGAGATGGGACCTACTTTCGTCAAGCTCGGCCAAATTCTGGCTACCCGTGTCGATCTCTTCGAGCCCGAGTGGATTGCTGAATTCAGCAAGCTGCAGGACAGCACGCCTGCTTCTCCCTATCCCGAGGTTCATAAGCAATTAATCGAGGATCTCGGCGCGCCGCCCGAGGAAATATTCGCTGCATTTGATTCCCAGCCACTGGCAACGGGGTCCATCGCGCAGGTGCACCGCGCCCGCCTGGACGATGGCGGCGAGGTGGTGGTAAAAGTACGCCGGCCCGGAATCCGGTCAATCATCGAGGCGGATCTGCGCTGGCTCTCAAGGCTGGCGGAAATCATCGAAACGGGAAATTCGGAACTGCGCCATTTCCACTGGGAGGAGGTCGTCAGGCAGTTTACACAATCCCTTCGGCGGGAGCTGGATTTTGGCGCTGAGTGCCGTAATGCCGAGCGCATTGCGGCGAATTTCTCTGGATATTCCGGCCCCGATTCCCTGCGTGATCCGACTGCCCACAGCGATAACGCCGCGGCAACGGCCGAGCCCGGCTCCATGCCCCCGCTCATCGTCATTCCTCGTGTCTATTGGCAATGGACAGGCGAGCGGGTATGCGTGCAGGAATATATCGGCGGCATTCCCGGCCGCAATCTCGCCGCTGCCGATCATGCCGGTCTTGATCGCAAGGTCCTTGCACGCCGTGGTGTGCATGCGGTGATAAAGATGATTGTCGAGGACGGTTTGTTCCACGCCGACCCGCATCCCGGCAACATATTTTATCTGCCTGGTAATCGCATCGCTTTTATCGATTTCGGCATGGTCGGGCGGTTGAGCGAAGAACGCCGCGACCAATTGGCCCGCCTCCTGCTGGGATTGGTTCAGCATGAATCCATGCATGTCGCCAATGTACTGCTCGATTGGACAGGCAGTAGTGCGATGGATAGCGACATCAATGAGGATGCGTTGACCAGCGAGATCGAGACATTTGTCGATCAATATTTCGGCGTGCCGTTGAAGCAGCTAAAGTTAGGCAATATGCTTTCCGATCTGGTGACTATCTTGCGCGGGCATCGACTTTCCCTGCCACCCGATTTGGCATTGTTCGTCAAGGCTTTCATTACGCTGGAGGGCATGGGGCGCGAGCTCGATCCGGACCTGGATCTGGCCGGGGAGGTTCTGCCATTGCTGCGGGATGAGCTGGCTGCCCGTTACGCGCCCTTGTCCGTGGTCAAACGAGGCTGGCGCGCGGCCTCTGATATAGCAGCCCTTATCGCTGACCTGCCTCGTGATCTTATACGGTTGCTGCGCGCCGCCCGGCGTGGCAAACTGGATATTCACATTGAGGTCGCACATCTCAAACATGTGGGTGACCAACTGGATGGCGCTGCCAACCGCATGGTCATCGGTATCGTTGTCGCGGCGATCATAGTGGCTTCGTCCATTGTAATGACCGTGTCCGGCGGTCCCACCTTGCTGGGGCTGCCTCTTTTCGGGCTGCTCGGTTTTCTGTGCGCGACAATCGGGGGGATATGGCTGTTGCTTTCCATTTCGCGCAGCAACAAGGCTGACCGGGACAGAAAATCTTAACCGTGACTTTTTTTGAAAAATATAGGGCAACCCATTCCGAACGAATGGCTTAATTATGTTAACGGATATCAGGATGAATGATGAGTGGAACGACGAAGAACTGAAAGCTTCCGTGGAAGCCTACGTCGAGATGCAACGCGACGAGCGTTTAGGTCAGCCTTTTATAAAGAAACATTACTATAAACGGCTCGCGCAGACGTTCGGCCGCAGTGAAAAGGCATATGAATACCGGATGCAAAACATTTCGTATGTGCTGGCGCTCATGGGACGCAGCTGGGTGACGGGTCTCAAACCCGCACGAAATATTGATGCTGCCGTTGCGGCAAGGATCGAAAAATTTCTGTGGGAAGCCCAGCGACAAAAGGCGATGCCTGTTGCTGCATTCAAGATCGCGGTAAGGGACGAGATGAAGCAAAAAAATCCTGCTACTCCACATGGCAGCACCAGCCCGAAATCCCGGCGCGTGACGGTGACGCAATTTCGACGAAATGCGCCCGTGAAAGCATGGGTATTGCAGCAGGCGGGAGGGGTTTGCGAGTGCTGCGAGAAGGCCGCGCCTTTCAAGAATGTGGATGGGCTGCCCCATCTTGAATTGCATTACATGCGGCAACTGGCCGATGGGGGCCAGGACATCATATCCAATGCCGTGGCGCTTTGTCCCAATTGTCATCGCGAGATCCATTACGGGGCCAATGCCCATGCGCTGGTGGCCTGGTTATACGATAACGTTGCCAGACTCATTCCCGAATAGCGGGTATGCGCATGATCGATCAAGCATTTTAAGACGCCTGGTGCCCACGTGAACGCATTTGAAGTTAATTTTGATGGCCTGGTGGGTCCCACGCATAATTACGGCGGACTGGCGGTGGGAAATGTCGCGGCGGCGGAGAATGCGCTGACCAGCTCCAACCCCAGGGAAGCAGCGCTCCAGGGTCTGGCGAAAATGAAACGTCTTTTCGATCTGGGTATCAGGCAAGGCGTGCTGCCCCCCCAAAACCGACCGGCTGCTGATATGCTCAGGAAGTTGGGTTTTGCCGGCGATGATTTATCCGTTATCAGCCAAGCTGCCGCGGCTGCGCCCATATTGCTGCGCGCCTGTTATTCCGCGTCAAGCATGTGGGTCGCGAATGCCGCCACGGTTTCGCCGGGCGCAGATACAGATGATGCAAAAGTGCATCTCACCCCAGCCAATCTGCCCTCTCAATTCCATAGAAGTATTGAGCCACCCGCCACGTCGGCGATTCTCAGGAAGATTTTCAGCGAAGAGCGCTATTTCCAGCATCATGACCCGCTCCCGGCGGGTCTTTATTTTGCCGATGAAGGCGCGGCGAATCATATGCGCCTATGTTCGGATCATGCTGACACCGGTCTTGAGATTTTCGTGTTTGGCCGGTCCGCCGATCAGGCCGCACCCAAACCGTTGAAATTTCCTGCCCGCCAATCGCTGGAAGCATGCGAGGCAATTGCTCGCCTCCATAAGATCAAGGCCGGGAAAAAACTGTTTATTCAGCAGAGTCCGGCCGCTATCGACGCCGGTGCGTTTCACAATGACGTGCTTGCTGTAAGTAACTGCAACGTTCTGCTCTATCACGAGGCGGCATTTGATGATTGGTGGGAAATCGAAGAAAAAATAGCAGCAGCATGTGATTACCCGATCCAATTCATAAGAGCCGCTGAATCCGAGATTCCTATCGCTGACGCAATCAACACCTACCTGTTTAATAGCCAGCTGATAAGCCTTCCCGGCGGGGAAATGATAGTGCTGGCGCCTGTTGAATGCGAGGACTGCGATTCGGCGCGAACTTTTCTCGAGCGTATCGTCCAGGACACAACTAACCCCATTACGCGTATAGAGTATGTAAATTTGCGCCAAAGCATGAAAAATGGCGGTGGCCCGGCTTGTCTGCGGCTGCGTGTTGTACTTGCCAAGGGGGAATTCGAGGCTGTCGCCAGAATGAGCCGCGTTATTCTGGATCAGCCTCTTCACGATGAGCTCAAGGCGTGGATCGAGAAAAACTATCGTGAATGCATCTTGCCGCCGGATCTGGCGGATCCGTTATTGTTGCGAGAGAGCCGCACCGCGCTGGATGAGCTCACCACTATCCTTTCGCTGGGATCGATTTACGACTTTCAGGAGGCATAGCGTAAACCCGGTCTCGTGGCGGTGGTTTGAAAATCCGCCACTCGAAGTCATTATTTCTAACCTTGAATCCGGATCCCTCAGCATTAGCGTGGGTCGGCGGTTATTTGGCATCGGGAACTCTTCCGCTAGATTATAGTCACATTAAATGTAGGGTAATTGGGGTAATTGTACTGAAGTCCGATAGAAAATGGTGTCGAAACGAGTAGGATGTAATCAGGCATTGTACGCTTGAGCCTGACGGCAGGTATCTCTGTCAGAGGTTTGTTTTAGCTGGGCTGAGATAAATATGCAGCCTTTTACCTAAGGAGAATAGTATGCGTACTACAATCGTAATCATTGCGCTGATAGGTTTGACGTCGTTGGTGATGGATACGGTGCAAGAAGGCGGAACAGGACCTAACCATGCCTTGGTGTCAAATCACGCATCCTTTCAGGATTTCACTGGGGCATCAGTCGCGCTGGATACGGATGTCGCGGAAAAGAAAAACCAGGATCAAGGCCCTGTGCATCTTATGGAGGTAAAAGGAGTCTCTGAACTGGGAACCCTCGTGCTTATTGGCGTTGCGCTGGCCGGTCTTATCGGAGCGCCGCAGCGCAAAACCCAGAAATCTCGCGCTCGCCGCGGCATCACCTGAAACCGGAATTCAATTCATTCCCGTTTAAATTAAACCCGCTTCAAGCGGGTTTTTTGATGCCTTCAAATCATGAAACATTCAAATCGGCGGACTTCGTCAGAATAAGTTATGCCGTCCCGCCCTTGGCCAGCCTTAATACGGAAAGCAAACAAAAAGGGCTTCCTGATGGAAGCCCTATCCAGGTTAGTCTGTAGTGTCGTTTATCAAAGCATCAGGGGCATTTTTCTTAACCGACTCTATGCCGTTATCCCGAGCGGATTCTGATTCATAAGACTCGCTCGTGCCGATGATCTGATGATTGCCTGATTTAAGATTGAACCTGAATTTACCGCTTTCGGTTGTTTTACGCTCATAGCGCGCATCGTCAGGGGCATTTTTCCTGACAGACGCTATGCCGTTGGTACAGCCGGATTTAGCCTTATAACCCTCGCTTGCAAGAATAGACTGGCCATTGCTTGCTTTTAATCTGAATCTGAACTCACCCGCTTTATCTTTATAAATCTCGAATTTCCCAGCCATTTTGAAATCCCCCTCTTATTGTTATAAAGCCTGAAAAAAACTATATCGTTCTTAATTACTTGATTTTACGGAGTAATCTTCTGACTCTCGAGTTGCGTTTAAATAGTCATAAGACAGAAGAATCAACCCAGAGCGAATGGCTATGGTTGACGTTCCTATTATGTGCCAGAGATCATGATCTGAAAAGCAAATTTGCCATCGAGCGTTGAAATGTCGAAGCAGGTTCCCTATGATTGCGGGTAAGGCAGCTTTCTCGTCAATGGAGAAGAAAATATGGCTATTACGCTAAATCACACTATTGTGCCTTCACACGACAAGGTGGAGTCCGCCAGGTTCTATTCGCGGGTATTCGGTTTCGATTACATAGGTGAGTTTCATCATTTTGTTGTGGTGAAAGTAAATGATACGCTTTCTCTGGATTTTGATAATAAGGCGAATTATGAACCTCATCACTATGCGTTTAAAGTACCCGAGGAAGAGTTCGATGGAATATTCGAGCACCTGAAAGCGGAGAATATTCCCTATGGCAGTGGTCCCTTCGAACCGGAAAATATGAGCATCAATCACAACGATGGCGGGCGTGGCGTTTATTTCCGCGATCCCGGCGGGCATCTTCTGGAAATGCTGACGGTTGATTACAAGATGTCGTGAGTTCATCCCGACGGAGTCTCCGCTCAACATGCGGCAAAAGGATCGCAAATAGCGAATAGCAGGGGCTTCAGCAAGGAAATCCAGCAGTCTTTCGCGCGATTCCCCGATAAGGCAACAGCGTCATCGTTCCCCTGCCGGTCCTCTCCGTAATTCAGCCTGCTGTTCCTTTCATTGAGACAATCCGTCCCTCGTATAACCATTTACAAATAATGGTTATTATGCTATAAAAAAACGGCAGCCGGTGGATTGTTTTCCTGTAGCTGGGCGCTGCAAGCATCATGAATCGCTGTCCAGCCATGGATCACGCTGGTTGTGCGTAAAACCCGTTTTTCGCACGAAGGAGGTTCATATGAAAACCGTACACTCATTATTGTTTTTCTTGCTGATTACCGTGGGTTTCTCTTCTTCAGCCGCATGGGCGGGGGAACCCAATCCAGAGGCTATTGGAAATGAGCCGTCCAAGATGAAAAAAGTTGATAAGACTGGTAGCTCGAAAACAATGCCCGGCCGCGATTGTCCTCCGGAAATGACTCATGAAAAAGATGCGCAGCCTGCTGGAGCCCGGCATCGGGGAGCCCAGCATACGGGGGTGCTAAAAGAATGACACAGGAGTCATCGATTATCGTGGTTAATAACTGATTCTATTCGTGGCGCCCCGTACCGGCACGCACGCGGTATCGGGGCGCTGTTTCTGCTGCACTATTTTGTTCATGTGGTCTGTGGGGCAGCGCGTATTGCTCCGGGACGACGTCATTCATCGTAATGGCGCGGTGGCAAACGAAACTGTCTATTGCTGAGTTTACGCATAATCCTATAGAATTCGCCAGGTGCCTGGATATTTCTCCGGGCCGGTCCTGAGTTATTGTGATTGAGCGGGCCGCCTGACTATCCTGACGTCATAATACTTCATGGCGGGGTGGTCAATCGGGAGATATTACTGGAAGAATCGTTATGCCGCAGAATCACTTTATTCTCTATAAGAAATCGCTGCTTGCGATGAATAGATTGCGGTGGCTGGCGAGCGTCCTCATCATCACCGCTCTCGCCGGTTGCAGTAGCGTTCCGGAAAGGGAAGCGCCCAAGGCTGTCTACGTAACCGGTGCAAAGTCTGATCTGGATAATACTGCGCTGGTGAAGGAAAGCCTTTATGCGCAGTACAGTCAATGGAAAAATACAAAATACCAGCTTGGTGGTTTGAGTAAAAATGGCATCGATTGCTCCGGCCTCGTTCATGTCACCTTCAAGACAAGACTGGGTATCGTGCTGCCGAGATCGACGGAATTTCAGTCTGAGCTGGGGCAGGACGTTGACAAAAGTCAGCTCAGGGCAGGTGATCTGGTATTTTTCAAGACCGGTATAGTGGTCCGGCACGTGGGCGTCTATCTGGAGGAAGGCAGGTTTCTGCATGCCTCGACAAAGCAGGGCGTTACTATTTCCCGTTTGAGCGAGACCTATTGGAAGTCTGCCTACTGGAAGGCGAAGCGGCTGGATATTTGAGAACCTGGTTTAACCTTCCCGGTTCATAAAAGGGCATTATCTCAGACGGCACCGTGTGGCGCTCTGATGGATCACCCGGCTTGAATACCTTCCATTCCCTGCAGGGAGCGTATCTTTTCCAGGTAAAGTAGCCAGATCGCGACCCGCTCATTAAATCTGATTTTGAATTCCTGCCTCCCACGTTCAGTTGCGCTATTTTATGCGCCATCGCACGCTGTGCAATTGACGGGAATTATGACACTTCTACTTCAGCGGGTTTGATTGATTTTTATAACAATATGTTTTTAAATTATTAAATAGGACTTTTAGATTATGGCATGCAAGTTGCTTCAGATTTAAGGATATAATATGGTTTAATCCTGGCTCGGCCCATACGGGTCCGTGCCGGTAACCGTGCCGATGAACCGGGTGCCAATTAAACCGGATTATGGCGGAGAATATCCATGCAGATGCGACAAGTCGTTACCATGACCGGGATGTGTTTCCTTACGCTTACGGGATGCAAAAACATACCTCCTTCAATCCCGGTGCCCCAAATCTCAGCGCCTCCGTTAAAGACAACAGTGGGAGAGATCGCCAAAAAGGCCGCGAAAGAGTATTCGATCTGTGTCTGGTCGAACGCTGAAAAAATGAGAGCGGGTTCGCCCGATGCCCGCCTGGTCGTGGATACAGCGGAGGATTCATGCAAAAAGAATGTTCAGCGGCTCCAGCTGGCATTGGTCGCTGAAAAGACAGACCCGGTTTTCGCGCAATCCTATGTGGACACAATAGTGAAAAATGCAAAAACCGAAGCGATGGTGCTCGTCCTCACCGGCAATGCGAAGGATGCAAAAGACAGGGATATCAAGCAGCAATAGGTAAACTTACCCTGGCAGAGCCGTTGCGGCTGCACGGCCCGATTTTCATGTTAATCCTTGCTTCTCGTCAGGAAGGCTGGCGTGGCTTGACAGTGAGGACCGGGCAGGCGGCATGCCTGACCACATATTCCGCGATACTCCCCAAAGTTAAATGATTCCAACCGGTGTAGCCATGCGTACCAAGAATGAGCAGATCGGCACGGTGTTCGGCGGCGATCCGGACAATTTCTTTACCCGTCGGGCCTTCGGCAAAGATAGTTTCGGCTTGCATGTCCAGCGACTCGGCCAGGGCTTCAAGGGATTCTTTTCCTGCCTGCCGGGTTTTATCGAGGCTGGCATCCACCCATTGTTCGAATCCAGGCGTGAAGTAGTAGGGTGAGGGAACCATCCACCCGCTCGGTTCAAACACATGCAGAACCTTCAGCTCTGCCTGGAGTGACTTAGCCATCCACACGGCATAGCGAATGGCATCTTGAGAAGCCTCTGAAAAATCGGTCGCCAGAATGATTTTCCGGATGAGTGGTTCCATGCGTGCGCTCCTTATTCAACAAGAATCATCGGGTTTCCGTGAGGCTGAAAATAATAGGCGGCTCAATTCCGTCAGAGACTGCTGACTCCCGGCTTGAGTCCATGGGGATGGATGAGCGAAAGCGCCCCCATCATCGGGCTGTTTCTGCACTTCCAAAAACTGCAATCAATCGTGCCGGATTCGGATTCTGACCGGTACCCATCCCCAGAAAACTGCAACATGCCACAGTTATTTCTTGTCGGGCACAAATTTCAAGACATTTCCATTGATGCAATAGCGTTTGAAGGTGGGAGCGGGCCCATCGTTAAACACGTGCCCAAGGTGAATGCCGGAGCTCGCGCTGCGCACTTCGACCCGCCTCATCCCATGCGTCTTATCTTCATGCTCGGTAACGGCCCCTTCAATTGGATCGAAAAAGCTGGGCCAGCCTGTTCCGCTGTCGAATTTGGCATTGCTGAGAAAAAGGGTTGCACCCGTGATGGGGTCAACAAATTTTCCGGGACGTTTTTCATCCAGGTTAGTGGCGGTAAAGGGAGGCTCGGTGCCTTGCTGGAAGGCAATTTTTTGCTGTTCAGGGGATAACAGCTGAAAACCCAGCCATTTCCAGAAATTGGCTTTCTCACCATTGTAGCCGGTGTAACGGGTCACCTCCCTGCCATCTCTGAACAGCACAATGGTGGGTGCGGCGAACAAGGGTTTCTCCAATTCCCAGCCAGCGGGCGGATTGACGTTCATGGTCGCGACGATGGGAACTTCGGCTTGCCAGTGGTTCAGTATGTCTTGGTCGAAGAGCCTGCAAAACTCGCAATTCTCAGCTTCGAACACGATGAGTTGCTGCGCGAGATTCAGATTGCCGCTATCCAGGGGTGTACGGGACTTGAGGGAGCTGCCCGCAGCATCGGCTGGAACGTCGCTCTGCGCAACGTTCTCAGCCGGTTTGGGGTATTTTACGCCGGTACCGCCCAGGCCGCAGTAACCACCGGGATTTTTCTTCAGATAGTTCTGATGATATTCCTCGGCCGCGATATAGTTTTTCACCGGCAGAATTTCGGTGGTTATCCAGCCAATACCCGCAGCATCGAGCGCTGCCTGGTATGCCGCTTGGGTAGCCAGCGCCGTGGTTCTCTGGGCGATATCATGATAATAAATCGCGCTGCGGTAATTGCTGCCAATATCATTGCCCTGACGATCGCCCTGGGTGGGGTCATGGCTTTCCCAGAATTTGCCTAAAATCGTTTCCAGCGTTGCTTTGGCAGGATCGAAAGTCACTTTGACGACTTCCGCATGATTACGTGCGGTTGCTTTACCGGTACGAAGCGCCCTTTCGTGATCAAGGACGTCCTGGTAGCCCGCGCCGGGTAGATCGCCCCCTGCATAGCCGCTTTCCACATCCACGACCCCGGGAATTTCTCCCATGCGCTTTTCAGCGCCCCAAAAGCAACCCATGCCCAGGACAATGAAATCCGTTTTCAAATCTGTTTTTTGAGTGGGTGTCACGGTTCTCTACATCGCATAGGCCGGGATGATAATACTTGAAGCGGTTGCCATGGCAATCGCAGCTTTCATTCTGAACGATGATCCGTTATTTAACCACGGTGAGTTCGACATCCTCAAGGCGGCGTCGGTTCGTTCATTAAAAGCCGGTAAAGGGAGTGCCGAATGTATGCGTTGATCTTGTCGATAAACGCCGCTTTAGATATTACTTGCTTTTTAACGCAGCCGCCATATAAGAACGAGCATGGTAAATCATTGTCCGGCATTCAAGTCCATTTTACCGCCGGATGGTAATTTCTTCATTTACCCGTGCCGCCATGAGTACCAGTTCTTCAGGGCGAGCGTCTCACAGATAATGATATTATTAGGGCTGGCATGTAAACTGCTTAGCCCGGGTTGTGGCGCATCGCTCGCTTCCGCCCGTTCTGCTTTCATCTCAATGTATCGGATGCTCTTGCCCGCAGGTGGGCATATTCGCCGGATCGAGCGGACTGGTCAGGGTCTGCCCCTTCCTGGGAGAATCAACCCTGACTCCGGCGGATGACCGCTTCTCGTATTATGATTTAGGAATATTTTTGCGTAACTTAATCTTCTTTTTGGTGAATCCGCTTCCCCTATCCACCTGCCGGATTTAGGTTAAATCAACATGTCATGTCGCTAGTCTGGATCGTCGTCCTGCCATTCGTAGGCAGTCTCTGTGCTGCGTTTGTGCCTTCCCACTCCCGCAATGCCGAGGCCTGGCTTGCGGGTGCGGTCGCGGTTGCCTGCGTGGCAATGACGTTGCAGTGCTATCCGCAAATAACCGAAGGGGAGGTGCTGCGGGAGACGTTGCAATGGGCACCGGGCCTGGGTCTGGATCTGGTGTTTCGCATGGATGGCTTCGCATGGCTGTTTGCCATGCTGGTGACCGTGATGGGCGCGCTGGTGGTGCTGTATGCGCGCTACTACATGTCTGCGCAGGATCCCGTGCCGCGTTTTTTCTCATTCCTGCTGGCTTTCATGGGCGCCATGCTCGGCGTGGTGTTGTCGGGCAACCTGATTCAGCTGGTGGTGTTCTGGGAGTTGACCAGCCTGACATCATTCATGCTTATTGCATACTGGTACCACCGTGCCGATGCGCGTCACGGCGCCCGCATGGCGCTGACCGTCACCGCGGCAGGCGGGTTGTGCCTGCTTGCGGGGGTGATGATACTGGGGCGCATCGCGGGCAGTTATGATCTGGATGTAGTGCTGGCTTCGGGCGAGCTGATTCGGGCGCATTCATGGTACCTGCCGGCGCTGATCCTGGTCGCGCTGGGAGCCCTGACCAAGAGTGCCCAGTTTCCGTTTCACTTCTGGCTGCCGCATGCGATGGCGGCACCCACGCCGGTATCCGTTTATCTGCATTCGGCGACGATGGTTAAAGCGGGCGTGTTTCTGCTCGTGCGGCTCTGGCCCGTGCTCGCAGGCACCGATGAGTGGTTCTGGATCATTGGCAGCGCGGGTCTTTGCTCGCTGGTCCTGGGCGCATACATGGCAATTTTTCAACGTGACATGAAGGGCGTGCTGGCGTATTCGACCATTAGCCATCTGGGTCTGATTACGCTGCTGCTCGGACTTAACAGTTCACTTGCATTGATAGCGGCCATTTTTCATATCATGAGCCATGCGACGTTCAAGGCGTCGCTATTCATGGCGGCCGGCATAGTCGACCACGAAACCGGTACACGCGACCTGTCGCGGCTGAGCGGCTTGTACCGCGCGATGCCTCTCACCGCCACGCTTGCCACGGTTGGGGCGGCAGCGATGGCGGGGGTGCCATTGCTCAATGGTTTCATCTCGAAGGAGATGTTTTTCACCGAGACGATATTCATCAGCGGCAACGCGATCACGCGCATCGGCTTGCCAGCAATGGCTGTGATCTGGGGAATATTCAGCGTCGCCTATTCACTGCGTTTTATCCTGCAAGTATATTTCGGGCCATCCGCCACGGATTTGCCAAGAAAACCGCACGAACCCCCGTTCTGGATGCTGTTTCCCAGTGCGCTGCTGGTGATGACCTGTCTTGTGGTCGGCATGATTCCCGCGAGAGCTGTCGGGCCATATCTGGATATGGCAGCGCGATCCGTGCTGGGGCCGGACATGCCGTTCTACAGCCTGGCTGTATGGCATGGCTGGAATCTGCCCCTGATCATGAGCCTGGCGGCAATGGCCGGCGGCGTCGTGCTGTACAGGATGCTTGGCAAATATCAACAGGGTACGGCGGTGGTGCCGTTGATCGACCGCTTCCACCTGGACGGCAAACTCATTTTTGAATTCCTTCTTGTAAAGCTGGACGCCCTGGCGGTTTGGTTGACGCAGTGGCTGTCGACAGAGCGGCTGCAAGTTCAATTGCTGCTGCTGATCTGCGCGGTATTTGCGAGCGCGCTGATCCCGTTGTCAAACGGGGGGCTGCCCAGGAGCAATATGTCCGTGGCACCGGTTGAACCGGCTTTCGCGCTCATGTGGCTCGTCGGCGCGGCCTGCGCGATCGGCGCCGCCACCCAGGCCAAGTACCATCGTCTCGCGGCACTCAGCTTGGCGGGTGCGGCGGGGCTCGCCACTTGCATGACCTTCGTCTGGTTTTCCGCGCCCGACCTGGCGCTGACACAGCTCATCGTGGAGGTGGTGACGCTTGTCCTGCTCCTGCTGGGTTTGCGCTGGCTTCCTCCGCGCTATAAATCGGTGGACGACAAACAGGTCCCGCTTCGTGTACGCCTGCGTGCCCGAACCCGGCGGCTGCGGGACTTGGTGCTGGCGATAATTGCGGGCACCGGCCTGGCCGTGTTGAGCTATGCGGTACTGACACGGCAGGCGGTGGAAGGCATTTCACCATTTTTCATCGAGAATTCCCTGCCGCTCGCTGGTGGCGCCAATGTCATCAATGTGATCCTGGTCGACTTCCGGGGTTTCGATACGCTGGGCGAAATCACAGTCCTGGGAATCGTGGCGCTGACGGTTTTCGCATTGCTGCGACGCTTCCGCCCTGCACCCGAGAGCATGGAACTGCCGGTCCAGCAGCGGGATCAGGACGGGCAAACCGGTGCATTACCGCCGGACCCGCATGCATTGCTTCCAACGGGACCGATGATGCTGCCGGGGGTGATCGTGCAATTGCTGCTGCCGATCGCGGGCATGGTAGCGGTTTTCTTTCTCCTCCGCGGACATAATGAGCCGGGCGGCGGTTTTGTCGCCGGATTGATCGTGGCGACGGCGGTCATCCTCCAATATCTGGTGGGGGGTACCGCCTGGGCAGAATCGCGCACCCGGATTTTTCCGCAATACTGGATCGCGCTGGGCCTGTTGTGCGCTTTGGGCGCCGGTTTGGCGGCATGGCTGGCGGCGCGTCCATTCCTCTCTGCCCTGACATGGCATACGGTCTTGCCGCTAATCGGCGAGCTGCATCTTTCCACCGTGATGTTGTTTGATATCGGTGTATTTCTGCTGGTGATCGGCGCCACGGTACTGATCCTGGTGGCGCTGGCACACCAATCGCGGCGCGGACATCGCAAGCAGGGCACCGCATACGTGGAACCCGGAGCCGGGCTGGCAACGGCGCCCACCGCGCAGGCCTCAGAGACTCCGGCCGGTACTTCAGCGTACGCCAGCAAGGAGAATTGATGGAAGTTATCTATGCCCTGGCAATTGGCGTATTGACCGGATCGGGGGTGTGGCTGCTTCTGCGTCCGCGCACCTTTCAGGTCATCATGGGACTTACCTTGCTGTCGTATGCGGTAAACCTGTTCATTTTCGGAATGGGGCGGCTGACCGTAGGGCTCGTTCCCATCATCGATACCCTCAGGCAAGCCGATTCATCGCTCTACGATGATCCCGTGCCGCAGGCACTGGTCCTGACGGCAATCGTGATTGGTTTTGCCACCACGGCGCTGTTTCTGGTGGTGCTGCTGGCTTCACGCGGCCTGACGGGCACTGACCATGTCGAAGGCGAAGAGCTGGAGCCATGAATACCTGGATACAGCATCTTCCCATATTTCCGATAGTCATCCCGCTGCTGGCGGGGGCGACCATGCTGCTGTTCGCTGAAGCGCGGCGCACGGAACGCACGATCGTTGCCCTTTGCGCCGCACTGGCGAATCTGGCGGTCGCGGTTGCGCTGACTTACGTGGTCAGCGACGCAATGCCGGAGACCTGGCCGGAAGGCATTGCTGTCTATCTGCTGGGAGGCTGGGAGGCGCCATTCGGCATTGTGCTGGTGGTGGACCGGCTGTCGGCGGTGATGCTGCTGCTCAACGCGGTGCTGGCACTGGCATCGCTGGTGTATGCACTGGCGCGCTGGAAACGGATGGGGCCGCATTTCCAGTCGCTGTTCCAGTTTATCGTCATGGGAATAAACGGCGCATTCCTGACCGGCGATCTGTTCAACCTGTTCGTATTCGTGGAAGTACTGCTGGCCGCTTCCTATGGCCTGGCGCTGCATGGCCTGGGCGCGGCCAGGGTCAAGGCAGGCCTGCACTATATCGCCGTCAATCTGGCGGGATCGTTTGTTTTCCTGATCGGGGTTTCATTGATCTACGGTGCAAGCGGAACGCTGAACATGGCGGATCTCGCCGTACGCGTTCCGGCACTGGCGGACGGCGACCGTATCCTGTTCGAGACCGGCGCGGCGATCCTGGGCGTGGCTTTCCTGCTCAAGGCGGGAGCGTGGCCGCTGAACTTCTGGCTGCCGACCACTTATAGCGCCGCCGCGCCGCCGGTGGCGGCCATATTTTCGATCATGACAAAGGTAGGGATTTACGCGTTGCTGCGCCTGGGCTCGCTGTTATCCGACTCATTCATTTCAGCCGGCCACCTGGGTGCCCCGGCCCCGTTCGGTGACGACTGGCTGTTCGGCATCGGCCTGGCCACCCTTTTGCTGGGCACCGCCGGCATGCTGGCCGCGCGCCAGCTGCAGCGGCTGGCCGCATATTGTGTCATCGCATCGGCCGGCACGCTGCTGACAGCGCTCGGTCTGGGCGGCGCCGGGATGAAGAGCGCCGCATTGTTTTATCTGGTCAGCTCGGTGCTGGCGACGGGTGCTTTCTTCATGCTGAGCGAGATGATCGAGCGTACCCAGCGATCCGGCAAGGACGTTGCGGAAGATACGGACGAATCATCCGGTCTTGAGGAACCGCTTGATCCCAGCCGTCCCGACGAGGCCGTGGGAATCGTCATACCGGCGGCAATGGCATTTCTGGGCATGAGCTTCATCGCATGCGCGCTCCTGGTGACCGGGCTGCCTCCATTATCGGGTTTCGTCGCCAAGTTCTGGATTCTTTCCGCGGCGCTGGATACCGTACCACTCGACACGCCGCTCGAGGCGCTGCCGATATCGGTGTGGGTGCTGTGGGGGGCGGTGCTGGGGTCGAGCCTGGTCGGCATCATCGCGCTGTGCAAAATGGGCGTGCGGCTGTTCTGGAGTTCGGACGAGATCGTGACGCCGCAGTTGCACCTGATCGAAGCGGCACCCGTCGCCGTGCTGCTTCTGCTCAGTGTGGCGCTGACGGCAGGGGCGGGCCCGGCATCGGATTTTTTGGGTCTCGCGGGACATTCGTTGTCCTCGCCGCAGACGTACATCGACACGGTACTGGGAGGCGGAGCGGTACCGCATTCCTTGCAAGAGACAGAGGTAATCGAGATCATCGGGGGAATAGGGGGAATAAGGCGATGAAGCGCTGGCCGTCCCTGACATTATTCACAGTGATGCTGCTTGCCTTATGGTTCCTGCTCAACGATACGCTGGCGCCCGGCCAGCTGCTGCTGGGCCTGTTACTGACGGTTGCCATCACGCTCGGGACGGCTGTCATGCGGCCATTACGCGCACGCCCCCACCATCTGCTGGTCGCGGCAAGGCTCATTTTTGTTGTGCTGCTGGATATCGCCCGCTCGAATATTGCCGTCGCGGGCGTCATCCTGGGCTCGGCAAAACGGCGCTCCAATTCGGGCTTCATGAAGATACCCATCGATCTGCGCGATCCATACGGGCTGGCGGCGCTGGCCTGTATAATTACCGCGACACCGGGCACCGTCTGGGCCGGCCTGTCGGCGGATGGGAGCGACCTGACGCTTCATGTGCTGGATCTGCAGGATGAGGAAACCTGGATTCGCACGATCAAGCACCGTTACGAACGTCCATTGATGGAGATTTTCGAATGACTACACTGTTGCCCTGGGCCCTATCCTTCGCGCTGATCGCGTTCGCGCTGGCCATGCTATGCGCGGCGATCCGCCTGTTGCGGGGACCAGCCGCCGAAGACCGCGTGCTGGCGCTCGATACATTATATGTTAATAGCATGTTGACGGTGCTGACGCTGGGTATCCAGTTCGGCTCAAGAATCTATTTCGATATCGCCCTGCTGATTGCCCTGTTCGGTTTCGTCGGTTCAGCCGCGATGGCGAAGTTCCTGCTGCGCGGAGAGGTGATCGAGCCATGACAATCCCGGATATTCCTCCATGGGCCGATCTGCTGGCTTCACTGCTATTGATAGCCAGCGGCGTGCTGACGCTGATCGGCTCATTCAGCTTGCTGAGATTGCCCGATTTGTTCGCGCGCATACACGGGCCTACCATGGGCAATACGCTTGGTTTGGGTTGCGTATTGCTGGCGTCGATATTGATTGCTTCCTTGCAGGCACACCGGCTGGTGTTCCAGGAGGTGCTGATCACGCTGTTTGTGGTAGGCACGTCGCCCGTAACCGCGATGCTGCTGATGCGGGCGGGGATGTACCGCAGGCGCGCGGATGCGGGCAAGAAAGCCACGCACCCTCGGGGTGGTGCCGAGGGAGTCTCTGAATAGATCTTTCCGCGGGCGGCGGGTTGCGATATTCTAGCGGTAACGCTGATCCGCCATGAGGGCACGTCGCCGTTCAACAAATTGGAGAGGAAGCCCAATGCAAAAATTATTGCTTATACTGGTAGCGGCATATTCGCTGATACTGACAGGATGCGCGGTGGGGGTTCCCAAGGGGATTACCCCGGTGAAGAACTTCGATACCCAGCGATATCTCGGAGACTGGTTCGAGATTGCGCGGCTCGAGCATTCGTATGAAAAAGGGTTGAGCAACATCACGGCCAATTACAGCCTCCGTGAGGACGGCGGCATCCGGGTCCTGAACAGCGGATATGATCCGCAGAAAAAAGTGTGGCGGACAGCGGAGGGCAAGGCGTATTTCGTGGAAAGCCCTGACATCGGTTATCTCAAGGTGTCGTTCTTTGGCCCATTTTATGGTTCATACGTGGTGTTCGACCTGGATGAAGCCGCCTACCAGTATTCGTACGTCACCGGACCGGATCGCAGTTATTTATGGTTTCTTTCCAGAACGCCGCACGTCGACGACGAAGCATTGCAAAGGTTTATAAAAAAAGCTGACGAGCTGGGGTTCGATACAAAGAAGCTTATCTATGTAGACCAGGGAGGGGTTGCGGCTCCGAAAACCCAGGCGATGGGCGCCAAGGATTAAGCGCTTGCCCCTGAAGCGTCCAGTAGAGAAAATTCTCGTTATCTATTCCGGCTGAACGCGGCGTGATTGAGAGATCAATGCCATTGATTTGATTGCCGTCTATTACGCCGGCCCAGTGCCGGGACTGACAATTTTGGCTACCAATGATTCCATTACCTCAAAGCCAATACTCGCGGTCAGGATCAAGCTTACCGGCAGCCAGTTCGCCGCCCAGCCTCGAACGTTGCTGGTGCGTACCATAAGCCCTCGAAACGGATAGGTCAGCAGGAACTCAAACCCGAAATGGATAACGCGATCATATGGATTTCTGCTCAGGCCGAACAATTCTTTCAACCAACCCCGATAGGGATTGGGCATAGCCGGTATTTGTGCCGACGGCATGCAGGTGAGGAAGATTGCTATTAACAGATACAAAAGGTTTGAAAAGGTAAATCGGCGGTAGGTGACCGTGAGCAAACCAGCAAAGATAATGACAAGAATATTTTTAAGAAGCTATCAGAGCCAGGTGCAGGAACCTGTTTGCGGTGAATGAATAATAGACGTGGTCATGACCCCATTAGCACTCTGACAGCTTCACGCTTTCCAAAGTCGCATACAGCGTATTTGATTCACCAAATTTTACTTTAATACTCAATGGTGGGACCCAAAATCAGCACCGGTCTAAAATGGAAATTTCCGGCTTTTTAGGCCTGCCAAACAAAAGTTTTCTCTTGCTTGGCAAACCTTTGGTTGAGTAGATGTTCTGCTGTACTTAAGTCCAATTCGCTAGCTCAGCCATAAAGCCTAAAATATAAGAATAAAATGTAAACATCCATAATTTTTCACCTTTAGGGCCTTTCAATGTTTAAAAGTGGGATAACCGCATTCCTTGTAGCAATGCTCTTAACAGGCTGTGCGACTGTACGAGAAAGTTATGGGCCAGACGGCCGTAAAGCATATGCACTCAATTGTAGTGGAACTGCAAGAGGCTGGGATAAGTGTTACTCAGCAGCAGGTGAAATATGCGGCACACACGGCTACGACGTACTTGATAGAAACAGTGAAAGTATGGCAGCGATAGGTGGCGGTTTTCAAGGTGCATTTGGTGCTAAGACAAATGAAAGAACAATGTTAATTGCCTGCAAGGTCAGATAAAGGGAAGAGGGGCGGTTTGCGTGGCCGCAGCAGCAACGGACGCGCCACCACCGCTCGCGCTGTTACCGGCATTGACCAAAAGATAAGGATCAACCGCGCCTTGTGGGTACTGGCAGAGGAAATACGAAAACTCAAAGCCTGAAAAAAATAGCCCAGCCCGAGCGGGGTGGACTATTTGGCACTCACGGGTTATTTCGTTGGACTCGTGAATCCGGGTTTTAACCTGTCTGCGCGGCACTCGCCTCCGGATCAGCCGCCATCGATGATATGATGGGCGCGGTCCTGCGTCAGACCTGCCTCGCCATGCCGTATCAGGCATATTCAAAAACATTATTCCCCAATCAGACCTATGCTGCCATCCATCGAACAACGTTTATCCCATGAACTTGCCGCCAAGCCTGCACAGGTTGCCGCCGCCATTGCCTTGCTCGATGAAGGCGCTACTGTGCCGTTTATCGCACGCTACCGCAAGGAGGCTACCGGCGGGCTGGACGATATCCAGTTGCGCCTGCTGGAGGAGCGGCTGACCTATCTGCGCGAACTGGAGGACCGGCGCGCCGCGATCATTGCTTCCATCGAGGAGCAGGGAAAGATGACACCGGCATTGCTGGCCTCGATCAACCAGGCGGAAGACAAGACGCGCCTCGAAGACCTGTATCTGCCCTTCAAGAAAAAGCGCCGCACCAAGGCGCAAATCGCACTGGAGGCCGGGTTGGAACCGTTGGCGGATGCGTTGCTGGCTAACCCAATGCTGCAACCCGAGGAAGAAGCCGGTAAATACCTGAAAGCCGCTTTTACCACCGATCAGGGCGACAACCCGGGTGTGGAAGATGCCAAAGCCGCGCTTGAAGGCGCGCGCCAGATCCTGGTGGAGCGCTTTGCCGAAGATGCAACGCTGCTTCAATGGCTACGTGAATACCTGCTGGCGCATGGCGTAGTGGAGTCGAAGATCATCAAGGGAAAAGAAGAAGAGGGCGCCAAATTTGCCGATTACTTCGACTCTTCCGAAACGATCAATACCATCCCTTCGCACCGCGCCCTGGCGATGCTGCGTGGCCGCCGCGAGGAAATCCTGCATGTCGGCTTGCGGCTCGATTCCGAAGCGGAAAAACCCAAATGGGATGCACCGCTCAATCCCTGCGAGGCGCATATTGCCACCCGCTTCCGCATCAAAAATCAGGGCCGGCCGGCTGACGCATGGCTCAGCGATACCGTCCGCTGGACTTGGCGGGTGAAGAGTTTTCCGCATCTGGAAAACGAATTGATGGGCGCACTGCGCAAGCGTGCAGAAACCGAGGCCATCCATGTTTTTGCGCGCAACTTGAAGGCGCTGCTGCTGGCGGCACCCGCCGGGCCGCGCGCCACCATGGGCCTCGACCCTGGCCTGCGCACCGGCGTAAAGGTGGCGGTGGTGGATGCCACCGGCAAGGTCATGGAAACCGCCGTGATTTATCCCCACCAGCCGAAGAACGATTGGGAGGGATCACTGCATGCTCTGGGAAAACTGGCTGAAAAACATGGAGTATCGCTGATTTCCATCGGTAACGGCACGGCCTCGCGGGAAACCGACAAGCTGGCGAGAGACCTGATCAAGCTGCGCCCCGCGCTCAAACTGACCTCGATCGTGGTGTCGGAAGCGGGCGCGTCGGTCTATTCCGCTTCCGAATTCGCTTCGCGCGAATTGCCCGATATGGACGTATCGCTGCGCGGTGCCGTATCCATTGCACGCCGCTTGCAAGACCCGCTGGCGGAACTGGTTAAGGTCGATCCCAAGTCCATCGGGGTCGGCCAATACCAGCACGATGTCGCACAGACCCAGCTCGCGCGTTCGCTTGATGCCGTGGTGGAGGATTGTGTCAATGCCGTGGGCGTGGATGTCAATACTGCCTCGCCGCTATTGCTGGAACGGGTGTCCGGGCTCAACAGCACCGTAGCGCAAAGCATCGTCGCTTACCGCGACAAAAAAGGAATGTTTACGTCGCGCGCGGCTCTGCGCGAAGTCCCGCGCCTGGGCGACAAGACCTTCGAGCAGGCGGCTGGGTTCCTGCGCATCATGAACGGCGACAACCCGCTGGATGCCTCGGCCGTGCATCCCGAGTCGTATCCGCTGGTGGAAAAAATCATCGCCGACCTCAAGCAGGATATCAAGGCGATTATCGGCAACGGCCCGCTATTGAAGTCGCTGAATCCCGCGAAGTATGCGGATGGCAAGTATGGGATACCGACCATCAGCGACATCCTGGGTGAACTGGAAAAGCCGGGCCGCGACCCGCGCCCGGAATTCACCACCGCCACCTTCAAGGAGGGCGTGAACGAGATGAAGGATCTGCGCCCGGACATGATCCTGGAAGGGGTGGTGACCAACGTTGCCGCTTTTGGCGCATTCGTGGATATCGGCGTGCATCAGGATGGGCTGGTGCATATTTCCGCGCTTGCCGACAAATTCGTGAAAGATCCTCATACCGTGGTCAAGGTGGGGCAGGTGGTGAAGGTCAAGGTGGTGGAGATTGACGAAAAGCGGAAGCGGATTGCGCTCACCATGCGCTTGGCAGATACAGCGGGGCAGCGTGAAAGCAAGCCTGAGCAGCGTAGCGACACACCCGAACATCGTGGTGGCAGAAGGGATGATTCATCGCGGCCCAAGTCGCAACAACAAAAACGGGAACCTGAACCTAGCGGCGCAATGGCGGCGGCTTTTGCGAGATTGAAGAATTAAAGGGCAGTGAATTCAAATATTAGATTTCATTTGAAGCCTTTATAAGACAGGGAAGAATAAGAAATTAGAGGTATTCGCCATTCAGCGCGCCGAAATGGTTTTCGCGATCTTGACAAGGATTCAATCCCTATGTAGACTTGCTACTATGATAGATTCTGATAAAAAAGAGCCTCGACTTAGCTTGCAAAGTTTGAGAGTTCTGCAAATGTTTGCAACAAGCCCACAAGACCACCTCTCTGGGGCCGACATAAGAATGGTTACAGGTTTGTCTTCTGGTACCCTCTATCCTATTTTGATGCGTTTTGAAGACGCTGGATGGCTTACAAGTCGATGGGAGGATGTGGAGCCTTCTAACGTAGGGCGTCCTCGCAAACGTTTCTATAAAATTACCGCAAGAGGCCAAGTGAAAACGATTGAAGCTTTTATTACCATTGAAGGCAGAGGATTTGCATGAGTTTAGGCACAATCGCCCTCACGATATTACTCGCGATTATTATTGATGAGCTTATTCAATGGTCCTCTCGCCTTGCGGTTGCCATAATCAATTGGAATACAAGGAATCTATCCATATCCATACGTGAGCGGTATAGAGAAGAATGGTTGGCAGACCTAGATACATATCCGGGGCGAATGAGCAAATTATTCTTTGCTCTAGATACTGGTCGAGCGGCATTTTTAATTGACCATTATCACCGTTTAGGAAAAATTTCTCCATGGACTCCAATTTTTATTCGTATGTTTGATTTTTGGTTGGCTTTATTGGTAATTTTGATAGTTTTTCCGGTTTTGTTTGCAGTGTATGTTTTGATACGTCTAGAAACGCGGGGGAGCGGCTTCGAAGGTATTGAAGCTGTGGGACGAGATGGTAAGGTGTTTAAATATCTTTTATTTAGAACACGAAGACGAGCAAATACTTATTCGAATAGACAGGGTATACGAGAACAAACGGCGTTGGGGAAACTATTGGTTAAGGCAAATCTAAATGTTTTGCCACTACTTATTAACATAGTTCGTGGGGATATGAGCTTTGTGGGACCTCGACCAGAACGCCCGAATGTCTTTCAAAAAACGACCCTAAGTGCTGTATATAAGCAGAGATTCCGGGTTCGACCAGGGATCACAGGGCTTGCACAGATTAATTCTCTTAGACGACAAATATCTTCTGCGGAAGCAATAAAATTTGACTTGGTTTTCTTACAGCACTACGGACTTCCTCAACATTTAAAGGTATTGTGCGAGACATTCTCCTTCAATATCATGGAGCCGTTCCAAAAAATTTGGAAGCGCTATCTATAAAATCTCACTTTAGTGAACCTCCGCTTAATCGCCTTGCTGTTCGACTCTAGTTCCCGGACGCAGAAGTAGTCATTGACGACGAGGTTGAAATGCCTTTCATTGTCTGCGCCCTGTGTTCGTCCTTCGCTCAACGCGATGAACTGATCGTCCATATAGAAGGGGCAGCACCCCAGCCGCAGCTTCGCAATTTGAATGTGAAGAATTTTTGCTGATTATTCGATTGACATGAATTATTCAAGCCTTTCCTCCATCAGATACTTCTTGTATTGCGGCCTTTATTTCGCTCGCCGTTTCACCGCATAGCCATACTGCGTCGGCCACGCCGGTTCCTCCCCCATGGAATGTTGCGCCTTGATGGCCCAGTACGGCTCGCGCAACAGCTCCCGTCCGATGAAAACGAGGTCTGCCTGGCCGCTGGTGATGATTTCATCCGCATATTGTGGATCGGTAATCATACCCAGGCCGCCGGTGCGGATTTTCGCTTCCTCGCGAATGCGCCGGGCAAAAGGAATCTGGTAACCTCTTGATACGGGAATCTTCGCATCGGGTGTCGCGCCGCCGGAGGAGACGTCGATCAGATCCACGCCCAGCGCCTTCAGTTCCCTGCAAAGCACAATCGATTGCTCGATGTCCCAGCCGCCGTGAGTCCAATCGGTTGCTGATATTCGCACGAAGAAGGGCAACTCGTGGGGAATGATCCCGCGCAATCGTCCGGCGAGGCGCAGCAAGAGCCGCATGCGGTTTTCGAGACTGCCGCCGTATTCATCGGTGCGGTGATTGCTGAGGGGCGATAAAAACTCGTGCATCAAGTAGCCGTGCGCGGCGTGAAGCTCGATGAGTTTGAAGCCTGCCGCCAGCGCGCGTTTCGTGGCGGTTTCCCAGGCGTCGATGCAATGCCCGATATCCGCTTCCGACATCGCCGCCGGAACCGGGTCTCCCGCATCGAAGGGCAGGGGGCTGGGTCCGATAACCGGCCAGCCCCCCTCAGTAGCTGTTTTAAGGCTGCGCCCGCCGGTCCATGGCTTATCGCAACTGGCCTTGCGCCCGGCGTGGGCGAGCTGGATGCCGGGAATGGCGCCTTGCGTCTCCACGAACCGCGCGATCCGGGCCAGCGGTTCGATATGCTCGTCTTTCCATATTCCCATGTCGGCAGGGGAGATGCGCCCCTCGGCGGTGACTGCCGTCGCCTCGACGATCACCAGCCCCACGCCGCCCATCGCCCGGCTACCGAGGTGGACCAGATGGAAGTCATTGGCAAAACCGTCCTCCGCCGAGTACATGCACATCGGCGACATCGCGATGCGGTTGGGGAAGGTAATGCCGCGAATGGTCAATGGAGACAGCAGATCCACTTCAGGCACTTCGCGGTCATGCTCGCACTGGCACTGACTTTGGAAAGCATTTTGCGTCATGCTTTCGCTGGTAAACGGGTCATTTTCCGGGCGAAGAGGAGGGTGTTCGAGTTTGTCGGGGTCATAGTGGGACATGATTTTTCCTTTCTTGAAACATACCCGCCAATCAATCTGGCATGGGAATCCAAATGCAGATAATCCATTAGGCGGCTCTCTGAGCCTACGCCTCTCTGAGCCTACGCAAGTGCCGGCGGTCAGTGCTTTCCAAGAAAGGCCTTGGCCTGAATCAGTTCACTGCGTGCGGTATCATAATTGGCCGCCAGGGTCTGAAGCCTGGCGTAATAGTCGCGGGCTTCCTTTCGGTCGCCTGACGCTTCCGCAGCGCGAGCAGCACCGTAAATGCTGCGGAAGCGATTGGGATCGCGTTTCAATGAGTGCTCGAACTCGGCAAATGCCTGTGCCGGACGGTCGAGCCCCAGCAGCATCTCTCCCAGCAGCTCGCGAGAAGAGGCCACGTTCCCCGGAGTCACCGGGTGCTTGTCGCTTGCCTCTTCAGCTTCCGCGGCAGCGCGCATCAACCGCACTGCCTCGTCGTTGCGATTCTCCGCGAGAGCAAGCCAGGCATCGACCGCCTTGATTTGAAAGTCTGTCTGACCCGCCCAATAGTCCAATTTGGCCGCCGTCATCGTTTCCTTGAGTGCCTGGAGTCGTGCCACATCCTTGTGTGCGGCCGCGATATCTCCGCTGCGCGCGGCGCCCAGGCCGCGGGCAAAGACAAGGATCGCTTCGGCCTGCGGGAATTTGCTCCAGGCCAAGTCGGCGGGGGACAGTTCGAGTGCGGCAGCGCCTTTCCAGTCGCCACGTTCCAGCGCAAAGCGAGCTGGAATGGCGGCAAAGGCGTACGCGGCCGGAAGATTTTCCACGTTGACCTTGCGGATCGACGTGGCTTCGTCCACCAGGCGCCTGGCTGCCTTGTCCTGCGCTTGCTGGAGGTGGGCGAAAACCATGTAGTCCATGGCGTGCAGGGCATCATACGCACCAATGCCAAGGGTCGCTTCCTTGAGTTCGCTCTTGGCTGCAAGATAAGAGGCGCGATTGCTCTCCGCCATCTCATGCCAGAGGCCAACCCGGCTGAAGATGTGCGACGGCATGTGCAGTGCGTGCGGCACCGAGGGCGCGACCCGGGCATAGGCCCTGGCTGCAGGAAGACCCTTTTCCGCCAGTTCGGCATAATCATACGTGTGGATCAGATAGTGGGCGACCCCCGGATGATCCGGATGTTTCTTGAATAACGGTTCCAGGATATTCGCCGCTGCAAGCTGGTTAGCGAAAGTTTTATCAGCGGGCAGCGCCGTGGCGTTGAGCACGAGGGCGTAGAGGATCTGTGCTTCGATGTCGCGCGGATAGCGTGCCGCCACGCCTTTCATTGCTTCCTGGAAAGCCAGTAGGCGTGGGCGGTAATCGGTTGTTTCCCAATCCTTGAAGAACGCGGCTAACGCGGCGATATAATCGCGTTCACGCTCGCTCTTGGCACCCACGCGCTGGGCATCTGCCACGGCGGATGCACCTTCCTTCCATGCCTTCGGGCCGGGCGGCCACGTGAACGGATTGCCTATGGACATGATCGCAATGCCCCAGTAAGCCATGCCACATTCGGGATCTTGGCGGAGTACTCTGCCAAACGAGTCGATTGCCGGATAGAACCAGAAGGAATGAAATAGTGCCATACCCCGGTTGAATTCCTTCTGCGCCTCGGTGCTGCAACTGACCGGGAAGTTCACCTCGCCCAGTTTTTCGGGCAGAGCATTCCCCACCGGGTCATGTTCATCATGTCCCCAAGCTCCGGGTGGCGCGATGCAGAACAGTATCGTCAGCATCCATGATGTGGTTTTTGCCGAAGCCATACTATCTCCTCAAGTGCCCAGATACATTCATGATAGTACAGACAGATGGAATTTGTACTTGGGGGCGATGTATGTCCGTAGTTGACGTGAACTTGAATGTCCGAAAAATTAATCCGGGGGAGTGGAGGCAACTGGCGCTATACCCACACTGGGTCCGATTTCCCTTGCCCAGAACACCTTGGATTCAGGCCATCCGATGAGTGGTTCTTCATGCGCGTAAGGGAGAAGCCATTCATAACACCAGAAGATGGGGTAGCTGCTTTTACGCTCGATAGCGCCTGTCTTGCTTCTGATATAGAGCACGTATTCCGTCATTTCCTTCTTTATGCTTTGTGGGAATCGCCTGTTATTCATGGTTTGCACAGTGAGGATAAACATAAAATTCAATATTGTATGAGCCCAGAGTCCTGAATTGTACTGAAGGTTTGTTGCAGGGCTTTTACCCTTTGAATACATGTATTTGACAGGCGGCTCTCAGCCGCCCCCTACCGGAAATGGATAATGGCTGATGTTTTTGTGCTGGATGCGGGGCTTATAGGAAGGGTGATAAGCGAAAAATCAGGTCGATCCCGGAATGGTTTCAGGAGTGAGTCCCCCTTTTTGCCGGAATGCCGTCGAAATGGGGGCATTACGTAACTTTCCTTAACGGAAAAGTGGGGCAGCATTTTTTGAATTTTCTCTAATGTTTCTTCGGCTCTGATAGTGGCAGCACTTCTTCAATCAATACCTGGTCGAACTTCACCGGTTCTTCAAAGGGCGGGTTGTGCGCCGATTGCTCGAACCAGACGAGGCGCTTGTACGGTGCCCTGATCATCCCGAAATATTGTTCGGCCAGGATGGCCGGAACATGCCGGTCATAGCGCCCGAGTAGAAAAAATACGGGCACGTCGAAGGACTGGTAGTGCTCGCTCAGATTAAGCCGTGAGATTTCATCCTCAAGCTCTACCAGGGAAAAGCGGTTGCCCTGCCCGAATTTGACGAGGTCGATCAGGTTGGCCTCATCGGTGTTGAGAGCCACCCAGATAAGTTTCCCTGTCGAAAGATTGGCGTGAAAAACGCCTCCAAAGCGCTCGACCCATTTGCCGGTTGTCAATTTCTCATCCACCGAATCGTAAGGGGGCGGCCCGATGGCTTCCAATTCAGAGAGCGCGCTGGAGTTGCCGCGCTTCCTTGCCTCCGAAGAAGCAAATTCATAGGACAGGCGGCGAGTTTGCGGCACATCCACAATCTGTGCAACGCCTACATAAGCCGAGACTTTCTCCGGGTAGAGGGAAGCGTAGATCGTACCCGGTACCGTGCCCCAGGAGTGACCCAGCAGCACAACCTTATCCTTGTCAAAACGCCGCCTCACCCATTCCACGACTTCGTCGAGATCGTGCACGAATTGCGCGATGGTCATGGATGCCGGGGGAATATCGGAATGGAACGAACGCCCGGTTCCACGCTGCTCCCAGTACACAACCAGGAAATGTCGTTCGAGGGCGGAATTGTAGTGGCGAAAGAGCGCTGATTCGCTGGTGCCGGGGCCCCCGTGCAGAATGATCAGCGCCGGATTGAACTGGGATACTCCGCGTAACCAGATGCTTTGGGATATGCCGCCGATGGGCACGGTTTCCATGCTTGCGATGCTGCCCGGAATAGTGCGGCCTGCCGCGTCCTTGAAGGGCACGGTATGTACGCAGCTGGTGATCATCAACAGTAGCGATGCCAGAGCGGCTGCGCGGCTGATGAAAACAAGATGAATCAGTTTTGTATTGGACCACCCTGAATCAATGGGACGGATGCCACGAGTGTAAAATGGGGCAACGGTGATTGCGATTATCTCTCAGGAAACTCTCAGGAACGCCAGCGACCGAAGTTATTACCGCCTGGAGTTATCGCGGAGCGGCCCGAAAGCTCGCCAGCCGCACACCCAGTTTCTCAGCTGCACCGGTCTGGTCTGTTGCGCGGTAGAGTTTTGCAAGGTTATCCAGGCTTTTCTCCACGTTGGGGTGGTCGGGGCCCAGGGTGCTCTCGAAAATTCCCAGCGCACGCTGGTAGAACGGCTCGGCCTGCGCATACCGGCCCTGGGTGTGATAGATCAACGCGAGGTTGTTCAGGCTTGTTGCCATGTCAAGACGGTAGACACCCGGTGTTTTCTCGAAGATCGCCAGCGAACGCCCATAGAATGGCTCGGCTTGCGCATACAAACCCTGGATACGATAGAGCTCCGCAAGGCTGCTCAAGTCCCTCGCCACATCGGGATGATCGAGGCCGAGTGTTTTCTCCCGTATCGTCAGTGCGCGCTGGTAGAGCGGCTCGGCTTGTGCGTATTGACCCTGGTTATGATAGATCGCCGCAAGATTGCTCAGGCTCGTTCCCACATTGGGATGATCGAGGCCGAGGGTTTTCTCGTAAATTCCCAGGGCACGTTTGTAAAACGGCTCGGCTTGCGCATACTGGCCTTGAGTATGATAGATCAGCGCCAGATTGTTCAGTCCTGTTGCCATGCTGGGATGATCGCCACCGAGCACTTTCTCCCGGATCATCAGTGAACGTTCATAAAGGGGTTGGGCCGATGCATACTGACCCTGGGTGCAATAGAGTTCCGCAAGATTATTCAGCGTTTGGGCCACATCGGGATGGTTGGGGCGGAGGGTTTTCTCCCGGATTGCCAGCGCGCGCTTGTAGAGCAGCTCGGCCTCAGCGTATCGATTCTGGGCACGGTAGAGCTCCGCATGGCCGTTCAGGCTTGTCGCCACCAGGGAATGGTTGGGGCCAAAGTATTTTTCCCGGATTGCCACGGCTCGCTTGTAGAGTGGCTCCGCCAGCGCATATTGGCCATGGTCGCGGTAGAGCTCCGCGAGGTTGTTCAGGCTGGTCGCTGTATTGGGGTGGTGAGGCCCAACCGCTTTTTCCGCCACGGCGAGCGACTTCTTGACAGCCGCCACCGCGCGGTCGTACTGGCCCTTCTCGTAAAGTGATATCGCCTCCTCGCTTATCGTCCGCCACTTCGACTCTTGCGCATGAGCAGGTGTCGCCGCGCTCATCACGATGGATAGGAGGAAGGCGATGGGAAGTGTTTTCATGGATTTTCCTTACGAGCAGGCCGCAGGTGAATGTGAGGCAGAAACCAAACCAAGCCAAACAACGTCAAGCCCCTTAACCGCATGGGTATTGTATCGCCAATTTTTTTGAAACTGAACCTGGCGCGCGCGTAGTATCGCATAAGGATCCGATTTTTGACATCCCCCGCGACTGGCGTGCAACAAAAAAACTGCTCCACGGTTGCTTCTCTCGCTCATGATCACCCTGAAAAACCTGTGGTACATCGTGCGCCCGCTGAACCTGTGCCTTGCCTTTTACGGCTCGATTCCTTTTTTGAGCAACTCCGCTTTGGCTTCTGCGCTCTTGTCCAGATCCAGTCCCATGAACTTCAGCACGGCGGGCGTCTTCGTGAATTGCAGATCGCGGTATTCGACCACTTGCACGCGGTTGCCCCACGGGTCGAGAAAGTCCAGGGTATTGCCTTCCAGAATCTTCGCTCCCGCTGCTTCAGCGAGTGCTCGCACCTGGGAACGGTCATCGACGACGAGGCCGAAATGCCTGTCGTCGTCCGCGCCTTGCGATCGCCCTTCGCTCAGCGCGATGAACTGATCGCCCATGTCGATGAAGGCGGCACCTTGGCCGCGGCCCCGCAATCTGAACGTGAAGATGCGAGCATAAAAGGCGAGTGCTTCTTCGATATTCCCGACCTCAAGCGCGATGTGATTGACACCGACCAGGTGCGGTTTTGTTTTCTCGTCCATGCTGTTTCCTCCGAATGATTGACCGCTTCTGTTTGCCTGCATTATGCCGGCAAGGATTGGCTTGTCCAGCGATTGTCGATAGTATAGCCTGACGGAGCGTACTGAATAGCCGCCAAGTATTCCATTCGTGCGCCAGAAACCTGGATGACGCTCCTGTCACTATTATGCGGGATGCCAACTTGCCCACTCATTGGGTAAAAAGATCGTTACTTCAACAAGTGATCTAGCCCGAATATTTCATAAATTTGCGCGCCCTCGCTGGTCTCGTATAGAAATTTGGTGCAGTCGGGTGTATGAGTAACTACATCACTCTTTCACAAACCTCCCTACAAAACAATATCCTGCAATCATCACGCGAATTTATGAAACATTCCAGCTAAAAATCAAAGTGATAACACAAAATTATCCAAACTCCGCCTCCAGGCCCGGGCGAAGCCAATTATTCCGGTTGGTTTCAAAAGCCCTGAATCGTTCTGATCCGGGCTATAAGTTGCAGGTCAATGCTGATTACTCCGGATCACGGAGAAATTTCCTCCGCTCAGTTGCCGCACTGACCGCCACCTATGCCACACCGATCCTGGCCGACGTAAAAAAAGAAAATCCGCGCATCGCCATCGTAGGGGCGGGTATTGCCGGGCTTAACGCAGCGTATGTATTGCGCCAAGCTGGATATCAGGCCACTGTATATGAAGCGTCGCAACGGATTGGGGGGCGAATACGCACCTCCCACGGCGATATCGCTCCAGGCCTGATAACTGAGCTAGGGGGTGAGTTCATTGACTCAACGCATCTTGACATGCTTGCCCTTGCTAAAACGTTCGGGCTCCCTTTGCTCGATACCGGAATCGAAAATGAACACAACCTGAAAACAATGTTCTTTTTCAATAAACGCTGCTATAGCGAAGAGCAGGTAATTGCCGAATTCAGACCGCTTGCAATAAAAATCGCCAGTGATGCGGCGCGCCTGTCCTCGAATATTACCGCAAGAGCGCACAGCAACATCGACGCGGAGTTTGATGCAATCTCCTTATCAGAATATCTTCACGAGATAGGCGCTACCGGCTGGATTCTCGATTTAATCAATGTCGCTTATGTAACCGAGTATGGCCTGGATGCGAGCGAGCTTTCCTGTATCAACCTTTTATCCATGATTGATGCAACGGTGAAAGATGGATTCAAGATTTTTGGTGAAAGCGACCAGCGCTTCAAAATTCAAGGCGGCAATAATCGCATCATAGATGAGCTTGCGCAACGCATCGGGCAAGACGTTCAGTTTGGGCATCGGTTAGTTTCAATACGACCTAATGGCAAGGGATTTCGTCTGGCTTTAGCAACCCCGGGAAAAACGATTTCTGTTGATTCCGATTGGGTAATCCTGACGTTACCCTTTACGTTGTTGCGTGAGGTGGAGATGGGGGACATGCTACCGCCCATAAAGCGAAGTGCGGTCCGTACTCTCGGTTATGGAACGAATACAAAACTTGTGGTAGGCGTCGATAAGAGAATTTGGCGGGAGCAGGGGTATAGCGGCGAATGCTATTCCGACAAGGCGTTTCAAACGGGTTGGGACGCCAGCCGGCTTCAGGCAGGGCCGAGTGGCGTGTACACATTCTATTTGGGGGGTAAAGCCGGAATAGAGATAGGTGATGGCACTACTGAAAGGCGCTCGCAAGAATTATCTGCAGCACTTGACCAGGTATATCCCGGGTTTAATTTAAATCGTACAAATGCCAGCTTTCGCATTCATTGGCCTTCAGAGCCTTTTTCACTGGGTGCATACTCCTGCTTTAGGCTGGGCCAATGGACGCAATTTAACGGTGAAATTGGGCGCCAAATTGGCAATCTGCTATTTGCGGGCGAGCATTGCAGTAATAAATTTCAAGGATATATGAATGGCGCCGCTGAAACTGGCCGCATTGCCGCTCAGGCAATTATTAATTCACTTCGGTAAATCTTAATTTTAAATAATGAGCATAGAATTGGGATATTTGGGATATTTATTTTTTTATTTTTTTCAGCCCCATGAGGGATAACCACGCTACTACGATGGGCACAAGGAATATAAAAAATGCACCAAGCACGTCGGCATCTCTTATATGATCGAGAAGTTTCGTACCATCGAAATCCACGATATCATAGACGATAGTCATAACATCGCGAACTTGCATATCAAATACGGTACGAGCCTGCATTACTGAAATAAACGCCAGTAGAGTTGCAATAACCGCGCCCACAATCCCGCGACGCAACTGCCACAGTTCCTCAATTCTCTTCTGAAACTCTAATAATTGGGATTGAACTATTTTGTATTTTTGAGTGGAGCCGCGTTTCCTTTTGCCCTGTTTGAATAAAATAGTCTCGGTTGGATAATTAAAAATCATCGGTAAATGCTGGCTGTACAAATATTCACTGGCGGTGTTATATGCAGCCTCCAGGCTGCCCAGCTTAAGGATAGAAAAAAAAGACTTTTTCTCTTCAATTGATTGTATTTCTTTCTCCGCCATCTGTACCAATTCTTCATTATGGATAAGAACAGCGTGAGGAATAATCAGATAGGGACTGATACCGATCGTTTTTTTACAGGCTTCAAAGGCACGATCATCTTGTGCTATGGATAAAAGCGTGCATCGATTGAATTTTATAAATACGCTGCCATCTTCGAATGATGGTTCAAATGTGTCCACAATCTCTTCAAAATCTGTTTGACCAAAATCAAAAATTCCGATGGTTATTCCCGATAATGCCTGAAGGGCTTTTGCTGGAAGGCCATTTTCGGCCATCACAGCGCGAGTTGCCTCATGAGGATTATTCCCATTCACAGCACTTTGTACATTTTCAGTACTTTGTTCAGCCTTTGACCTCGCCCTGATAGCGTTCCATAACAATGTTTTTGTCTCTTCATCTTTTAGCAGAAGCTGAATCGTTCCACTTTTAAGTTCGAGCTCTGAGGATTTATGTTGTGATGGGGGGTCTCTATAATTTGCAACCAACTTGCTAATCAATCCAATTATCGAAAACGGTTCGTCGCCGTATTTAAATTTTATTTCGTTAGCAAGGATCTTTTTTTCAGAAGCCGTATTTTCTTTGGAGGGGGGCGCGTACGGGCCGGTATCTTCGGATCGCCCATCATAGAGACTGATAAGTTTAATGATTTCAAATTCGTTGAGCGGATTATCCTCATGAGCTGATAGTGTCAAATGCCATATTCTTATCTTGCTATGCTTAAATTCAGTCATATTAAGCATGCAATTGACCTTTTTCTGCATTTGATCGCAAATAAGGGATTCAAATCGCCCTTCAGAGTGATATTGGAATGATGATGGAAATATTATTTCCGCCATATTTCCCTCTCCGAGTTTGTGCCTGCTGGTCAAGGGCGGGTTCACCTGAAACTGATAATTCAATAGATCCAACTCCATCGACCCGAAAACTCTATCAGGCTCGGATTCTCTCAATTCCGCTTTTCGCTGGACAAAATGGAGACAAACCGACGCGGCTTTTAAAGGCAGCACCGGTTCTTCTCTCGCCGGCAGTTTTTCCAGCTTGATTTGCTTCGGTAAATCCTGCGTCATTAGGATGATATTGGCATGCAAGTTAGGCTCTTCATCGCCGGAGATTTCATGGAATTCAAGTAAAAATGGTGCAATACGATCCCTATCAATGGATTCCAGGTCTTGATTTACCGGAAAACACAGCAAATGGTCATATCCTTCCTGGGTATGCCTCAACTTCGAGAGCCAAGGAATGTCAATTTTCCTGGCACCCAATTTTGCAAAAAAACCGATTTGTCCTACGGTTTTTTTCCTTTCATCCGCAACGGAATATTTTTCTGGATCCCTGGTTTCAGCAAAGAGGAGTATTTCCAGCGAATCGGTTACATATCTGATTAAGCGTGTGGCTATATCTTTTTCTTGATGAGATGGTTTCACGGCAAAAGAAGTCCATAATCCACAGCCACTTTTTCCGTAGTGCTTAAATACAAGTCCACCTATTACACGTGGTTCCTGATTGGGTTCTCGATTGAGGGCAATTGCGATCTTCACCTGGGCAACCGAGGGTGAAAATTCCGAAAATGATTGCCGCCATTGTTCTGAATCCTTAAGCTCAATGGAATCTGGAAAAACAGATTCATGAATTTGAATGAACTCATTCAAGTAGGAGCAGGCAATATCTCGATGAATGGAACGTAAGTCAATGACTTCTATTTTTTCCTGATCCATGATGTGTGCTATTAAATAAATGGGGCAGTCTTGCAAATGATACCCTTCTTGCATATTCTTGCGAACGGCGCCGCACATTATGGTTTAACGAGGGCCGTTGGGCATGAGAGGGCGTTACGTGGCCCGATGGCAGTGTCTATTTCAGTATTGATCAAACTCGGGCATTAATATTAGATCACAAAAATGAAAAAAGATTATTGGCTGGCGCGCTGGGAACGGGAAGAAACCGGTTTTCATCAGGATGAAATTAGTCCCTATTTGCGTCAATACTGGGGAAAATTGCAACTTGCCTCCGGCAGTGAGGTGTTCGTGCCGCTGTGTGGCAAAAGCCGTGACATGCTATGGCTGCGCGAGCAGGGGCATTCGGTACTGGGTGTGGAATGGAGCACCATGGCGGTGCAAGCGTTCTTCAAGGAAAACGGCTATACCCCGCATCACGTTACCGGCAAAAAATTCAATTGCTACGATGCGGATGGTATTCGTATCCTTTGCGGTGATTTTTTCGATTTGGGGAAGGATGATCTGGCGAAAGCAAGTGCGGTATATGACCGCGCATCACTGGTGGCGCTGCCGCCGGAAATGCGCGAAGGCTATGTACGTCACCTGCTGAGCATTCTGCCGCCCGCAACGCAAATCCTGCTCGTTACGTTCGACTACGCCCAGCCGGAAATGGAAGGGCCGCCGTTTGCCGTTTCTCCGGGTGAAGTCGAGACACTTTACCAGGGGTACGGCGAGATACGCCTTCTCAAGCAACTGGATATCCTCGCCCAGGAGCCGCGCTTTCGCAAGCGCGGCCTGAGCCGGTTGCAGGAAAGTATTTTTCTGCTGACACCGCGCAACTCGGGAATGTAAGGCAGGCTTTGACGAAATACCGCTCTCATGCCAGTATCTTCCCTTCGTTAATGGCAACCTTTGTTCAGATACGTATCCTCCGTGACCACCCACTGACAGCTCACTAAAGGGTCTGCATCAGTTGCTACATTTGGTATAGTGTCGTTCGCCAATAATGGGGTGGTATGGTTTTATAGGCGGCGGGTGCGGAGTGGCTGTAGCTTATCCTCCACCCATCATCCAATTTGCCGGAAGGGAGTGCATCAGTGCTTGATAACCAGGAAGATCGTGTCGCGGTGCTGGTCGACTGCGATAATACTTCACCCGAAATTCTTGAGTATGCGCTGCGTGTGGTAGCGCAGTTTGGCCGCGTGGTGGTACGCCGTGGTTATGGAAATCACGCAACGCTCGCCAATAAATGGCAAGAGGCCCTGGTTCGACTGGCGTTCACGCCTTGCCTCCAATACCAATATGCATCGGGAAAGAATACGGCGGATATCGCGCTGGCACTGGATGCCCTGGAGGACTTGTTCGATGACAGAGCCGAGACCTACTGCCTGGTTACCAGCGATTCCGATTTCTCTTACTTGTGCCGCAAGCTGAGGGAACGGGGTTCCATGGTGTATATCGTGGGGGAGAAAAAGACGCCCGATGCATTGCGAAATGCCAGCGATCAGTTTTTTGAGTATCAGCCGCCGGAATCCGAAAGTGTCAAGGCCCAGCCTTCAAAGGTAAAAAAACAACGCCCCAAGGCGCTTGTCGACGCTGTTTCATTGCTGGCTGCGGATGCCTCGGAAGATTGGGTTGGGCTGGGTGCATTAGGGCAGTATATGCGCAGAACCAATCCGGGATTCTCGCCTCAACAATTTGGTTATTCCGGATTGCTGGAAATGATTCGGACGTACCCTGAACTGGTGACCCGCAAGGATGGGGGCAGCCACTGGGTTCAACTGAAGGAAAAGGCCGAGCGGGAGGAGTAATGGGTCGATTGGCCGCCATGCCTCAATTCCGTGGAAGTGGCACGCATGATGCTTTTCAAGACCGCGGCGTTATAGTTTAAAATAATAACTTTTAATAATTCTTAATTAAATCGGACTACCTGGATGAAATTCAATCAGCGAAAAAGAAAAATCTCCTGGGCACGCTTGATGCCTTTGGCATTCGCCTTGGGTCTTGTTGCCTGTGGTAATGGAAGCGGACCTGAATCGGATAATGGCGCCAACAAGGGCGCCAGTGCCGGCAAACCACAGACAGGTCCGGCTACGGGAAGATTGCTGGATGCCGCGGTGGGCGGGGTCGCCTATGTGGCGCCTTCTGGTTCAGGCACCACGGATGAGAAGGGGACTTTCAAGTTTAATCATGGAGATATGGTTGAGTTCAAGCTGGGTGGCCTGAGCCTGGGGAAAGTAAATGGTGCGGTGATTATCACGCCGATCGAATTGGCTGGAGATAACGACAAGCGGTTGAAAAACCTGCTTATCCTGTTTCAGTCGCTGGATGTGGATGGCAATCCCGGAAATGGCATTTCCATTCCTTCCAATGCCGCATCCGCTGTCAGCGCTTCTCTCAATCTGGACAGTGACCCCGCCGCGTTTGCCGCGTCCCCCGAGTTGCAGAAGGCAAGGGAGGCGGGCGGCATCGCCGGCCCCGTCAAAACCGCAGCAGAGGCCAATGCCCATTTTCTTTCGCAAGGCATCAACCTGCTCAGCACCAACATCTGGGTTAAACAAGACGGAGCGGCGACTTCCGTTATCCGTTTCTCGGCGGATGGCACGGGCGAGTACCTGGTAGGAGAGGCGACGCCGGAGGATTCCTGCGATACCAATCGCGTATGCGGCGGCAATGTGGTCAGCAAAGCCGGGGTGGAATACGGCGCGGCGAAGGTTTCCGAGGTCGATACGCGCGGATTCAAGTTCGTGGCCCAGCCGGTAATCGATACCAATCTTCATGCCGGGCTGTCGCACCCGCGGCCAAACTGGCGAATCCGTAGCGATGGCTCCGATTTGATTACCTCGGACATTTTCACTGTGCAAAGGAAGCGGGAACAAAAGAGTCTCTTCGGTGAACTCTTTCATATCGCCGGCACGCTGGAGATCAGTTCCTCGAAGGAGCCTATCAAAACGGAAGTCAAGGAGATCCGCTATTTCAAGGTGGAGAATGATCCCAAGGGAATTATCGGAGCCTGGGCGGCTGAGCCGGCCGCCATCAAGACTTCCACTTATGTATTCTTTCCCGGCGGGAAATACATGATGATCGATCCCATCGGGGATGTCGCGAGTCCCGGCCATGAAAGTTGCGGCGATCCGGGCGTCGAATTCGCGTCCTACACTTACGATGCTGGCGGTACTTTAGTCATCAAAGCATTTACCTACGATACCAATGGCTGCGCGGGTTTTTCGGGGAAGGAGGTAAGTTCGTTCAAGCTGGGAGCCGACGGGAATACCGCAACACTGGCGATGAAGGAAGGCGCCACATTGACGTTGTATCGGATTTCGAAATAACGGCGCTGAAAAATCGCGATAGGATTTGGGCTATATCATACCTGTAGCCGGCCATGGGTAGCGTGTGCGGGTTTTGATGGGTTGCGCTTCGCTCCACCCGTGCGCGCATTAGGGAGATTACCCCATGTCAGGCATCCGATGACGTCAAGTCGTGCTGGAATGCCTGGCTGTGTCGCGCATCTGGCGCACGCGGTCGTGATTTCTTTTTGCGCCGTCCAATTGCTTGTCAAGGAGCGCGCGCAGTTCGCCCGGCAATTCTTCCCTCAGTGCATTTTCATAGGCCAGCACGGCAGCGGCTTCGCCGCGTTCGCATTCTTCAAGTACGGAAAGATTGTCCCGGCTGATGATCGCCGCTTGAAGATTAACCCAGGCGCGATGCAATGTGCCTGTTAAAGTGCCACCCGAATCAGGATCGCCGCCATGTCGCCTGACCTCGGTGTTCAATTCGCGAATGGCTTTTTCGCAACTTTCGGCCCGATTCTTAAAATATAGCTTCAAGGCCACATCGTCCACATCTTCCGAGCAAGTCCTGAAACCCTCGGCGCCATCGCGTGAAATCTCGATCAGGCCATTCAGTATGCTTACGATTTCGTCATTATTCATCCCGTTCTCCCGAAGATAAGAGTGAAAGATAAAGGAAAGTAAATTTTTTGGTCTATACGTTGAAGCACATTAAAAGCGCATGGGCGTGCTGTCGCGTGATTGCCCGCTCAGTTTGAAAATATGGAAGGATCAAGTTTAAGCGTGCCTGTTTTGGATGCTACCGTGGTTGCCTTTTCGGCGCCAGCCGCCAAGTGACGCACCCCACTTCTTCTCCCCCTGGCCTAAGTAATGAATAGCACGTATTACAGGAAATTCAAGGGGCGTATTTAACCTCAACCCCTAACAGACGAGTGACAATCCCGGCTTTGGGTATATCTTGGGTATATAACAGAGGTTTCCCATTGGTCCAACTATATCTTGGGTGAAATCTGTAATGTCGAGGTTTTTTTCCACCTTGACAATTCAGATCTGTTATCTACCCTGACAATATGGTCAAATTTTCTAGGCAGCATTTCTCGTTCTTGAGCGTCGGCCTGAGTTTCGCATCTACGGCTTTGGGCGGCGGCTTGATCAACGACGCCCGGTGCCTAGCCGCTCGGCACAAATCTATCTGATACATAAGCACAGAGGGTATACAGAAATAACACATTGATTAAGAAGGAGTTAATTCAATGAAGGCTTTTCAACTCAGGGAGGCGTGTGGTATTGGAGGGCTGATGTTGCGCCAGGATCTCGACCGGCCCCAGCCCGGCCTTGGCGAGGCGCTTATCCACGTGCGGGCCAATTCATTGAATTTTCGTGATTTCATTGTCGCGCACGGGCGGTACCCTGCCGGGGTGAAATCCCATGTCATTCCACTATCGGATGGCGCTGGCGATGTGGTCGCGATCGGGCAGAACGTAACAGGCATCAAGATAGGAGATCGCGTTGCGGGCGCAGTTTTTCCCGACTGGATAGCCGGGCCGCTCACGCAAGAGATTTTCCGGCGCTCCCTGGGCGGGCCAATCGACGGCATGCTGGCCGAGTATGTGGTGCTTCCCGAGCATGCGGCTATTCCTTTTCCGGCACATTTGAGCTACGAGGAAGCGGCAACGCTACCGAATGCCGGTGTGACTGCATGGCATGCGTTGGTGGCAGCCGGGCAAATCCATGCCGGTCAGACGGTTCTCTTGCTGGGTACCGGCGGAGTCTGTTTATTCGCCTTGCAGTTTGCCAAGTTGCATGGTGCAACGGTTATCCAGACTTCAAGCAGTGATGAGAAGTTGGAGCGGGCCAAGGCGATGGGCGCAGATCATCTCATCAACTACAGTACCACGCCGCATTGGGACGAGGAAGTCATGAAGCTGACCGGTGGCCGGGGTGCCGATATCGTGATGGAAGTCGGTGGCGCGAATACGCTGGAGCGCTCGCTGAGGTCCGTGCGGTTTGGAGGTTTTATTGCGTTTATCGGGGTAATTTCCGGTTTTGGACAGATCGATCCGCTGCCGCTGATGCAGCGTTCGGTCCGCATGCTCGGCATCAATGTCGGCTCCATCGAAATGTTCCATGCGATGAATCGGGCCATCGCTGCTCCCGGCTTGCGGCCGATCATCGCTCGCACATTCATTTTCGATCACGCCAATTATGCGTATCACTATCAACAAGAGGGGGATCATATCGGAAAGACCGTAATCACCTACTGAAACAGTGGCCCGGCTTCGGTGGAGAGAGCTTTGCTTCAATGGCGCAGCCAGTAAATCACGCCATTGAAATCGACAGGACTGAAGGCTGCCTTGGAATCCTCCGCCATATCGGGTTTCTCCATCGCCTCTTTGTATTCTTCAATATAGTTGTCGCGAATCAGATCCGCACCAGGCTCGTAAGTCGAGGATGAAGCGACAGGTTCGATATTCCTTTCGAATGCATTCAGTGCTTTCAATTCTCTTGAGTACTCTTCAGAAAACCGGTAGTTCAATGCCTGCTTGAGCCAATTGATGCGCGTCAACAAATCCCGGGAATTTATTATGTTGTCTGTATTGGTAATGGGTTTTGACTCCATGAATTTGTTTCCTTATTTATCAGAAAAGATTAATCAATATTGAGCCGGACGTATAAAGTGATCCTTACTGAATGAAGTCATGCCACGCCGCGTCGCGCATCGGCCATGCTGCATGCTCTACACCCAACTACTGGATCCCGGGTTTATTCGGGAAAATGCAAGCCCGGGGTAATGTTCCGGACCCTGCTTGTTAGCTGGAGAGTACAGCCCGCTAATGAGGTATTAAGGGGCCAAATGGGCGATAGCAATATCTTTTGCCCGACTATACTTTCCTGCCCTGCAGACTTTAAATGTATCCCCTACCATGGAGCGATTTCAACATGAAAACGATTTATTTTTTTTAAAATCGGCAAATTTATTCCGGCCGCAGCCCTGAGCGCCGGTCTGGGTTTCGTGTCTCCCGCGTTCGGCCAGGTTTCCTCGTGGATCGTGAATGCAAACCGTGAGGGATTGAGGCTGCTGGGAAGTCCTGGAGGGCAAAACACAGTCTTCACGATCATATCCGCCGCGCTTTGAGGCTGAGACGGTGTCGATGGAGTGGTAATATTTGTTTACGACCATGCTGTGCGTATACACTGGCTCCCCGGTTCAACGTGTTCAGGTTTTTGAGAGAGAGGACAATCATGACTATCAAGGCAATCTATGTGCAGCCGGGCGGCGGATTTGATAATGTAACGCTGGGCACCTGCGATTCATCCATGCCGAAAGCCGGCGAGATCATGGTCCGTATCCGGGCGAGTTCGCTTAACTACCATGATTACGCGGTGGTCAGCGGCATGTGGGCGCCATCAGTGCCTCGTATCCCCATGTCGGATGGAGCGGGGGAGGTCATCGCGGTGGGTGAGGGAGTGACTGACTTCGCAATAGGCGATCACGTCGTCAGTACTTTCTCTCCCACCTGGCTGGATGGCGAACCTGAGGTTGAGAGCATGGAGACCGTGCCGGGCGACGGCATTGATGGTTTCGCGCGCCAGCAGGTAACAATGCTGGCGACCGCATTCACTCATGCCCCCAAGGGTTATAGTCATACGGAAGCAGCGACGCTTACCTGCGCGGGATTGACAGCCTGGCGGGCATTGATGGTCGACGGTGCATTGAAACCCGGCGAGACCGTTCTGGTTCAGGGCACCGGCGGCGTTTCAATATTCGCTTTGCAATTCGCCAAGATAGCGGGTGCGACGGTAATCGCCACATCGTCGAGCGATGAGAAACTCGCCCGGCTTAAAGCGCTGGGCGCGGATCACCTCATCAACTACCGTGAGGATGAAAACTGGGGCGATTCGGTGCGTCGATTGACAGGAGGGCGCGGTGTCGATCATGTCATTGAAATAGGCGGACCGTCAACGCTGGCACAGTCCATGGTGGCGGCGCGTGTTGGTGGACACATCGCGATGATCGGCATTCTCTCGGGGGTGACAGGGACGCTGTCGCTGCTTTTGGCATTGACACGGCAATTGCGCCTGCAGGCGCTGGTCGTTGGCAGCCGCCGCCAGCAAATGGACATGATTCGCGTAATTGATGCCACCGGATTGAAGCCGGTAATTGATCGTCATTTTGCGTTGGAGGAGATCGTCGACGCGTTCCGCTATCAGGAAAGCAACCGGCACTTCGGCAAGATATGTCTCGATTTCTGAACCCGAGTGCTCATAAATTATTTCTCTCGTAGAAGAAATGAAAAAAGAAATTGTCATCATAGGAGGCGGCTTTGCCGGGCTGAACCTGGTGAAGCATCTGGACATTAAAGCCATTTACCTACCGTGACAAAGGCTCCCTGGCGATAATCGGAAGAAGCAAAGCGGTGGCTGACCTCCCCAAACTTGAAATACACTTCAACGGATTCGTGGCGTGGGTAATGTGGCTGCTGGTACATCTTTTTTCCTTGATTACTTATCGCAACAGACTCATGACAATGGCCAATTGGGCGGTGGCTTTTTTTACGAAAGATCAGTCCTTGAGGATGATTGTCAGGGCAAACTCCTTGCGGAAGGAATAATTGTCGGCATGCCGTGGCCGCCTGTGGCATGGCGCAGCGCTCATTCCTGGAATATTCTCCAGTTATATTAATTTGATGCAATTCATCCGTGCTTTCGGCATCTTTTCTCAAAAATGTTCTATATTGAAAAAGCGGTAATAATCAAGCGGGGAAATTGTGGCAGGATAGGTGAGGGCCTGAATGAAGGTCCGATCGCTTATTTTATCCAGGGGGGGAAATGGTTGGTGACGGAAAATCGGTAATTCTGTCATTTGATGACGGACCGGCGCCCGTGGCTGCGCTGGAGAGCATTCTGCATACGTTGAAGACAAATGAAATCAAGGCGGAGTTTTATGTTCTGGGGAGCGAGGTAATACGGTATCCCGAGGCGGCAAGGATGATTGTTCGCGAGGGACATGATATCCAGAATCATTCCTGGAGTCATTCGGATCTGGCGAGAGCGACAGAGCGAAACGTGCGGTCGGAGCTGGAAGATACCCAGAATATCATTGCCGATGTCACGGGGGTGACACCAACGAAAATCCGCCCACCGTATGGGGCAGGGGGATTTCGTGGGAATCTCGATCCGGAACTGGTCGAAGTGGCCGACGACTTGTCGCTCACTATTGTGACCTGGGATATCGATACCGAGGATTGGAAAGCGCCGAAAGGGCTGGGGCCCGAAAAGATAAGAAATATCGAGGCACAGTTCACGCAACAGTGGCGCAAGGTTTCCTACAATATACTCATGCACGTGCAGGGGGCGACCGCCAAGGATCTGCCTTCCTTTATCTCCCAGTTGGGGGAATGGGGCTTCATCATCGCGGAACCATGATTTCTGGTGGCCATCTCAACTGGAGGGTCACTATTCCATGTGCGTTCGTGCCGCTATTCCCATTGTTGTTGAGTCCGGCGAGGGGCTCTTCCGAGGAATACAGGGAATATTACTGCATCCCCGATACCCAGCATGAGTGCGCACGCGGCCAGTGCAAAAAGATAACCGACGGTTTCCAGCATGCCGAGTCATTCGCCTATAACACGAAAACCAGCGAACTTTCGGCGTGTCTATGGACGAATTGCTATGCGGCAACAGTGGCGGTATTAAAAAATGCCGTTGCCGGGACTATCATGGCGACCGGCAAATTGAAACCCACCGCGCATCCTGGCAGTGAACCGGTAATTGTTTCGTTGACGATCCAATCTCATGATGACCGCGATATCACCGGCAAAAAGGCCGGGGACTTCAACGCTGTCTGGGGTTATGGAGATAAGGGATTGACATTGGATACGGGGAAGTGCGAGCTGCGGAAATTGCCATGACATATTGCCGGGTATCGTGAAGGAATATGCCGGATGGTGGATTATGCATCGTTCCTTGCCATCGCACCGCCTGTGTTCAGTGAGATCGCGGCGGCGTTGACTGCTCATTTTGGACCCGGGTCGAAGCCGCGTAGCCTGACTGGATCGCCCTCAGTGCCGGGTAGTTCGCAGGAGCACCGAGTAATCGGAATTCCGGGATTATCCTGGCGGTATCCTATCGCTCCATGCATGATCGGCTCGACCCTTTTACCGGTGACGCAAGTGGCGATCAAATCCGATCAGCATTTAATGTTAATATAATCAGCGAAGGGGCAGAGGAGACCCCGTAGCGGCAATAATCAGATTATTCTTATCCGGCGTCGTTAGATCAGGGGAAAATATATGAAGCGATTAGTTCCAGGCATCATTCTCTTACTCAGCTTGGCGGGTTGTGCCTCCGTCAACGAGAAATCAGCGGGCGACAACATGCAGGCCGCCGCCGCTGCCCGGGACCGAGGGGATTGGGATGCGGCACGCAAAATTTACGCTCATTCATTCACTCATACCAATCTGGCTCAGACCAGTCCCCGCTTCCGGGCTGTTCTTCACTATGAGTATGGCCGCTCTCTCGGCGTAACATGTTTTTTTAAGGAAGCAGAGCACGAGCTTACGATTGCTCACGACATGGACAAGAAAAGCGGAGGAGTATTTTATTTGTCCTTGACGGAATTGGCGCGCCTCAATCTTGCTCAAAAAAAATATGCTGAAGCCGTTACCTACTTTGAAAGCGTCTTAGCCGAGCTGGATCCCGAAATCGTTTCCAAAAAAGCCCCCGACTTCTATGTGGCCGTGCTTGAAGATTATGCGTCGGCTCTTTCCGGAGCGGGACGTCCGAAGAATGCTGAAACTGCCGCGAAGCGAGCCGCGGAGATCAGAGCAGCCGCACCGGCCGAATCATGGGCTGGCGCCATTCGCACTCCTTATGGCACACAATGCGCCAAAACCTGAGATAACCCAACAATCGGGCGGTAGCAGGATGGCGTAGGCGCCGGTTACGGTAACTAATCTCCAGCCGCCTTCTTGCCTAAATACGCCGCCTGGCCGAGACCGAAGATGGAAAGCAGCGTTGCATCGACATCGGGCATTGTGACTACGCGGCGAAATTCGATGTGGTCCATAAACTCAACTGCGGATATGGCATAAATAATCGCCGCCAGGAGGGTAATCGCCACCATCTGAAAGTCGCCGAGGTCGGTGTGGTTGGAATCGTCGTTGACAAGGTCAAGAACCCTGGGGGTATCAGCGTTGGCTTTCATGTCTGTCCTTCCCTCCGCGGTGGCTTTTTCGACCTTGCCTACGGTGATTGCTTTGGCAGCCGTAAAACTGAGCACACTGATTCCGGAAAGGATGAGCAGGTTCGGTGGGATATCCACCCCGCCCACATAACTCCAGCCAGCTGCAAAGATGCGGTGAGATACAATGGCGATGTAAGCACTGATAACGAGCGAGAACCAGAGGACAGTCTGGAATTTTGAGCTGCTATAGCGATTGTCCGTACCCAGGAAGAGCTCTGTCGGGTGGCCCTTGGTGAAAACGTAAGCCAGAATGTAGAGTGCTATCATTGCACCGATGAGCGACCACCAGCGCGCGGCGCGGCCTACCGATTTGCTTTGCCACTCCAGGGATTTTACGGAGTTGATGCCATCCGTGGCATTGATGCCCCCGCTACGGATGTAGGTTGCCTGGATGCCGTCGCCGGGACGCATGGCCGATACCAGCGGCTGGAACTGGGTGCTTGTCTGGAGCGGAACATTGACCTCGCTCTCGGGTTTATCCAGGTTGCGGGTCCTGACGATGAGCCATGACATATCGGTGGCGATTTCCTTGATGGTGCCGACGATGGTGGCACCGGTAATCCTGATTTCTTCCTTGAGTATATTGCCTTTGGGAGTGGGTTCGTAAGTCAGCGCAACCAGATCGCCGGACTTGGGCCTTATCGCCGGGGCTTGTGCCGGACCTTGCCGGTCAGGGGAAAGAAACTGGCGTACTTCCCCGCTTACCGATTTTACCTCCAGGGGATCAGCCTGTATGACAATGCCTTCGAAGCTTGCTGGAGGAAACGGGTTCTGTGGCGGCTCCTGCGCGAAAGTGTGTGGCGCGAGCAAAATGAACGCGAGAGTCAACAAGAGTTTTATATGATACATATCAATCATTCCTCAAAGGTTTGGGCTCAATGCTGCCACTTGAGCCTCATCTCATCCTTTACTGATCTTACACCTTTGACGCCACGCGCCACTTCGATCGCCTTTTCCATGACGATGATGGAACTGACGAAGCCTGTCAACCGCACCGCGCCCTGGATAGTCTCGACGCCAATCTCTTCCGGGTTCAAGGAGGGTTCCTCGAGAATTGCTTCTTTTACTCTGGCAGTAATGACGCTGTCGTCAGTGGGTTCTCCGGTTCCCCCTGGTGTGGGGGGCGATGCGCATCCCAGGAGCAAAACCAGAAGAAGGGCGGAAAAGAAAGCGGTTAAGCGATTAAGCAAGACCATGCAAAGCCTCTCCCCGTGAGTATGCACCGCTGACGAAATCCGAAGCCCGTGACAAAACCGCCTTGTTTCTCCTTCTCATGGTAGCTTAAAAAGCCGTCGCCAAGTATTCGAACAAAAGCACGAGACCATAGCCCCCGGACGGCAGCGCTATCGCGGCACCGAACACCGGGTGCTTGGTGAATGGCAGGAAGGCGCCTTTTTGATTGTTCCTGATTGCTCCAAGTGTCCACTCGATCTCGTGCTTTTGCGATTCCCCATATGCTGTCTGATCCGGCAGTTCAAGAAGTTTCTTTTCCAGCCGTTTGATGGCTTCCCGTTTGGTCATTTCGGCGGAACGCCGCAATGCCATCGCATTGACGACAACGAGGGTCGCATTGAGGGTGAAGATAATGACGAGTGCGGCTGGAAATCCCCAGTTGTCGAAGTAGTTGTGGCGGGCGATTGCCAGAAGCAACATGATGACGAAAGGAAAATAGATAAAATTGCCTATAACCGTTGTTCGTTCGGCGACCAATTCGATGCCGAGCCATTCATCCAGATTGTCTTTGTCCATGTTCGTGCCCGTGCTGCTGCCTCGGCCACGCTCTTTGGCCATTTTTGTATGCGCTCCATCGGACCACTGGATTTTTTTTATGGCGACACACTCGACCCATCTGCGGCAGAGCCGCGTGGCATCTATCACATAGAATATCAGGATCAGCATCATGACCACGCTCAGAATTATGATAATATCATTAATTGCAAAGCAGCCCTGGCCCCTGCAGGGCGTGTTGGGGAAACCGAAAAGAACCATCATCAGAAATGCGAAAAGCAGCGCAAGCGCCACTTGCGGCACGCCCCGCATGGCAAAGTTTCTCAACTCCCCCAGCCCGGCGTATTCCTGCCAAAGGCGCGCGGCATTGACCTGATCCGCCGTTTGCGGCCGCCAGGTGTGTATTCCCACGCTACGGCGAAGCGACCATGCGGATAAGGCGGGAGGGCTACAATCCAGTTTATCCACGGGCGCGCCGTCTTCGTCTGTGAGATTAAAATCACGCGCCAGAATGCGCTCATTGTCTTTCATCTTTCGCCAGGAATACCAGAGAAAGATCGCGCTCATTACCAATGCGAGCAGGCGAATTGACGCCGCCGGCCATGCGCTGATTCCCTCAGTCAGTGTGAACGGTTCGTTCTCCGCCGGATTCGGCACCATCCAAGTCATCAGTGCCGCCACGCCGTAACCCGCCGCGCCCGCCATGGCGAGACCCAGCCAGAACGATTTGTTCGAGGCAAGCCGGAGGCAGGCATCTGCCACCGCGCTGCTGATCAGCATGGCGGCGAGGATAAGCACAACGGCCGCGAGCGCCATTCCGCCCATCTGTTTCAGGTTTCGCCATGTGCCGGAATAAGCGTTCAGATCCGGACGCTGCGCGTGGACACTTGCGTAATCCGAAGCCTGAGGGCCGATGCTTGTTTGGATATCGGTGCTGATATCAAAGGCGCCGTGCCGTCCGATTTCATATAATCGTGGTGTTACATTCCCGGAAAATATCGCTGGCTGCGGTTCTTTGCCCATGCCCACGCTCAACTGGAAGCAGTCCGGACAATCCGCTCTTGCCGAAAAGTGCTCCAAGGCCCATAGGGCCGCATAAAACAGCGATGTCTGGTAATTGTCGCGGAATGGAGGGATGGGTGTTTGCAGCGCTGGCTGGAGTTCCAGCCCAAAGTGCGAAGCAACGATGAGATTGCGTGTGAACTGCCACTGAGGAGGGTAAGCCAGCCGGGCGTTAAGATCGGTAGTGAAAAAGACGGCGCGAGGGAATGTCTGGCGCAGTGCCTGCAGAATCAGGAGCTTGTCATAGACATCGCTGCCCAGCACGCCGATTGCCTTGAATTCCTCTCCGCTTTTTTCTTCCTCCCGCTTCAAGGCCGCCGCCAGCCTGAGGAGATAGTCCAGTTGACCGCGGCCCTCGGGGCGCTGTCCCGCATTTTGCTCAATATCCTGAGACGAGCCTTCGTACCATGCCTTTACCCTGGACTGAGCGGCCTCTTTTTTCTGGTCATCCTCTTTCGCCGGTAATTCGCCGTCAAGTCCCGCAAGATATGAATGCGGGGTTATCCAGCCGGGCCATTCGTCTCTGCGCAATTTATTGATTTCGGATTCCAGCGCCGGCCCGGCTTTGCCGGAACCGTTATTCATTGCCACCGCCGCAAAGGTACGTGGAAGCGAGCGGCCATAAAGCGTATCCCATTCCGAAATCAACGCGACTTTCGGATTACAATCCTTGTCCGGGCAAGGTTTCAAATCCACCCGGCGGCGCTTCAATTCCTGTATAAGCTGCTCCGCCAGCATGGCATCGGTCTTGATCGTCCTGATAAACTCGATTCTTGGATACTTGAATAGCTCTTCAACGGTTATTTTCGTTTCCTGCCTCCCATACGAATTGGAGGAGCCGGGCGAACCAGGCAGGCTGGGCAGGTCATCAAGCAGAAACGTGTCCTCCGCCGTTGCCCAGGGGGAATAGAATTTGAGATGTTTCAATGTGCCGAAAGGGGGATTCGCGAGAAGATTGGATTGAATATCCCGCAATTCCTTGAGCATGACGCTCAGGGTCGCGGAACCTCGTGGTCCCAGTACGCTATACACGGGTTCTATTTGCGGCAGGCTTTTGCGCAGAGTTTCATCGAGATGCGCCAGCAGTTTATCCAGCCGCCCGAAATCCTGGTCTTTGAGCCATACGACCAGAACCTGTTTGCCGTATTCCTTGTCCCGGAGTTTTGCCTTCGGGAAAAACAGCTCGACGGGAATCAGCAAGGGAGGCGCATCGGTCTCCAGCATTTTTTCCTGATCCCACCTGAATACCCGGATATGCTCACCCGACTCCGGCACATAACCCGCCGCACCCAAGGCCGATACCATGGCGTAACGGTCCTTGAGCCGGGACTCAACGCCATTGACATAAGGGCTTCCGTCCACGAATACCGGCACGATGCGGATACCGGCCCGAACGCCGGATTCGCCGATGACCTTGATCAGGTTATCCAGCGTGTGCGGCTTACCTGTCAACCCTGGCTGTTTCGCCTCCTGGAGCCGGTACGTTTCAACGGCTTCGAAGGGGTCCTGCCACAGGCGAGCCTGCACCAGACCCATCCCCGGGAACGCTTTCCCCGCTGTTTCCTTGTCGATGGGCCGGGAGGTTTTGAGCGAAATTCCCTCATAGATGAGGAAACTGCTTACGATCGCCACCAACGCTAAGATCCCGGGTAACGGCAGCCTGGATTTGTCGTCTTGTTGTTCCGCCATGTGATAAATTTTTTGGGCCGGGCCGCTTGAGCGCGTGATGCACAGGCCACTGGTTATGCGTCGTAATTATTTATAGCATGGATGGCGGTAAAAACCCATTATGCCGGCGATTTTCAAACGCCGGTAGGTGTAGGGCGTCAATAAGCGAAGCGCATTGCGCCGTAATGTTGATGTATCATTTGATTCGCGCCCACCTGGTCCTCCCGTCCATGATTAAGAGGTTGCGAGACGGGATGGCAAGATTACACTATGCTATTAATCGGGCAGGAAACCAATACAGATGTCATACCGGGGAAAGCCGATATCCAGTGGAGTTCAAAGTGCACCACCGTCGGTATCTGGACTGGATTCCGGGTCAAGCCCGGAATGACGAAATTCATGGTATTTCCTCGCAGGATCATAACCCGCGCCCAGTGCTTAACGGTGGCCGTGACTTTCGCTCCCGCCGCCATCCGGCAGGGCGATACGGACGTTTTGCATCATTCCTTGGTCTTCATGGTCCAGGATATGGCAGTGCAGCACGAAATCGCCGATGTAGCGTTGATAACGGGTGCGCACCACCAGTGTGTACTGGCCGGGCGGCTTTCCGGGCGGTACCAGGTTTTTCACCCATAGCGTATCTTTCCATACACCCTTCAGCGCGCGGTATTGCGGGTCGGGCGCGTCGATCGAATCCACGGCATCCGCCGTGCTGACGTCCTTCCCGTTGGGGTCCAGAATCTTGACGATCTGGAAAGGGTTGACGTGTATATGGAAAGGATGGCTGACGAAATCGGACTTCAACGTCCACTCGTCCACGCCGCCCAATGTAAGCACCCGGTCGATTCTGCCCGGGTCATAGGGTTTGCCGTTCACCTGGAATTCCATGGGACTTTTGCTGACGTCTATATTGAACCGGAGTTCCTGGGTGCCGGTAACCTCATCATCCTTGATATCGGCATGCGGCATGAATTTGGTAAGCTTCAGGCCATTGCGCAGGTCGCTTGCCACTCTGGACTGGATGGAATCAGGCAGGTTCAGCCTGGCTGCCACGACGAGTTCCCGGGTCAGGTAGGCGGTGATGTCGCGAGGAACGGAGTGACCTTGTTCGACGGTGACGAGGCCCAGCAGCTGGCGTGACGGGGGAGCCTGTTCCACGCTTGCGGATGGCGGAGCCGCGTCGTCAATCACGCAGTAAATGCCTGCTTGCGGAAAAACCATTAGCGTATCCCAGCGATAGGCAGGCTGATAAACAGTGACATCGGTCTTGATCACGGATTTAAGGGTCAGTCCGTCCGCTGCGACCAAGTGCTGGGGTAGCGTGGGACCGGTGCAGTTCTCTTGCACATACGCGTTGTGCTGAGCGGCCGTCAACAAGGCGGGGCTGCGGCCACCTGCCTTGAGCTTGCGGAACTGCAGATTGATAGTGTCGCGAACACCCCCATGGATTACGCGCCAGCGCTCAATCTGACCCGTTCTGGCGCTGCTGAAGGTTGGGAGAACCTGGCCATTGATACTGGTGTAGCGACCCGAAGCGGGCCATGTCCCGGGGCCGAACTGATCATATCCCTCGATCCCGCCGACATCGTCCGGATCGCATTTGTAGCTGCCATCCGCATTTGTCTTGATTTTACCCTGCGCATCGCGGCATGCGTACTGGATCTGCTGCATGACCAGCAAGCGCTCAGTGAAGGGCTGGGTGACAGTAGGCGCCAGCAAGGTATCGATATCACCGTTCGACTCCTGCGACGGGTAACGCGTGCCGCGAATAATGAGCGCTCCGGCCATGCCGCTTGCTACCTGCAACGCGGTGGAGCCATGGCGATGCGTGTGATACCAGAATGTGCCAGCCGGATGGTCGGACGGTACCTTGTATTCATACTGAAAGCTGACACCGGGGTTGATGGAGATGAGCACATTGTCGCCATTGCCCGCCGGGTTTACCCACAGGCCATGCGTGTGGAGATTGGTGCCGTTGAAGCAGTGGGGAATGTTCATGTTCTTGCTCTCCCCGCTGCAGCTTGGGTCCGGTGGGAGCTGATTATGCAATGTCATGCGGATCGTCTCGCCGGGCAGGATAGAGATCGTGGGCGACACATAAGGAATATCGGGATTGATCTCCTTGCCCTGATAGCTTCGCAACCTCACTGCATCGTAACGTTGTTCCGCCGGATTCCAGATCTTGCCGTTAGTATAGGTGACGTTCAGGTCCAAAGATGCCTCGGCCGCCGGCGCGGGTGCGCCCTCCGGTACGGCCATGCGCGCTTCCGGCCGCGGTCTGGCGGGGCGGATGATCTCCAGCAACGGCGGATTTTCAACCACGCGGGTATTTCCAGGTGGCTCTTCTGGTTGGGCATTCGCCGGGGATGCCGAGGCGCACAATGCGAATGCGGACAGCGCAAGGGCGCGGAACGGGGTACGAATTAAATCTAAATCCGGTAGTTGATGAAGCCGCGCGCGATAATTGGTCGCCCACGGATGTGATATTTGACAATTCGTTAATTTGTGACTGTTGCAAACGAATTGTACAGCATACAATATCCTATCCTAAGTAACCCAGTACCCCCTCCGCTTACGATCCAATGTCGCACGTCAATTACCGTTGACGTAAGCTCCCAATGAAGAAGCTAAAACCCCCAAAATGGTTAACTGAGCTCCCTCCTGAACAAACGTTGACGGGGTGCCGTCGTATGCTGCCAGGTGGTCACGAGTTTGGAAACGAATTCTACATAGCTGATGTCCCTAATCGCCCAAACCACTGCTTCATCATTTCCATCGGTACAGGGAAATGGGAGGTCTTCCGAATGAGAGCAGGGGATGCGGTTGAGCGATTATGGAATCCAGCCCATATAGACGATCTCCGGAAGCGCTTCACCAGTTCCTTATGATCAGCTCAGAGCGCTTGCCGCTCCGCTGGGCACCGCCTACGGTGTAGGTGATATCGACCGACTCCATTGCCAGCCCGTTAAAGGCTTTGTGCATTTCAGGAATATCATTGACGCTGATTACCATTTTGCCCTTAATTGATCTGGCCAAGTCGGCCATTTGGTCGTACTGCTCCAGTCCAAAGGGCACGCCATAGCCCTCAGTGCCCCAGTATGGCGGATCACAGTAGAAAAGCGTGTGGGCGCGATCATATCGGCGCACGCATTCCTGCCACGGGAGACTCTCTATCCATGTGCTCGACAAGCGCAAGTGTGCCTGGCTCAAATCCTCTTCCAAACGCAGCAGGTTGAGCCGGGGTGGCGTGGTGGTAGCGGTACCAAAAGTCTGACTGCTGACTCTGCCACCGAACGCCAGTTTTTGCAGATAGTAGAATCTAGCCGCACGCTGGATGTCGGTCAGCGTTTCCTCGGGCGTGGCCTGCAACCACTTGAATACCTGGCGGCTGGTTAATGCCCATTTGAATTGCCTGGTGAATTCCTCGAGGTGATGCTTTACGACCCGGTAGAGATTAATTAATTCATCGTTGATGTCATTGAGCACTTCCACCGGCGCCGGCGTCTTACGGAAATAAAGTGCGGCCGCACCGGCGAATGGTTCCACATAGCACTCGTGGTTTGGGAATAGCGGCATGATCTTGTTGGCCAAGCGCTTTTTGCCGCCGATCCAGGGGATGATAGGTGTTGCGGTCATAGTGAGCCTCACATGGTTATGCTAGACTCCCGTTGCCGCGTACGTGGCAGGGAGCCTTGGCTGTGGCTCACAGCTGTATTCTGTGGGTTGCGGCGGCCGGAGGTATGTTTGCGCATGTCTCCGGTCGCTCTCTCATCTGCGTATTCGATACGTAGATGATGGTAATCAGACAAACAGGCTCTTCACTACCCAGCCCACCACCCCGCCGATCATCAGCATCACCGTCGAGATGCTTATTACTATAGGAGCGGAGTAACTCGATTGTCCGATCGCATTCAATCCTCTGTCTACAACAGCATCGGCCCGCTGATTCAGATTCTTAGCCTCGATTAAAGCGTTGGCCAGCGTATCCTGAAGCACTTTTATTTGAACCTTCACATCTTCAACGTTCATGGTCGATCTCCTTCGTCTGTGGTTAAAAGTGATGCCGGGTATGCTCATGCTTGCCAGGCGGTTATTAATGCTTTGATTGACTCCAAATCCGGCACGCCAATCGTGTAATACACGGTCATGAACAGCAGGCAGCCAACGCCCCAGAAAATCATGTCCAATCTGCCGTAACCTCTCCATTCATGCTGTGGTAGTTCCCTGAGAAGAGCGATGATCATTACCAATACGGCGATGCCCAGCAGAGGAAAAAGCACGAATAAATACATCAAAACGATGCCGACAGCGGCATGTGCCGTCTGATCGATGATTTCGGCCAGCGTGGATTTTTTCGGCTTTGCGTCGATCTCTACCATTGGATTGCGTCCAGTTGTGACTGAGTCGGGGCAGCGCCCAGCGCCTCGATCTGATCGCGAAGTTTCTGCCTTTTCCCCGTCAGCTTGCCGTGGGCCGGGGCAAACAGGACGGCATTGGCGATGATCTTATCGACGAATTCGGCTTTGGTGATACCGCGCCCTAAGACCGCGCCATCAATCCATGGGGTGGGTTCGCTGTTATTGGCCAGCCATGCGAGAGCTTCCTCTTCCTGCTTGGGCCAACTTATTACCTCATCCGCCGGGTAGTCGGCAGTCATTTGTCGGATAGCCGTTTTGTACGCGACATTGATGCGCTTATGGGCGGAAGCAATTCGCCCAGTGTAATCCACTGGCACATCGCTATCCTCAACAACCTGAACATTGGTCGCGTCGACGGGAACATCCTTTCCTTTTACCCAGTCAATAAATTGGGATTCGGTCATAGCGGAAATGGATGGTCCCATTGTACCGGCTAGGGATTTTGCCACCGACTCTTGACCTGCAATAGTTATTACGGACGTCCCGCCGTCAGGGCGGGTATAGGTTATTTTCATACCAAGTCTCCGAAGAAAGCGAGAAAAACGTACGGAGAGTCAACAGCGCCTCCCGCCGTTGACTCGGATACATGAATTTGGCGAGCGGTCGTTGTTCTTGTATCTGTAGACCATGTAGACACAATCACCCCGCCATCCGCGTTATCATCTTGAGCAAAGCCGAGTATTCCGTAATTCACGCTTGCGAAGGTCACTGAAAAATTAATGGTATAGTTCCCGGTACCGTTGTCAGTTATAGAGGTAACTCCATAGCTACCTAGTATTGCCGGGGTTCCTGTGCCGTTAAATACCAGCCATGCCTTTGCCATACCGGGGTGATACTTCATCGCGGATATAGGGGCGACTCGTGCGGTGTCTGTTGCGGTGGCAGCTTCCGCGTTCGAGCCAAGCTCAACAACCCCGGTCGCACTCTCACTTGCCGCTTGCTTAATTGCTGTGAAAGCGCCAGCTGCGGTGCTCTGTCCGGTTCCGCCATCTGCGATTGCAAGATCAGTGATGCCTGTTATCGAACCTCCGGAAATTACCGCTGAGGCGATCGTTACAGTGCCGGTAAAGGTGGGTGAAGCGGTGGAGGCATAAGAGAATCCGTAGCAGCTTGTGCCATCGCAAATGACGAGGAGCCGCGCGCCTTGCGTGACCACTATCCCCGCGCCTGCGGCTGTCTTAACGGTAAGGGCAAAGGCGCCTGTTGTATTGTTGTAGACAGTCCAGATCTGAGGGACCGTAGGCACGATCACGTTTCTATTGCCCGTGAGCGCGCCGGTGAAATTAAGAATATCGTTGCGTGCCTGCGCTGCGGTAAGAGTGACATCTCCAGCGGCGCCGGCGACCGACAGCGACAGCAGTCCGATGACAGGAATATTGCTGATGCGGCGATCATTGACTACCGTTATCGAGCCGGTATCTGTGGTGATTTCATAGAGCGGGATTTGTCCGGCCGTGAATCCGGTCGTGTTCTTGCTGACCACTCCCGCCCGCGTCGCTTCGACGTAATTGGTAGCGCTCGCGGTCAGTAAGATGGTTGAGTCCGAGATGCTGGTCAGCACGCCATCCACCCACATCTCTCCGCCGTAGTAGCCGAAAGTCAGACCGGTGGTGGTGGCTGGCTTGTACCCGAACGGGGCAGGCGGCAGAGAAGCCGCGATCTGGTTGATATCTATTTCCGCATTATCACGGACAGGGTAATCGGGGTTGCCGACCACCTTTTTCTGGGCGTAAACGTTACGAGCCGCAGTCATTTAGGTTTCCTCCATAATCAATTCAGTGCGGTTCGTTTCCAGGAATCTGCCCTCGATGTCAGGCATCTGGATTACTTTGAATACTCCCGCGAAATCGCGTTCTTTGGCACCGCCTATGGTCGGGAACCCACTAAAGAAAAAATCTCGCCGTTTGCCGATCCGACGGAATATGTCGCCAAGCTGGACGCGCTCCGAGTCTGTTAGGTATTCAAGGTTAAAGCGCATGGTACGGTATGGCTCTCCGGCGTCTGATCGTAGGCTTCCGCCTTCGGTGCGCTCCTGTTCGGTGCGTTCATTCCAGCCCCACTTGAAGCCCCAGCTCATATTGTCCGTGGGCTCGAATACCGATCCCAGGAAAAGTCTTGAAGCCTGCATGAAGGTGTCGGTGTTGGCCGCATCATCCCATTGCAGGGAGAAGCTCTGCGCTTGTACTGACGTAAAGAAAAGGTCTTTCCACTTGACTGGCCAGTCACTGAAAAGCTCCGCTCCCCACGGGTCTACACCCCAAACGAAATCCCCCCATCCTTGCGCGGCGCCGAAGGTCAGCACACCCGAGTCGTAAACCACAGTGCCAGTCTGATTTGAGGCATCGTAAAGCTTGAGCCGGAGAGTTGCGACGGCGGTGAAGTTATGTCGGACAAGCGCCATAGCGGAAATGTTTTTTACACCGGAAAAATTCCCATAGATGTATTGGGTGGCCAGCGAGGTGGATCTCGCTACTCTTGCACGGGCCGGATCTTGCAAGTTCGTGACAGGCAGGGTGGCCACCAATGCCGGGCTGGCGCTGAGCGTGGCGGTATCCGCTTCATTGATGCCGATAATGCGTAGGTTAGCCATTATTTCCATACCCGCAGAGTGACGCGGCCGCGCGCCGGTTCTTCATCCAGGCCCACGACCACGGCCGGGGCACCGGCAGCGAAGCCAAAGCGCGGATGGGTGACCTTTACCACCTCGCCCAGATTGACGCGCAGCGGCGCCGTCCAGACGCCGATCTCATATACGCCGCGCACTTGGCTAAAAAGCGTTGCACGACGTGATGCCTCCGTTGCAGCCTCGGTAGCGTCCGCAAACAGAGTTGGCTCGAGATCCGGACTACGGGCCAGCAGGTGCGTTGTTTCGATGCCGGCGTTGGTTGCGATCGCCACCTGGTGCTCGGCCGAGTAGAGAGCACGGTTAGTCTCTGTAACGGCCCCGGCAAGACCATCGGTTTGCGGAGTGTAGTTTCGCGCATAGCCTAGCCGCAGTGTCTTGATTGGTAACACCCGGCCCGTGCAGGCGAATTGACGTTCGCGAATATCATCGGCTTCCAATTCCAGTACGGGGGATCCGGAGGGAGCATCCAGCCTGCCCAGCCTCAGAAATCCATCGCGCGAGAAGGTCCAGAACCCGCCCACCGCTGACGCCAACTCATCAAGTACCGGGATCACGTTCTCCCTATTTCGGATATATATACCGAGGGTTTGCGGAGCGATCGTATTGAATGCTGAGAAGTTGGTTGCATCAATATCATCGGCAGTGAGCTGCGTACGCGTCGTCACGATGTGATTGACGATATCGGCGCACTTCGTGAGGTAGATTCCGCCAGGCTTGGCGCCTTTAACATCGGCAGTGATGCGCCCGGCCGGAGCTGCGCTGAGTGTAAACGTGCCGGTGGCGATGTCGGTGGTGTATGCCACCGCAAGCCCATTATCCCGGACGGCGGTGATTGCCTCGATGGCGCCGTCGTGTACCTGGTACTGATGCGTAGCGGCCACAATCAGTAATGGCTCGACGTTGAAGCATTGGCCGAAACAGAGGGGCTTTGGCTGATCTTTGTTCGCGGTGGATCCACCGATCAGGTTCGTTTGAATCGGGACATTCATCGCCCAGGTCTTGTCGCGCAGCTTCAGGGCCAAGCGGTTCGGCGCCGGCGCGTATATATCGCCGATGGTGCCGTCAAGCACTCGCCGGTAATCTGACTTCGACCAGTCTGGGTCACCCATATATAACCGTACTGCCCGGCCATCCCAGGAATCGCTTAGCCAGCTGTCGCGGGAGCCCGATTCATTGATGATTTCGATATCTCCCCAGGTCGGCAGCGATTTCCCAGTAAACAATTCAGAGAGTTGAGAAGAAAAGCGTGGCACGCCAACAATAATATCGTCATAGGCGGCATGCGCTGGCGAGTCGATGGGGCCTGAGATAAACGCACGGTTCGACATGGTGCGCACGACCTCGATGCCACCGGAGTAGACGGAGGCTTCAACAAGAAGCGCCCGTGCCGTGCCATCGCGCTTGAGCCAGACAAGAAAGTCGGTATCAGAAATCATTTTTCCGGAGGTGCCTGAATAACGGATCTTGCCAGCTCTTCTTCAATTTGGCCCCTCATGGTTTCGGATAGCACGGCGTCGCTGAGCCTTCCATACTGAGCGCGGATCAATTGCACTCTCAGCATCTTCAGTAGCTCGGTCAACCTTCGGTTCTGCAAAACCAGCTTGGTTATATCGCTCTCACTCATGCTCACGCCAGTACCCCCGCCTGCTGCGCGCTTACTTGCACCCGAGCGGCATCGAGCGTGGCACGCACAATCGCTTCTGTTTGGGCTTTGATCACGGCCGCATCTGTCGATGCGCGGGCGGCAACTGCAGCGGCCAAGATATCGCCAATACGTTTATCCAGGTTGGCGGTGTTGGTTACAATGGCGTCGAGAGGTACTTTCAGATCTGTGATTGCGATCGCGCTATCGGTGAGCTGGCTGCCAATGAGATCCCCGACCGCAGCTTGCACGTTTGCGAAGAGTGCGCTGTATTCGGGGCTGGAAGCGAAGAACCCGCGCCCTTCTTTCAGGTAATCCTGGGCGGCGCCACCGAGTCTGCCGATAGCATCCATATTGCCGGCCTTCGCCTGGGCCAGCGTGGTGGCATAGGTCGCCTCTGCGGTTGCCAAGCGCTGTGCGGCCGTCAGCGGCGACAAATCAGAGAGCGCAAGCGACGCCATCTGATCTGCCAAGCCCATCAGTCGCTGCATGCCGGTAACAAGGCCCTGGCCAATGGCGACCTGCGCTCTAGCCGACTCTTCGGCAAGACGGGCAAATGTCTGACCAAGGGACTCGTTAGCTTGAGCAAATTCACGGATATTCGGCATCAGCTTTAAGGCCAGCTCATCAGCTATGCCGCCAAACATAGCATCGATCCGGCGCTGATTCTCATCCGCATCCTTTGTGAGCGCCAGCTTGATGCTTTTCGTGTAACCCGTGACAGCATCGGTCGACAAGCCCAGAATTTTTGCGTACTCGATGCCGCTATCTTTCAATGCCTGAAATCCCTTGCCGAAGTTATCGGTTAGAGACTCCGAGAGCGGAGCTGTGTCGGTGCCGAACTTACTCTTCCGGAACCAGCCGCCCTTTCGCTTCCAGTCCGAGAATGCAGTGCCGCTGAATCCATCATCACTGAATGTCCCTTGAATGCCCTCTGCCTGCACCTTTTTAGGCCCGAGGCCGAATGCACGATTTATCAGACCGCCAATACCTCCTAGAAAATTCAGTATTCCGCTGCCTTTGAATATCTCGTAGTCCCCCGCGATCATGTTGGAGAGCATGACGCCAGCGGCGGCTATCGCGAGTGGCCCGGCCGCCGCGGCCGCCACCGATCCCATAGATAACGCCGAACCGATACCAGACATTCCGGCCGCACTGTAGGCTCCGGCAGCCGCAGTCGCTTGCGCGCCGGTTAGCCCCATGCCCGCACCGAATGCAGACACCGCGCTTGATCCAAACAGAGAACCGGCACCTGACACAAGGCTGGCAATACCACCGGTAAATGCGCCGGAGAATCCATCGAATATGGCCTTGCCTATCTGAAGCACGTTTGCCCCAGTAGACAAAAGTCCGCCGCCTCCAGAGGCATTTGCCACACCCCCAAGACCAAGCACCCCGCCGACCGATGTGCCGATGTTAATAATCCATTTACGCACGGTGAGCTGATAAAGCATATCGATGATCGATGCCTTGATCGATGCGCCAATGGCTTTCATGGCGCCGGTACCGTGACCGAGCAGTTGAACAAACGCCATTTTCCCGGTTTGCTCTACGGTGCCCCACATGCGGTTCCATTCCTGGGCCGTTTCCTTCGCGGCGTCCGCTTCGATCTTTTCCCGCTCGGCGGCAGCTTTCGTTTGTTCCTTGAGCAACGCGGCCTCCGCTTTACGTTGCTTTTCCAGAAGTTCAACCTGCTCTTTCTGGGTGGCAATACGCGCCTCTTCAGCTTGCGTAGCGGTCGCCCATGCCTGGGCGCTGGTCATGATCTCCCTGCGCAGCGCTTCCGTGGGGGCTTTCGCGGCTTCAGCAGCCGCGACAAGCATGCGTTTCTGAATTGTGTTTAGGCCGATCTGCTCCGTTTCGATCTTAAGCGCGTCCGCATATCGGTTCGAGGCATCGATTTCTTGTTTGAGCTCCTGCGCCGCACGTTTGCGATTTTCCTCACTTAGCTTTGCAGCCTCTTCGGCCGCTTTTTTCTTCTGGAGTGCCAATATCTCCGCTTGCTGCGCTGCCTGCTGACGTGCAAGACCCTCGCGAGCGGCAGCCGCATCCGTATCAACAGGAGCAACGGTGCTCCCGCTGGCATTTTTTAGATTCTCGGACAGGCCAAAGCCAGTGAAATATCTGAGCCGATCCAGCCAGTCGCCGCCCTCGATCACCCTACGCATGTTCTCGAAAGTGGTCGTGAATGATCCAAAGATAGTTTCGACCGTGTTTTTAACAACACTGGTACCGCCTATCGTTTTGAGCAGATCATCCCAAGCCAAACCGGCATCACGGATAGTTTTAGTCATGCCTTGATTCATGGATTCGGCAACTTTATCCAGCCCTTGCTCTCGCATGGTGCTTAGAATTAAGGTAATAGCCTCAGCCTGGCGACCCGTGTCGACCAGCTGCTTGATCATCTCTTTCTGGGTGTCATTGAATGACACGCCCGAGCGCTTCAGCGCAGTCAAACCCTCATCCGGATTTTCCAGTGCCTTGCCAAGCTGCAGCACGGCCGATTTCAAATCCGTTTGCATCACTGCGGCCAGATCGGCGGATACCTCAAGCGCTTCGCCAAAGCTGTTGCGGGAAATGTTGCGGAATGTGAGGAGTACTGCCATCGAGTCACGCAGCGCGTCGTCGTCAATGCCGAGCCGGCCTTTCATGCTGTCGGCCATCGCGTCGAGATCGGCTTTGGTGAGTCCGGCAGCGTGGCCGGTGCCACGCAGTACTGCCTGAAGCCGAATATGCGACTGCTCCGCCAACGCGCTCTGGGTAACCGAGGTTTTAAGCGCGGCCACCAGGCCGACAACAATCGCCGCGCCGGCCGCCTTGGCCGCCATGCTGACACGTCCCAGAATGGATTCTTGACGCTCATATGAGTTAATAGATTGCATACTCTGCGCCACGGACTCGCGCTGTGCACTGGTAAGCTGGTGTTGAGAGGCTTCGTAGGCGAGGGTTTGACTCTTGGTCATGCCCAGCGTATCCGCCTGGCGTTTTAGGGTAGCGGTAAACTTATCTGCGGCTGCGGCAGATTCGGCATTGGTCTTCTTGGCGGTTTGACCTATCCCACCGATCGCCTCCTCCGTTTTGCGCGTCTCGCCAATGACGCCTTTGCCGTCGGCAGTGATCTTGATCCCAACATTCAGATCATCGTTCACGATTCAATATCTCCATTGCCGCGCTTTCCATGATTCTGAGATCTGCAAATAGACGTTTTTGGTTCCGGATGCCGTTCATGGCCATCGCTGCCACAATGCCGGGGTATTCGAATCCGAGGATGGCGCCGGTCATGCCGTGCACTCGCCACTGGGTCAAGACCGACAAGAAGAATTCGACCGTTTTGACGTTCTCTTTCCAAACACCGAAAGCGTTGTCTTCGGCTGCATCTTCATTCGCCTCGGGCTCTACAGTGATGCCGAACGCACGCAGATCCTCTTCCACTTCGTCGGGCCCTGCACGAGGGTTGCCAACCTGACCTGCCGCCCAGTGACGGGCGGCGTCTGCTAGTTTTTTAGAGCGGCCGCCCTTCCTGAATTTGCCTTCCAGAATGCTTCAAAAAATCCGGCACGGACATAACCGATCTCGAATAGCTCCAGCCTTTGCTCCGGGGAGCAAACTAGCGGCTGGCCGTCTTCATCCGCCACGTCTTTCCAATCCGTGACCACCTCGCAAAGAAACTCGACGTCGTGTGGCGACTCCTGAAGCAACTCATCGATCTGGGGCTGACTAAGGAGCTTGAATTCCGCTTGCAGTCGACGTGGTTGTGTTTTCCCGCCATCTTGCGGCACCTGCACTGTAACCGGCCACCAGATACTCGTTTTTTTTACCAGCTTGAACATGGTTTCTCCTGGAGAAAATGCGTTCTTATTTAGATGGACGTGATTGTCAGCTCATCGTTACCGCTCGATCCGGGCATAAATCTCAGACCCATTTTCGCCGCGGCAAACCCATCTCGATCCTCGTATGAAGGATTGATCAGTTGCACGTTGGGAGCGTCTATTTTTACTTTGTAGCCAGCCACGGTGCCGTGAGTGATGGTTAGAGCGCCGAGGGTCGCGGCTTTGGATATCGTCCAGAAATCCTTTGTGGCAATATTCGTAGCTTCGATCACGATATCGCCAGCAGGCTCGCGGTCGGTCAACTGGATGTCTTCGGTGCCAACCAAATTGCGATGCACCAACTTCGTGGCCAGATCAATATTCATGTCGTATAGCTTGCCCGCATAACCGTGCAGCGCAAATGCACTGGTGTTCGCATTGTTGACCGCGATCGAATCCTTCCAGGCGGTGAGCGTCTGGGTTGGCATTACCGCATCGGAGATGCCACCGTAAAGCCCCATCGTCTTGAATGCAAAAACTGGGTTCCCTTTGGCGCTGATTTTCATGGAGACAGATCCACGGCAGCCCAGCAGCTTATGTAGAACGCCATCCAGATTGAAATACTGAGTTACCGACTCGATGGCGGATGAGATCGGGTTGTAGGCCACGGATACCCCGGCAGATATGGTTTCCGCGAAAGCGCACGCGCGCACCAGCGGCCCCCAGGCGGGAGCTGTGCCGAGCGTTCCGCTGCCCACCAGCTCGACCTCATAATCCAACCTCACTGTGGTGTTGACGGGGAGCTGAGCCTGATGCCCGAAAAACGCCTGCTCTCGATTCCGGTCGATCATCTCGTTTTCCATCGGCGTGATGTTGACATTGAGGCAGAGGATCGCGTTGGCCACACCTGTTGGGAGTGCATCCGTGGCGTATGTGGTCTCGATCTTGGTGAGCAACGCCTTTTTGCGGAAGAACATTATTTGGCTCCTTTCTTGGTTTTGCTTACAGCCTCTTCAATCGGAGCGGCATCGGCGTCATCGGCTTCTGAGGGGCGTGGGCGATTCCCTTCCGGATGATCAGCGGTGGGCGCTTGTGTTTGCGTCAGGACGCCGGTATCAGGGCAAACTGTGTAGCTGCCCCCCGTCGCCGGTAACGCGGTTTTATCTGTGTTCATACGTACCTCAATTGATGTGCGGTTAAAAATTCATCCTGCCACCAGAGCACGGCATCCGAGAGCCGCAGTAATCTGCCGCCGACATATTCAACCGGGTCAAAAGCGCTATCCGGAGACCAGCCCAGCAATGCTGTTATGACGCTGGTACGCAGGATTCGCAGATCCGCTTGCGCTTTTTCCCCTCTCATATCGCTTACATTTGATACCGCCAGCACCACCGCGAATCTAACTTGGTTGCGCTGCAAAACGCCGCCGGTTGCAAACTGATTCTGGCTGGCACGTTCCGCAGCGGGCACCACATAAGCGGCAGGCACCTGTTTCAGATCTTCCGAAGCGGCCGCCAACTCCGCTGCAGCAGCCACCCGGCGCAGTGATGGGGGAGGAACCTGATCGGCCAACCTGGCTATAACGAGCTCCGGATCGAGTAGAACGATGGCCATTACAAATAATCCCCCAGCGTGCCGACGGTCCCATCTGACCGGTTTGCGGTAAAGACTCTGTCACCCGCGTCGTAACCGGCACCACCCGATTGCACCGGCTGCTCGTTTGTTGCGTCCGCGCCCAGGCTTACTTTCCCCGTTGCTACTTCCTGTAGAAAGCGGATTGTGTCTTTATAGCGCTGGGTCAGTTGGTCGGTTGCACGAACGTCGTAAAGACGGTACCGGGCAATATCGCACGCCAGCTTTTCCAGCACTGTCGGCACTGGCAAGATTGGCAGCGTGTATTTCGTTGCCAGGTAACCGTTGATTTCTGCATCCGCATCTTCCAGCGCTCTGGTCACCACGGTATCGTCGATCGCACTGGTATCGCTACGGTCGGTAAGCTGCGTCAGCTCCTCGATCCCGAAGCGATCAACAAGATCCTGTTTGGTGGCGTAGGACATTAAGGTGCTCAGCTATTTGCAGCTGCCCTCCGACCGCTTTTCGCAGAGGTGGGCTTCGCCTCAGGCTTGACCACCTCAACCGGCTCCTCGACTACAACCGGCTCCTCGACTACAACCGGCTCCTCGACTACAACCGGCTCCTCGACTACAACCGGCCTCTCGACTTCTGGCGGCAGGGTGGACGGCGGTTCGCTTTCCACGATCAGAACGATCCGGCCAAGCACAATCAGCCGTTCCGCATGCTCGTCGCCCATCTCGACGACTTCCCCAATCGCATAAGCTCGGTTATCGTGATTGAGCGGACTGTTAACGATATATTTTCTCATTGGAAAATCTCTGGTGAGTTTGCTTACGCCTTGCCCGGCATCCTCGTCGGGATGCCGGGGTAGCCACTGCTCTCGGGGGGGGTTATTTTTTAGGCGACTGCGTTTTCGAACATGTACGCCAAATCGTTGGCTGTCAGCAGCTCTTTCACCGACTCTCCAACGCGCACGATCTCGCCGCCACGCATGCCGATGTTCTTCTCATACTGGCTACCGGCGATGCGTCCGCCCCACTGGGCAGTTATGCCGTAGGTGGTGCCGCGCTGGGTATCTGCTGTCTTGTTACGGTAAGCAAACACGGCATGCTTGCCCCATACCCGCGCCATTGAGGCGGCTTGCCCTTTTTTGGCGGTATTGATCCAGCCCTCGCCAACCAGGACATCTTCCAGTTCAAACAGTGCCGCAACTTGGGCGCGGCTTACCACACCCGCGTCTGTATTGTTGCCGAACACGGCTTTGCAGATCTTGGGATGCGTGGCAAATTTGGTCCATGACGCCCGGCCAAAAATGCCTATATTCGGGCGCATGATGCAGGTGTCGAGCGCAGTCAGCACTGCGCTCACGGGGTCGGAGTTGGTGAAGTCCGACCATTGCGAGGTGCCGGAGAGCGTGGATTTATTGTTTGCGCCGTAGTTACCAGCGGTAAATACCAGATCAGCCGCGCGTTTCTCCCGAGCCAGCAATAACAGATCAGAAACGAACTCCGTTGCTTTCATCAGCGGGTCAGGTAAGTTCGGCTGGCTTGCGGCTGACTGAATATCGGCATAGGGCACCGCATCATCCAGGGCATGATCTTCGGTGGAATCGGACGTTTCGGTCGCGCTCATTTCCACTTGGCCAGGCGCACTTTTGCGCCCCACCTTGGTATCCGGCACTGTGAAAAAAGTACCTGACGGATATTTGAGATATTTAAATGATTGATCTGCCACCATCACACGCGGCAATACGTCATCTGCGATCAGCCTGGTGTTCCGGTAGGCGATGGCGATCGCGGTCAATTGCGGCGTGGTCGGGAATGGTGTGGTGGCCAGCGCCATGAATGGCAAGGCGGCAAAAGCGGGATCTGCGGGTACCCAGCCCATGACCAGCAGTGCCGCGACCACCAGCAGCGGAAGGACTCGAAACATTATTTGATATGAGAAGACAGATTTCATCGGTGTGACTCCTGGGGTTATATGTGAATAGCGAAACTAGTAGCTACTTGCTTGATTGTCAGTCGTTGGTTAACCCTGCATTAAGCCTGGCGCAAGCAGGACCGGCGCGATATCTCCGGACACCGCCGAGACGTGAGCAAAGCCGATGATGCGAGCGTTTGCGCCTGCGGCGGGAGCTGCCGCGACCGCTTTGCCGCTGGCGTCCGCTGTAACCGGTCCGCCACGGGTCACGGTTCCGCCGAACTCGACTTCGGCTAGGCCTGACATAACGACATCGCAACGCTCGTTGATGGCCGGAGCCACAGCGGTGGATACGCCTACCGAAAAGTCAGCAGCTGCCGCCGCCTGCACAACCTGATTGTCTGCCGTACCGAATTTGACGATGCGATAGGCTGAGATCGCAGCTTCCGCTTTGAAACTCTTGGTAAGAACTGGATTCATGGCCGCTTGGCTCCTTTTTTTGATTGATATGATGTTGCCTGGTATGCGTATATGGGTGTGGCCAAGTCCAGCAGTATTCCGGCGAGCCCTTGCTGGAACGGACTCAATTTAGGGATCTGCGGTCCCAGCGCCTTGCTCCTGCCACACCCGTTAATCGTTGACCTATCCCCTGTTTGCTAGGCGCGTGCTTCGGTAACGTGTTTTACCGCGGCCGATACGGAAATCTCACGCCCGGCTTTGCGTTCTGATTCCTGGAATTCAACCGCTTGTTTGGCAATTTCCTCCCCAGTGCTCCCCTCATTGATGGTGCCCTTGTTACCGAGCTCACCGAATTCGACCTGCTTGGGCAGGCTAGACAGAAAACCGCGCAACCACTCGGTTGCAGCCTTGGATTCCTTTTTGTCGCCTTCGCCAAATTCGATCACACCCGCCTCATTGGCTCCGCTCATGAAAGCCACCAGGCCGTGTTTATCCTTGGGGAGGACCTTGCCAGCAGCCGTCAAACCCTCGACAAACTCGGTAATTTCAGCGGTGCGGGCTTTCGCCTCGCGCTCTGCGATCACACGTTCACGCTCGGCAAACTCCGTCTGCCTGGCTTTCAATTCTTTGTTCTCTTTATCCAGTGCGGCTAGCCGCGCCCTGTCTTCTGCACTCATCTCATCTCCTGCGGTTGTTGCCGCTATGGCGGCGGTTTCAGAATAGGTGGGTGACCCGTTTACTGGCGATGCCGGCTGCCGTACTGCATCCTCGGTAAGAGAAGTGGTTGCCCAATCCGGCACAACCTTGTCAGCCTCATCCAAGCCAAACTTGCTAATCATCCAATCACGCAGGCCGCGCCACAGACTGGCGTTTTGCATATCTGCCCAATCGCCAAACTCGACTACGCCCTCTTCGGTATCGGCAAACGAGGCGGATTTCAGACCTTTGACGGCGGGCGGCTGTGCGCCAAGGAAGCCGACGTGACGCAGATACCAGTTGCCGGGGGTGGGGTTTGAAGGGTGTGCGGGCGAATAGAGGCTGGCCGAAATTTTCTTGAAGCGGCCATCGGCAACCAGTTCGGCGAATTGCGGTTCTACCTGGGCAGGTTCCGCCTGCAGGTTGCCATCGGCAAAACTGAGCGACTTGACCCAGCCATAAGCCGGATCATCATGTTTGGGATGCCCTACTACCAGAGGCGCTTCGTGCTTGTCGGGTGAATAGGAGGCAGCGATTGCGGCTAAATCAGCGTCGCTGAAATTGTAGGTGTCGCCACTGGTGGCAACGTGACTGCCGGACTTGAAAATATGAAGTGGTTTCATGGATCTCCCTCGAATGCTTCATTGTCGTGGGAGTCATGCACCGCCTCAATTAATGTAATTTAATAATTACTTCCGGTAAGGTAATCGTTGATCACGTCGATAATCGTACCGCGATCCTGTTCGGAAATACCCAGGAATGGGCGCGCGGGTATGTTTCCCCAAGGGATGTGCGCTCCGCGCCGAGTTTTGCCGAAGGCACCTTTCCTGGCGCCGAACTGATGTGTGCCAGCATAGATCATTGAGCTGCCGATTACTACTGCATCGCGGCCGAGCAGCTGGTAACGGATGGTGGTTGAAAGCGATCTCGTTTCGCCAACCAAAGGTTTTTTACCCGCTACAAAAGATTTTCCTTTTTCCGTCAGCCCGCCGGTACGCCTGGAAAATGCGCCTGGCTTCCTTTCCAGCAATTGACGAATCACCAGGTGCGAGTTGGGCGCCCATGCCTGGCCATCCGGACCGCGCGAAGTGCCGAATCTGTCCATCGTTGAATCCGCTATCTTCTCGCCGATCATTGCAAGGGGGCCGGATAAATCTCCTCCGCGCCGGATCAACTCATCCAGCCCCCGCATTGCCCCACGGTCATCAACCTGGATTTCTATACGCGCCATTAGCCGCCACCCTCGACGTGTTTGCGCAGCTGCTCGGCGAGCTCGGGGGAGTAGCGGTTGTAATCCGGATCCCACTTATTGCCGGGCGCACCTGGTGCGTAGTCCCAGCCGTAGTCGATACCCTTCGGGATAGTATGCGTAACGCCGTTGTGGTCCGTCTTGGTGTAGGTTCCATCATCCGGCGCTTCCATTTTGCCTGCACGTCGCGCTTCCGCTGGCGTTACCGCAACCGCGCGGCAGCGGCAGCCCCACCCATTGGGCGGGTAATGCGTCTGCCACCAGGGATCATCTTTCGGCAATATCAGACCGTCCCAGGAAACATGCAGCGGGCGCGGGTGCTGTACCGAATCGTTGTGCTTGTAGCGCCAGTATTCGAAACGCTGCAGCTGCTGTTGGCGGCCGGCCGCGTAGCTGGTGCTCATGTTGGTGGTGTAGATTACGCGGGTGCGCCAGTCGCGTGGGCCAGTATAACTCCACCCATGCTTTCCCACTATGGCGTCGAAGCTGTCCCGGAACCATTGTAGGGTTTTTCCCTCCGCGATCGCACTGTCGACAATTTGTCGCAGCTCCTGGAGCAAATCGGCTTTCTGTGCACCAGCAACAATGAATGCCCGATCATGCGCTGCCTTCAGAATATCGTTCCAACGTTTGGTCGGGAGATTGAGTTTTGCGCGGAAAAAAGTGATCTGCTCGGCGAAAGGGAGCTTGGCAGAAGCGGCCGCCGAATTATCATCAACCGCCATGTGCGTCCTTCAGACAAAATGGAGCGTTGCCTGGCTCAGAAAATACCCCTTTAAACGTTTTATAAAACGATTTAAATGGATCGTCTCCCACTGAGGCGCACCTTTGGACGTCCGTGGCTTTCATTTCTTAGTGAGCGCCTCTTGTTCAACTCCGAACCTTCCCGCCAGATCCGCCGCTGCAAACGCGGTTTCCATCACGGCGGTCAGCTGGTCGACCGACAGCTCACCGAATGCCGCAAGCAGATCGTCGCGCAGTGCTTCCAGACTTTGCGCGCCATCAACTTTTTTCCGCACCGCCGAGAGAATTGTTTCCCAGGGAGATGCCGCGTTCATGGCAAGCTGCTCGGCCATCGTGGTGACCGGAGTGGGATCTGAGCCTTCTGTCGACCCGTCAGCTTCGGCAAATGCGGGTGAGGCCCCGCCGCCTTCACCCGGAATGGCTCTCGGTTCGAGTATGCTTTCATCAGCGGTGGGCGCCGGGATCAGGAACTGCTCGCGCACCCATCGAGTCGGAACCTGCACGCCCATATTGACCAATCGCTGCAACCCGATAGTGAAAGTATTGATATCGCTGCCGGAACCTTCGTCGAACAGTCGCCATACTGTCGGGTAACCGGCACCGGGCAAATTGAAATCGACTATCCAGCGTACCAGCGTAGCATTCAATGTGTCGCTGAGTAGATCCGCATCGGCCTTGGCCAGCTCGATGCGCACCTCGTTGTGCACCCCGGCCTGATTGCTGCCCAGCCCGGTGCTGGCGGCCGTGGTGGACATGGTCTCGCCCAGTACGCATTCCGAGATCTGCTCATCCATATACCGAGCGAGCTTCTCGTAGGCATCGACGGAGCCGGAACGGGCGGCTTCGAGCAGCTCGATAACCATGCCCTCGGGTATGATGATGCCTGAGTCCTGAGCGATCGCGCTGAGTGCGGCGAGCAGCTTGTTCTGTTCGGGCAAGGTAGCGCCGGTCGAGTATTTGCCGAGTGCCGTCGGGCTGCCGAACTTATCGGCAAAGATCAGCCAGAAACCAATATCCTTGCGCTTGAAAAAGACCGGCCAGAAAAGCTTGTGCCCCAGGCCGAGGCCGTAGGGGCTGCCATCCTTGGCGCCGAACTGGTGAATGATGAACTTTCTGTCGGGCACGGCCTCACCCAACATAGTGGATTGGCGCGTAAGCATCCGCAGTTCCGATTGTTCATTGAACGCGAACCGGCGCTGATCGCGGGGACGCATTTCGGTGGCAACGAGTTCCGCGCCCTGGGCTACCCACATCACCTCGCCGACGGCGAAGCCCTTGAGCGTGGCATCCAGGAGCGCCGCGCATACTTTGTCAAACGACATTGCAGCAAGCTGACTCCGCACCAATTCGGCTGCACGCTGATCCAACGGGCTATCCGAGGCGGGCAGCACTTCCCAGGGGCGCGCAATCACCGCGAGCTTGCGTTTTTGCAGTACTGCGTAAGCGTGACAGTCGCGCTCCAGATCATCATAGATTTTCAGGCCCTTGCCACCGCCACGGGTTTTGAGGGTGTCATCCAGATTTTCCAACACGCCACCGAAGGCGAAGCGGGTAACGTCGCGCTCGATGGTGGCGATCTCTTGCGTCAGTTCTTTTTTTGATGGCTGAGCCATGTTATGCCTCGATGTAATCTGAGAGCTGAGCGGATTCGCGCGCCCGGCCAAGTGATTGGAATTCCATTGGAACAACTTCGCGTTTCATCGCATAGTTCGCCAGGAACAGAGAAATGGCAGCATCGCCGTGGCGCTGCAGGCGCTTACCATCCCCCTTCTGTGTTTTGACATTCGGTAGCCTGGCCACGCCGTCAATCACGCGCAGGGCGCGCAAATCATCGCGGATCTGCGAATCCTTGGGTAGCCGGTCCAGCGTGGCGTCCTGCAGCGCGGCCTTGAAGCGTGGCATATGTTCGATGTAGAAACCCTCGCTGAGCCGTAACTGCTCGATGCGGGATGCGCCGTAACGCTGCGCAGCGCGCTCGGCCAGATACGCCCCGTTGCCGGTGGCATCGAGCACACCCGACCGAAAACGCGGCAGCTTGTCAACGATGTAAAACAGAATCTGCTCTTGCTGGCGAAAGGGGCAGTTCGACAGTTCGACCATCAACCTCACGCGGTTGATCAAATCAGAGCCCTCTTCCAGGAAGGTGAGCACGGTTAAATCGGCCACGCGCCCGAAGTCTTCACCGAAACCGTGGTAGCGTGCGGCGTCGAGCTGCAGCAAGTGCGGCAACAGATTCTCCGCACACCAGGCGTCTACTTCCATCCAGCGCTCATTGTCCGGCAGATGTCCGAATTCCTGTTTCCAGGCACCGCGTACCAGGGCTGTATCCGGCGACATGCGTTTCTCGATCAGTGACATGGTCAGGAAGGCGCCGCCACCTTGACTGGGCACAACGTCCAGCTCCTCGGCCGCATCATCGCCATAGTACGCATAAGCATCTTCCACCCAGGCCGTCTCGCCCGCCGCCGTCCAGTCTATGCCACGGCGCAGGCAGACACGCCGATATAGCCCTTGCTCGATCGCCTCGCGGAATGTGATGCGGTGCACAGCTCCTTTGCGTCGGCCAGCGCGGATCTCCTGAATCAATTCATTGAAGGCATTGTCCGTGCCGTCGTGGGTGGAAATGATACGTACCTTATCGCCCCATAGCAGCATGGCCATTGCCGCCTTCAGAAGCGCTTTCAGGTCCGGGTGAAAGGCGGCCTCATCGATAACGATGACACCCTGCTTACCACGAAGATTGGTCGGGCGCGAACTAAGGGCGACAATGCGCCGTCCGGATGAGGGGAAATCAATTTTGTATGTTTTGATTTCCTTGTCGCCATCCTGGAAGATTCCCTCCTCGATCTGGCCTGCCGCGTAATCATATGCCCGCGCCCACATGGCGCATGCCTCGATGTATTCCAGCGCCATATCCTGAGTAGGGCCGATGTAGAACACATTGGTTCCGCCCTCTGCCGCCGCGATCAAGACGTCGTCAGATGCCTCTGCCCAGGTCAGACCTACGCGACGGCTTTTCTCAGCGATTTTTAGCGGCGAATCGTCTGCTACCCATTTCTGCTGGTAGCCCAGAAGAACGGGAGGCGGGGCATCTCCGCGCGCCGCGTCATTGGCCAGCAGCGTTGAGTGAATGCCCGTCACGCGGCAATTCCCAGTATTTGCTTACGAATCTCCGCCACGGCCTCGGCCGACAAACCGCCTTTCTTGGCGATCTTCTCGGCTGCCGCTGCGGCTGATTGCGCCTTTGCATAAACGTCCGCCTGGTGTTTTTTCAGGTTGACGCTACTGCGGGTGAGCGTGGCGATATTCTTGGCCGCGTGGCCCAGGATAGCGATCCGCTTGCCCGGATCGGTCTTCTTCCGCTTGCCGGGGTCACCGCTTTCCTCGGCTTCCTGCATGGCCAGCAGCGCCTCGAAAATTTCGGTCTGCACAATGCTAATGATTGCATTGCTGCGGTTATCGGCTTCATCGGGTGCGGCTGCTGCGATTGCGGCGGCGGCTTCGGTGCTCGCCTTGATTGCAGCTAGGCGCCGCTCAAGCTTGGTTCCGTAACGGTGCAAACTGCTTTTACTGATTGCAAACCCTCGTTCTTCAAGCATCACAGACAGGGCTTCATATTCGCCAAACTGATTGTCGGCCAACGCGCGATCGAGCCAAGCGCGAACCTCCGCAGGCAGCTCACCGACTTTTGAGCGTGGCGGCATTATTCCCCCGGTTCCGGACGGCGCACACCAGGCACCCGGGTGAGGCCGTTTGCAGCATCGGCACCACGTGGCGTGAGGGTGGCGATAGTTTCCCCGCCCGCCCTTATCGTCACGAGCCCCTGCTCGGCGAGCCAGGCCAGCTCCGATTCCACCAGATCAGCGGATACCGGGCGGCCGAATGATCCTAGAAAGACACGGAGCAGCCGTGCCGCTGCGGTGTATTCGTGTGACTCCCTCAATGCCCTGAGTATGAGCAGGCGCCGGTCAGCTGCTACAGATTCTGAATAGGTCATTTCTTGGTCCCGTTCATGAGGTGTTGATGGATTACATTCAACACATTTTTTACGCCCTTGAATTCGCCAGCAAGGAAATCCACCCCTTTACCTACAGAGGTAATACGATCATGCAGCGCACCGAGATCGCTATGCGTCGGCGTGTGATTCAGCGCCTCTTCCACCTTGGCGATACGTATGCCCTGCCCATCCAGTCGACTGTCGATATCGCTCTCCAGCGTAGTGATACGATCATTCGTGACTCGGTTTTTATTGGAGATATAAACATAGATACCGATCGCGCCGGTCGCTACGAACTGCAATACCTGGAAGCCAAATTTCAATGTTTCGATATCCATCGCTGTATCAATTTTGAGTTAATTAATGGCGCTGCTCTTCGGTGCGCTCCTGACAATCTATGCAATCTCCCTCACCGGCACCTTGCCAGCCAAAACCAACTTGCGGCCACTTGATGTAGTGGCCACGCACTTCACCAGATATGTGGCCTGATCAACGCCCGCCCGCGCAAACTGCAGCACTTTGCCGTCACCCATGACCACGGCCATCCCAGAGATAAAGGTCGAGGGTGATGCATCTACACCGGCCTTAAGTTGGACGGACATGTTTACGAGAGAGACAGTCTCGCCTACAGTGAGCGCAGGTCCGTAATTGAACGTGAGCCACAACTCCTCGGCAGGATCTTTCTCAGGCCACAACACAGCGCTCATTGCAGCCCCGCCTCATAATTTACAACGTACTGCTTGGTATGACTGGTCTCGAAATTCCGTTCGACGGCATGAACAGCATATCGCGGGTTGTATTCCGGGTTCATGCCAGACAGTTGCCCGGTTGCGCTTGCCACGGCCAAAGCATTGCCCGCCAGCAATATTGGAACCGTCAGCTCCCCTGTGGCGATCACAGTCGCGAGAGCGGCCGCTGTCAATGGTATGGCCGTTATCAGCGTACCGACGGCGCCAGACACCGCCAACGCGCCACCTGCGAGCTGGATAATGGTGGTAAGCGTTGCGACAACAGTCGCGCTTGCATGGGCATTGCCTGACAGATTGATCTGGGTGGACAGCCCGGCCGCTGCGGCGGCTGCCGCCACCGCCGCGCCATTCAATCTGATCTGTGCCGTGAGATTGCCGGCGGCAGCGCTGGTAGCAATTGCAGCTCCGGCCAGCGCTCCGCCGCCAGCAAGATCCCCGCTCGCCATCGCCTGCGCCACCGCCACGCCGCCCAGGCGGATCTGAGTTGCCAGTACGCCGGCCGCGACGGCATTACCTGTCGCCTGCCCCCCCAATGGGATAGCGGTTGCTAGAGCTCCGGATGCCCCGGCGACCGCTGCGGCATTGCCGCCAAGTGAAATTTGTGTGGACAGTCCGGCAGCTGCCTGAGCTATGGCGACAGCCACACCGGCGAGCGGGATCTGCGTGGTTAAATTTCCCGCAGCAGTAGCGACGGACAGACTTGCGCCGACGAGTTTGATCTCTGTAGTCAGCACGCCAGTGGCTGCTGCCACCACTTGAGCGTCGCCCGCTAATGCGGCTGCACCATTTGCCGACGTCGTTTCCTGAATCAGAAGACTATCGACAACATATTGCCGAGTCCCGGACTCTTGAATCAGAAGGCCATCGACGACGTATTGCCGTGCCATTACGCCACCGCTAGTTTAGAGGCTACCCATACCACGGCGTTGGATTTTGCCAACACAGCACGTGCTCTTATCACACCCTGCTCGGCGGCGGTAAATGGCACCTGCAGTTTCTGCCGACGCATGGCTTTAAATGTTGCCGACCCATCCGTAATGCTCGCTCCATCAGCGGCACTCGTATAGCCCCCAGGCACGCTTCCTGCGCTTGTGCCCGAGACGGTGCAGATGAACGCGCTTCCGGGCGATCCCGAAGATTTAATAATATTGCCGACCGCATACACAGTTGAATTTGCTCGCTCGCTTAATCCGTCATCCCAATCAGCGGAGGATGTAGTTTGCGTGGCTGGAGTGGCCAGAAGATTTGACTTATCAGTCAGTCGCGCGAATTGTGCGCTGCCACCCGTTACCGGATATTCCAGCTCCAGCCAAATTTCCCCATCGTTCAGTGCGGCTGCTTCATTGTGGATTATTTCCAACGTTGCTGTTTGCGAGGTTGTGACCTCATTGACGATCACTCTCCACAGACCCTCCAAAGGCATCACATTTGCCGATGCCGTCATTTTGTAGCAAAGGGGGACGGCAGCACCGTTCAACTTTATCCCGTCAGTGCCGGAGAGATACAGTGCAGTATCGTGTCTTACCGATCCCGAATAGTCCTCCAGCCATACCGAGTAATTGGTGTCGGCATAATCGAGGTTATATGCGGCTACATTGAAGCCGATAGTCGTGATGGCTGCTGATAGCAAGGAGCCAGACCAACTCGATGGCAATTTGCTATTGCGCAATATCATTGCGCCGTTATTACCGGAGAATGACCCGCCCTCCACCAGATTTACCGTTGAGCCAAGGTTTGAAAAATCTAAACCACTGACTGAAAGATTGACCGGAGTATTTGATGTGGGGCGGCTGAATATAGAAGTCGGCGTGGTGCCTCCAGATATTATGCTCCCACCTTGTATTGATACTATATTGGAAGGTTTGATACGAGAGGCGGTATTTCCAAACTGGTAACGGCAATTATTTAGTGTAGTTTCCGCTGAGACTGAGCCGCTCCCAGATGCGCTGAGTATCAGAAGCTGCGTTGCACTGGCCCCAAGAACAAAATCGCATAATGTCCACTCTTGGATATTCGCGGTCTGATTAAGGCTGAGATTACCGCTACCGGACCCGCAAGTGAAAGCGACGCCATACCCAATTACAGAGCCATTCACAGATAGGGTGACCGATCCCGAGTTCGATACTGACGCCCCAGTGCTAACGGTTGTTGGCGAATTTCCGCCAATCGAATCATCGACACAAAGAAAATAGCAAGGGTTTGTCACTGTTCCTGGGAACGTAATAGTCAAGGAGACCGTGCTGGTTTCCGCATGCGCCTGCGAGGCGAATAGCCTGTCTCCCGCAGCCATGCGGTTATTGGCAATATAATCAGCGTACCGCGCCGCATTTGCCCATGTTTGGCACTCGCGGCACGTCCATACTACAGAGCCATCACTTACAGTCCCGCCAGGTGTCGTCGGGTAAATTGGCGCGCTTCCAGCTGTAGTTCCGGCAGTGGTGCACTCGTAAACATACTTCCGCATGTTTGCAAAACCGGACTGCGCGTCAGCGCGCGCGATGACAATTCGATCCCCTAAGGCATATGCGGTTGAATTCTGCCTCTCGGTTGAACTGGTAGACCGAAGAAGGAAATCCGCCATTACGGCGCCCCTATAATTTCTTTGCGCCCAGGATCAAGCAGTAATTTGGCTTCCAGCAGGGCAAGCATTCCTATCGTTAATGGGTTTCTAAGGTGGATTCCATTTTTGGCAGCCATAACGAAATTCCAAGCGTCCTCTACTTCTGCATCAGTCCGCTTTGCCACATTTACATCTGTGCGCTCCTTTTGCGTGAATCGCTTGAGAAACTCCACTTGTGAGAGTGACAATTCGAAATTGTTAGCCTCGGCTTCGGCCAATTCCAGCATATCAATCCGCGCCCCTATATTCTGGGCGCGAAGCGTCATAACCACATTAATATCCAGACCGACAGCCGCAGTATAGGGGCAATCGTGATCTACTCCATTGTGATCCGTGTGTCGCTCCAAAACGTCAGTGCGACCGTCAACCTGGACAGATTGGGAAATAATCTGGCTGGATACGATTGGCATTCAGGCGCCTAGTTATCGATCTGTAGCGTAGACGACCCGGCCGCAAATGATGGCGCGGCATCGCCGTTATTGACTGTCTTGCTGGTAGTTAGGGCGGCCCGGAATAGCAGATTTCCCGCCGTGGATGCATCGAAAACGCAATACTCAACCACCGTGCCCCAGCTGGCTGTGGGCGCGGGGAAAGTGATGGTGGCGTTATTGCTGGTGGTTCCACCCGTGCCGCTCGATGCGGTGGTACTACCCGCGCTCTGAGTCCCAGCCCAGTTAGCCATGCTTGATGTCACCGCCACCCGCGTATAGCTTCCGCCGCTTACCTCCGTGCCGCAGCCAGCATCATTGCCAGACGTGGTGGCCAGCGCAAAGTATGTGGTAGTAGGCGCGGTAAATGTCTGGCCTCGAAACACATAATCAATTATTTTATTTTCAAGGTAATCCGATAGCGCACCGGCTTGGGCGGTGAGTGACAGTGCCCCGATTAACAGGACGGCTGGGAGCTGCAACAATCTGGTTTTCATATCACTTTCCTCTGCTTGAAGATGAATAAACTTTACTCGCTGGTAATCGTTTTTGCCCAGTCCGCCAACACTGCCTGACGTGCCTGGCATTGATAATAGAGCTCAGCCCTCTCGATGCTGTTCTTCAGGATCGTGGACAGCTTCCCGTCCGACGCCGGGGGGAGATCCGGGCACGGAGTTGTCAGGGATGGGGGCGCCTGATTCAATATCTGCGGGGCGAGCGTTGTAGAGGCGCAAGCCGTCAGCATCAAGACCGCACTCAGCGTAACCAGGGTTTTTATCGATATTGGCATCTGCTTTCTCCTTGATGGTCCTGTACACCACGCGCACTTTTTCTCGGGTGGCTTCATATTTATCGAGCTCTTTAGTGATCGTCTTGATCTTAGCAATGGCTTTACCCACAGCGTCACTAAGCTCGACGAATTGCGCGGCCTTGGCGGCATCCCTGGCATGTTTGCCGCCGTAGTAATACGAGCCGCCGCTGATCGCGAGCGCACCCGCCAGGAGGGCGATCCAGAAATATGGGCTTGCTATCATTTTGTAAGCGCCTGCGTGGTGACGATGCGAAGGACGGAATTGCCGATGACGAGCACCAGCACGAAATAGCTATACACATTCCCAGGCACAAGTGGCTGAACCAGGGCAACATTGGCTTCAAGCGCGGTCAAAGCGCCCATCAGGGTGTTAAACCACAAGGTTCTGCTGCGCCACCAGCATTTGCAATCGGGCGTCCCGATGTCGGTGCTCATAATGGCGAATAAACGTTTTGGGGGAATGGCTCCATGTCGTTATTCAGCCATGCTGCGACATCAAAGCCTGGGCAGATCTTGAGCCACTCGAATGGCTCAATGATTCCGTTTTTGTTTTGATCCGGGGACAGGTCTCGATGGCCGCAGAGACGGGCATCAGGATAAGTTTCATTCAGGGCATTAACCAATCCCGCCAGACTCTTCCATTGCACCACCGTAAATTCATCCGTGCCGATCATGCAGATGCCGATGGATTTGGCATTGAAGCCTTGTACATGCGCGCCGACCTCATCAAGATGGCGCCCGGTCGCGACCGTGCCATTCGTGTAGATGATGAAGTGATAACCAATGCTAGTGAGATTGGGATTCTGGCGCGCACGAAACCCGGCAGTGCGTGCGAAGCCGCGCACCTTGTGCATTTCATCGAGCACTTCCACCGGCGTCATGCTGACGGCTCTGCCAGGGACAGAGCGAAACATGGACCTGCCGTTAGGCGTGGCCGCGCAGTGAATTACTATGAGGTTGATTGATCGCATATCGCGAGGATATGCGGTATGACAGAGAGGGTCTTTTAATGCGGTTTAAACTTGATGGCAGCTATGCGCTTTTCTGGCGTCGATCTCCTTGACGCCGTTCACCTACCCGCTTCTCGGGGCCTTCATAATTTTCTATCGCTTTGTCTTTATCAGATTTCGCGACCGCAACGCCGACCGCTTTGATGGCAGTTTTACCCTCTGGAGGAGAATTGCGGTAGTTGTCCAGCAGCGCTTGTTCTTCCTTGCTCAACACCTCGACCACATACCCCGCGCGCTCTTGCTCCAGGCTGATCGCGGTTTGGCGGTTACCGGTCATAACGTACTGAACATCCACCCCGATCAAAGCTATGACGCCGAGCTGCACTGCCGTCGGTGCAGAGATTCCGGCTTCATAGTTACAGTAAGTACGCTTTGCAACGCCGGCCTCATGCGCCATTTCGTCCTGGGTGAGACCAAGCCTCTTTCGTTCCTCAATCAGCCGCTCATAAAAAGGTTGCATTATTCTGCACTCTCACTATTGACTTATTGCATTATTCTGCAATAATCACCACATCATTAATTGAATATGTTTGCATCAAGGAACCCGAGCATGAGCCCAACAGATCGCGTTAAACATCGCTTTCGTCAGCGCGGCGTCACCTTCACCGATTGGGCGAAGGATAACGGCTACACCCGTAACGAGGTGTACCGCGTGCTAAACGGCCAAGCCAAATGCCATTACGGCAAAGCGCATGAAATCGCCGTGAAGCTCGGTCTCAAACCAGACGAAGAGCGCCTTTCCGCTTAACCCCCAAACAAAAGAGTGCAGCATGAGAATCTGTAATGATCACCTTGGCTTTCCCTTGAATCAACCAATTATCGGTTCATCCTGGCGCTATCCAGCGCACCAGCCAGCTCCAGCAGCGTACGGCGCGTTGCATCCAGATGAGGCTGTGGAAATTGCAGATCCTCAGCAACCTGACGCATACCCTTCGTGAATCCCTGGCCATCAATGAACTCACTCATCTCCAGATCGGCAATCGCGTGCAATACAAGCGTGCTTATTGCCTCTATACGTCCGGCCAGCTCATTGAATTCGTTATCCGCCATGTTAACACCTCGTCACCAATTTGATGGTCGGCATTTTGCGCCCGTGAAAAACGTTTGCATAGGCGGAAAACTGGTTTTTGTTTCTAACTATTCATCGAACCGGATTTAGAAAAATGGCCCGGAATTGGAATCGCATAATCCCTCGCAACACGCTTGAAGCCATGCGGCTTTGCAAGGACTACGCCAAAGCCAAACGCAATCTGTCGGTGGAACGCATCGCGGACCGGATGGGCGTCAGCGCCGACAATCTTTATTCCTGGCTCGGAAACGGAAAGATGCATCTGTCCTTAGTGCAATCCTACGAACATGTCTGTGGCTGCACTTTCATCAGTGATCACCTTACCCACGCCCAGGGCAATCTTTCCGTCAAGATTCCATCGGGGCGCAGCCTGCAAGACGCTGATCTGCTCAAGATGCATGGCAGCTTTTCTAAAACTATGGCGCTTCTGGCGGATTTCTATGCTGGCAAAGCCGATGCTAACGAGACGTTGAATGCCATCACCGACCATATGCAAACAGCTGCCTGGCATCGCGGCAATGTGGGCAAGCACCTGGAACCTGAATTCGATTTTGTTACCGAGGAGGAGTAATGGCAGATCGCCAGTACAAGAACGATGCACAGACGCGCGGCTACAAAGTAATGATGCTGCTTGCCGGAAATGAATTCAGCGGCGTCGCCCCTGGCGAGCTGGCCAAGGCGCTACGCACCAGCCCTGGCAACATCACGCGAGATTTGAGTGTGCTTCAGCAACTGGGCTTGGCCGAGCAGCTGCCGCACGATACCACCCGCTGGCGCCTTGGTCCGAAGTTGATACAGATCGGCTTATCGTTTTCTCGTCACCTCGATGAAGTCCGGCGCCGCGCCGGTGAAATCGAACAGCGCTATTCGCGCGAAGCACATTAACAGGAGTAATACATGGCAAGAGTACAGCATCAGAAACCAACACCTGATCACATTGGGATTGACGATCCAATTCCGGCAGGTCATGCCCTTACGATCCAGGAGGAAAGGATCGCGAATATCGGCAGCAGTCATTCCGAGGAGCGCGATTTAGTGAACCAGATGGTCGGACAGATCGGTATGGCGACGGCAATCTCAAAATTCACGACGGTCGTGGGTTTGAGCAAGTTGCAATACATCAAGGAAAACAAACTTTATCGCGCATTATCAGGGACTAACGCTTTAGATCGTAATGGAGAAAGAATCCCGACTGTCGGGACTTGGGATGGTTTCTGCCGCGCGATTGGCACCTCTGCAAATAAGGTCGATGAGGATTTATTGAATCTTCGAGTATTCGGCCAGGATGCAATGGAGAGCCTGACTTTACTTGGGATGGGTTACCGCGAACTGCGCCAATACCGCAAGCTGCCAGAAGATCAAAAAGACGCGCTGGCAGCGGTTGCCAAAACCGGTGACAAAGATGCTTTCTTGGACCTCGCCGAAGAAATAATGGCGCGCAATCAAAGGAAGGATGAGCAACTTTCCGAACTGGAAGCCAACTATCAGGCGCAATCCAAAGTCCTGGAAAACAAGAATCGGATCATCGACGACCAGGATAAAACCATCCACAAGCTCACTCGCCGGGTTGAGATTGCCTCACCGGACGAAATAGCTTCCGACTTGCGCAAGGAAGCAAGCGAACATGCTTTTACGGCCGAGGCCGCGATCCTCGGTGCCCTGCGCCCGGCATTTGCTGCGCTGACTGAGCATGGCCGCGAGAACGAGGTGTCGCATGAGGAATTCATGGTCGGGTTGCTGTCGCAGATAGCACTCGCCATCGCCACCATGCGCGGCGAATTCAACATCAAATTGATCGCCGATGGTAACCCGGTTCCGGCATGGATGAGGTCTGATGCCGACGAACAAATCGAAAAGGCTTTCGAGTCAATCAAAGTGCCCGAGTTTGTCACCGGAAAATGAGCGCGGCGCTGACAGAGCGGCTGGTTTCGGTGGGGCAGGCTGCCCGCGAAGCCGGGCATGGCACCAAAGAATGGATCTATCAATCTGCCATGAAAGAGCTCGGCCTGTCGCGCGCAACTCTGTTACGAAAGATCAAGGAAGTAACCATGAAGCCAGCGCGCAAGCAGCGCTCCGATGCCGGCGCGGTCGCCCTGACCATTGACGAGGCAAAGATGATATCGGCGCTGCTGATCGAATCCATGCGGCGCAACAACAAGCGCCTGATGAGTATCGAAAATGCAGTGCGCATCCTACGGGCAAATAATGAGATCCGCTGCGAACGTGTGGATGCAGAGACAGGCGAGGTAATGCCGCTATCGATCGCCGCGATCGCGCGCGGATTGCGAGCTTACAACCTGCATCCGGATACCTTGCTGGCGCCCGCACCAGCCATTGCAATGGCATCCAAGCATCCGAATCACGTTTGGCAGATCGACGCCTCCATTTGCGTGCTGTATTACCTGCGTTCGGCGGAACATGACGCTGGGCTGCAAGTCATGGCTGCTAACGATTTCTACAAAAACAAACCCGCCAATCTCAAAAAGATCGAGAGCGAACGTGTGTGGCGCTATGCCGTGACCGACCATACAAGCGGTGCTATTTATGTCGAGTACGTCCTGGGGGCGGAATCCGGCCAGAATCTCTGCAACATTTTCATTAACGCGATGCAGAAACGCGGCCAGCACGATCCCTTTTCCGGCGTGCCGTTCGATGTCATGCTCGACCCCGGCAGTGCAAATACCGGCGCGATATTCCGCAATCTGTGCCGGAGCTTGTCGGTGCGGGTCCTGATCAACAAACCCGGAAACCCGCGTGCAAAAGGGCAGGTGGAACAGGCGCACAACATCATTGAGTGCCAGTTTGAATCCGGACTGAAGCTGCGGCGGGCCAATTCACTGGAAGAACTCAACGGTATTGCCTGGCAGTGGATGCGCGCATTCAACGCGACGTCCGTCCATACCCGCACCGGGAAATCGCGCTACGCCTCCTGGTGCGCGATTGCGGCCGATCAGTACCGCATTGCTCCATCCGTGGAAATCTGCCGGGAACTGGCCCGTTCCGATCCCGAGAAACGCGATGTATCCAACCATCTGACCGTGTCATTCCGTGGCCAGACATACGACGTTTCCCCTGTTCCGGGCGTGATGGTCGGCGAAAAGCTGCTGATCGCCCGCAACCCGTGGCGGGCAAGCGCCGCCCAGGTAGTGCTCACTGGGGAGGATGGTCATGAAGTCTTCCAGGTGATTGAGGCGGTGCAAAAGGACGCACATGGATTCCCGATCGGCGCACCGGTTATTGGCGAATCATATAAGCGCCGTGCCGATACCGACGCGCAAAAGGCCGCTCATGAAATCGAGCGGCTGGCTATGGATGCCGATACCGCTGACGCCGCCCAAGCCAACCGTAAAGAAAAAGCGCTGCCGTTCGGTGGCCGCATCGATCCATACAAACATATCGACGATTCGCCCCAGCCGTACTACCTGCCGCGCCAAGGCACGGCAATGGATATACCTAACCCCGCTCAAATAGTAGTGCGGCCGCTGACGCAAATGCAGGCCGCCATGCGCATGCGCACAGAGCTAGGTCGGCCAGTCACGATTGAGGAAAACCAGCGCATCGCGGAGCTGTATCCGGACGGCGTGCCCGAGGATGATCTGATGAGCTTGGCGGCATCGCTGCGCGCCGGAGTCGCTGAGGAAACGCTTGGAGTTGCGCGCCTAAGGGCGGTGTAGAGATATCCGGCGAGGTTGCAGCCTCGCCGGTGTATGACCCGGCAGAATTTTTCAAGACCTGCCGTTTTTTGTAACAACTGAACTACGGAGGAAATTTTAGCATGACTATCAAGGGAACACTCATCAGTGGAGGCGGCTATGTCACAAACCGCTCCTAAAACTGAACTTAGCTTTAAGCCCATCAACCTTAAATGGGTGCTACTGGAATACGGCATACCTCAGCCCAGATGGGCAGATGCCATCATGCAAAGTCATGGCAAAGCCCTTTCCAGGACCGGCGCCTCTCACATCATTAACTGGGGATTGTGGCCGAAGCTGACGCCGCGCGAAGCGATCGTCACCGCAACGGAAAGGATGCTGCGGGACCGCGGTGTGCCTGAGGCCACTCTGACCACGCTGTGGGACTTTGCGCCGAAAGCTCAACCGCAGCTGACCCGTGTTCGCGCCAGAACAGGCCAGACTCTACCGGCAATTCCCCAAATCGATATCGAACCCTTGGAGGTCGTAATGCTATCGGCTCAAGCCAAATCACAATTCAAAATTTTCCGCGATCCATTTACCGATGACGTGCAGAGCGCGGATGATATTTTCCTGTCGGCCGATCAGCGCTACATCCGCGAAGCGATGTTCACCACAGCCAGGCACGGCGGGTTTCTGGCCGTGGTGGGTGAGTCTGGCGCTGGAAAAACCGTCTTGCGGCGCGACCTGATAGACCGCGTGCAGCGTGAGAGCCATCCAGTCATCGTAATTCAGCCGCGACTGATCGATAAAGGCACGCTCACTGCGGGTTCGATCTGCGAGGCCATCATCGACGATATGCGCCCCAGCACAAAGACGCGCCGCAGCTTGGAAGGAAAAGCACGGCAGGTGGAACGTATCCTCACCGACTCCAGCCGAGCGGGTAATACACACGTCTTGCTGATCGAGGAGGCGCACGACCTGTCGGTCTCAACCCTGAAATACCTTAAGCGGTTTTGGGAGCTGGAAGACGGCTTCAAAAAGCTGCTCTCCATCATCCTCGTCGGCCAGCCGGAGCTCAAGAACAAGCTGGATGAGCGGATGAACTACGAGGCGCGTGAAGTGATTCGCCGCTGTGAAATTGCCGAACTGATGCCGCTCAATGCCCACCTGGAAAACTACCTCGCACTGAAATTCAAACGCGTGGGTAAAGACCTGCAAGACATTTGTGAGGCTGATGCATTTGACGCCATGCGTGCACGCCTTACGCGCCCCGCCCGCAGCAACTCTGGCGCCGTCAGCATGATTTATCCGCTGATCATCAACAATCTGACCACGAAAGCGATGAATCTGTGCGCCGAAATTGGCGCGCCGAGAATAAACGCTGACTTGGTCAAGGCCCTATAAGGAGCTGACCATGACCAGACTACTACTCGCATACCGTCTCTGGCGCGATAGCGGCCTCTGCTACACCTGGCTAGGCGCCTGGAAGTCTGCCAAAAGATTGGGGGGGACATCATGACAGTGCAGTTAGTCCTCGCCACGCCGTCTATTGGCCAGCACAACCAGGGCGTCATGGACGCGCTAACTCGTGCGAAGCGTATCGCCATAACTCTTGCTCGTCATGGGTTTGTGGTGCTAAGCGTGATCGCGGGTAACCGCAACGCTCGCATCATCATCAAGCAACCAACCCCTAACGCACCGATCGCACTGGATGCGGCCGAGATCAAATACAGCCGGTCTGCCGATGGAGAGGAAACCACAATGGCGGCGTCCGTCGAAGGTGTCCAGATCGAATGGGTTATCAGGAGGACATCATGACATGGTATCAGTCACCAGATCCCCAGCATCCTGGGCGAGCCATCGGCGTCATCGGCTTACTTATTATCGTTGGCATCGCAATCTTTTTTGGTGGCCTATCGGTTATCAGAAATCGTGACCACGATCAGCGTCGGGAAATTGCACGACTAGTCAGCGAGATCGAACGTCTATCCGAGACCTGTCCGGCTGCCGAGGCCGGCGAGAAGCTGGTGTCTACCGTCCGCATCCTTGGCGGGAAAAACCCGGAAGCGCTGCGTTGTATCTATGCCGCCACAAGCGGTTATGGAAGCTCGATGCGCAGCCGCCCGGCTGTGCCGGGGGGGTCATCATGACAGCCGTGGTGGTGAATGGTGTTGACCTCGAATTGCTCAGAAAACATGTTAAAGAGGGATATAACGCTTCCAGCGCCACCGTTATCGCCCTGATTCAGATCGCACTGGCAGAACCGGGGCTCCATGTAGCGCTGGCGCAAGCGAATGGGAAAGCGACCATGCTTTCCCAGCAGCTGGATGTTACGCGGTACGCGTTGGCGAGCGGAATGGGGCAGCTTGCAAGGATTGTCGCGGCACGCATGTCACCTGATCAGGATGCCTTGGTTAAAGTGGTAGACGAGACCATTGAGAAATACGTGCGCGTGATGCCAAGCGCAAGGGAGAGGGTGCATTGATGACTCAGCAGGATCTAATTCTCGGATGCCTCAATGGCCGTAGCGCGCAATTACCGATGTCGTTTGGTGAACTAACCGAAAAAACCGGAATCCCGGCCTTGCCTCTGATGGAGGTTTTGCAAGATCTCTTCGATGCTCGCGCCATTAACCGCGCCACAATCACGCGCGATTGCCTGACGTATGTTGTCGTGTGGCCGACTGGTATGCCTGCAAAAATGTCCTTCAAGCAGTTCACAATCAATCCGAAGAAACTAATCTCGGCTGAATACAAGCCGACAGCGCAAGCGGATAACTCAATCCCACAAAGCGAGGAACACATTATGGAACCGGTAAAAAACAAAGCGCAGGTCATCTTGGAACTGCTTGCTGAGAGGGGCAAGGCAACAGGTAGAGAACTGATCGCGGCATCCCACGCATCCTCGGTCAGACCCTTTATTAAAAACCACATTGATCTCGGTTTGATTGTCGTCGATGGGGATTACAGCAATAAAATTTATTCGCTCGCCCCAGGTGTAACTCGGGAAGAACTTTTGTCGGATCGGCGCAGGAAAACCGCCAAGCTCCCTAATGCATTACCAGACACATCAATGAAGCCAACACCCGCAGATCATGTCGCTGATGCCAGCAATATGATCAAGCAACCTGAATCATCGCCAACCTGCGCGGGAATCGGGATGGATACTCTTGCCCCACCTCGTTTCCGCCTCGCGCGCACGTCAGATAAAACGATCATGCTGTTCGGGCTAGCCACCGAGCCGATCGAGCTAGATCTCGAACAAACGCAGCTGCTGATCAATTTCATGTCAAGCGAGAGCCATCTGTGCGCCTGAGTTGCCCATCCTGCGGTAGTGCCATGAGCCTTGATACAGTGATCGGCACCGAAGGCGCGCGCGAAGCGGTGATAACCGCCCTGCAGCTGCCTGCACCGCTCGGCAAATTGATAGTGCAATACCTTGCATTGTTCCGGCCAGCGCAGCGTCAGCTCTCTTTCGACCGGGTAAATACGATTCTCAATGAGCTTTTGCCGATGATCAGCTCAGGCAAGATTGAGCGCAATGGGCGTATTTGGGCAGCTCCCACGGAAACCTGGCGCATAGGCATTGAGGAGATGCTGGCCAAGCGCGACAAGCTCACCCTGCCGCTGAAAGGGCACGGCTATTTACTGACCATCATTGCCGGATACACCGACAAGGCCGAGGCTAAGGCGGAAGCAAAATCAGAGGATCGGCGAGCTGGCAGGACCGCGATAGGTGGACAGATCGGGAAAGAACCGGACCGCGCCGAACCGGCTCCGCAGCGATCGCCAATGCCGCAATCCGTCAAACAGCAGCTCGGCAAATTCACGTCAAGAGGTAACGATGACGACACCTAATCAAGTCCTTTTCACGCTCTCAAACCATATCGGTAAGGGGCGCGGGATCTCCGTTAAACAGTTATCGACGCTGGTGGGGGTAAATCCGCGCATGGTGCGCCTTCACGTCAGCCAACTGCGGGAAGAAGGCTATGCGGTCTGCGGTACTCCGCGAACCGGGTATTACATGGCAGAAACCGCCGAGGATCTGGAAGAAACATGCAAATTTCTACGCGGCCGCGCCATGCATAGCCTGGTGCTTGAAGCCGCCCTGCGCAAGATGCCGCTGCCTGATTTGATCGGGCAGATGAAACTGAGGACATAAAAATGAACACATCAGAGCACTTGCTGACATGTTTATCGGAGGAATGCGCGGAAGTGCAGCATCGCGTTTCTAAAGCCCTTCGCTTTGGTATGGGCGAGATCGAGCCAGGCCAGGACCTTACGAACGCTCAGCGCATTGCACAAGAATTTCATGATGTCCTGGCGATTGTTGAAATGCTGGAGGAACGGGGCATTCTAAAGAGGTCCACATCGTTTCGCGAAATCGAAGAAAAAAAGACGAGAGTCCAGTGGTGGATGGACCACGCGATACGGAATGGCACGCTCGTTAACGATTAACCACAAGAGGAGACACAAAAATGGCTAAAACCGCCACCAGACTTAAAGCCCCGGCACAGGTCTATGTGCCGCAAACCAAAGATGATGCCGCTGCCGATATCCGGAAAATTGGCGACGTGCAGCGTGAGCTAGCCCGCTCATCTGCGGAAATGAACGATTCGATCGCGGCGATCACACACAACTTCCAGCCCCGGCTGGATGCCCTCAACGAGCAGCTCAAAACGTTGCAGGATGGTGTCCAAGGCTATTGCGAGGCGCATCGGAGCGAGCTGACAAACGGTGGCCGGGTCAAAACGGCGAATCTAATTACCGGTGAAGTGCAATGGCGCAAGCGCCCAGCCAGTGTTTCGGTGCGTGGCGTCGAAACCGTGATCGAAACCTTGAAACGCCTGGGCTTTAGCAAGTTCGTGCGCACAAAAGAGGAAATCAATAAAGATGCAATCCTCAATGCGCCGAATGAAGTGCGCGGCGTGGCAGGTATTAAGGTGGTAACTGATATCGAGGATTTCGTGATTACACCGTTCGAGCGGGAAGTGGTGGCGTGATGGAGATCCGCCCGGACATCCTGACAAGGAGTGGTCATTATTTCAATTATCTGGAGCCAGAGCCTAGCCAGATAGAGATTGAGGATATTGCCACGGCGCTGTCCAATCTTTGTCGCTTTACTGGGCATACCAGCAGCTTCTATTCGGTTGCCGAGCATTCCTGGTACGTCAGTATGATCGTACCTGCCCAGCATGCCCTGGCTGGGCTGCTACACGACGCGGCAGAGGCTTATGTAGGGGATATGACCCGGCCACTTAAGCAGCTGCTACCAGAATACAAAGCGATTGAAAAACGTGTGGAGGAGGCAATATTCAAGCGTTTCGGGTTGCCGCTGGAATTGCCTGCTTGCGTCAAACAGGCAGACCTAGTCATGTTAGCAACAGAGCAGCGTGACCTGATGCCCGCTCATGATGATGAGTGGTCGCTGATTGCGGGCATCGACCCTTTAACCGAAAAGATTTGGTCCTGTTCGCCGTCGGGCGCAAAAGCTATGTTCCTGGAGCGTTTCAATGGCCTGGTGCGCGCATGAAGCTACAAGTCAATCTCAAGGGCAGTTGGCGCGACGTGCTGCATTCTTTTCCTGAAAAGCATGAGCCGGAAGTGCGCGCGAGTGCGGGTCGGCTTGCTTTCCTGGCTGGCGGCAAGTGCAAATTTCGCATCGCTGATGACGAAAATCGCGCTTTGGCTTACTGCGAGGCTCCATTTTTTACCTGGAAAAATGCCTTTCGCGGAACAGGTTCAGAATAAGCACTGTTAGCCGTTATCGTTGTCGAAGACTGGCATACATTTTCAACAATAATACTAAGGAATAATCATGAAATTGATCGCTGTTTTGATAGCTGCATCAGTAATCTTGACCGGCTGTAGTGGCTTGAATTTAACCGGACCAAATTATTATGTCCCGCCGCCACGGCCAACCAGTGGCCCAGACTATTCACCAGTGGTCGACAATGCCGGGCCTAATCACGGGAAGGATCTGGCTGAGTGTCAGGAATATGCGAGAAATGCAGGTGACCAGGGCTCCAGCGCCGCGAGCGGTGCGATTGGGGGCGCGCTCGTAGGAACCGCTCTCAATCTGGTGGCGGGAGGTGGGCACAGCGCTGGTTATGCCGGGTTTGGCGCACTGGCAGGTGGTGTGGGAGGCGTAACAAACGTAGCCGAAAATCAGAAACAGATGATCATCAATTGTCTGCGCGGTCGCGGTTACAACGTTCTCGGCTGACTTTATTCCTCATCATATGAAACCCGCCCGCGCCGACGATATCCGTAAACGTGAGCTTGCGCAGATCCATATAGCTAAGCAGCAGCTCGGCCTGGATGATGAAACGTACCGCAGCATGCTGTGGACGGTGGCGCGGGTGAAATCGGCTTCGGATCTGGACTGGGCTGGTAGAAAAAATGTGCTGGATCATTTCAAGTCTCATGGATGGACCAATAGGCCGTCACGTAAGGCGAAGCAATCCCGCCCGCTTGCTGACGATCCTCAATCAAAAATGATCCGTGCGCTTTGGTTGTCATTACATGAAAAAGGTATCGTACGAGACCCGTCAGAACGGGCACTGGCGGCTTATGTAAAGAGAGTTACCCGCAGGGAAGCGCTGCAGTGGCTCAACGTTAAAGAAGCTGCTCATGTTATCGAGACGCTTAAGAAATGGCTCGATAGAATTCAGCAGGAGAGCGTTTGATGTCACGAAAACAAGCTATGACTGTTGATCCAGCCAGCAAGAACGCTGAACTTTTGTCTGACCTTGTGATTCACGTGGCCGAAACCACCAGGACTTTGTGCGGCGTAAGTGATGAGAAAGCAATCGAAGTGGGGCAGGCTGTCGCGGATCTAATGGCTCACATCTGGGGCGGTCAGCTGATTTATTTCCCTAAGGGTATGATTAGAAATCTATCAAAACGAGACCGTGAAATCTACGCAGAATTTAACGGTAGCAACCATAGTGCGCTGGCCAAAAAGCATGATGTGTCCATTCAGTGGATCTACCGTATAATCGAAAAGGTTCGCTTGGAAGAGGTGGCGCTACGCCAACCTAATTTATTCAATTTCCCTCCTGCCGACCGGTAGCTGTTTTTATTTTCATTCGCTGCAAAGCTTTTTTATTTTCCTTTCCCATTTCTTCCCGTATAGTTTTTGTTCTTCCCGTTTATCTCATTAACCCTGTAGTATTTATCTCAACCCTCTTCAAGTTGATTGCTCATTTAATAGGTCAGTGATAATGATTAATAAAAATATTTCATATTATTTGACTCTCATCTTCTGGGTGAGGCCGCTTCAGGGTGAATTGCACAGTTTTTGCGGAACATGGCTGCGTTACAGCTTTCTTGGAATGAAACGGCCATTCCGCGTCGTCACGCCTTGCCCTGCGCCCACAAAAAGCATACTTCACCTCGTCCAACTACCGAATTCAGGTTAAAGACACGAATCCTCCTGTTGGATCAATAGCAGGTTCAGAAAAATCATCACAAACCCGGGTGGCGCTTGTTTCCTGGCAGTCTGCTAGAAGCTGATCGGCACATAAACCAGATTGATGCTTTCCACCTCGCCCGGTTGGGGCGAACGTGCGGGCTTGCCCGGTGCATCGACCGTAAGACGCAATTGCACGCGGTTATTTACGATGACGCTTTGGGGAAGGGGAATTGTGTGCGTGATGGCCTCTTGCCCCGGCGGTCCGCCGAAAGGCGAGACGGTACCGAGCAGTATTCCTTTGCGTGTGCTGACACGGATCTCCGTCCCGCGCGGAAGGTTGCCCGCACGGACCTGTACCCATACCGCCTCCTGCGGGGTCGCGGGACGGGTAATCGCTAGCTCGATCACACCCTGCTGGGAATCACCTTCAGCCTTCGTGCAGCTTACACATGCGGCCGAAAATGCCAATACCATAATGATTGATGCAAGGCTAGGCCGCCGTCCGTACATGGTTTTCCCGGTCAATGCGCTTCCACTACGATGGAAAGGACTTCGGCCTTTGCTTTCATGCCGGGCTTTGCGGCCAGTACCCGAGGCAGGGCCATCTGCTCCGGCACGATCCGGATATCCAGCGGCGCATTCGCTTGCAGGAGCTTACCCTCATGCAGCGCGGCAATCGTACCCGATAATGGTACGGTAAAGGTGACGGGGGCATGCACGAGGTGATGACCGAACATCGAGAGCGTGCCCGCATAGTGCGGGCTTGATGGATCGGCCCCGGTCGCGCCGGCCGGGGCGTTGACCAGAACGGCGAAGTCGTGGCCGTGCGCCAGCGGAGGCAGGGCAATCGTAACCTGTGCAAAAAGCCTTGGCGCCTCTGGTTCCATTCGCCCCTGGAGCAGCGCGGGCGGAATCATCACCGCGCCGCTCGCTGTCCCGGTGGCATTTGCCGTCGGGCGGGTAATTTGCGCGCTGAAACGCTCGATCCGGGTAACCGCCCTCGCCTTGAGCGCTCCGGCAGTGAGAACCGGCGGCACCACTTGCTCACCCGATCCTGGCTGATAATCGTAATTGAAATCGCCGATCGTGGCGTAATCGCCGGCGGTCGTTTTGATCACCGGCCGTCCTTTCGAGTCGGCAAAGAACAGGAACGGCTCCGCGGACCACGCGTCATAATCCGATCCTTCCGGCAGAACAGGATATCCACGTGCCTGTTGCTTGCGGGTCCATACGTCCCACAGCCTGTCTATATTCGAGTGATGCAGGAAAAAGAGGGGATCGACGGGCGACAGGTTGGCTTGCATGAAGCCGCCGCTGTCAGTGGTATTCCCGCCTGCCTCGGTAAAGATGCCCCCCACACAATTGTGCACCCTGTTATGCGGTTGTCCTTCGAGAACGCCGAAGCCGGTCAACCCGCTGTGTCCCATTGTTTTGGGGCTGGCGAAAGTGAGAAAATCACGTGGTGCGAGCGCATCCAGCAGTGTTTGCAAGGAAACAGCCTTTGCCGTTTTGCCATCGAACCCAGGTTTCGCTTTTGTCAGGCCGCGCGCATGGGCCTGATCAAAAAAGAACGTTCCCCTGGGGTCATCGATGATGTCAAACCAGAGGTCATCGGGCGTACGGATGCCGCGAGCGAGGAGTTGGCCGTATTGGGTTGCATCGTCAAATTCGCCATCGGGTTTGTAGATACGCTTCCAATAATCCGCCTTCGCCATGACATCCCGGTAGCGGGCCTGGAATTCCCTGAAGTGGGGAATGTAGACGGAATCGGTAGGCGTAAGCACATCTTCGAACATGACGGCAGGGACGCTTGGCCGGAATGGCTTTCGCGGATCTGTATTCTCGGTCCAATCCCAATAAGGGAGTGCAAAGGCCGGATCGCCGCTCAGTTCCCGGCAAATCTGCTCGAACCAGCCTATGTAGCCGCGATGCCATACCAGGAACCACCAATTGCCGTGGGGACAGTCCATCGTATGGGTCAGGGCAATGCGATACCAGTTGCGCGGATCGCTCGGAGGCAGGGCGAGCATCGCACGGATTGCCTTTTTGTAGCTCTCGATGGTACGTCTTGCTTCCGGGCTTGAAATGTTCATGCGCCGGTACTTTGCGGGCCCTTGGGCATAGAGTTTGCTAAACGGAAGGGCGGCCGCACCCATGGTGGTAGCAGCGGCGGCCGTTGTTTTCAGGAATTCACGGCGAGACATGGATAAAGACCGCGATTTGTTATTTTGCATGGGAAGAGCCTTGTGATGGTTGTTGTTGCGTATCGAGCGCGCCTGTCCCGTCAACTGGAGGCGGTGATTTCTTCGGAACACCACCGGATATCACTAATACCCCTAAAGTGTGATTTGTGAGGCATAAGGCAGGCGGCGCCAGCGATGCCGCCCGGCGCCGTACTTCGTGCTTGCAATTAAACAGTTCGTATGTGACTTGGCCGTGACATTAGATAATTAAACGAAGTTTCGGGATAGCTGTAAGATCTTACAGGTTGAAATTCTCATGCAGCGCAATGCGCCACGCTTGTCGCACCCTGCGTTTTTTCGGGTTACCGGTTTCCACGGGGCGGTGTGCCGCGTGAGGCCATTTTCTGGCAATCGGCAGACTATTATCCTGGTTGCGTGAAGGGGGGTGAAAAATGGATGCTGGCTGGATGCAAGGCACAGTAATAGAGTGAGGAAATTCTCACGCGACGCAATGTATTTTGCTTATTGCACCTTGTGTTTTAATGGTCGCTCACCCGGCGTTCGAGTATCACGGTATGGGTGCGAAACGAGGAGAGTGCTGGTCACTCCGGCAGGAATCCGTACTCGACAGGGAATTTAACGTAAAACAGATCCACATTTTCCGCCTCCAATAACTCCAGAAAGCGTCTGGCTTCCTCTTCGTTCAGGACAAAACTCACTTCCACAGGAAGATCCGCCGCCAACTCAAGAAACGTTTCCTCGTGCAGTATGCCGTGCCGCCCGAACCCGGCTATCGCGCGTATGGCCGTGCCGCCGTGAAAGCCGCTTTTTTTCGCACGCTCCAGTAGCCATTCGTACAATAGTATGCCGTTGTGCTCCCGGTATTCACTCACAAAGAATTTGAGAAATATGCCTTGCATGTTGGCCTCCTGTTTGCCCTGTTTTTCACTGATCCTGTTTACTTCCCGCTGCTTTTTCCCCCTTATGGCTGAGCTCGGCGACTCGCTGAAGCAACGCGTGACCTATCATTGAGTTGTTTTTACACTTTGTCAATCTGCGATCGCGTCGATATCCGGTCAGGGTTTGATATGCCATGTCGGCCGGGATTTTTGATGGATTACGCTGTGCCTTACCCATCCCGAGTGGAGTGATCTACCATTTGAACAGGTGCTGGCGGCGGCGCCGGAACTAAATCGAAACAGATCTCTCTTACAGGCAGCTTGCCCTCTACAGGAAAAGTCACCTATACTGAGCCAATCATGGTGTCCGGACGAAAACTTCTACTGGTTTTAATCATGCTGTGGCTCCCGCTGCAAGGCGCGATCGCTGCCATCATGCCGTTGTGCGTGCAGGCGAAACAAATGGGCGCCAGTCTTGATATCCCAGCCGTTACCGCCCCTTGCGATCTTCACGATGACGGCGATGAAAAGTTTTCGAAAGACAGAGCATCCGGTGACATGACATCCAGCCTGCCATGTGAGAGCCTCCCTTGCTATGCAAGTTTCAGCACGCTGCTTCCCACAACGTATGCCTCCCTGATTTTCAGCGGTGGCTCCTCTTACGCCATCGCTTTTGATTCCCGCTTTACTTCAGCCATTCTTCAGCAGCCGCAACATCCCCCTCTCGCTTAATTCTTCGACAGAAGAAATCCGCCTGTAACAAGGGCAAACAATCGTTTTTAACTTTTATTAAACCTGCATCCGAGCGCAGCGCCCTTTGCGGTGCAAGGTTTGACAGGTGCGTAAGCGGTAACCGCTATCCGGCCATTGCTGAAGCGGTATCGCGGCGGTTACAAATTTTTTGGGAGGTCAGAATGAATATTCCGTTCTCTGTCATGTTGCACTGGGGGCTGGTACTCGCATCCATACCTGCTCCGATACTCGCGGGCCAGATCATTCAGCCGGCATCGGCCGATCCGGCGCCGGCTGCTTTCTCGATTCAGTCCGAGGTGGCAGTTCCCGATGAGCGATTTTCCCCGAAGCAAAAACCCATGCTGGAAAAAGACGAGCGCACAGTCGTTGCAGGTGTATCCGGAAGCGCGACATCTGCGGATCCCATTCCTGCGAAGGGAATCGTGCTGCATGTGGATCAGGCCAAAGCCACGGTAAAGATAGATCACGATCCTATTCCCGCACTGGATTGGCCGAGAATGACCATGCCTTTTCGCCTCAAGGAGCGCGGGTTGGCCAATCATGTGAAGGAAGGCGATGCAGTGGAATTCTTCCTGGAAAAATCAGGTTCAGATTACGTCATCGTGAAATTCCGGAAGCAGGCTCCTGTAAAGGGAGATTCGCATTGATCCGCAGCAAAACCGTTGCCCTAGTGCTTGCCGGGGCGATGGTTTCAGTAAATGTGCAAGCTGAAGTTCCAGGTAACGCCCGTGCGGAAGCAGGTATGCGGACTTTCGCGGCTGCTCTCCCGAAGGCCTCTGCAATGGGAAATGCCGATAATTCTCCTCTACTTGCTTCCCTTATTTCGGAAGCCCTAGAGAATAACCCGGAAATTCAGGCCGCGCTACGGCAACGCGATGCCGCCAGCCAGCGCATAGCGCCCGCGGAAGCGCTCGATGATCCGGTCCTCGAAGCGGGGGTGATCAACGCGCCGCTGGCATCTTCGACTTTCAACCGCGAAGACATGACCATGAAAATGATCGGTCTGTCCCAGCGCCTGCCATTCCCTGGCAAACGTGGCTTGCGCAAGGATGTTGCGGCTCGCGATGCGCAGAGCGTCAGTTTTGGCTATCAGGAAACGGTGAATCGCGTGGTGCGCGACATCAAGACCGCTTACTTCGATCTGGGACTTACGCTCGAAATGACCCGTCTGGCGGAAAAGAACAAACTGATCCTGGAGGAGTTCCTGCACATCGCGGAGGACCACTACGCGGTGGGGCGGGGCAGCCAGGCTGATGTTTTGAAGGCCCAGACACAGGTATCCAGGATGGTGGACGAGCTGCTCAGGCTCGCACGCGAACGGCCGGCGATCGAAGCTGAACTCATCCGCGCGCTTGGCCGCGACGCAACCGTTGCGGCGCCCGTACCGGAACCGCCGCAACTGCGGGAAGAGCATGTGGATCTCGAATCATTGCGCGAAACAGCGCTGGCACGCCGTCCGCAATTGCTGGCGCTGCAAAGCATCGTGGCACGCAATGAAAAAGCGCTGGATCTGGCCCGCAAGAATTACTACCCCGACCTTGACGTGCGCCTGTCGTATGGCCAGCGCGACAATATGCTGGATGGTACGCGGCGTGCCGACATGGTCAGCCTGACCATGGCGATCAACCTGCCTGTATGGCGCGAGAACAAGCTCGCTCCCCGTGTTGCGGAATCCCTGGCGATACGTGATCAGGCCCAGAGCCTGTACCAGGCGCAGCGCAATGAAGTGGCCGCCAGTCTGCGCCAGCAGGCGGCGATGGCCGAGCAAAGCCTGAAATCGGCACGGCTCTATCAGACCACTATTCTGCCGCAGGCCCGGCTTACGGTTGAAGCAGCATTGGCCGCATATCGCGTCAATCGGGTCGATTTTCTGACCTTGCTTGATAGCCAGATGACCGTATTCAACTATGAAATCAGTCAGGTGACGTCCATGGCGGGCTACAACAAGGCGCTAGCGGAAATCGATTTACTGATCGGAAAGTCGCCGATGAGCCTTCCCGCTTCAGAGGAGGCTCTGTGAAAACCATCACCAAATTAATAACAGTGATCGTTTTGGCAGTAGCCGCCGTCGCCGCCGGGTATTGGTGGGGCAGCGCCAAATCCCCATCCTCGATTCCCGCGTCGCCCAGCCTGTCCGAGGCTTCAACGCCACAGGACGCGAAGCAGGGGGAGACGAAGGGCAGGATTCTCTATTACCGCAACCCGATGGGACAACCGGACACCTCCCCGATGCCGAAAAAAGATCCGATGGGCATGGACTATCTACCGGTCTATGAGGGCGAAGAATCTCCCTCCGGCGTCCCGGTGGTGGTGACGATCAGCACCGAAAAAGTGCAAAAACTGGGGGTGAAGACCGAGATCGCAACACTGCGCGAACTCATCCGCACGGTGAGGGCGGTGGCGACGGTGCAGGTGGACGAGCGGCGGCTATACACCGTAACACCCAAGTTCGAAGGCTGGATTCAGCAGCTTTATGTCAATACCACCGGCCAGGCAGTAAGAAAAGGCGACGCGCTGATGGATGTTTACAGTCCCGAACTGGATACGGCGCAACATGAGTATCTCATCGCCAGAAGAGGATTGCAGTCGGTCGAGGATGGCGGCCCGGAGGTTCTCAGCAGTATGCAGCACCTGGCCGAGAGTGCCTTGCAGAGGCTGCGTAACTGGGACATCTCGGAAACTGATCTACGGGCGCTGCGGCAGGAGGGAAAGGTCAGCCACCATGTCACGTTGCGTTCCCCGGCAAGCGGCGTCGTGCTGGAAAAGCCCGCCATCCAGGGAAAACGCTTCATGCCCGGAGAAGTGCTGTACCAGATTGCGGATTTATCCCAGATCTGGATGCTGGCTGACGTGTTCGAACAGGATCTTGGCATGGTGCATAGGGGACAGAGCGCCACGATCAGGATTGATACCTATCCGGACAAGATATTCAGCGGCAGAGTCACGTTCATCTACCCCACGGTGACGGCGGAAACCCGCACCGCCAGAGTTCGTATCGAGCTACCCAATGACCAGGGTCTGCTCAAGCCCGCCATGTATGGAAGGGTGGAGTTTGCATCATCTCACAGCAAAGATAAGGTGCTTGCCGTGCCGGACTCGGCGGTGCTCGACACCGGCACACGGCGGCTGGTGCTGGTAGCGCTCGGCGAGGGCCGGTTCGAGCCGCGTACGGTAGAACCAGGCATGCACGCCGACGGCTACGTCGAAGTGCTGGGAGGGCTTGCTGCGGGAGAAGCAGTGGTGGTCAGCGCGAACTTTCTGATTGATGCGGAGAGCAATCTCAAGGCGGCTTTGGGCAGCTTCGGTCACAACGTTCCTGATCCCACGCCTGATAAGGACGAGTCCCGATCCGGCACATCCGCGTCTGCACCGGCAAGACATCGCGGCGACGGCAGCATTGAAGCGATAGATTGGGCGCACGCGACGGTAACGATCGCACACGGTCCGATTGCCAGTCTCAAGTGGCCGGCGATGACCATGGATTTTCGCGCCAGGGAGCCGGCACTGCTGCGTTCGTTGAAACCCGGCCAGAAGGTTGCTTTTGAGATGGCCGAGGAACCGGATGGGGAGTATGTCATCGTTCGCATCCACCCCATCCAGCCTTCAAGCGGCAGCCCTGTCACCCGCCCCGCCTCCAACCCTCACGGCGGACACTGACATGCTGGGCAGAATAATCGAATGGTCCGCACGCAATGTGTTCGTGGTGTTGCTCGCGACAGCTCTGGTTATCAGCGTTGGCATCTACGCAGTGGTTCGCACACCATTGGATGCCATTCCCGATCTCTCGGATGTGCAGGTCATCATCTATACCGAGTACCCCGGGCAAGCGCCGCAGGTAGTGGAAGACCAGGTTACCTATCCGCTGAGCACGGCCATGCTTGCCGTACCAAAATCCAGGGTAGTGCGCGGTCTGTCGGTGTTCGGCGCTTCGTTTATCTACATTATTTTCGAGGATGACACCGACATTTACTGGGCGCGGAGCCGGGTGCTCGAATATCTTAATTTTGCGGCCGGGCGCATGCCGCGCGGTGTCACCCCCACTTTGGGGCCGGATGCGACAGGGGTCGGCTGGGTGTACCAGTATGTAGTGGTCGCCGCTCAGCACACGCTCGCGGAACTGCGCACGCTACAGGACTGGTTTGTGCGTTATCAGCTCACCAAGGCCCAGGGCGTGGCCGAGGTGGCGAGCGTGGGAGGGTTCGTCCAAACCTATCAGGTCACGGTGGAGCCGCGCAAACTGCAAGCCTACGATATTCCACTCGGCCAAGTCGCGGCGGTGATCCGTGCCAGCAACCGTGATGTGGGCGGGCGGGTGATCGAGATGGCGGAAACCGAATACGTGGTGCGGGGCCGGGGCTACCTGCGCGGGATATCCGATATCGAGAATCTGGTGCTCAAGGCGCAGGCGGGCGCACCCGTACTGATCCGCGACGTGGCGCGTGTCGAACTGGCGCCCGACGAAAGGCGCGGGATCGCGGAGCTGAATGGTGAAGGAGAAGTGGTCGCCGGAATCGCCGTGGCACGCTACGGCCAGAATGCGCTTGACGTCATCCATAACCTGAAGGCCAGGATTGCGGAAATTTCCAGCGGTCTGCCGGAGGGTGTGTCGTTGCAGGCGGTTTACGACCGCTCGGAGCTGATCCATCGCGCCATCGACAATCTGAAGCGCATCCTGATCGAGGAAAGCATTGTCGTGGCCGTGGTCTGCATCGTGTTTCTCATGCATGCGCGGAGCGCGCTGGTGGCCATCGTCATGCTGCCGGTCGGCGTCCTCATCGCGCTGAGCGCGATGCATATGCTCGGTCTCAACTCCAACATCATGAGCCTGGGCGGCATCGCCATCGCCATCGGTGCCATGGTGGATGCCGCGATCGTCATGATCGAGAATGCCCACAAGCATCTGGAACGCGCGCCCCCGGACGCACCCCGCCTGCGGATCATGATCGACGCCTGCCGTGAGGTTGGGCCCGCCTTGTTCTTCAGCCTGCTGATCATCACGGTTTCGTTCCTGCCGGTATTCACTCTGGAGTCGCAGGAAGGGCGGATGTTCGCACCGCTTGCCTATACCAAGACTTTTGCCATGGCGGGCGCGGCACTCCTGTCCATCACGCTGGTGCCGGTGCTGATGTTTCTTTTCATTCGCGGCAGAATCATGCCCGAGCGGAAAAATCCCGTTAATCGCTTCCTGATATGGGTTTACCGTCCCGTTATCGCCTGGGTCATGCGCTGGAAGAAGCTCACCATCGCGGCGGCCGTGATTACCCTTGCGCTCTCGGTATTTCCGGCGATGAAACTGGGCAGCGAGTTCATGCCGGTATTGAACGAGGGAAGCCTGCTGTATATGCCCATCACCTTGCCGTCGCTGTCGGTCACCAAATCCGCCGAGTTGCTGCAGACCCAGGACAAGATCATCAAGAGTTTTCCCGAGGTGGCGTCGGTGTTCGGCAAGGCCGGGCGCGCCAATACCGCCACCGACCCGGCTCCGCTGGAGATGGCGGAGACGGTCATCAACCTGAAACCGGAAAATGAATGGCGCGCCGGCATGACCCTGGACCGATTGATCACTGAACTGGATCAGGCTCTGCAGATACCGGGAGTCAGCAATGCCTGGACCATGCCGATCAAGAACAGGATCGACATGCTTGCCACCGGTATCCGCACCCCGATCGGCATCAAGGTGTTCGGCAAGGATTTGAACGAGATAGAGGACGTCGCCCGACAGATAGAGGCAGTTGTAAAAACGGTTTCCGGAACTACCAGTGCCTATGCGGAACGCACCACTGGCGGTTACTACCTCGATATCGAACCCGATCGCATGGCCCTTGCCCGCCACGGCCTGGCGGTCGGCGATCTGCTGGAGGTGATCTCGGTGGCGCTTGGCAGCGAGATGCTGACCACCACGGTGGAAGGCCGCGAGCGCTTCGGTGTCGCGGTGCGCTATCCGCGTGAGCTGAGGCAAGATCCCCTGGCCATCGCTACGCAGATCCTGGTGCCTCTTCCAGGCGGAGGCATGATTCCGCTGGGGCAGGTGGCGGGCGTCAAGACGGTCAAGGCCCCGCCCAGCATACGCACCGAGAACGCGCTGCTGTCCGCGTATATTTTTGTCGACATTCGCAACCGCGACATTGGCGGTTACGTGGCCGAAGCGCAGAAAGCAGTGGCAGAGCAGGTGAAATTCCCACCCGGATACTATGCGACCTGGAGCGGCCAGTTCGAGTATATGGAACGGGCCAAACAGAAGCTGAAAATCGTGGTGCCGCTAACCCTGGCCATCATTTTTCTGCTTCTCTATCTTAATTTCAGGCGGCTTACCGAAACCCTCATTGTCATGCTGTCAGTGCCCTTTTCACTGGTAGGCGGCGTATGGCTGATGTGGCTGCTTGGCTACAATCTCAGTGTCGCGGCAGGCGTGGGCTTCATCGCGCTCCTCGGAGTTGCCGCCGAGACGGGAGTCGTGATGCTGATCTATCTCGATCATGCATGGGAAGCCATCAAGACGAAACGAGCGAGCACTGGCGGCCAGCCGTCGGCCGCTGATTTGTATGCTTCTGTCATGGAAGGTGCGGTCGAGCGGGTGCGTCCGAAGATCATGACCGTGGTGGCGATCATGGCGGGTCTGCTGCCGATTATGTGGGGCAGCGGCACCGGCTCGGAAGTGATGCGGCGCATCGCTGCACCCATGGTGGGGGGCATGGTGTCATCCACTCTGCTTACCCTGGTTGTAATTCCGGCTATCTATGCACTGGTCAAGGAATGGAGCCTGCACAAGCAGAATGAAAAATGAGGATGCGCTACTATTGCTGGAATGGATTTAAGCAAATTTTTGGTAGTTGTCACACTTGCCTTGAGGAGGGAAAAATGCATGTGAAAATTCTTGTGACTCTGCATCGGCAGGATGGGTGGAATAAAGCGTAACCCCTTAAAATGAAATGCAACACCTATATTATCAAGGCACTATTTTTATTGTCCGGTTGCTTCGCTAAAATTATTTATTCTCTGAAAACTCATTACCATGGAGAGGTCTCATGAAGACAAGATCATTTTTCGCCGTATTATCCATCCTCGGTTTATTGGCTTCCTGCGCGCAAATGAATCTCCATCCGATGGATATGACCCGCGCCATCCGGAATGCTAAAACGAGTACCGACCATAACGCATTGGCCAGACACTATGAAAACGCGGCCAGAGAAATGCGGGCTAAGGTACAAGAGCACAAAAAATTGCTTGAGGAATATGAGGCGCATCCCTATTACTACGGCAAGCGTACCCAGGACTTCAAACTGCATTGTTTAAGCCTGATAAGCAGTTATGAGCGAGCTGCGGAGGCAAACATGAGTATGGCTGATATCCACCGCCAGATAGCCAGGGGAATGCAATGATCGCTTCCTCTCGCAGGATATACCATAAGCATTAAATCGAATGAACGATTTTCTGAGTCGAGTGATATTCTGAACGAGTTACCGGTGGCGCAATAATTTCCAAAAATTGTCCAAATAGCAAAAGCTGGTCTAATATGAATCATGGTAGCTCAAGGCTCGATTTCATGGCGTAATTCTGCTGAAAGTCTGAAATGAATCAGGCATGAATCCCGCGCACTCCCACGATCACGATCACCGGCACACGGATGCCGCACCTTCGGCCCCCGTTCAGGCAATGGTGAAAGCCCAATGGACTTGCCCCATGCATCCGGAAATCCTGCGGGATGCACCGGGTGACTGCCCCATCTGCGGCATGGCGCTGGTATCTGTCGCAGGCACGGGCGGCGGGGAAGCCGATGATTCCGAATTGCGTGATCTCGCGCGCCGGTTATGGATGGGCATCGCCATGTCGCTCCCGCTGGTGGCGCTTGCGATGGCGCCCATGATCGGCATTCATGAGCCGTTCGGGCTTCAGCCGCATACACGCGGCTGGGTCGAGTTCTCATTGGGGACCCCCGTCGTGCTGTGGGTGGGCTGGCCGATCCTGCGCAAATTCTGGCTTTCGCTCGTGCATCGCGCGCTCAACATGTATACGCTGATCGGTCTGGGAGTCGGGTTCGCCTATCTCTTCAGCCTCGCGGCGGTGCTCATGCCCGGCTGGTTCCCGCAGGAGTTCCGCGCGCACGATGGCGCGGTGGGGACTTATTTCGAGGCGGCCGCGGTTATCGTAACGCTGGTGATACTCGGCGACTATCTTCAGTCGCGGGCGATGGGCCAGACCAGCCGGGCAATTCAGCAACTGCTCAAGCTCGCGCCCAACCAGGCGTGGCGGCTGAGCGACGATGGGACTGAGGAACAAGTGCCGCTTGACACCGTGACCGTAGGCAACCGGCTGCGCGTCAAACCGGGAGAAAAAATTCCTGTCGACGGGACGGTACTTGAAGGCTCGAGCTGGGTGGATGAATCCATGATTACCGGCGAGCCGGTGCCGGTAGCCAAGGGGCCGGGCGACAAGGTCACCGGCGCAACCATGAATAGCAACGGCTCGCTGGTGATCCGCGCCGAGCGCGTAGGTGCGGACACGCTGCTGGCGCGTATCGTCCACATGGTTGGGGAAGCGCAGCGCACCCGCGCGCCCATCCAGCGGCTTGCGGATGTCATTGCGGCGTATTTCGTCCAGGCTGTCATCGCCATCGCTATCCTTACCGCGCTTGCATGGTGGTTTCTCGGCCCGGAACCGAGGTTTGCCTATGCGTTTCTCAATGCCATTGCCGTTCTCATCATCGCCTGCCCCTGCGCCGTCGGCCTTGCCACCCCTATTTCGATGACCGTCGCGATGGGGCAGGGGGCACGCGTGGGCATCCTGTTCCGCAATGCCGATGCGATCGAGCGTATGCGGGATGTCGATACCGTGGTGGTGGACAAGACCGGTACGCTGACGCTTGGACGCCCCGCACTCACTGGTTTTATCGCCGAAGGGTTTGCGCATGACGAAGCGCTCGCGATGGTCGCAGGCGTGGAGCAGCTTTCCGAGCACCCGATCGGGCTCGCGATTATCGAAAATGCAAAAGCGCGCGGCTTGGTACCGCGCCGGGTGGAGGCTTTTAACGCCATCAACGGCCTCGGCGTGCAAGCCGCTATCGACGGCAAGCGTGTGCTGGTGGGCAGCCGCAACTTTCTCGCACAGCATGGTGTTGATACGCAGGGTTGGGACGCGCGTGCGGAAACCTGGCGCGCGGAATCAAAAACAGTGGTTTTCTTCGCCATCGACGGTATTGCCGCGGGTATCGCCGCGGTTGCCGACCCGATCAAGGAAAACACGCCGGAAGCCATCGCGGCACTGCGGAATCTGGGCGTGCATATCGTCATGCTTACCGGCGATTCGCGGAGCACCGCCGATGCGGTTGCGCGGCAGCTGGGCATTGATGAAGTGCTGGCTGAAGTGCTGCCCGAGGATAAGGCAGGTCATGTGAAGCGCCTCCAGGCCGAAGGGCGCACCGTGGCGATGGCAGGTGACGGCATCAATGATGCGCCCGCGCTGGCCCAGGCCGAAGTCGGCATCGCGATGGGCACCGGCACCGATGTGGCGATGGAAAGCGCGGGCATTACGCTGGTCAAGGGAGATCTGCGCGGCATCGAACGCGCCATCGTGCTGTCACGCGCCACCATGCGCAATATCCGGCAGAACCTTGCCTTTGCCTTCGGCTATAACGCGCTTGGCATTCCGCTGGCCGCCGGTGTGCTGTACCCGGCCTTTGGGCTGCTGCTGTCGCCGATGTTCGCCGGCGCCGCCATGGCGATGAGCTCGGTATCTGTTGTCACCAATGCCTTGCGGCTTAATCGCATCAAATTATAAAGTATGGCCATAAATTACATTGTACTATTACTTTTTCACTCTAACCCCACCACGGAGATACACATTATGAAAAGTTTTTTCGCAATTCTGGCTGTCCTCGGTCTGTTGGCATCCTGTGCGCACGTCGATCCCCACCCCATGGATATGTCAAATGCCATTCGCAATGCCAAGACCAAAGCGGACCATAACGCACTGGCCCGGCACTATGAAAATGCGGCCAAACGAATGCAGGAAAAGGCGCAGGCGCAAAAAAACAGACTCACCGAATATGAGGCGCACAGCTATTACTACGGCAGGGTCACTGAAGACCTGAAAGAGCATACCAAGGCATTGGCGCGCCTTTATGAGGAGGCCGCGGACAACAATATGAGCATTGCGAAATCTCATCGCCAGATGGCGGAGCAGGCCAAGGAATAATGCCCGGCAAGAAGTTCAAGGATGGAACGCTTGCCACCGCATGATGCACGGTCTTTCCATCCAGCGGATTCTTTCCGGCCTGTAGCCTCTGCGGTCCACTCATGTCAAATATCAGGCGCAAACGACAGGAGTAGTTGTCATGAAACCTAGAATTGACGATACCAAATTTGGCTCCATCACCATAGATGGGTCCGATATCGAACATGATGTTCTCATCCGGCTTTCAGGCGAGATCAAGAAGAGAAAGAAAAAACTATCCAAGGCAGTGTACGGTACATCTCATACAATCTCACTCGACGAGGCTGAGTACATATACGAAAAAGGGGCTGAGCGGCTTATCATTGGCTCGGGCCACCATGGCATGGTAACGCTCTCTAAAGAGGCAGCTGAATATTTCGAGAAAAAGGAGATCCGGGTTGATCTCTCGCCCACTCCCGAAGCCATTCACCGGTGGAACAAGGCTAAAGGCTCAACTATCGGACTTTTTCATGTCACTTGCTGATCCGAGCCAGGATTCGCCCCTCCTTGAATCGGTGCTGACATGCCCGTACTGCGGATATGCCAAACAGGAAATAATGCCGACAGATGCCTGCCAGTTTTATTATGAATGCACTGGCTGCAAGGCGCTGCTGCGTCCACACCCTGGTGACTGTTGTGTATTTTGTTCTTTCGGAACCGTCAAATGCCCGCCGGTGCAGGCACAATCGGGCTGCTGCGGATAAGCCAGCCTTCCCCCAACGTCTGGCTGAGGCACTCAGCGCTGATTATTCCGTGCGGGCGCAGATGGAGCCAATAAGGAGTCTGAATGAAGGTTGCTGTTTGTAGTGCACAGTCCTATGACCGTCAATTTTTGCTGGCTGCCAATCGTGAGATCGGGCATGAGTTGATGTTTTTTGATTCGCACCTGTGCGAGGAAACACGGCAGATGGTGGCGGATTTTCCCGCCGTGTGTGTGTTTGTCAATGACACGCTGACTGCCGCGGTACTGCAAACGTTGGCGGCGCAGGGCACCCGACTCATCGCGCTACGCTGTGCGGGCTTCAATAATGTCGATATCCAGACGGCCAATAGGCTGGGGCTTCATGTAGTGCGGGTTCCCGCCTATTCGCCGCATTCGGTAGCAGAGCATAGTGTGGGATTGATGCTCGCGCTCAACCGGCATCTTCACCAAGCCTATAATCGTGTGCGCAATGGAAATTTTGCGCTGCAAGGACTGCTCGGCTTTGAATTGCGCGACAAAACCGCCGGTATTGTCGGTTTAGGGCGCATCGGTGCCGCAGTCGCGCGAATACTGCACGGTTTCGGTTGCCGCCTGATCGCCCATGATCCGCAAGAAAATCCGGAATGCATCAGTCTGGGTGCGGAATATGTTCCGCTGGAGCAACTCTATGCGGACAGCGACATCATCACCCTGCATTGTCCGCTCAACCGGCAAACGCATCATTTGATCGACAGGGCGGCGATTATGCGCATGAAGCGTGGCGTAATGCTGATCAACACCAGCCGCGGCGCGGTGATTGATACGCTGGCGGTGATTGAAGGGTTGAAATCTTCAAAAATCGGCTGTCTCGGATTGGATGTATATGAGCAGGAAGGCGACTTGTTCTTTAAGGATCTATCCGATCAAGTGATACAGGATGATGTATTCCAACGCCTGCTGACTTTTCCGAATGTGCTGATTACCGGACATCAGGGATTCTTTACCGCTGAAGCGCTGTCCAGCATTGCGCAAACCACTCTGCAAAACATCAGCGTGTTCGAGCGCGACGGGGTATGCCAGAATGAAGTATCCGTTGAATTGCTACGGGCAGGCTAGCAACAACTCCCGTCTTTTGACGCATTATTCCCGTATGAAATGATCTATCCGTAAGCTTCCCCGTCAAGTAGACAGTTCAGAAGTAGAACTCTTCCCTGCGAGCAAACGCCGCTGAAGCGCAGATGAGTACATCAGCCCCATTGCGGGATCTTGGGACGATCGGGTTCTGGTGTCACGGGGTCACTGCCGCGCAGCCCTGGGGGCACATTGCTTTCGGCAATGCGCTCCCAGAAGCTGTCCAGACCATTTCCTTCAAACACGCGCGTTGCCTGGAAGAAACCGAACGCCGCGTTGCTCAGCATATGGCCCGATTCATGCTCGAACGTGGCGGGGATGATTTCTCCGCCGACATACCGGGATGTGTTCACGAAACTGAATGCGCCGAAGTTGAATGCTCTCCCGTCCAGTTGGCCGACCCATCCGCCCACGGTGAAAATGTTTCCCGTTTTCCAGTCAACCTGCATATCCCGGATCCGCAGCGCATCCACCTGCCCGAACGTGACCAGGTAGCCGACGACGTTCAGGGCGAACAAGGTAAGACCAATGGCATGGCCCGGCCAGCTCATCGGCATCAGGTAACTGGTCCAGCCGAGTATGCCCTGATAGACATCGCTCTTTGCCACTGGCGGGATGACCGAGAGGAAGGTGATGACACCCAGTGCGGCGCCGATAATCGGCCCGAAGATCATGCCGCCGATCATGGCATTGGCGCCTGCGGTAAATCCGATCAGCGCACCGCGCAGGGCGCCTTCCCAACTACCGTAGGCAATGCCGCCGACGACAGCGCCAATTGCGGCGCCCGCAAGTCCCGCAACCGCCGCATAGGCCAGGAGCGTGCCGAACCCGATCGCGGTCCCGACTCCGAAAGTCAGCACCGAAACGGCGACAACGGCCACCACCACGGCTATGGCGATGACGATCGCGCCCAGCACGTCCCAGAAGCCGAGGCCGCTCGGATCGACATAGCGCACCGGATTATTGCCGGCGTACGCATAAGGGTTCAGCCGCTTCGGTTCCTGGAGCCCCTGTTCCGGTTGGTACAGGTAGAGCGGGTCCGGTGAAATGAAGCGGCCCATCGTCGGCGAGTACCAGCGCGCGTTAAAATAGTACAGGCCGATTTCTGCATCGAGTTTTTTCGTCGCGAATGCGGGAGGCAGCGTACCGGACGGTGCAATGAGCACGCTTCCAAAAGGGTGGAACGCGGCCTCGGTCAAAAGGCCGCCATCCGCATCGGTATAGATGACCGCGCTGCCCAGATGATCGTTGTGGATGAATACGGTCGTCCCACCGGAGATACGGGCGACCGGCAGGTCTCCCGCCAGCACCCAGCGCGTGTCCGAACCATCACCCGACTCGAACAAGTTATCAACATAGTGCGTCACCTCCGTCGAACCGGCCTCGGTCGCTTCGCGCCGGCTCAGCACACCTTTATGGTCATAGAAAAAAGCCACATCGGTACCGCTGTCCAGTTGCACGCGCGCAAGTTGCTGCTTCGCGTCAAAAGTCAGGGTGCGCCCCGGCATGGATACGACGTTGCCGTTCAGGTCGTACCCGAACAGGCTAACGGGATTAATGCCATCGCTGTGACCACTCAGCCGGTTGCTGTTGCCGCCGTTTTCATAAAAGAGCGGATTGGAGTTGATCAGTGGATTGCGAATAAAATTTGCCGCTGCGTCATATTCGTAGACATGTGAATATCCTGCTACCGGATCGGGACTGGAAGCCTCCAGCAGATTGTGGAAGGCATCGTATGCGAAGCCCTGCGTCCGCAGAAATCCCGGCGTAGCAGGCCGCAGATCCTCGATTGACGCAACGTTCCCGACCGTATTGATGTCGTAGCGGGTATGAAAGTATACGTCTCCCGTATCGGGCCGGAACGTCCGGATCTCCCTTAGCCGAAGAGAGGCAGGATCATAGCTGTATTCAGTCCGGACTCCGTTCTGATAATCCATCCCCGTTCGCACACCGGCGGCTGTGTACTCGATCGCGTTCAAAACTCCGGGAATGGACCGAAGCAAAAATCCCGAGTAGTGCTCGAAATCAATAACCGCTCCATCGGGGTAGGTCAGCCGCGTCATACGGCCGATGCGGTCGAATGAGTAGCTCAGCGCCAGGGCTTCGGTCTGGCCCGGCGCCAGGCGCGAGCGCTCGATGACATTGCCGCGGGAATCATAGCTATAGGTGGTCTCGCCGGCGGGGTCGATCGTGCGTGCAATACGGCCCGTCAGATTCGTGCCTGTCCCGGCGTCGTAGAAGTATGTTTCCGGCTCGGCCCCCCCATAGGTCGTCCCGATGATGCGATTCAGTTCATCGAAGCTGCGATTAATGGGTTCGCCGGCCCCATCCACCTGCAGCGCGAGGTTGCCGGCGGCATCATAAGCCAACAGGCGATGGCCCGCATCCACATGCTCAATCGAAATCTCCTGACCCGTCAGATCGCGGGTGATGCGGCTAAGGACCACCCCCCGGGGATCGGTGATCTGCCGCAAACGGCCGGTGGCATCAAGTTCGTAGCTTGTTGTGCGGCTTGACGCCTGGTCGCGCTCTTCCACTCCCACCAGACGGTACCATGCATCATAGATCTCGCGCCGCGGTGTCCCGAACGAATCCGCCAGGGCAGGGTCGTTATCTCCGGCATCGGAAAACACCGTGTCGAACGTTCGATATTCCGCGCCGGATTGGCCGCCATCCGGATGCAAGGTGCGGATCGCGCGGCCCAATGGGTCGAAGAAAAAGCTGCGTCGTGGCGCGGAAGGATCGGTTGAATACGGTTCAAACTCCAGTCCTTCGGCATAGAAGGATTCAAATTTTTCGGCTGTCTTGCCCCGGGCATTGGAAACGACCTGTCCACTGACGGATACCCTGTTGCCGTCATGCTCCGTGCGGCGCTGGAAGAGGGCGCCGGTTCCGTCGAGATACTCATTGACGGAAATGGTGCGGGAATCACCCGACAGGACGAGATAATGGGCAGCACGCAGCGCAGGCAGCGTCGCGGTCTCGTATGAATAGGCGACGGTAGGGAGTGCGAGCGTATCGCCGGGGGCCACTACCAAGGCGATACGCGCCAGGGGGTCGTAGCGCGACTCGGTCACTCCGCCGTTGGGGTTCACCATCCGCCTGGGCCTCGCTACCCGGAGATCATGCTCGACCGATGCGACAAAGCCTTTTGCATCAGTGATCGATGTGGCGAACAGACCGAATTCGTCGAAGACGTAGGTCGTATCGTTGCCGCGTGCATCCCGGCTGACCAAGACGTTGCCGCGCTCATCCAGACTGACCCGTTTATGATTATACAGCCAGGCTGGCTCGCCAGCCTGATCCACTCCATCGTGATACTGCAACGCTAAAAAATCAGGCTCATGCGCACCGTATATGGACGTGGCTGCATTCTTGTGCAGCGCCACCCTTTCGGTGCGGGTGAGCAGTCCATTCGTGACCTGGCCGAGCGCCAATCCCTGGAATGCGGGGCCATCGTAATAATGACGCACTTCGTTGAGCAGATTGCCGTCGCCGTCACGCTGGACAATGCGGGAAACGCGGTCACGGACGCGTCCCGCGGGGTCCAGTGCATACTCGGCGTGGGTCGTCACGATGCCGGGTGCGCCGGGTCCGCCTTCTCCGCGACGCTCTTCGGTGGTCACATTTCCGGATATATCGAACGTGAACAGGCGCCTCTCGATACGCGCATCGGACGTCCGTTCAAATGTCGATATGACTGTCTCCTCGATGAAAGGAAACAGGACCCGCCGGCTATCCGCAAGCGTCTGCTCAACGTGCACGGTCCACGTACTCTCCTCCACACGGTATGGAGCCGATGCCAGCGGACCCCCGTCTTCTCCGAATACTTCTACCCGGAAAAGCTTGCGTTTCAGGCTGCGCCGAAGCTCCGGATCGGGAACCGCTGGCCGGCCCGAAGCTTCGGTATGATAGTAAAAGACAGTTCGACACGAGGGAATCGAGTCATCGCCTTCTTCAATCTGCTCGGATCGGCCGAATCCGTCGAATTCCCGCCGATACCCATCGTAATGGCCTTCGTGATAAAGGTAGCGAGTCACGTTGTGCAAGCCGCTGATCGAGTCATCGACGGTGACGGCGGAAACCACCTGCACCGGAAATGGAAGAAATGACGTCCATGGATTCCCTTGCTCCCGGTCGCGCGTTGCTTCTCCGGTCGAGGTCGAGTACTCGATGGCCGTGATTCGGCCAAGTCCATTATCTATGCGCGAAAGCAGGCCGGGCTTCACATCGCCGGTGAAGTCAAGGTAGCGATAGTCCGGATACGGACTTGTCCACAAAATCCCTGCCGTTCCGGTTCCGCTCATGTCCGCGATTCGCAAGGTATCGGCACGCGAGGTTGGCGGCGTGTAGCGAATCGTCTGCGGGGCGCTGAATGAGTTCCCCGACTGGTTGATCCAGTACGTGACCTCGTCATAGCCGACAAAAACGACATCGGCCAGACCATCTCCGTTGATATCGACGAGGAACACTCTCGCCGGATCGAACGGATACGTGAATCTTGGCGCGGCGGTCATCTTGCGCGATTCGGAGAAACGGCCTCCGCCCCGCGAAGGCCAGTATTCGAAGTAACCGCTGCTGAATAACACTACATCTGCAAGCCCGTCACCATTGATGTCGGCGAGACGGACGCGAGGATCTCCCGAAGAAAGATTCGGCACCGGTGTCGGCAGATCGTCACGCGGGACGAGCCGTGGGGGTGCCCACCCCGCGGAACCCAGGTTGTCGTATACCTGAAGACCGGTGCGGCCATCGTGCACCGCATCAACAAGCCCGTCGCCATTGACATCCATTAACTGCAGGCCACCGGTTTCAAAAGCGAGCTGCGGTTGCCGGACGTACCGGTTGAAATCGGCGAACGCGCCGGTTCCCTCATTGCGGTAGAAGCCGCTTAGCGTTCCGCTGCCGACGAGCACATCCGCCGCACCGTTTCCATCCATGTCGGCGAATTGCACGCGGTCTTCCCCTGTGGAGAAGACGGCCGGGAACTGCGGCAAGGAGCGGGGCGGGCTCCACCTGAGCCCGCCTGTATTGGACCAGTAGCGCGCCGCGCCGTTTTCAATCGACAGAATACCGGGCAGACCGCGGCCATCCAGATCGATCAGTTCCAGATTCGGCTGGTCGAGGCCGGGAGGCGCAGCGCCCGCTTCAGCCACGAATTTCCTCAGACGGCGGCTTGAGGGGGAGAATCCGGTATAAGAAAATTCCAGCGGAGGAAGTGACGCCGACTCCCCCGTCTCCGGATCGAAGCCCGAAAATGTGACCGACCGAAGAAGCGATAGACCGGAGTAAGGCTCCATATCGTATGCCAGCGCCCACGTCCGCACGGCGGCCGGTCCCAGCGGCTCGACATGAAGCGTGACACGCGAGCAACGAAGGGCGGTATGCACCTCAAAGCCGCTGCGAAAATCCGAGAACGAGTCCGGGCGGGCCTCATATTCGAACCGGATCGCATAGACGGCGTAGCGAATTTCCTCGATATATCGCTGGCCTTGTTCCGTTCGATACTGGTATGTAATGGTGTTTCCCGCGGTATCCTCGGTGCGTTCGATAAGCCATGCGAACTCCCGGGTCGTCCCGTTATCATCGAATTCAACCCTGCTTTCAGCCGTAGTCCCGAAGGTGTGGCGTATGCCGGACTTTTCCGTGACCTGCCATCCGGACGCCATGCGGCTGAATTGCTCGAATCCGTTCTCGATGGATGCCCGAAAGGTATCGGAGCCCACGGGCAGGAGTTCCGTTTGTCCGGCGAACAGGAATGTATCATCATCCCCGTAGGAGGGCGTGCCTCGAAACGTGCGGCGGCTGATGGCGGCAAAAGGCAGCGACCAGCCAAGACCCCAGGCGCCATTACCGGCGCCGGTGCTGTAGCCGAGAGCAAGGCTGGGCTGGAAATTCCGTATGCCCGGCAACAGATCGAGAGGAACCCGATAGTTGCCGACTCCAGAGTTCAGGTCCGGCTGAAACGTTTCACCGAGACCGCGAACGTCACCGCCACCCGCCGGATTGGACGCGGATTGACGATTGACAGGCGATTTATTGGCCACAGGCTATCCTCTTTCCGTTTCAAAGATCCACGATGCGGAAGTTGTCGAAGTGCACTCCCGCGCTGCCCCAGCAGAAAAGTCCGGCGCGTCCGGCGCCGGGTAGCGACGCATCCTGCCCCGACAATACCAGTTCGTCATTCAGGTACGCGTTCAATTGCATTCCACTGATGCGTACCTTCAGCGAATAGCTCGTACCGGCATCGTATCCACGCGTCGTATCAAGCGCGGCGGTATCGAGTTCCTGGAATACGCCGGCGACCTTCTTGCCCATGCGGCGATAGCTGCGCTGCCGGTCCATCAGGAAATAATAGAAGTTGTCCACGTCCTGCCAGCGGAACACCACGCCGATACCGTCGTCATCTTCCGAACTGATGTCGACGGCCAGGATGAAGTTCTGGACCGCGGGCAGTTGGGCAGTCGTTTTACGAACGAGGTAGGTGCCGGGCTTGTCAGGTCCGGTCGCACCAGTCCCAAACGCGCCCCCATGTATATCCGACAGCTGATCGATGCGCTGCGCTTCAGCATTGAAGACCCACTGCGATGGCGCGGAGACCGTGGCCTGGGGATCGTCGACGACGTCGAAGTTTGCAAGCGTATCCGTATCGAGGCGATCCAGTAGCAACAGGTAAGGCTGGCCGGGAATGCGACGGGGGGTGAACTCGTACTCCGTGGTCATCACGATATTTTGCACTTGAGACCATGCGAAGCCGGCATCGAACCGGGCCTGGTTCTCCGCAACTGGAATACTGATTTTCCATTCCTGCAACCACGGCTTGCCGATGAACGCATTGAGCGGGCTCGACCCACCCGTCGAAAGCGCCCCGTCCGCGGTCGTGGTCTGGGTAGCGGCAGTGCCATCAGCGGTGGATACCTTGACGACCAGGTTATCGGGCGTTATGCCCTCGTCCGTCTGGATCAGGAACGTGAGTTCGCGTACCCGTGGATCCGTGTGATAGAAAGGAAGCATGGTCGATCGAAGCGTGAACGTCACCTCGCCGGTATCCTGGAACGCGAAGAACTCGTCGAAAAGCTCGTACCGGAGTGCGACGGTACGGCGTCCGGCATTCACCTGTGCGACCGCGAGTTCTTCCAGCACCTTCGGTTTCAGGTTGGGATCGAAGAACGACTCGTAATAGAGCACGAGCTTTATGTCGGTAATGTAGTTCAGGACGATGTCGTTTGCCGCAGGATTGAGCTCGAATACCCATGAGGTTGAAACAGGACTGTTTTCGAAGATCGCCAGCATCTCGACATCGGGCGTGAAGATCACGGCGTCCGCAGCGATGCGGTATTGCGACAGCAGCAGCGTTTCCGGCTGCAGCAGCCGCATCTGGGTGCCGCCATTACGCATTCGCGACAGACTGAGCCCGGTGTTGGTCAGGCTCGCGTGTATTCCGCCGCGGCCGATCAACCCCTCGACGATCACCTCGGCGCGCTTGATGCGCTGCAGGTAGGCGCCGGGATAGTTCCGGTCGAAATCGCTCAGCTCGGTACGGAAACCCATGGTCCCGGTTCGCTGAAAATCGCGCAGGAACTGAACCGGGTAGCGGTCTGCCAGAGAGATGATTTCCTTCATCGGCTGTTTTTTCTCGCCCAGAATGATCCGCATGAAGGTGAACGAATCGATGTCGCGAAGCAGAAAATCGCCGCCTAGAAGCCCCGAGAGGTCGTTCCGGACATACGATGGCTTGATGATATTGACCGCCTTGCCGACCTCGTACTCGTAAGCCTGTTCCATCAGCCGGGCTATCACGATAGCCTGGTTGAGATATGACTTGGAAATCTGGCGAATCTCGTTCGCCAGGCGGTTCCAGAGGTCAGGCGTAAACTCCTGCGAGTCGAACAGCGCCAGTTGCTGCTCGGCCTGCTGCTTGCGCAGCGTGGCGATATTCTTCTGGATATCGGCGGCCTCTTTCTGTTTGGTCGCGATATCCACCTGTTCATCCGCGACTTTCTTCGCAGCTTCCAGCTCGCTGATCCGGCGATCCATGTTATCGAGTTCGAATTCGCGCGAGATCTCGCTGCGCCGGCGCGTCAACGTACGGAGCACTTCATCGACACGGTGGGTTCCGTCCGAGATTCCATATCCCCCATAGCCGGAGAAGTCGTACTCGGTCGTAGGCGCGCCGACATATGTGATCTCGGAGTCCAAGGCCATCTGTTCGAGACTCACATCCGCATATTCCGTTTTCAGATCCCTGGCGTTCTCGAGCTGTGTGTTTGCATAAGCCTGATTTGCCTCGATTGCTTCCTTCTGTTCTTGTGCTATCTCTACCTTCTTGATCTCGAGTTGTTCGTTTGCGGTCTCCAGGTCAACCGCATTCTCCAGCATTGACCGCTGGAACTGCTCCTGCTCAGCGCTGGTCTTGAAATTGATGTATGTCCGCTCTGCCTGAATCGCATTCTCGGCGAAGTAGCGCGCGGTATTTTGCAAGTAGTCAAAACGAAACACTGGCACCTGCTCGCGAGCCATGCTGAGCAATGGAAAATCGATCCCATCCTCGATGTTTTGAATGTTGAGTTTGGCAAGCAATACCACGGCTGCGATAGACGGGTTGTGCACCTCGGCATCCAACGGCTGCGGCGCGGCAAGAATGGCTTGTACCTGCGCTGTAAGCCCGTCGAACACCGGCGACTTGTACAGCGCAGAAGCCGGATCCAGAATGGGATCGGTGAGACGAACGATCTGTTCGTACCTCGTTCTGGCTTCGGCCTTTTCACCGGATTCGAACAGAAAATTGCCCCATCTGGCGTATGCATTGGCCAGCTTCAACCAGACCATCGGCGCTTCAATGGCCTGGTTCAGGTATTGATAGTCGCGAGCCTTTTCGTACCAGGTGATGGCTTCTTCATAATCGCCCAGCTCCAGATGGCAATCGCCAAGACTCAATGGAATGGTGAAGCCATAAGTGTGGGGAATATAGGCAATGAAATTGGTGTCGATGATCTCGAAAGTAGCGAGTGCCGCGAGCGAGGTTGCGGTTATTCGGGGCTGGTAGATGCTTGCCGTCAGGTTTGCGGCTGCGTTGACCTGAAGATCGACGCTGACGACCTGATCGCCTTTGAAGATGCCGAATTGCTGAGCACCGCTGGACGGAGAAACGGCGGGCGACAGGCTCATATACTGGTTGGAACCTGATGGCGAATTAAGAATGAGGCCGAGTCCCTCGCTGCCCATCGGTCTCTGCATTGCGGTAGCCGTACCGGGGTTGAGCGGTTGCGAAAGCGTGCGCCCAAACGACAGGGGCACGGAGTCTCCCGCCGCCTGGAAAGCAGCGCCGGAACTGCGCGCATCCCCGGTCAAGGCCGCCACAACCCCGAGGTTGTTGCTGATTGCCCCGAGTCCCGGCGTTTGCGGGGGTTGCGGCGCTTGCCCGGGCGCTGCGGCGGCAGCTGCGCCGGGCGTTCCGGCTACACCCACGACGCCGGGTATGATCGCCGGCCCAACACCCGCGCCTGTGCGCTGCGCAAGCTGGAATGCTTTCATGAAACTGTCGCGAGCGTTATCAAATTCGCTTTGCTGCACGGCCGCTATGCCGGATGCGACCAGAAGATTCGATTCCAGTTCGCGATCCCTTCCTCCATTGAGCTCGAGCGCCTGGCGAATAATGGGCCGGGCTTCAGCGGTAGCTCCAGCCTGAAGATACGTCGAAGCCTGCTCATAAAGAACCGCCGCGGACGACGCCACCACGGTGCTGCCCGTGCCACCAAGCTTTTGCACGATGGACGCGACTTCCTGCGGCGGACTGTCGGGCGATACTATCGGACGCTCCCCCACGACCGAGCGGTATTTTGCAACCTGGGCAGTGGCAGTAACCATCATATCGGTCAATTGCATCTGCTTGAGCACCGAAGTAGTGATTGCAGTGACGTCAACAGGGAAATAGGGATGAAGGAACTTGTGCAGCAGGGCGTAGGCTGTCTGATACTCACTCAGGGCGTTCTGGAACTCGTCCTGGAAAAAATAATGGTGCCCATTCGCGAGATGTCCCTGTACTTGTTTTTCCAGCGCCAATTTCGGATCAACTTCGGTCACTTGGAAACCAAAAACCTGCGGGATGACTTTGTAACTGTAATAATTGCTGAGATACCTGGTTGCCATAGCGAATTCCTCATTTGATCGGCTGTATGCCGGCTTGATTGAGCTTTAATGGTTACAGAAAGAAATTTAACATTTACCCCATAGCACAGGCTCCGCCGGCGCACAGCTGTACCGGTATAACTCCATTTTTTTATAGACGGGATAATTGAAAATTGCAAATCCAATACGATTGCCTTATAAAAATTCGCGCGACGGTGATGTGTATCAATAAATAACCGTTGCCAGCATTCAAGCAAGTCAAATTAGCTGCTTCGTCACGCCAGCCTGTCCAAAGGGACAGTCAAACGCCCATCGGTCTGAACACACCCAAGCGGCTGTGGTCTCCATCCCGCTGGATTGAGCCGGCCAGTCATTCGCGCGAGTTTCTTCCAGGGCGCACGCGCACTTTTCGAATTATGTGTCCCAACGCACTGACCAGCCTGTGCGCTGGCAATATGCTGTTTTTCATGACCGTACGTTTATCCAATCAAAAAACCAGCGAAATTACGCCGAGCCGGGAAGGGGGGTAGCGAATGTTTTTTAAAAGACTGAAAGCCTCAGGCCTGGGGCAGAACTCTTACCTGCTCGGGTGCGGGGAGGGGCTTGCGGTAGTGATCGATCCTCGGCGCGATATCGATGAATATCTGGAACTCGCTCGGAAAAACGATCTAAGTATTGCCTATATACTCGAAACGCACCGTCAGGAAGATTTTGAATTCGGATCGCGAACGCTGGCCGCGATGACGGGTGCCAGGATCGTCACCGGCACACACGAACTCTTTGGACACTCGGATATCAGGCTTGGGGACGAAAAAGAACTCAAGGTGGGCACCACGCGCATCATAGCGCTTGAAACGCCGGGCCATACGCCGGAAAGCGTAAGTTACGCCGTCTATCCGCAGGATACCAAGGATAAGTGCTGGGGCGTGTTCACTGGAGATGCGCTTTTTGTCAGCGAGACCGGGCGCACCGACCTGCCCGATCCGGATCAGACCGGTGAAAACGCCGGTATTCTTTATGATTCCATTCACCAAAAAATTGCGCCGCTGGGTGACCAGGCGCTGGTTCTTCCCGCGCATGGGTCAGGCTCGGCATGCGGCGGGAATATTTCCAGGCGCGATGACTCCACGCTGGGTATCGAGAAAGAGACCAACCTCGTCTTCAAGGTAAGCCGCATGGAATTTGTCGACCACAAAATGGCGGAGAAGCTGCCGCGCCCGCCCTATTTTACCCATATGGAACGGGTGAATCTGATGGGAGGAAGGCCACCTGGACTGCCGGCGGAGTTTCGCGTTCTCCAGCCCCGGGAATTCCAGAAAGGGATGAAGGACGCAGTCGTGATCGATTGCCGCTTGCCGGATGCCTTTGCGGCCGCGCATATCCCTCTGTCCTACAATATCTGGCTGAAAGGGCTGCCAGCCTTCGGCGGGTGGGTCGCGGACGAAAATACGCCGATATTTCTTGTGCTCGATGAGCCGGATCATCTGCAGGAGGCGGTGACATCCCTGTCGCGAATCGGTCTGGACAAAGTGATGGGCATGCTGGCCGGTGGCGTGGAATCCTGGAGGGAGCAGGGCCTGCCCATTTACGGATTGGGCACCATCAGCGCCGAGGAATGCACCCACTGGATGCGGGAACACAAAGTCAACGTGCTCGACGTGCGGGACGATAACGAATGGGCAAAGGAACATATACCGGGTGCCATCCACACCTTTGTGGGCTATCTGGAGGACAGTATTCCTCAACTCCCGAAAGACAGTGAACTGGTGGTTCACTGCAGCGTCGGGCACCGGGCCGGATTGGCTGCAAGCATCCTGGAACGGAATGGCTTTTCGAAGGTTTATAACCTGCTGGGAGGTTTGTGCGCATGGAAAGCGCTGGGCCTGCCATTGGAAAAGACAGAGTAATCACAAGCCAAATTACGCCGCGTTGCCCAAAACTCACACATACCTGACTCCGGGAGCCAATGATGGACCTGCGCAAACTATTCTTCGCCATCCTATCCATGATGCTGGCGACCACCTCGCATGCAATCATCATTAATGCCGATGGTGGCGGCGCTGTCCCCGCGATGGATGTGAAAGGTCTGGATTGGGCGCCGGGCAATACGATGTTGACGCCGGTTGGTAATGCGTCAATATTTTCCCATCCTCTGGGAGATGTGTTCCAGCTCTACACCCACGCCTCGCTCGGCGGTTTCCTGGACAGTAATGGCGGCGGCATTGGCAGTCCGGGATCGAATGGATGGACATATATTGCAGGTTATCAGCAACAGGTAGTCTCGACCGTAGGCAATAGAGTTGTGCTGGGTACGATTGCCGGTGGCGACAATTTCTTCAGGTTGTATTTCGATCCAACACCGGATGCCAACGCAGGAAATGGGACCGGGTTCGGGCCGGATGCCACGAATAGCGACCCAATACTCATTTTATCCGGTACGGTAAACGCTTCCGTAGGGCAAACGGCAATTTCTGCCCGGAATGTGCCGCCTGGTAGTCTCGACAATTTTGGTCCCGACAATTATCCCGGCGTGGAGAGCATCACGGCGGTCGGGAGCAGTGCCCTCCGAATAACTGTCGAGAGCCTGGATCCACTCTATTTTCCTGTTGGATTGGCACCCGGAATGGGTCTTGATTTCCAGACCCTGTTCGATACCCCCTTTTCGCGGGCTGACCCGTCATCCTGCTTCACGAATGGTGCCGGTATGCTGATAAATGGAGCAGGCCCGAATACGCTGGGTGGCTTGGAGTGCGGCATTAATACCGTCGGGAGTATCAATGGGATCAATGGAGCAAATCTGATACTGATGAGCGATTCGTCGGCAATTTTCACCCAGGTTGCACCGCTGCCGGAACCCATTTCCCTGGTGTTACTGGGAGTAGGGCTGGCCGCAATGGGGGCTGGGAAGAGTCGCCGGAAAACAATAAGGAACGAGATGGGGCAGGCTGGTCACCTGAATCCGACGGGAGGCATTGATGGAATATGACGGGGGTGCATGGTCTCCCTATCTGGTCGGCGCGCTCATCGGGATACTCTCAATGGCGACATTTTATTTTTCCAACCAGCCGATTGGCGCCTCGACGTCGTTCGCGCGTATTGCAGGGCTCATAGGAAACCTGTTTTCCAAGGGGCATACTGAATCTCTCAAATTTTTTCAGGAAACAAAACCGCAGATTGATTGGGGTGTCATGCTCATGGCAGGCATTATCCTGGGTGCTTTTGTGGCTGCTTATACAGGCGGCGAAATCACCGCGCAATGGATACCTCCCCTGTGGGAAGAACACTTTGGTTCAAGTCGCGCACTGCGTCTTGGCATTGCGTTTATCGGCGGTACGGTTATGGCGTTTGGTGCGCGGCTCGCGGGCGGGTGTACGAGCGGGCACGGAATCAGTGGAGCATTGCAACTCTCGGTGGGTTCCTGGATTGCGCTGATGTGCTTTTTTGTGGGCGGCGCTATCACCGCAAAACTGATGTTCAATATATAGGTGCTGAGGGGTACCAGCTATGACTCCCATTTCGCCAACGACACAGGAAATGCTTTCATCCGTTGCTTTCCCGCTCCCGCACGAGAAGGCGGAAAACGAAAAGGAAGCATCAAACAAGCCATCGCGCGAAAAGGCAAATGGACCAGGACAACTTTTACTTGGGCTGATCTTTGGCATCGTATTCGGTTTTCTGCTCCAGAAGGGCGGTGTTGCCAAATACGAAGTATTGCTGGGAGCGCTTTTGATGACGGATTTCACCGTCATGAAAATCATGCTCACCGCCATCGCAGTCGGCATGATCGGTATCTTTTCCCTGCATGGCCTGGGGTTTGTCCAACTGCATGTGAAGCCCACGCGTTATGCTGCCAACATAATCGGGGGGCTGGTTTTCGGCATTGGCTTCGCATTGCTGGGTTACTGTCCAGGTACGGGCGCCGCAGCGCTGGGGCAGGGAAATTACGATGCAATTGCAGGCATGATGGGCCTGTTGGCGGGTAGCTATCTCTACGCCGAGTTGTCCGGTTATCTGGATTCGACGATTCTGAAGTGGGGCAACCGCGGCAGAATCATGCTTCCCGACCTGATGGGAGTGCGGCTTGCAGTCTTCATCATTTGTTTTGTCCCCTTATTGGCCCTGATTCTTTTTGGAATGGAAAGATATTTTCCATAGGCGGCGAGCGCCAGTGGCTAGCGATGCCGCCGAAGCGATCACCGCTAGCCTGTCATAGCCGACGGGGAAGCCTGATGCCTCCCCCCATGAGGACTCCGTCGGCACCGACACTTGCCTGCTTTATCGCACTCATGGCGCATTCACGAGTACTTCCCATGATAAAGAAGGATCTATCCAGAATTATTTCTCAGCGGCTTGCAACCTCCTTGCCTGGCCCATGGCTTGTGCAAACTGATACGGTTTTTTCTTTTTCCATACCGCCTTGCATAACGGATCACTGAGAACAGTTGTTTTCTGGGCCAGATTCCTGGCCAATCCTGTTAACGCAGCCATACTGATTATTGTGAAGACAATAAGGAGTATCAGCGGGAACCATTTTTTTACCAATAGCGCCTCCTTGGGCATGAAAGCTGCCGTACTGTTTTATTTTTGCTGTCCACCCTGCACACTCCTGCGGATATAGTTATCCTCGTTGGCAACGTGTACGTAACCTGTGTAACCAAAATACTTCTTTTTATTTTTTCTGATCCAGGTAGCGTCCGGATCGGAATGCCGAGTTTTAATGCAGGTAATCAGTTTGGGATATTTCATTGACATGCCGTCTCGCCTGTTTCCGGTTTCGATGGCATGGGGCGCACCCATGATACCCGCATTATCAATTGTGTCACGCTTGGGGCGTACGGACGGCTGCACATGCACGTCATCAGCAGCAGCATGGCGCGGGCCCCTGATCACGAGACCGTGAGCTCGCAATTTCGCATTAACGCCAGCGAGCATTCCGGCCAGCCTGCCTGATGTAATCAGACGACTTCGAAAGCGGCGCAATGTGATCTCATCCGGCGCGTCGCCAGAGTGACCCATGCCGCAAAAATCCATGAAATCGGTACGCATATGGAGTGCCTCTTTAAGCTTCGGATCAGACAGGTTGTGCCAATGACCCAATAGCACTGCCTTGAAGATGGGTACCGGATCCATGAATTTTTCTCCTTCTCCTCCGCCTTGGCCGATCTCGCGTCTATAGATCTCCATAAGCTCGGTACGAAGCCCTTCCCAGTCAATCAAGGCATGGGCTTCCATCAATGCAGTATCGCATTTCGTGCGTGCTTCTTTTTTCATCGATCCCAAATTTGTCTGCATTTGCATTGACTCCTCTTGAGACGTTCTGTTTGATTCAAATAAAAAAACGGGTATTTCAACCTCGGTGCCAAGGTCTGATGAATGCGTATCCAACGATGGAATTACAAAAAATTCAGCTATGACCTGCCTACCTGGATAACTACCTGTGCTTAATTATTGCCAGTAATGCTGTTTGAGCGCAGCCTGTACTTTACGATAGCGGGCGTACCGGTCGTTTGCCGGACAAAGACACCTTGATCATCCTGCGCAAGATTCGCTGCCTTTTGCCGATGAGCCTCGGCCTTGGCAAGGCCTTGTTCCACAGCCAGCTCATATCTGTTCAACAAAGCCCATGTGTACGATTGCCGGTCTTGCGCTTGCCGGCCATAGAGATAGCTTTTTTCCTCATAGTGCTTCAGCAATTGCCTTTGCTCCTCTGCCTTTACCCGCATTTCCAAAGCCAGTTTTTCAAAATGCTTCCATAAGGCGGTATGATCGCTGCGGGTTCTTGCACTTTGTACCGCCTTACGGAGAGCGGGACTGTTGACCGCCTCGTGAGGACTCATCGGCGCGCATGACACCAATAAACCAAGTATGGAGACCAGTGCTGCAAATCGGGTTGTTTTCATACGGCACCTGCTTGGAGAATCTCATTGCGGCGGTGAGAGAAACGCGTGGCAAAGTGCGGCACGTGAACGCAGGTTATCAACCACCGGTAACTTTGTCAACATAAATATGTTTAAAGTGTCTTGATACCGTTCGGAGCCTATCCAGCATATGAGCAATGTGTACACCATGATACTTTTAAGACCTGCCATCCGCTTCCCGCAGGATGACGGAGCGTGGCGCAACCTGTCAAAACCCTGCGCAAAACATCAAGTCATGGCCGGATACCTGGGCGAGTCATGTAATGAAGTATAAAAACACTTCAATGATGGGTTACGCTACGCTCTACCGATTATGGAAATTCCATACATATAGTTTTGTAGCGGCAATATGATGAAGTTTGCGATCTCATCCCCGGCATCGCGCCGCGGTCACCGGAACTGACCGCCAAGATGACCTTGCTCACCGATAACTGGATGCAAATCGCCGTGGCGCTGGGTATTGGCCTGCTGATAGGCATCGAGCGCGAACGCCGAAAGGGGGGAGGGCGGGACCGCGCGCCGGCGGGGATTCGCACCTACGCAGTCACAGCTCTTCTTGGCGCGCTTGCTTTCGAACTGGGAGGGGTCCCATTACTGGCGGTGGTGACGCTCTCGGTGGCTGGATTCATCGCATTGGGCTATTTTCGTACACGCAATCAGCGCGACCCCGGCCTTACCAGCGAATTCGTGCAGCTTCTCACGTTGTTGCTCGGCGCGCTTGCCATGCGCGAACCGCTGCTTGCTTCCAGTCTCGGCGTTACGGTAGCACTCCTGCTTGCGGCGCGAACCCGCATTCACACTTTCGTGCGCAAAACCCTGACCGAAGCCGAGCTGCATGATGCGCTGGTACTTGCTGGGGCTGCGCTGGTGGTGCTGCCCTTGTTGCCTGACAGTTACATGGGCCCCTTCAATGCAATCAATCCGCATACTTTGTGGATCATCGTGGTGTTGATGATGTCGATTAGCGCGAGCGGATATATCGCCTTGCGCCTGTTGGGTCCGCGCTATGGACTGCCCACGGCCGGGCTGGCCTCCGGGTTCGTATCCAGTTCGGCGACGATAGCCTCCATGGGTACGCTCGCCAAACAGAAGCCGGAGCTTATGCCGGCGGCGGTTGGGGGTGCTGTTCTCTCGACTGTCGCCACCATTGTGCAAATGGCAGTTGTGCTCGGTGCGACTCATCCCGCCACGCTTACCGCCATGGCGGTGCCGCTCCTGTTGGCAGGGTTGATGGCGGTGACTTATGGAGCTTGGTTTTTCGTGAAGGCGCTGCGACAGAATCCGCCTGAAACAATTTCAATGGGCAGGGCATTCAGCTTTCGCAGCGCGCTCATCCTTGCGTCGACGATGGGGACGGTTCTCCTGATCGCAGCGGCGCTCAATGCCTGGCTGGGCAGCGCGGGGCTGATCGCCGGCACTGCAATAGCCGGTTTCGCCGATACGCATTCCCCCGCGGTATCGATAGCCTCCTTGGCAGCGGGAGGCAAACTTGAAGCGGCCGAGGCGGTATTGCCTATTCTTCTCGCGATGAGTACCAACACAGTGACCAAAATAGTGCTGGCGGTGTTGAACGGCGGCAGCCGTTTTGCATTACAGGTTATTCCGGGATTGGTGCTGACTATCGCGGCGGCCTGGCTCGGCGGCTTGCAAGACCTAATGAATTAACCCGGATGTGAAAGCTCCGCTATGCGGGGCAAGCCGCTGGCGGGACTAGACTCAGTGGTGAGGGGGATTAAATAGATGGTAGTATTGGAAACTCGCTTAATCGCGGTTTTTCGACGCCATACCCTTGCGCATAATCCACGCCCATCGTTCGCAGTGCCTCCAGAATTGCGTTGTTCTCCACAAACTCCGCGATCGTCTCGATATGCATCACATGCCCTATGTGGTTGATGGCTTCAACCATTGCGCGGTCAATAGGGTCATCCATCATATCCTTCACGAAACCGCCATCAATTTTTAGATAATCGACGGGCAAGTGTTTGAGATAAGTGAACGAGGACATGCCGCTTCCAAAATCGTCCAGAGAAAAACGACAGCCCAGGGCTTTTAATTTGCGAATCAATATCGCTGCCTGGGCCAGATTGGCAATCGCCGATGTCTCCGTGATCTCGAAACAGATCCCGCCAGGTGGAACTTTATATAGATCGAACTGCGCCACCACGAATTCATGAAAATTTTCATCGCAGATGGATGCGGCGGATAGATTAATGGCGCAGGTGCCCATGGCGCTACCGGGTGGATGGCGTCCTTCATACTGTGCAAATGCGGTAGCAATTACCCAACGATCGAGCCGGCACATCAGGCCGTAACGCTCGGCAGCCGGGATAAAGGCCATTGGCGGCACCAGTGTTCCTTCCTCGTCCCTCATGCGCAACAGCATTTCATAATGGTTGCCATTCTTGACGTCATTTCCCAGCTGCAATATTTTTTGCGAGTACAGCACGAAACGCTTCTCTTTCAGCGCTTTCTGAATACGCCCAACCCATTCCATTTCACTGTGGCGTTGTGCAAGCTCTTTGTTTTCCGACGTATAGATCTGTACGCGATTGCGCCCTTTGTCCTTGGCAAGATGGCAAGCTGCGTGCGCCATGCGTAGAATATCGGTGAGTTCTTCCTTGTCATTGCCGAAGGTAATCAATCCGATACTTGCGCCGAGCTGAAACACTTTGTTTTTCCAGACGAAATGAAACTCCTGCACCGTCTGTCGTAATAGATCGGCCATGCGAAGCGCAGGTTCCGTCGGGCAACTTTCCAACAATACGCCAAACTCATCCCCGCCCAGGCGAGCCAACGTATCGTTGCTGCGGAGCATGGTTTGCAGTACGCTGGTCAACTGTCTTAGCAGCTCGTCGCCGGCCAAGTGACTACACGTATCGTTCACGATCTTGAACTGATCGAGATCGAGATACAGCAACGTATGCTGCTTGGCATCCTGTTTGCCCGTCTGTAGTGCGTGCTCCAGGCGCCGCTCGAACTCGTGCCGGTTAATGAGACCGGTCAACGCGTCATGGGATGCCTGGTAAGTCATCTGCGTCGCCATTTTTTGCGCATGAGTAATATCATGGAATACCAGCACGGCGCCTATGAGGTCGCCATGTTGATCCCGTATCGGCGTAGCCGAGTCTTCAATAAGAAAAGAGGTGGCGCTTCGGTGTGTCAAAAGCGTATGCAGAACCAAGCCCACCGGTTGCTTTTCCCGGAGAACCCGCTCCACGGGGTTGGGCGCAGATTCATTGGTTTGTGAATTGACGATGTGAAACACATCCGGCAACGGAAGACCTTTCGCCTGCTGTGAAGTCCAACCGGTCATCGTTTCAGCCGCAAGATTTAAATAAGTCACTTTTCCGGAAATATCCGTTGTGATAACGGCATCCCCAATGCAGCTCAGCGTAATGCGCAAGGACTCCTTCTCTTCAAAGAGCCTCGCTTCAGCAACCTGGCCTTTCGTAATATCTCGGCGGAGTTCCGTGTGTATTTCTTCGGAACGCATCAGCAACGCATTCGCTTCCACCCCTACCTCGTGCGCAATAGCCAAATCGTCCTGCGTTTTGGATAAGATATTTTGTGTAGTGGATAGTTTCCGCCCGGTTTCCATTAATTCACGATTAAGCTCCTCGTGAGTATCAACTTCCCTGGCCAGAACAACATTGAGTTCATGAAGGTCGTCAGCGCACTCCTGCACTTTATTTTCCACGCTTTTGCTTCGTGCCAGCGTGCTTTCCACTTGCTGCAATGCAGTACCGGCCGCCATCTCTTTTTTTGCTGTTTCGTTGACGTCAGAAAGCTCCGCGGCGCAACTTTCCATCTTGCCCTGGATTTGCTGATTTTTTTCTAGCGCCCCTTTGGATAAGGGAGGCTCGTCAGCCGATGTCAGCGATGGATCATCTTCTGTAGTCATTTAATTTCCGCAGGTTTGATTTCCGCTCCTTGGGGCGAAGGCGAAGGCTGGCTCGTTCTGTTTGCCGTGGCGATGTTCGCGCCAGGGAATAAAAATTATGTCGATCAGACTCAACCCAACTGTTAGGGCAATCCAATTACATCATGCAGAGGCGTCTCTGAATAGCTGTAGAATATTACAGGTAAAGTATGATGTTCCATTAACCCGCATAGTCGAACGCGCGATGTGAGCAGCAGGGCGGAACGGGGATAAGCCAGGCCAAAACATTCACATAATAGCGGGTTGAAATCCAAGGTCAGCAAGCTGTTAGCGTATTCCCACGGCAGGGAAACCGGAATGCCTTTTTATGTAGAATAGGAAGGGAATTGATCGAGCTAGCCTTATCGTTCAACCAATGGGGATTAATTTAAACCAGGGGAATTTTCAAGGCATGACACAAAAGAACTCATCGATGCGCTGGCAATGAAGACGGGCTCCAGCAAGACTGCTATCGACCGCGCCATGATATTGATCGGCAAGATATACCATCAAATGGGCGCAGGCACACCGCCAAGGACCGCTTCAGTATTCATCCGAGTTCTCTGATCGTCGGCAGGCGAACGGTAACGCTCGATGATACGGTAGCGTATGTGCCTGACGCTACGTCAGCACTCAATCTCCTGCTGTCACTTTTTGCATGGAGAACAACGTCTGTTCCAAAAAATCCCATTCAGAGGTTTATTACGGATAAGGTGTGACCCATTCAGCTTTTAACTGATAACCCGCCTGGCCCATTTCCGTGTCGACCTTGCCGGCATGCATCACCCCGCTCACCCACATCGTATCCATGGTGCGCATATTGGCCAGGGGTTTCGATGTCCGCACATGAATGATCTGGTTGGAGGGTGGCGGAGGCGTATGGATGCATGCCCCGAAATAGGGGACGAGGAGGAATTCGCTGACTTTATTGCCTGCTCGCTCCAGAGGTATTACGAAGCCGGGAATACGGATACGCTGGCCATCCAGCGCGGGCTCGATCGGGGCGTCATTCCAGGCTACGCGTATTTTTTCCAGCGCTTCGATGGCGCGCGGGTCGCCGTCTTTAAGGTGGTCCAGCTTCAGCCCTTTCAGTGGTGCCATCGGGTCCCAGTTCTTGGGCATCAGATCATCCCAGGTTTTTTCCTTGTAACCGGCGGTAGTGGGTGCCGAAGGCACGGCGGGCTTATTTTTGGCTGCGCCCGGCGCTGATAATTTATCTCCAACCTTATAATCCTGATCGGCTGCGACCGCTGTTTGCGTCGCAAAAACCAGCCAGCCGATCAAGAATAGAATGAAATAGCGGGAAGGGGTCAGGTGCGGGTAAGCAGTAGTCATATTGATATCCTTTTTCACAATCTTGGCGTTAAACCATCAGTCAAGGATAACCGGTAGGCGCGATAACCGGGTATGAGGCTGACCAGAAATCCCGTTATCATGACGAGTAACAGTAGCTGCCACGACGCGGCCGATAGCATACCCGCCGCCAGCGAAATACCCAGATGCGCCTCCAGAACGGGGGCTGCAAACAGGCTGAGCACTGTCAATCCCAGCACGCCCAGCAACGCACCGGCCATGACCACCATCAGCCCCTCGATAGCCAGCAGCAGGAAAACCACACGCGGACCGGCGCCGACCGAGCGCAGAATCGCCAGTTCGCGCCTGCGTTCGCCCAAGCCGGCCAGCACAACTGCCACCAAACCGCTCAGGCCTACCGCGACCACCAGTACGGAAATGGCCAGCAGCGACTGCTCAACAATGCTGACTATGGACCACAGCTCATCCAGCGCCACGCCGGGGAGCACAGCCAGCAAAGGTTCCCCCTTGTACTGATTAATGAACCGCTGCATCTGGAAAACACCCGCACGGCTTTTCAGCCCAATGAGTGCCGCCGTAATTTCCTTTGGAGCCAGATCGAATTTACGCACATATTCCGCCGGAATGGATACTCCGGGCATCGGAGCGCCTCCCTGCCAGTCGAGATGAATGGCTTCGATAGCCTCAAGACCAACATGAACGCTGCGATCCACCGGCAGGCCGGTCCGCTTGAGAATGCCACTTACGGTGAAAGGCTTATCGGCATGCTCAGTCAATCCGATGCCTTTGGCACCATGATTGAGCACAATCCTGTCGCCCACCTGGTAACCAAGCTTCGCGGCAACATCCGCCCCGATTACCGCGTCAAAAATATCCGTAAAAGGTTTACCCGCCGCAAATGCCAACAGTCGGCGATCGCCATAACGAAAATGTTCGAAATAGGCGGAAGTGGTCCCTATTACCGCAAAACCCCGATGTGAATCGCCCAGCGAAATCGGCACTGCCCATGCCACCGACGGGTGCGCCGCCATTGCCTCAAAGCTTGCCCAGCGGATATTATGGGTGGCATCCCCCAAGCGGAACACGGCATAAAGCATGAGCTGAATGGGGCTGGTGCGCGCACCCGCCACCAGATCGGTGCCGGATATGGACTGCGAAAAGCTGTCGCGCGCCTGGGTGCGCAATTGCTCGACGCCCAACAACAGCATGACCGAAAGCGCGATGCTGATTGCCATCAACCCCAGCGTGGCACGCCGGTTCCACGCGCTGGCAAGTGCAAGGGAAAACAATGATTTCAGGCCATGCCCCTCGCACTTTTACACAATCCATACAAGTCAGCTTGGCTGGAATCGGCTTCCGGGCACTGATTGGCACTGAAGACGATGCCGTGATCAATTTTCATAAAAACGGGCTTCTCGCTGGAGCAAGTCGTCGATAGTAAGGCCCACTGGCAAAAAGCCATCAAATACCGTCCCCAATCGCTTCGTCTTGAAGAATTCCATGTTGGCGGCGTAAGCTCTGGGGGGCAGCGGGAAATATTGGGATCCTTTTACCAGAGCGGATGCGTTTTTCATATAGAACGCGACAAATTCCTGAAGTTCGGGCTTCTCCGCGGCCTTCATGTTCACATAGATAAAAATGGGACGGGACAAAGGCTGATAGGTGCCGTCTTCCACCGTTTCAACGGAGGGAATGACGCCACCGTTTCTCCCATCATCCACCGCGACAGCGGTGACCCTGTCCTGGTTTTCCATATAGTATCCAAAGCCGAAGAACCCCAGCGCGTTCCTGTTGTTCGCCACGCCCTGCACCAGTACGTTGTCGTCCGCGGATGCCGTAAAATCGCTACGGCGGGATTTTTCCTTGCCGACAATCGCCAGCGTGAAGTAATCGAGCGTGCCGGAATCCCGGCCTGCGCCATAGAGCTTGAATTTCTCATCAGGCCATGCCGGGTTCACCTGGTTCCACTTGGTAATTTTGCCCTGAGCGGCGGGTTCCCACATTTTCTTCAATTCCGCGACAGTCATGGTTCTGCTCCAGGTATTGCCCGGATTCACCACCACGGTTAATGCATCAAATGCCACCGGCAATTCGACGTACTTCACACCGGCCTTGCTGCAAGCCTTCATCTCCTTTCTCTGAATGGGGCGAGAGGCATTGACGATGTCTATCTCACCACCGCAGAATTTCATGAAACCGCCGCCGGTACCCGAGATGGCGACTGTTACCTTGATTGCGCCTTTTTGGGCTGCCTCGAATTTTTTTGCCACCGCTTCGGTGATGGGATACATGGTGCTGGAACCATCAATTTTAATGATCGCATCAACGCCCGCGGTACCCTCAGCGCTAATCAATACACCCAATACAGCAGTTATAGCCAGCACCTTACGAGTATGTGATAGTGACATTTTTTTCTCCATTCGATTGGTCAGAGGGTTGCTGTTTCGCACAATTCATGCAAATCGACGGTGCGGCTGAAATGCGACCCCAGTCGCTGGTCATGGCTGACAAAAATCAGCGTGACATTCTCATCATCGCAGCGGCCCAGCAGAAGATCAAGAAATTCCGCCTGCCGGGCCGCATCCAGCGAGGAAGTCGGCTCATCGGCAATGATCAGCTCGGGGTGGCCAATTAGCGCCCGGGCGGCCGCCACACGCTGCTGCTGACCGACCGATAATGCCGTTACGGGTTGTCGTGCCAAGTTCATATCCAGCCCCAATTGACCCAGCAGCCGGTCCGCCGATTGTTCGAGCGAGGCGGCTGATTTAAGCGCTTGCCACCGCCTGCGCTGGGAAAACCGGCAGGGCAGAAGCACGTTCTCGCGCATGGATAAATAAGGCACCAGGTTAAACTGTTGAAACAGGAAACCGATATGATCCACGCGGAACCGGTCGCGGGCACTGGATGTGAGCGCCGTCAGGTCGGTATCGAGAACGCGCAGATGGCAGGGCTGCGGCAGCAGCACGCCGCCCAGCAGGCTCAGCAGGGTACTCTTGCCGCTACCGCTCGCACCTTGCAGAAAAACACGTTCCCCACGCCTCACTAGAAATTGGGGGATCGATAGGCGGAAGCCATGCTTGCCCGGCCATTGGAAAACCAGATTTTGAATGTCGATCACAAACGGGCTCATGTTCTGATCACTCCCTGTACTACCACTTCAACCGGGGGGATTCAGGCGATAGCTTTGCGCTCGACTGTCCCTTGGGGCCCGCTACGGCGGCATCGAGGCGTTGCAGGCGGGGAAACATTTGGAATAGTCTCACCTCGACGCCTTGCAGGGCCTGTGGCTTCGCGCACTGGTATTGCCAGGTGGCCTCCAGCTCGGCATGCCCATCGGTGGCGGACGAGGCTGATGGGGAAGTCTCGGATGCACCGCTGTTTTTGCCGGCATTTTTGTCAGCGCTTTTGCCAGCCTGAGAGGCGGTTGCCAGTAAATCCGGAGAAAGCACAGGTGAAGCCAGATGAGTCGATTCTACCCGGCACCGAGCCGCCGGCGTAAAAATGAAAAAGCTATCAGCCTGATTAAACTTCGATGCCATGGCCTTGACGGTCTGACGTTCCTTTTCGTTTCTCGGGGCATGCTCGAATCTCAAAAGATTATCCAGCGGGCTATTCAGGTTGATCTGCACCATCGCACCGTCGATAGCGATTTCCAGCGCGGCGCGGCCATGTACATGAGCACCGGGCTCGTGCGCCCAAACGGGGAATGCGGATTCAACTACAATAACGGCAGCGAGAATTGCCTGACCTGGAAAATGGAATACCTGCTTCATTTTTCGCCCCGCTTCAAATAATAGTATGGCCATGGGTTTCGCCATTTCCGGCCTGACATGGAATCCAGGCCCAAACCGGCAATGGTAAGCTTTGGGCGCATCCAATATCGCTTTCCACTTGTATGGTTCACCGCCGTATCGGTAGATTATCATCAACGCAACGTTGTTGCATTAATCCATCGGCTGGGGGCGGCGCCCGATATTACTCAAGGAAGGAGGGATGAATTGCCCTCGGGTGTCACCGGTACCATGAAAAGGCCCCGGTTTGACCATGGTTTCACCTGAATCCTGTGGTTGGACGAGGCGGGATGTGCGGTTTTTGGGGTACAGGGCGAGTCGCAACGCTGCACTCCACCCTGTGAGTAAGTGCTCAACCGCCGGATTGAGATTTCATTATGGCTCCAGCACGCCGTCTTCGATAAAGGAGACTTTAAACTCCATCACGATGCGTGTGTCCGGCATGACCAGGCGTTCGTCTTTATTCTCATAGTCAAGACGGTTGAGAAGATCCTTGATAATGTTGATTCGCGCCAGCTGCTTATCGTTTGCGCGGGCTATTGTCCACGGGGCGGTAAGATTATGTGTATGTGCAAGCATCTTGTCGCGCGCCAGACTGTATTCCTTCCATTTCTTGATCGCATATTCATCAAGCGCGCTGATCTTCCATTGCGCGAGGGGGTCGTTCTTCCGATCATCCAGCCGTTTTGCCTGCTCTGATTTGCTGATGTCGAGATAGTATTTCAGGAGTTTAATGCCTGAGCGGACCACCATATGCTCGAACTCCGGAACCGAGGCCATGAATTCGTTATACTCGGCATCCGTGCAAAAACCCATTACCGGCTCTACTCCAGCCCGGTTGTACCAGCTCCGGTTGAATAATACCAGTTCCTGAGCGGCAGGCAGATATGGGGTATAACGCTGAAAATACCACGAACTGCGATCCCGATCCGAAGGTTTTCCAAGCGCCACGACACGTGTTTCGCGCGGACTCAGATGCTGGGTGATGCGCTTGATGGTGCCGTCTTTGCCGGCTGCGTCCCGTCCCTCGAAGATGATCAGAATCTTGTCGCCACACTTGATAAAATGCCGCTGCAGCTTGACGAGTTCAACCTGAAGTTTGTAGAGCGTATCCTCGTAGTCTTTTTTGGATAGCTCCGGCAGAGGTTCGCTCGCTTTTTTTTCGTTGTTTTTTTTACCCATGACCTTTTTACCAAGCAGTCGCCGACACTGCGGTTTTGCTCCGCGATTTCGCTCCTGTCCGGCTCCGTCGCCGGGACGGCTAAAATTGTAGACCGATCAACTTCGAAAGTCCGCAACGCAATGGCAACGGTTGGGCATGCCCTCAATAGCCTACGAGCGGCGGGAAGACCGCCAATTCTGCATGCGCTTCGATTTCATGACCTTGTAAGCAAACAGGGTCAACAGCAGCATGGCTATCAGCGGCCCTATCGATGCACGAAAAATATTCGCATAGTTAACCATCTTTACCCGCAATGGATATTGGTAATGTACGGGAGGTACAGACTCTCCTGTAATGAATACCGTGTAGAGTCCCTGGTCCAGACTGGTTTCTCCCCTGATCACTCCATCGGGGTGATAGCTCGGACGCAAATACGTCACTGTCTCGTCTTCCACCTCGCTGGTTCCTTTTACCACCCTTATTCCTATCGGAATGTCACGCAGCGCCTGGTCCACGAGATCCACCACCAGAAAAGTATTGCCTTCCTTGGGTATCTCGGTGCAATACTGGTCGCTTGGCTCATGTTGTGGCTGATAAGCACTTAAATGTACCATGCTGTTGTCGCCGAGCCGGCGCATGCATGTATCTTCTTCCATAGCCACTTTTCCATGCGCAACCGCGGCACCGCAATAGAGCGCCATGACGATGGTAAAGACCGGTACGCCGGCCTGCATCACCTGCTTGATCATAATTGATACTCCTCCTCCTGGTCTACGTTTGCCGGTCTCCGCGCATTGAACTCGTGCGCTTGAGCCACGCCAGCAAAAACACTATGGTTGAGCCGGATCCTGTTTCATCCCATGAAAAGAACTCACCGTCACAATTTCACTGTCCTGCCTTGACTGATATAGGCATACTTTCCGATATACGGACACAATTCCTATCTTATAGTATTGGATGCCCGGAATTCAAATATTCAACGGTCCGTGGATCAAATAAGGTTTGCTCCCCGGATATACGGTTAGTTGCACATTAAAAGTATAATGGATCGGTTGCACAATGCAACTAAATTAAATCAATCCGCGATCTTTGGCGGGAATAGCTATCTTCCTGCAGCGATTACCCGGACTAACAGGGATCAATGCTCTGTTTGCGCTATTAGCGAATATAACGCCCCCAAGTTGACGATGGTTGACACCATCAAGAGTGGTTCAAATTTTATTGATCTCAAAATTTTTTTGAACATTGAACCAAGATACGATTTCTAAAAAAATGGGGATGTGAAAGAAATACTCCCGATTGCTTGTCTGACTTGCCAAGTTCTTTTGATAAACATCGATCGGAGGTTAAAAGTGGCGCATCTGACAGAAAAAGACAAGATGATTGCCGGACTATTGTACCGGTCGAGCGATGATTTGCTTCGTAACGAAAGAAAACGGGCCAGGAGATTGCTTAAAGTATTCAAATGACACGCTTCCGGATGAAATCGGGAAGCGTGCCGTCATGTTGCGGAAACTGCTGGGCGCGCGTTGGGCGGGCAGGCTGAAATCGAGCCGCCATTTTATTGTGATTACGGATATAACATTCGTATTGGTGATAATTTTTCAGCTAATTTCAATTGTATTATTCTGGATTGCGCGCAAGTGACCATAGGCAACAATGTATTTTTGGGACCGAATGTTGAGATCTACACCGCCACGCACCCATTGGCGGCGGAAGAACGCAATAAAGGTCTGGAAGCGGCCAAGCCCATCCTCATCGAGGACAGTGCCTGGATTTGCGGTGGCGTAATTATCAATCCCGGCGTCACGATAGGAAAGGGAACAACTATCGGGGCTGGCGGCGTGGTTACCCGGGATATTCCGCCAGATGTTTTTGCTGCAGGAAATCCTTGTAACGTTATACGAAATCTTGCCTGATATAGCGTAAATGGCGTGAAATATCACTGCCGGAAATAATGGAATGGGCGTCCTTCCGCATTGGCTATGAGTCCGGCCTGACAATTGTTAAACATGACTGGAGTGCGTTTTTGATACAAGCGGAAATTTCTCCAGCTCTGATAGCTGCCTACCGCGCGACCAAGTACCGGGCAGCACTGAAGGCAGAATCCGGTTCCGGAACGGTCATACTGCGCATCGACGAGTATTCCGAGCCACTATCGCGGCTTTTCACTGCATCCAAACTTAAATGTGCGGCTTTTATTACCGCCTGCAACCCATATAGCGTGCCGCAAAGCCATGAGAAAAATTTGATGGCTTGCGCGCGTCTTCGCAATAAATTAGATCGTAAAGCCCGCCCGGGATGGATATTTGAGGGAGAGAGCCACGATCCATCCGGCGCATGGCCGGCGGAGAAAAGTTTTCTTGTGCTCGGCCTGGATCTGGAGACGTCACGGGCGCTGGGCAAGGAATTCGGACAAAACGCTATCGTATGGGCTGGTGCGGATGCTATTCCCAGGCTGATTCTGTTGCGATAATCCTGAATCCGGCAGCTGGACGGAATGGAGTATGTAATTTTTGGATGCAGGGCAGGGCGCAACAACATGCAAGATGAAGAGCAGGTTTCGAAAATGCGGGGTCGTTGCGTTACGGGCACGCATCGTGGCTTCCGAAGCTTTTCCCGGCAACCCGCATGGTGTTATGATGCCAGCTTCCCAGCAGGGCTGCCAGCTCGGGCATCCCATCCGTACCCGTAGTGAATAAATCAAACAGAACCCAAGAACCCATCTTATGAATATCGAACAACTGAATGCCGATCATGGAATTGGTGATCAACTTAAATTCGTCGAAGGTACGGGCGGATTTCCCTTTATCAAAATCGATAACGACAAAGCCAGCGCCGTTATCTCGGTCTATGCAGGACAGGTTCTCTCTTTCCAGCCTGCCAATGACTCGAACAATCTTCTGTTTCTCAGTGAAACTGCATACTATCAGCCGGGCAAGGCCATCAAGGGCGGGGTCCCGATTTGCTGGCCATGGTTTGGACCCGATCCGGACGGCCTTGGCCGCCCTGCCCATGGTTTTGTGCGCAATCGCTTCTGGAATGTGATGCGAACCGGGATTGCTGCGGATGGCGATACTACCGTTACACTGGGATTGGCCGACACGCCTGAAACAAGAGCGATCTGGCGGCATTCGTTCAACCTTTCGCTGGAAATTACGGTCGGAGAATCGCTCAATCTAGAATTAATCACGCGCAACACCGATACGCGGCCGTTCTTTATAACACAGGCATTTCACACCTACTTCAAGGTCGGGCATATCAATCAAGTGGCTGTTCTCGGACTGGATGGACTTGAATACGTGGATAAAGCCGATAACGCCACTTACAAACTACAGACCGGTGCGGTATCCATCGGTGCGGAAGTCGATCGTATCTACCGGAACGTACAAGGCGAACTGGTGATCGACGATGTCGCGCTGGACCGCAGGATCCGGATCACGTCTGGAGGTAGCAATACCGCAGTGGTGTGGAACCCATGGGCAAAAATATCGGCGGAAATGGGGGACTTGAAGGACGACGATTACGAGCGTCTCCTGTGTGTCGAAACGGCCAACGCCGACCTGGACATTGTGGAAATTGCTCCAGCCAGCGAATATCATCTGACGGCAAACTATCGTGTAGAGCGCGATGTAATGGATGAACTGCAGGTACTTAAGTCTCCCACCTAGAACTTCTGTCCAGTGAGAGCGAGAACGCCTTTGAGGGTCGTAATGCCCGTCAGAACTTCCTCAGGAAAACGGGTCTGATCCTCGTCTGGATCCATATATCTGAATACCTGCGCCTCGACATATTCACCCTTGATATCAGAGAGAAAAACAAGGGGTTCAGGAATGATTTGAACAGGCAAGGAGATCGTCAAACCCTGTTCAAGTCCTCGAACACCGGCCGGGTAATCGGTAAAGGTGAAGGAAATGAGTCTCTTCAGAATCTGAACCTCGAACCCATCGGATGTCAGGCGATAAGGAACACGAAAGCTTGCCTTGCCCATATCGAAACATAATAACCCATCATAGGCATTGGGCATCGTATCCTTGCTCTTGCATTCAGGCCGGAATTTACAAGCTTCGTCGAATTCTTCCACATCGGGAAGCGTGTCATGCGTATTGGTATGTTCCGGAATCGTCCGGCTCCACTTCTTGTCCCAGGCATCCTGACGGAAGGTCCAGCGCCGTTGCCTCAGATAGGTCAGCTCGTATTCCCGCAAGAGCTGATAAACAACCAGTGAATATCGCCCGCATACCGGTGCCTCGAAATTGAAGGTTTTTGTCGTAGTGATGCTATGATTCCAGTTGACTTCGTATCCAAAGACATCTTTGATCTGGGCCTTTAATTTCAATATATCGTCCAAACCCAGCGAGGTTCCGATAGATCGTTCGACGGTTTGGCTGGCCTTTTCCGCGATTCCCTCGGTCTTGGCGACCTGGCATGTCCCCTGCTCACCGCATCGTGCCGTTGTACTGCTATCGATATCGATCCATCTCTCGAAAATCATGCAGTCTACCCTGGCTCGACCAGATTCAAGCGCAACGGACAACTCGCCAATTTTCTTTCGCCCACTGAAATAAACCGCCATTGTTTCCTCCTTCCCGGCATCCCGGCTCGTTATGCGGCAGCGCTGTAAATCTTACCTGAGTCGTCGGCTTTAATCGATATTTCAATCGATACGTGAACCTCCATTGCAGCATGGATCATATTAACCAAAACACAAGGGCAGGGCGCCTGCCGGAAACTCGTTTATTGGAAATACCCTGGATAGACCGGAAGCGTATCGGATACCGGCGGGATATCGGCGTGCTTTTCAGGCTCGTATTTCTTCCCATAATTTCTGCAGCCGCTTGACGGAAACAGGGTAGGGCGTCTTCAATTCCTGTGCAAACAGCGAGACCTGCAGTTCTTCGATCTGCCAGCGAAATTCGGTGAGATTAGGGTCGTTGATTCCGGCCTTGCGATGCCGCTCCAAACGTTGCTCATATTGATTCCATAACGCGGCGATAACAGGGCCGTGGCGGCCCTCACGCTCCGGATTGGCGGAGTATTTATCGAGGCGCAGAACCATGCTTTTCAAATAACGTGGCAGATGCTTCAATCGGTCCCATGGCGTGGTACGTAAAAATCCCCCATAAACCAGCCTATCCAGTTGCACGCGCAATTGTCCCGTGAAGTCACCTTTCAATTTCGGGGAGCTCCTGCCAGCCATGGACAATTTCATCAGCAACGGCTGGCACTCATTGGCGACGGTTTGCACGATGCGCGCAACGGCCTCGGTCACAGCGGGTAGGCGCACCCTTGCTCGCTGCCGCTGCGCGATGAAATCTTTTTCGCAACGCGGCGGCATATCGTCGGCAATGAAAGCACGGTCCACGATAGCGTTCAGCATGTCTTCCTTGAGCGTGCCGGGATTGATGAGGGTTTGCAATTGCAAGGCCGCCTGGTTCAGTCCCGGCAGATTCCTTTCCAATTGCTTCAGTTGTTCCTTGAGCTCAAACCGCAGCAGCTGCCGCACCCCGCCGCGCATGCTTGCTTGAGCCGCCTCGCGCGTATCGAATAAATGGATGGCCACTTTTCCCTCACGCTCCGCCAGCGCCGGGTAGCCGGTAAGTTTTTTACCTGCGCGCGTAAAAGCGATCTCTTCGGGCAAATCGCCGAAATCCCAGCATTTCACATCGTCGCGTTCGATAGGAGGGCGCTCTCCCGAATCCACCCTTGAGAATGTCAATTGCGCCGCCTGGCCGAGCTTCGCCTTGAGTTGCGGGAGATCGCGGCTTATCGCCAACTCCTGCCCCGCATCGTCGACGATTTTGTAATTCATCAGCAAATGAGGCGGCGGTTTTTCGTCCCGCCACGCATCTTGCGGAACGGCAACCCTGGTTTTGGCCTGAACAAATCGGGATAACGCATCGGTCAGGGGTATGGGCAGGAGCGGGGATGGAAGTGATGCGGTAATGCTTGACTCCTCATTTTCCAGAAACCTGGTTACAAACTCCGGCATCGGTACCACGTGGCGGCGTATCTGCTTGGGAAGCGCCTTCAAATACCAGGTAATCTTCTCGCGGATCAATCCGGGAACCAGCCTGTCGAACCGCGCCGTATCCAGCTTATTGAGCAGCGGCAACGGCACGGTCACGGTAACGCCGTCCAGTATGTGTCCCGGATCGAACCGATAGGCTAGCGGCAGCGCCACCCCATCCGGCAGATCGATCCCATCCACAACTATGCTGTCAGGATACTGCTCCCTGGTGATGCTATTCGCCGCATGGCGCATCAGGTATTCCCGGGTAAGATAAAGCAGGCGCGGGTTGTCCCGCTCCGCCTGCCTGCGCCATTTCTCGAATTCCGCGCCATTGCAGATGCCATCCGGGACAATGGCGTCGTAAAAGGAGAAAATTTCCTCTTCGTCCACCAGTACATCCTGGCGCCGAGCCTTGTGTTCCAGCGCTTCCACGGTGGCGATCAGCTTGCGGTTATGCTCGAAGAACGGTGCCTGGGTGACGTATTCGCCCGCCGCCAGCGCCGAACGGATAAAAATTTCACGTGCTTCTTTCGGATTGATCGTCCCGTAATAAACCCGCCGCTTCGGCACCACCGTGAGGCCGTACAAGGTCACCCGTTCATAGGCCGCTACCTGCGCCGGCTGTTTTTCCCAATGCGGATCGAAGGTGTGCTTCCTGCATAACCTGCCCGCGATTCTTTCCACCCAGAGCGGGTCGATTTTTGCCACGTAGCGGCCGTAGAGCTTCGTGGTTTCGGTCAGCTCCGCGGCTACCACCCATTTTGGCTTGGTTTTCTTCAGCACTGAGCCGGGGAAAATGGAAAACTTGATCCCGCGCGCACCTAGATACTCGCCATCCTCCTCGGTCTTGAAACCGATATTGCCGAGCAGCCCCGCCAGAAGCGCGCGGTGAATTTCATCGTAACCGGCGGGAATCTGATTGGGCCTGAATCCTGTTTCCATTACCAGCGCTTGCAATTGGCCGTGAATTTCACGCCATTCGCGCATCCTGCGATGGGACAAAAAATTCTCCTGGCATTGCGCCATCAGCTTGCGGCCGGATTTTTTATGCTTCAATAACTCGTCATAGAAATCCCACAGCTTCAGGTAGCCCAGAAAATCGGAGCGCTCATCCTGAAAGCGTTGATGTGCCCGATCCGCCGCTTCCTGCCGCTCAAATGGCCGATCACGCGGTTCTTGTACGCTCAAGGCGGAAGCGATAATGAGCACTTCACTCAGGCAGTTCTCTTCCTTGGCGGCCAATATCATGCGTGCTATTTTGGGATCAATCGGAAATTTCGCCAGCCGCCAGCCTATGCTGGTTAGCGTCTTACCGCTGTCCACCGTGTCGTCCACCGCGCCAAGCTCCGCCAGCAGTTGGTAACCGTCCGCGATCATGCGCGGAAGAGGGGGTTCCAAGAACGGGAAATTCTCCACTTCACCGATTTTTAGAGACTTCATGCGCAAAATCACGGCCGCCAGCGACGAGCGCAAAATTTCCGGGTCGGTAAATTCCGGACGAGCCAGATAATCTTCTTCCGTATAAAGACGGATACATATCCCGCTCATCACCCGTCCGCAACGCCCCGCTCGCTGGTTGGCGGAAGCGCGCGAGATCTTTTCCACCTGCAACTGTTCCACTTTGTTGCGGAAACTGTACCGATTAAGACGCGCCAATCCCGTGTCGATCACATAGCGAATGCCGGGTACCGTAAGCGAGGTCTCCGCCACATTGGTAGCCAGCACGATACGTCTCACGTTGGAGCCACAGGGCTTGAACACGCGCTCCTGCTCAACGTATGACAGACGCGCGAATAGCGGCAGAATGTCGGCGCCCGCGCCTGCACCGTGACCGAGCCTGTTGAACGCATGCTTGCGCAATGCCTCGGCGGTCTCCCGTATTTCGCGCTCGCCAGGGAGAAAGATCAGAACATCACCCGCGCCCGAACGACTGGTTTCGTCCACCGCATCAAGAATGGCCTGCTCAAGATCGCCTTCATCTTCCTTGTCTTCATCCCTGGTTTTATTTTGATCCGGTCCGACGGCGTGATAACGCACTTCCACTGGATACATTCGGCCTGACACCTCGATAACCGGCGCATCATTAAAATGGGCCGAAAAACGCTGCGCGTTGATGGTGGCGGAAGTGACAATCAGCTTCAGCTCCGGACGCCTGGGCAGCAATTGCTTGAGATAACCGAGCAGAAAATCGATATTCAGACTGCGCTCATGCGCCTCATCGATAATGATGGTGTCGTAGGCGAGCAGGGAAGGGTCGCCCTGAGTTTCCGCCAGCAGAATGCCGTCGGTCATGAGCTTGATATAAGTGCCCGAGCTTATCTTGTCGGAAAAACGCACCTTGTAACCCACCGCATGGCCCAGTGGACTCTTGAGCTCGGAAGCAATCCGCACCGCTACCGTATGCGCCGCGATGCGCCGAGGCTGCGTATGCCCGATCATCCCCGCCACCCCGCGCCCGAGTTCGAGACAGATTTTTGGCAACTGCGTCGTCTTGCCTGAACCTGTCTCGCCGCACACGATCACCACCTGGTTCCCCCGAATCGCACGCATGAGCTCGTCACGCCGCGCCACCACAGGGAGATCTCCCGGATAAACCGGCTTTGGCAGATTGGCCAGGCGCCATGCGATATCCGGGACGGGAATGGCGGAAGGTCTTCTCATGATGCTTCTATTTCGACGGATATCCGGGAGGTTGGGTGCCGCTGAGCGTAATCATCGCCGTGCTTGTCTGCCCAGGCGCGTGCCCTCATTGGTCAGTGCAGAGGAAGATGATAGCTACTTTTTTCGTGGTATTTTTTCGATTCAGGGCTATAGTTAGATTGCTTACGCTTAAAAGGGTCTTTGCAGCCATGATCAGGAACCCTCGCACAAAACGAATCTTGTCCGTCTCACTGCTTATTCTGGGTGGCGTGCTGATGTTTCTGGCACCCGAAAACATCTGGATCGGCATACTTCTTTTTGCCCTCGGTATTGGGGTGGAAATAGTGGGTCTGGTGCTCGGACATCGTAAATAACCCAAAACGCGACAATACTTCTGTCGATACCTAATGGACTGAAACCGTGTGCGCGGTCAGTCCTAAGAATCATCCTCCGTTTATGCTCCGTTAGATATAAAAAAAACCCGAAGCCGTATGAACGGCTTCGGGTTTATAGTTTCCACTTACAAAGGAGAGGAACTACTCATCCAACGATTTATATGATAAGCCTTTAAAAAATAAAGTCAAGTGCAATGCGCAGCCTCGATTTTCCTTTCTGCTCGGGGTGCCGCATTATACCATATGATTATTTATGCAGGATTTTCCGTTTCTATCCACAAGGCGCGGCGTCTGATCAGCAGCCCCAGGGTTACCAGTCCGGCAAGCATCATCGCATAGGCCGATGGTTCCGGCACCGGAGTCAGGACACCTAATACCCCGTGGGCCTCATCGTTGGGTCCCGCGGTAAAATACAACAGGTTGCTGCTTCCCGCCAATACGCCGTTTCCAGGTGATATTGCCCATAAACCATCGATTACAACCGGTAGATTATTGGCGCCCAGTACTTGACCCAGATAGGAATTATTTGATGAATCATAAATATTGATGTGGCCATCGCCGAAATTACCCACCAGCAAGTCACCTGCCATGGCGCCAAAAGAAGAAGGCGCAACCGCCAGCCCCCACGGTGCATTCAGGGTGCCATTTGATGCGACCCGCCCCTCAAAGACTCCATTCAAGTTGAATTTGTCGACAAAACCCAATCCGAGTCCGGCAACCTCATCCTCCTTGGCAGTATCCTGCTGAGCATAAGCGACGTAAAGTGATCCGTTAAGATTCTGGACATTGAAAGGAGCGTATCCATCCGGAATCCCCGGATCGATAAACGTTCCGGTCAAATTTGGCGCCGCGGCGTTACCTTTATAGACATCTATTGCGCCGGTTTTGAAGTTGGCGGCATAGAGATAGTCGTTTCCTGAAACGCTGCCAATCGCTACACCCTTATAGCTATTTGCCGCCGAAGGCGGAACGATGGTTTCGGCGGGTACCAGACCGGTAGTACCCAATGCGGGACGCCAACCGGTAACACTGCCGGTTTCACTCACGAACAGGAATCGATTACCGTTAAACGATGTGCCACTGTTGAAGACTTGCCCGGTTACACCGTTACCGGCCGCAACAGTCAGCGCCTGCTGGATGGTTGTCTGGTCTGCCGGATTAACCCTGTACAGGGGGGATGTGCCCGTATGATTCGATGAAACCCAAAATGGACCTGTCGGGGCAAACGATAACCCCCATGCATTCTTGAGTCCGGGATCGGTGATTTGGCCGGGATTGGCGGCGGGATCATCGGTTACGAGATTGGTCGGCGTAAAGGGAACAGCCCAAACCGGGACGGATAGGAGTGCGAAAACTATGCCTGCGGTAAATGAAGGTAGACGGGATCGGGTATGTCGCATGATGTTTCTCCTGAAATAATTTACAAGAATTTCAATGCCACGTGCAGGTTCTCCCTTCCCGGTGGTAGTCGGATTCTTTATCCTCTTTCCTGACGCGAGCCAGGAAACTTTATGGCCCGCAGTTCGCAGCGATAATACTTTGCAAATTACGGAGCATCTTCTTTTGGATAAATATTCCTATTTTCTCTATAGCATAATAAATATCATTAATTAGTGCTTTTTTTATCAAGATTTTGTGAAATAGGAAGAAAGCTCAAAAAAAATCCAGGACGGATAATTTTGTTTGTTGTCGACGTTAAAAAAAGGGTATTCTGAAATCGTATTCAAGCTTTGCGGCGGAGGGAGTTTCCCAAGAAGCATACCGCTTCGTCAACAGTCAAAGTCTCTGATAATAATCGGAAGGCCATAAGGGAGTCGTGTGTGAGGAGGACTCATGAATAGACGCGCCGTACTTCAAAGTTTCGCCACGCTGGCCGCGCTGCCCTTAATTTCGGCATGCTCCCGCAGCAAAACAGCGGCGGACATTTCCAGCACCATCACCATTAAACCCTTGAACAAGCCGCATGAAGAATGGCGCGGACTGGTTTCTCCCGCAGCCTATCAGGTCCTGTTTGAAGAAGATACCGAGCCGCCGGGGAGCAGCGCACTGAATAAGGAGGATCGCAAAGGCACTTACCTCTGCGCCGCGTGCTACCTGCCACTGTTCGATAGCGCAAACAAATACGAAAGCGGCACGGGATGGCCCAGTTTCACGCAGCCCATTACAGGGCATATTGGCACGGCGCGCGATTTCAAGATGATTTTGCCGCGCACTGAATACCACTGTGCGCGTTGCGGTGGCCATCAGGGTCATGTGTTCAAGGATGGGCCGCTTCCTCGCGGCGAGCGCTGGTGCAATAACGGGGTCGCCCTTAAATTTGTATTAAGGGGCGCGCAACTACCCGCACTCAGGAGCTGATCATGGGCGATCAGATTCCCCACGTTTGCCATCATCCCGCTCTTTTTCAATCCATCCGCTCCAGGTGCGGCGGCATGCTGCTGCCGCTGGCGATATTGATCGCCGTGTTGGCAGCATGCGGGCAACCGGATACGCGTACGAATATAAGCGGTAAGCTTGCAGGCACTGATCTTCCCGCCGGATCGCCGGCCGGTATCGCCACTTTTGCCGGGGGGTGTTTCTGGTGTACGGAAGCGGATTTCGACAAAGTGCCGGGTGTGATATCCACTACATCGGGCTATATTGGCGGCAAAACCATTAATCCGACCTATAAACAGGTATCACGAGGTAAAACCGGGCATATCGAAGCAGTGCAGGTGCGTTTTGATCCGGCAAAAACCAGTTTCTCCAAGCTATTAACGGCATTCTGGCCGACCATCGATCCACTTACGCCCAACCGCCAATTCTGCGATGACGGTTCCCAGTATCGCAGTGCGATTTTCTATCACGATGCCGATCAGCAGCGGCAAGCTGAAGCATCCAGGGCAGCGCTCGCAGCTTCCGGCCGTTTTAAACAACCCATCGTAACCGAAGTATTACCCGCTACAACGTTTTATCCGGCGGAAGAGTACCATCAGGACTACTATATCAAGAACCCCATCCGCTATTCATACTACCGCAGCAACTGTGGCCGCGACGCGAGGCTGGCTGAAGTTTGGGGCATTACCCGGTAACATAATTGATCCAGCGGGCAGCTGGCTTCCGGATGATAGTGATTTAACGGACGGGGCTTAGAACCGGTTCTGAAGCAGGGGGTGGAGCCGTAGTTTGTCCTGAATTCAAATTTTTACCCGCATCGCGTCTCGCCCTGAGTTCTTTTGTGTCCAGGTTCATGACTTTCGGATCGCTAACGTGAAAATCTTCGATCGGAGGTTCCTGGATCTTGATCTCGCTGGCCTTCATATCGCCACTCTTGGAATCCCAGGCCCTTGCATCTTTAGCCTTCGGGGTCTGGACCTTCGTCTCCGTGACGGTTTTCGGCACGGTGCCTGAATCACCGGCTGGGTCGTACCGGGTCTTCAGATTGCTGCTAATGGCAGTGTAGCTACGGTATTCATTTTGCATCTGCGATTGTAGCTGTGCATACTGATGGCCGGTAGATATGCGCGCACTTTCCAGATGGCGTAATTTTTCTTCAAGCAGGCGCTTATTATGCGAGCTGCTTTTTGCTTCAACAGTCTTGGCAGCCAGGGAGACATCCTGAATTTTCAGGTTCAATTGCTTGACTAATTCAGCCATATTATTGGCGGCAGCGCTATAACGCCGATAGTACAGCTCCATCTTCTCGAAATCTGTCATGGATTCCTCGGCAGAGCGGGATGACCCGGATGCCCCCTTCGCCGCTGCGCGTGATTCGGTTTGCCCGGCATAAGCAGTGGATACTCCGATACTGGATATAAATAACGCCAGCACCAGCACCCTTAAACCAATGTGCCGGACCCGTAAGCTTCTAAGATTGTAAGTCATGGTTAGATCCTGAATATCCTTGTGTTTCTGTGAAAACGCGTTGTAAGCCCATGGCAACGGCAATGGTCGCCACTTTTCAATTATAATCTGGTGTCATTTCCCCGCATTGGATTTACAGCGGGAACCGATTACCGCTTTCGAGTATAAGCTAAACTGCGTTACAAATATGACTCCCGGAAAATTCATTACGCTTGAAGGCATAGACGGCGCGGGCAAAAGCACCCACCTTCGCTGGCTTGAAAAGGAGCTACGGAGCAGGGGGAAAACCATAATCGTGACACGCGAACCGGGGGGTACCCCTCTGGGTGAGGCGTTACGCGAACTCTTGCTCGACGATAATGGGACTATGCACGCAGAAACGGAGGCGCTGCTGATGTTCGCGGCGCGGCGGGAGCACTTGGACAAGGTTATACTGCCGGCGCTGGCTCGGGGCGACTGGGTGATTTCTGACCGTTTCACCGATGCGAGCTTTGCATACCAGGGAGGGGGTAGAGGCCTGGCAATGCAGAAGCTCGACAGTCTGGAACAATGGGTGCAGGGAGAATTTCAACCTGACCTCACACTTTATTTCGATGTGATGGTCGAAGTAGGCAGGCAGCGGATAAATGCCATCAAGCCGCCTGACCGGTTCGAAAAAGAACAGGATGCATTTTTTCGGCAAGTACGAGACGCTTACTTGGAAAGGGCACATAAATTTCCCCGGCGCATCGTCGTGATCGATGCAAACCAGCCTCTCGAAGAAGTTAAGGAATCACTTGATAAAATCATTTCATCTATTTGTATTTGTTAATGAATAATATCTATTCTTGGCAAAATGAGACGTGGCGGATATTGACGCAAGACAGCGCATCCTTGGGTCATGCTTTATTGCTGAGGGGCAGGCAAGGTATAGGCAAGCTTGCATTCGCTCGCCAGCTCGCTAAATTCTGGCTATGCGAGAAGCCTTCGATTGAAGGGTATGCGTGCGGGAATTGCCAAAGCTGCATGTGGTTCGAACAGGGAAGTCATCCGGATTTTCGCCTGATTGAACCGGAAGCGATGACGGCGATGGCGGGATCGTCCGATGGCGGTTCAAGTGAAGATGGCACGGATATGGAAACTGGCGCTGAAATGGAATTCCTCCCGGATTCCACCGGAGAATCCGGCAGTACGAAATCCAGGAAGAAACCCAGCAAGCAAATCAGTGTTGCGCAAGTTCGCTCTGTTGCCGATTTTATTAATATATCCAGCCACCAGAATGGCTACAAAATCATCCTTTTTCATCCTGCGGAAACGATGAATCCAGCTGCTGCCAACGCCTTGCTGAAGAATCTGGAAGAGCCGCCGCCGCTGACATTGTTCATCCTGGTGACGCACCATGCTCAGCATTTGCTGCCGACCTTGCGCAGCCGCTGCCGCCAGATTCCCATGCCAGCGCCTGACGCCGTTACCGCAGCTGCCTGGCTTGCGCAGCAGGGAGTCAAGGACCCGGCGACGTGCCTTGCTTCCTCGGGCTATGCACCACTGGCCGCGCTGCAATACACCAACGACGATTATCTTGCACGGCATGAGGCATTCATCAGGCAAATCAGCGTGCCGGGCAACTTTAACCCCGTCGTGCTGGCTGAGGAAATGCAAAAACTGGATTTGTCCACACTGGTCAATTGGCTGCAGAAATGGTGCTATGACTTAATGAGTTTTTGCACCACGGGAAAAGTTCGCTACCATCTGAATATGATCACCACCATCAAATCACTGGCATCGGGGATCGATACGCGCGCACTGGCGGCTTATTTGCGCACCTTGAATGCAAGACAACGCTTGGCGCATCATCCGCTTAACTCCAGATTATTTCTGGAGGAAATGCTGTTTTCCTACGTAATATCGATTGCTCCCGCATCTTCCGCCCGAAGCAGGCGTGGTGACTGAGGGATGTATTCAACCATCCGGCACTGCCGGATTAAAGAATCGGGTCTGAACAATGCATAATAAGCTGATTATGCTAGATTAATTGGTGAATTGTAGCAGCTGGATCTGGCAGTTTCCGGTAAAATTAGTGTAATTTCTTGCAAATTTAGCGAGGGATACATGGGACCAAAGCCGAATACGCTATCGAGTAATGACCTATTCCGCCAACGTCTGAACGAACTGGTCAACCCAAGCCATCCTTTGGCGCAACTCGCGCAGCACATTGACTTGTCAGAGTTTGAGCACGAATGGGCCGGTTTTTTTCCATCGCATCGGGGTCGTCCCGCGACGGCCCCCGCCTGGTGGTGAAGGTTTCCGTGGACGACATACAGGGAAGGATTGGTGGTCGGCATGCGTAGCTTGCGGGGCAATCCCTACGACGGGCATACCTTGCACGTGGAAATCCTGGCACAGCGCCAGCCGAAGGAAGTGTTGGTGGATCTGGGCTATCGCGGTGCAACCCTCAGCCGGGGTCAAACTCTACCACCGCAAGCTTAAGCGCGGCATCACCGCACGGCTGAAGCGGGACATTCGGCGGCGTAGCGCCATCGAACCTATGAGCGGGCACATGAAAAACGATGGCCGCCTGCGCGGAAACTGGTTGAAAGGTACAACAGGCGACGTCTTTCATGCCTTGCTCTGCGGTTGCGGACATAACCTGCGGATGATTCTGAGGAAGCTGCGGCTTCTTCTCGCCCAAACTTTTGTGCGGCTGTATTGACAACCTGCAGATGATAATAAAACCAATCTCCCTTTATGCCCGCCTATGCCTGAAAATCGAATTGTTCAGGGAGGACTGAAGACGATTTATACCTTGAGAAAGGGGTCAAGCCCACTGCTGTCCCACAATTTGTCATTACCATAAAGCTCCCTGGATGGGTTGATGATCACCCGGCGGCGGTTCAGTCTTGATCAGCCTAATCAGGTCCCGTTTTGCAAACAGGTTAAGTGCGAGCAGCCTCAGGATTTGTTGCTGAGATATTGCCACTTGATGACTGAATTTGATGAATGCCAACAGCAAATAGACGCACATGGCAATCCAGATTTGGGTCATCACGGCATTTTTGCTGGTGCCCAAAAACGATTTGATCTTGAGATTTTGCTTGATCCATTTAAAAAACAACTCCACTTGCCAGCGCTGCTTATAAATGGCAGCAATGGTTTGCGCGGACAGCTTGAAATGGTTGGTGATAAAGATGTATTCCCGTTGTGTTTGCGCATCCTGGTAGACCACTTGGCGCACGTTGGGCAGCTCCTTCTGGCACGAGCGGTACGAATTGAAGCGAATGACTGCATCACTGATGACGCTCGAATGAACAGGAACGGCACACCGTTCAATAACTTCATAAGTGGCGTTGCCCCGTTGTCGGGTGACGTAAAAGACCCCCTGCCCGGTCAGTAACTTGTACCAGGAATAATCATTGTAGCCGCGATCACATACCACAATACTGCCTTTGGGCAAGGCAAGCAGTTTGGCGCACTCGCTATCCGCCTTCCTGCTTTCCGTGAGGGTGGCAAATGCGGGCAGATTGCCTCTTAAATCCAGTCCAACCTGTAACTTCATGGCGCCTTTTCCCAACGCGTAATGCGACCAGGGAAAAAGCTTGAGCGATAGATCAATGAGAGAAGCATCCAGCGCATAAAGCGGATTCTTAAAGCGGAAGCCGTGCTTGGGTGCCCGCTTGAGGCAGCGCTCATACAGACGGTAAAACAGCGCTTCGTAACAACTAGCGGGTTGCTGGTTATTCAGGCGTGCCAGACTGGACCGGGAAATGGGCGCGCTGCCCAAGTGATAGCTGTGCTGGCGTTGTGCTTGCAGGTTGGTTTCAATATCACGCAAACTCTGCCGCCCGCTCAACTGTGCAAATACCATGGCAACAAACTGTGCCCAGCGGCTGGTCTTGCGCAACCTCTGGCCTTGGTGATGCAAAGAAGCGATCGCTTCAAATTCATGTCTGCCAACAATTTTAAGCAGTTGCAAGAAGACTGTATTACAATGCGCCATGGCTTGGATTCCTTTGTCTTTCAAAGAGTTGTCGAGAAACTCATTGTAAATCAACAAAGGATATTCAGGCCTTTTTTAGCGGTTTTGTGGGACAGCAGTGGGTCAAGCCAGGTATCCAAAAAAAAGCCTTTCCGTACGGAAAGGCTTTTTTATACAGATCAGATGCTTCTAACTATATCTGCGACGTATGGTATGTACCAGTCCGAGTAGACCTACCGCTAACAACGGTAGCATACCAGGCTCAGGAACTGTATTATCGCACGGAGGTTGACCTGGCCCGCCGCATTGGATTATTGTTCCGCTGCCCCCGCCAATTACAACCGCGCCCGGGAAAGTGTTACCGGTTGGATCGAAAATCGGGCCGGTTACCAGCGTGCTCAAACCACCGAAGTTGCCAGAGAACCAGGCATGCCAAGGTGTTGCGTTGCTCACATCGCTGTTCGTCAAACCGGGAAAGGCGGCATTGCCGGCAGGAGTAATAGTTAGTGAGCCGGAGTCGAAACCAGGACCACCGTTGTCACCTTGCACAATCAAGCCGGGCAATAGCGCTGAAAGCCATCCGTAACCGATACTGGAATTCGCCTCTTCCTGAGTAAAAAGTCCGCCCCCACCGGCGACAAAATTGTTAAGAACGGCAGAATTGCTGTTAACAATGCTGAGTTGGGCGTCAGTAATGCCGCCTGACACGTTACCGCTGACAGTCGGCATATAGATGATACCGGTATTATTAACGTTAGTGGCGCCAGTTCCATTGAAGAAATTGGTGATATCGGGAAGGCTCGTCAGCGCAGCAAAATTCCATGTTCCATCCAGACTCGATTTTGTGGTCGCCGAGTTAAACGCAGAAAGCGCGCCACCCAAATTACAACCGATACAGGTGACGGTAAGATCGCCGTTAGTAACGGCGGGCGCCAAGTTCTCAAAAGCTTTCTGCATAAACAACCAGCCGGTAAAGTTGGTGGTAGCATTAGCAGAGCCATGATCATCAGCGTCGGTCCCGGCAATAATTACGGGGCCCGCCGAAACTACATTTGATAAACCATACAATAATGCGGCAAGGAGTACGGGGATTACATTTTTTTTGTTTTTCATTAAATCACCTTTAAGTAATAAAAATTTTTGCTGCCGATTTTTTCGCGAAAGCTGGATTAAACCGGCGGCTGTTTCTTAAGCAATTTTCGTGCCGAGAGTAGAAGCTGAGTTCAATATTATTACAAACAATTGGTTACATATAATCTCAGGAAACGATATGACTTCTTTACATCGATTCTTAAGTGAAGTGTAAGAAAAATCGACACTCAATGCCTCTAAATGGGATGAAGTTTTTGGAGTGTGAGTTGCGTCGGATTTTCCTTTCATATGTACTAGATAATGGGATAATGACTTAATGTGTTAAGCGTCATGAAAGCAGCGCAAACGAGTCTATTCAATCGGAATGCGACACAATGGCTGGCGCGCCATCTGCTTAACCCCAGGTTATTTCTGGAGGAAATGCTGTTTCCTACATGATATCGATTGCCCCCAGCTCCCGGCCGAAGCAGGCGCATTGATTGAGGGATATATTGCCTAAGGGGAAATGCGTCAGCTACCTGGTACCATTGGATACTTGCGACATTTGCTTAGGGTGAACCATGTTTGTTGATTCCCACTGCCATCTCGATTTTCCGGATCTTGCCGGCAACCTCAACGAGTTGCTGGATGGAATGCGGGACAGTAACGTCAGCCACGCCCTTTGCGTGAGCGTTAATCTGGAAGATTTCCCCCGCGTGCTTGCGCTGGCAGAAGCCCATTCCAACCTGTTTGCCTCTGTCGGCGTCCATCCCGATTATGAAAACCTGGCCGAGCCACAGGCGGCGCAACTGGTGTCTCTGGCTGATCATCCCAAAGTCGTCTCCATCGGCGAAACCGGACTGGATTACTTTCGCCTGAAAGGTGATCTGGAGTGGCAGCGGGAACGCTTCCGTCAACATATCCGCGCGGCACGGCAATGTGGCAAGCCGCTCATCATACACACCCGCGAAGCCGCGGCGGATACACTGCGGATCATGGCGGAGGAGGGCGCGGATAGCGTCGGCGGGGTAATGCATTGCTTTACGGAAAGCTGGGAAGTGGCGCAACAAGCGATGGAAATGAATTTCTATATTTCTTTTTCGGGTATTGTTACTTTCAAGAATGCCCTCGCGCTCAAGGATGTTGCCAAAAGAATCAAATTGGAGAGAATGCTGATAGAAACCGATTCGCCTTATCTTGCGCCCGTACCTCATCGCGGAAAAATGAATCAACCCGCCTTTGTTCGGTACGTTGCGGAAGAGATAGCGGTGTTGCGCGGTATCAGCGTGGATGAGGTCGCCACCGCCACGACAGCTAATTTTTTTAAACTTTTCAAAGCCGCCTGAAAATGCACATGTCAAAAAAATCCTTTTCCCTGGCCTGCCTTCTGCTCGCTGCCAGTTTATGCCAGCCGCCCATTGCCGTGGCGGGGGTCTATGAAGATTTACGTTCGGCAGTGGAAAACGATCATACTGCGGACGTAGCTAAATTGCTGGCCCAGGGCGCTGATCCCAACACGCCGGATGAAAGAGGGAATACGTTGCTGATGGTTGCCATCCGGCATAAAAATGCCAAGCTGGTCGATCTTTTGATCGACGCCGGCGCAAGGCTCAATCTGCGCAACAAGTATGGTGAAACCGCCATCATGCTTGCCAGCTACAAAGGCCTTCACGATATCGTGGAGAAACTTTATGTCAAGGGCGCGGAGATCAAACATCCTGGATGGAATCCCTTGTTGTATGCCGCGACTGGCGGGCACCCGAAAATTGTCCAGTTATTATTGGATGGAGGCGTGCCGATTGACTCGACATCGGATAATGGAACGACGCCACTCATGATGGCAGCCAGAGGCAATCACTCCGACACCATCAAGATTCTGCTGAGAAATGGCGCAAATCCCAATATCAGCAATGAGTCGGGCGGAACCGCCCTGAAATGGGCGGTTGCCAGGCAGCATCATGACACCGCTGAATTGCTGAAAAACAGCGGAGCCAGGGAATAATGAATTATGCCTGGCTGATTTCATGGGAAGGGGGAGCAAGGCGGCCACCCATCCTGCATGAGCAAACAGGGAATGGTTCGTATTATGCAAAGGAATGACTAGCCTGTCTTAGACGACTATCGAGCATCCCCATGACTACGATTGGTTTCAACCACTTCAATCTGCGCGCCCCGCGTGATCTCATGGATGAGCTCAAAGCATTCTACTGTGGCATTGTGGGCCTTGACCAAGGCCAGCGGCCAGATCTCGGGACCCCTGGCTACTGGCTTTACGCCGGTAATCAATGCGTTCTTCACCTGAGCCAGGCACGGGCGGATGAAACGCGCCTCACGCATACCGCCACCACTTTCGATCACGTGGCGTTTACTTGCACCAACCGCGCGGAAATGGAGGCACGCCTGAAACGGCACAATATTAGCTATACGGCGGGCCAGGTACCCTCGATGGGGATTGCTCAACTGTTCTTTAAGGATCCGGCGGGAAACGGCGTGGAACTGAGCTTTGCGGAGAATCTCTCCTGATATCTCATTTCTCATATTATTCTCGGTGCATCAGTACATTTTAAAAATGAGGCATGGCATGACAAAAATTCTCGTTCTTTATTACAGCATGTATGGCCATGTCGAGACCATGGCGGGAGCGGTAGCCGAAGGCGCGCGCAGCGTCGAAGGGGCAGGGGTTATCATCAAGCGCGTCCCCGATCTGGTGCCGGAAGAGGTGGCGCGTAAAGCGGGCGCCAAGCTCGACCAGGCGGCGCCCATCGCAACGGTGGACGAATTGCCAACCTACGATGCCATCATCTTCGGCACGCCCACTCGTTTCGGCAATATGTGTGCGCAGATGCGCAATTTTCTCGACCAGACCGGCCGGTTGTGGTTGAGTGGCGGGCTGGCCGGCAAGGTCGCCAGTGTGTTCACCTCCACGGCCACGCAGCATGGCGGGCATGAAACCACGATTACTTCTTTCCATAGCACCTTGCTGCATCAGGGCATGATCATCGTGGGCGTTCCCTATACCTGCCAGGAATTGCTCAACATGGGCGAAATTACCGGTGGATCGCCCTACGGGGCGGGGACGCTGGCTGGCGGTGACGGCAGTCGCCAGCCTTCGGAAAATGAGCTGAAAATTGCCCGTTTTCAGGGAAGACATGTGGCCGAGATTGCGAAGAAACAATCTGCATAGCCGATCAAGCAACTGCCGTTACGCGACATGCCATCAGAAGTCACTGAAATGAAGAAATCACTTCAGGATAAAGTTGCCATTATCACCGGCTCGTCACGTGGCATCGGCGCCGAAATTGCGCGCACGCTGGCCGGTGCGGGCGCGAAGGTTGTGGTCAACTACCTTGGCAGCCAGAAGGCCGCCGAGGCCGTTTGCGCCGCAATAGCGGAAGCAGGGGGCGAGTCGCTTCCGGTCAGGGCGGATGTCAGCAATTCGGCTGAAATGCACAAACTTTTCGATGGGGCTATCGCACGCTTCAACCGTGTGGATATTCTCGTCAACAATGCGGGCGTGCTTATTTCCAGGAACATTGCCAAGATCAGCGACGAAGATTTCGACCGGATTTTGAACGTCAACGTCAAGAGTGTTTTTTATGCTTTGCGTGAAGCCTCGACTCGGCTTGCGGATGGCGGCCGGGTGGTCAGCCTGTCCAGTACCGTCACCCGGCTGATGCTGCCGAATTATGGTGCTTACGCAGCCAGCAAAGGCGCCGTGGAGCAATTGACGCGTGTCTTCGCGAGAGAACAGGGCGAGCGTGGCATTACCGCCAATATTGTTTCGCCGGGACCGGTGAATACGGAAATGTTTACCGCCGGCAAGAGCGAGGAAACAATCAAACGCATGGCGAACATGTCCTTTATTGGCCGTGTTGGCGAGCCGGAAGATATCGCCGGAGTGGTGCTTTTCTTGGTTGGCGACGAAGCAGGCTGGGTTACGGGACAGAACATCAGCGCCAGTGGCGGCGCTGCATAACCTCGATAGAAAAAAAATTTGTGGGAATCCTCCTGCTGTCCGGTAGAAAAATAGAAAGGCTGCCGGGCAAGTAATGCTTATCCGGCGCCCGGCGTTTTATTGCGGCAGACGGGCCCCGGGGCCCGATCTCGGAGGTGGATATGAGTGCCGACTATTCTATAATTACCCTCAATCTGGTAGGGGCACTCATTGCGGGTGGGATCATCGGCTTCGAGAGGAGCCTGCATGGCCATCCGGCCGGTTTCCGGACTCATGCCCTTGTATGCCTGGCATCCAGCCTGCTGATGCTGGTGGCGCTATATGAATGGACGTGGCTTCCCGGCATGCCGCCTGGAAGCGTGCGGACGGATCCAACCCGAATGGCCCAAGGAATCATGACAGGCATAGGTTTTCTGGGCGCTGGAGTGATTTTCAAGGAAGGCTTGAGTATTCGCGGATTGACGACTGCCGCTTCCATCTGGATCACGGCTGGAATCGGTATCCTGATGGGCATAGGATTTTATTTTCCTGCCATCGTCGGGACCATCCTTACACTTGGAATTCTCACCCTGTTTCAACTGATTGAGGACCGGGTTCCGCTGCAGTCGTACGCGCAATATCACATCAGCTTCGACCGAAACAATGTGATGCCGGAAAATGAGATCAGAAATATTCTGATTAATCATGGATTCGCGATTGCGAATACAAGTTACCGCATCACCCCAACCGGATTATTCGAATATCGCATGGATATTCGAACCACCCACCCCGGCAGCGCATCCGCCCTTGCGGAAAAATTACGCACGATGGAGATGGTGCGCGAGTTTCGTATTTCGACGACCGGCAGTTAGCGGGGCAAGACATTCGCCATATGTCGCCGTTGCTGATTTCTATCCGGATAAAAAAAGAGATTCCGAAGAATCCCCTTTCCCGGTAAAAATTACCGGAACCCATTTTATCCGTTTAGCCCTGGCTTACACTTTCAGACAACTAAATAAACCCTGTCTGATCCTGCCCTTTCTATGCCAGTAAGTCCCTGACATTTTACTTTATCCATGGTCAGGCAAAAATCCCGCATTTCCATGCAATCAAACGCCCATTCACCCGGTTCAGATTCGTCTATTGCATCTTCCATTGTCGAGGCGGCGGCATCCCAGTGGCCATGCGCAATCTCCACCAAAGCAATTTTGCATCGCGTCACTTGTTCCGGTGGTGCCGTCATCAAAATCTCAAGCATCGTTTTCATGATGACCTCCTCTTAAAACCCCCTCTCTATAATAATTTTGACTATTGCTTTGGAAAGAAGTGCGATGGATGAGGAGGAAATTATTTGTTCTAGCTGGCATTTGAAGCGTGATGAGCAGCGGTCGTCAGTATAATTTTCCCTATATGCAAGCCGGATTCCATCAATGCGTGGGCCCCGGCCGCGTCCTCCAGCCTGAACACCTTGAATATCAGGGGTTTTAATTTACCCTTGTTCAATAAAGGCCAGACCTGGCGTTCCAGTTCCTGCGCGATCTGTGCCTTCTCGGGAATGCTGCGGGATCGCAATGTCGACCCCATATGCGTAAGACGCTTGGCCAGCATGGTCATCAGGTTGAGTTCCCGGACTGGCCCATTCTGAACCCCGATCTGAAGAATGCGGGCATTCAGCGCGGCCGCCCTATAGTTCCTGGCGACATAGTCGCCAGCAATAATATCGACAATGACATCGACCCCTCTGCCGCCGGTAAATTTTTTCGTTTCTTCAACGAAATCCTGCGTGCGGTAATTGATGGCGAGATCTGCGCCCAGCGCCAGGCATGCCTCCCGTTTTTCCTCCGAGCCTACCGTCACCAGCACGGTGGCGCCAAATACCTTGGAGAGCATTGTCGCGGTCGTCCCGATGCCCGAGGAGCCGCCATGAATCAATATCGTTTCGCCGCCCTTGAGTTTTCCTCGCTGGAAAACATTAGTCCAGACCGTAAAGAAGGTCTCTGGCAAGGCCGCAGCTTCCACCATGCCGAGGCCATGCGGCGCCGGCAATGCATTGCTTTCATGCACCACGCAGTATTCGGCGTAACCGCCACCCGCGACGAGGGCGCACACTTTGCTGCCCACATCAAAACGAGCTGATCCGTCCCCCAGCGCGGCAACCGTTCCCGCGACTTCAAGCCCCGGAATCTCAGAAACGCCTGGCGGCGGGGGATACAACCCGCGCCGCTGTAAAATATCCGGACGATTAACGCCAGCCGCCTCGACTTTGATCAGAATCTGCCCGCTCGCAGGTTGGGGAATCGGGCGTGAAGCAGGCACCAGCACCTCCGGGCCTCCGGGATGCCGGATATCAATGGCCAGCATGGTGTATCGACCAGGGAGGTTTAAGGACCATCTGCAACGACTGTTATTGTGCGGGCGGCTGTGGGGTCACTTGCTCCCAGCCCTCCGGGCAATCCTTGACATACGGGTAATAGCCCTCCGGCGCCCGGCAATAATACCAATAATCAGGGGGTAACTGAGCCGAGGACTGCCTGCCGTCTTGGGGCGGCATGTCTTGCCGCTCTATGTATACTTGCGGTACCGAAGGCGCCACGGGTGGATACGGGTAATAAGGCGGCCCATAGCCAAAGCCATAACCGCCATAGCCCAGGCCATACCCCAGCCCCAATCCCAGTCCGTATCCGCCAAAACCAAATCCGAGGCCATAGCCATAGCCGCGATAGAAACCTCTGGGGCTGCGATAGTAACCAAACCCGCCGCCGCGATGGATACCGACGCCACCTCCCCGATAATAGCCCGTACCTCCCCCAAAATGCTCTCCACCTCCATAATGTATTCCTCCAGGGTGTCCGCCTCCGCCATGCCCCCAGCCACCCCCCAAGTGCCCGCCACCTCCATGTCCTCCCCCCCCCGCCACCCCGCGCCCATGCAAAAGTGCCGGGAATCAATCCAAGCATGGTAAAGACAAGGAATATTAATTTGATCTTCTTCATCACACCTCCGGTCCGCAACTGCAGGCGGCAACTGAGCCTGGGTTTTATGGGCAAACTACCTCAACCAGAATCCGGCGACTTTTCCATCCTTCAGAGCCATGAATACAAGAACATCATCATTCCCATCCTTGAACTCCAACTTCCAGACGTAGACCTCGAATCCCTGCTGATTCAGCTTCGTCAGGAACATAGTGGCGTAACCCTGCACGAGACGAGAGGCGAGGGATTGGTTAATGCTGCTGAGCATTTCCTTTGTCATACCCGCTTGAAATGCTTCATCTCCGGGTGCCACGAAATCCGGTAAGGAGTTGGCCCGAATGGCCGAGATCAAGCTTTTCATGATCCCCTCAGCGGGTTGCGGCGCCTCTGCGGATTGCGGTGCCTGCGCAAACACCATGGGAGAAACGAGCACAAGCAAAAGCGTAGCGGAAATGATCAGGCGATTTGCAGGGAGTAACAAAAGAGGCAGACACATGAGACCCTCCATGAAACAAAATTTAAAAGAATGGATACGGGGAATAGATGTTGAATCCGTACTCAGTGGATGAATACGCGAAAGCAATTTACACTTCCTTTATAGATCTTATAATTCAAAATAGCTAGGTATTACCCAAAACCTGCTGGCCCCTCGGGAAGTCTTCCGAGCGGCTCGGTAAAAAAGTCCGGGATACGCCTCTATAGAGGGCACCTTCGAGATGGGCGAGCCCGAATGCGCCTCTGACGCCACCCGGCAATGTGATGAATTAATCGGTGTATGACGCGTTCGACTGCCTATGCACCCATCCAGCCGCCAAGCCAGACGAAGTCCTATCGGGCCGCCGGGCTTCGCCACCACGGCTTACTCTGTTCAAGTCAACTTCAGATGACGGGTATCCGCAATCTTCTCACGCACTGGCAGCACGCTTGCCAGATGTGCCATCACTCGTTCAGCCGTCAGGCGGTATGTTGTCAGCTTGCCGCCATACACGGTAAGCAGGCGAGGGTGATTCCGCCAGTCAAAATGCAGAATTGTGTCCCGCAACCGCGCATTGACGGATACCGCACTGTTTTCAGTTCCGTCTTCGCTTGAGGGCAAAACACGCAAACCCGCAATGGCTCCAAGAATAGGCTGCCCGGGTCGATAGCGCGGGAAATAGCGTGAGAATGTCTCCATGAGATAGGCGATCTCCTGCGGCAGCGGCCTGACATCCGCAGGATCACCCTGGTAAATGGATTCAGTCGTGCCCACCAGTATATTTCCCTGCCAGGGCATCACAAACACCGCTCGCTTGTCTTGCGCTTCGACATAATAGATCCCTTGCATGAGCGTGCCCGGCACTATGACGTGCGTACCTTGCACCAGTTCGATATCCAGCTGCGAAGGAGCCGGCTTGATCCGGCTCAATACCTGCCGTACCCATGGCCCGGCTGCATTCACAATTACCGCCGCGTTGCACGTTTCAATCTTTCCGTCGTGCCGGTACTCGATCGTGTTGCACCGGTCATCAAGATGGGCGCCAGTAAATGCAGCGGGCATTTTTAATCTTGCACCCATTCGCTGCGCCGAACGCATTACCGCACGAGTCAGCGCCGCATCATCGGTCTGCGCATCGTAATACTGAAACACGGCGTCAAGGTGAGTCGTGTCCAACCCATCCAGATTCTTCCATTGATTTTGCGGTACACGGCGAAAGCGCGTTGCCGGATGCAAACCGCCCAGCACCGCATAAAGACTCAACCCCGCGCGTACTAGCCAGGGGCGGCGCGTGGTATCCCGATATACTGGAATGTAAAATGGTTTAAGCTTGATCAGTTGTGGCGCAAGCTCCAGTAGCAGTGCGCGTTCACGCAAACATTCGCGCACCAGGGAAAATTGCCCGCTTTCCAGATAGCGCAGCCCGCCGTGGATGAGCTTGCTGGAGCGGCTGGAGGTACCGCTCGCAATCCCGTTCTGCTCGAGCACCATCACCGAAAACCCCTGTGCCGCCACCGCTTGCGCGATGCCTGCCCCATGGATACCACCACCGATGATGACCACGTCGTAGGTTTCCGTCATTTATCGTCAGGAGTGTTCGTTTTTTTTGCAAAGCCTGTCTGCATTTTTCCGTCGGAGCAGATAGAAATCGTAAACTCAAACCGCTGGAATTTCCGAGCGGCAGTAAAATATTCGTAACCTATTGATGGATCGATATAATTTGTTGTATATCAAAAAAAGGTTGTTAAGAGCTTATCAGCCTGAGAGACATAAACGCCATACAAGACATGAGTAAATCGTGTGAATTGCTGGGTGGCTTGGCGTAGACCCTTCCATCGTCCCATAACTTGTTGGGATTGTCGAAAATATGCTCTAGGCTGGGCAGTTGCAGGTTGAAAACTCCGCTCGTTCGTTCGCCCTGACTCTGGCCCGGCCCAATCCATTCCTTCCGAGAGCGCATTTTTTCGTATTATGTAAACTCTCATGGCAAGTTTATCTCTCGATTAGTCAAGATGAATGTGGAATTTTTCGCCCTGCTCAAGCGAAAAAGCGGGCGCATCGATGTCGGCTGAAGCTGTTTGCCAACGGTAGAGAATACGCCCTATGATTACCTGTCGCTCGCAGCAACACCTAGACCGGTAAGTGGGATAGCGAACAGAACCCATTGGAATGTCTGCGTATATTTATTCCTCCACAATTTCGCAAGTGTCCGAATCGGTATCGTGATTGGCAAGGCAACGCACCCCGTCAGATGCGAAGTTTCCAGATTATTTGTGATTGATCAACTATCATGGAGAGGAGTCCTCATGGGTACATCACATAGTCCAAAACAGAATCAGATCATCTCGGCTTTACCTGTCGGCGAATACACTCGCATACTCCCGTTTCTTGAATTGGTGAATTTGTCATTAGGGGAAGTGATATACGAACCTAATATCCCGATTAGCTATGTTTATTTTCCTGCTACCTGCATTATTGCGCGCGTATATCAACTTGAATCCGGCCTCTCCAGGCAGGTTTCCATGATTGGTAATGAGGGTGTAACCGGAACGTCTTTGCTGTTAGGCTGCGACAGCACCCCTGCCACCGTTATAGTCCAAAGTCCTGGCTATTGCTATCGTATTAAGGCGAATATTCTAAAGAAGGAACTTAAGCCCGGAGGGATTCTGCAGCAGCTATTGTTAAAGTTTACCCAGGCTTTGCTTCTTCAAACAGAACAGTCCGCGGTGGATCATCGTCAAACTGTCACGAATCAATTATGCCGACTTTTATTGATGACTGAAGACCGGTCATTTGATCATTCATTGCCCATGACACATGAGTTGGTGGGCAACATGCTGGGAGTGCGTCGCGAAAGTGTCACCGCAGCCGCGCAAACGCTACAGGCAGAAGGGGCAATCAAATATAGACGTGGGCATATAACCATATTGAATCGCAAGGTGATGGAAGACCGCGTAAGCGAGGGGTACATAGGGCTTAAAAAAGAATACCATCGTTTATTATCGAATGAAGCTCAAGCGACGACAGAGAATGCTTTCCAGACAGACCTGAGTTATTTACGGATGAACGGATAACATCCCATCTTCTGCATCGAGTCCTGCGCTGGCTTATGGGCGATGTTGTCGTCGCGAGCTATCGATAATGAATTTACCCTCGAGCGACTCATGTGACTCTGACGATGCCTCATCCCCATTTGATCCGGGGAAATATACTGTCAGCAATATATTTATTATGCAGTATGGAAATTCAGGCGTTTGAGAGTAACCCCGAATAAAGCAGAAAATGGATTTCTGTTAGGGTTGACTGTATCGTAGCGCTATCGAAAGCATAGGATCCAGGGCGCTGGCCACGGGGCGTGATAGATATGATCAAATCTTCCTTGAAGCTGCCAATGATCGCGGTGCTCGCCTTGGTCTTGTCTACCTTCGCGGGCTGCAGTGTAGTTCGCTTTGGATACAATCAGGCGGATTACGTGGCTTACTGGTGGCTTGACGGGTTCGTGGATTTCAACGATACGCAAAAACCGCGCACCCGCGAGGCGCTTGCGCAATGGTTTGCCTGGCATCGGCGTGCGCACTTGCCCGAGTACGCCAGCCTGCTTGCGTACGCGCAGAATCTCATCGTGGAGGATATTACAGCTGAACGCACATGCGGCTTGTGGACAAACGTACGCGGATACATGGATGAGGCATTCGAGCGCGCCACACCGGCGACAGCGGAGATAGCCTCAACATTGACGCCACAGCAGATACAGAATATCGAACGGCGCTACGCCAAATCCAATAAGGAATTTCATAATGAAAACCTGCGGGGCGACGCTTCTCACCGTCTCAAGAAATCAATCAAGCGCATGGTTGAACGAGCCGAGTTCTTCTACGGCGAGCTCGATAATGCGCAACAAGAACTCGTCACCCGATTGGTAACCCTCTCGCCCTACGATGTCAATATATGGAATACCGAGCGTCAACGGCGCCAGCAGGATTTCATGCAGGTACTGCGTCAGTTGAGGGGGAATAACTTGAGTCAGGAAAAGGCGCAGGCTGTACTGCGCGCTTACGTCGAGCGTATTCACCGCTCGCCCAATGATGACTATCGACAATACACAGAGCGGTTAACGCAATATAACTGCGCTGTTGTGGCGAGCCTCCATAGCACCGCAACCGAAGCGCAAAGGAAACATGCGGCAAAAAAATTTAAGGGCTGGGAGTCCGATATACGCGTGCTTCTGTCGCCGGTGCAAACAGCCGGTTTAGCCCAGATAATTCATTAGGATGCGAGATGAGGGCACGGCAGATTGCGAGACATTTTTGCCGGTTGGGAAAAGTTCATAGCCTGCCGTATGGACGCTGGGCAAGCAGCGAAATGGCTGCAAATTGACCGGCGGCACTCGCGTACGCTCGCAGAGCCGCCTAATCAGGATTATCTGGGTTTAGCTCCATCCAATGCGGGGAACCACAATAAAAACCTGGTTTATTGATCCATTCTTTGTTACTGTTTTTTCTGACAGGCTGCTAATCGGTCAAGTAGCAGAAAAAGTTTCTCAAAGAAAGGAGGTCTGCCATGAAGGTGCTCATTGTTCTCACGTCGCATGACCAGCTCGGCAGCACCGGCAAGAAAACGGGTTTCTGGCTGGAAGAATTCGCCGCTCCCTATTACGTGCTGAAGGATGCCGGCGTGGCGGTCACGCTGGCCTCGCCAAAAGGCGGCCAGCCTCCGCTCGATCCAAAAAGTGATCTACCCGAAAATCAGACCGCATTAACGCAGCGCTTCCGCACGGATACCGCCGCGCAGGTTGAACTTGCCAACACGAAAAAGCTCGCTGACATGTCGGCGGATGATTTCAATGGGGTTTTCTACCCCGGCGGACATGGGCCGATGTGGGATATGGCCGAGAACGCGACATCCATTGCGCTGATCGAAGCTTTCGTAAAGGCCGGCAAACCAGTAGCCGCGGTATGTCATGCACCGGTCGCGCTTGTCAATGTGCGAGGAAAAGATGGCGAGTATCTGGTTAAAGGCAAGCGTGTGGCCGGATTTACCAATGAGGAAGAAGAGGCGGTGAGCCTGACCACGGTGGTACCTTTTCTGCTGGAAGACAGGCTAAAGGAGCGGGGTGGCATCTATAGCAAGGCTGCCAACTGGGTTCCCTACGTCCAAGTGGACGGCAAGCTGGTAACCGGCCAGAACCCAGCCTCTTCGGGGCCTGGCGCGGAAGAGCTGCTGAAGCTGCTTCGCTCCGCCTGAATTTTTTGGATCATGGTGCCAGGCTGGAAAACGGTAATAAATGGCGGTCAACTGCCAATCCAAGGATTGTTAGTATGGACAACAACGAATGGTATTATGAAACGGGGTATGTGGAGCTATTATACGTGGCACTGGTCATTGGCGTTATTGCCGCGTTGTACTATCTCCGCCGATCTGCCCGAATATCCCACCTGGCAACCAATGTGATTGAGGAGAATAGGCCGTTACTGGGCTTGATTGCCCTCGCCGTCGTGCTATTTGTTATCAACAGGGTACTGGGGGATCTGTGGTAATCCCCTGGAGTCTCTGACCGAATCTCCTTGAAGCGGCTACCGCCGCGCTTGGCTATCCATTCATTATCTGCTGATTTCGCCGCTTGGTTGCCAACCCGGGGTCAGCTCACGAAAAGAAAAGAATCGCAGGCTAAGTCTCGATGAACATGCGGGGCGGCCGGAATATAGGATTATTCAGAGATTCCTGGCATCCCGCCAGGAATTTGCTTTAATGAAGACATGAAGCACTTCATCTTGGGCACATTCCTTTATCTTTGTTGCGCTTTTTCATCACATGGCGAGGAGTTCGATGCTAAACGCCATAAAATGATGGAAGAAGTATTGGCTGATATAGCCGCCAACGATGGTTTCACGCTCAGCCCCGGCGTCCTGGCGGCGATGGGAAAAGTGCCCCGACATCGCTTCGTGCCCACTTGGCTGACTACGTTTGCCTATTTCAACCGCCCGCTTCCCATCGGCCATGGCCAGACGATTTCACAGCCGGTCATCGTGGCACTGATGACCAGTCTGATAAAGGTCAAGGCTGGCGACAGGGTGCTTGAAATTGGCACTGGTTCAGGTTATCAGGCCGCTGTTCTGGCGGAAGTAGCCGAATCGGTTTACAGCATCGAAATTATTGAACCACTGGAAAAAGAGGCGGCCGAGCGGTTGAAATCTCTTGGTTACGGCAATGTAAAGGTAAGACTGAGCGACGGCTACTATGGCTGGCCGGAAGCGGCACCGTTCGATGCCATCATGGTGACGGCTGCCTCAAGCCATGTCCCGCCGCCTCTGATCAAACAACTCAAACCGGGCGGTCGCATGGTGATTCCGCTCGGTGCGCAATTCATGACCCAGTATTTAATGCTGGTGGAGAAACATATGGATGGTTCGATCACCAGCCGTCAAATTGCGCCGGTGGCGTTCGTTCCGCTCACTGGCGGCCATTAGGCGAATTCAGGGAACCCTGGCATGCCTATGCCAATACTGAAGCCGCCATTTTTTGCCATTGGACTGCTCTCCGGCTGCCTGCTGGCGTACGAGGTGCTGCTGACGCGCCTGTTCAGCATTGTGCTATGGCATCACTTCGCCTACATGATCATCAGCGCGGCAATGCTGGGCTTTGGGGCAAGCGGTACGGCGCTCGCCTTGCTGAAGGAAAAAATTGCACCTCACATCGGCGCTGCATATCTCATCGCCGCCACGGGGATGGCCTTTTTGATGCCCTTGGCGTTTCTGCTCGCGCAACAGGTTCCCTTCAATCCACTCGAATTGCTGTGGGATAGAACCCAGCCAGCCAGGCTGCTCGCCATTTATCTGCTGATGATGCTGCCTTTTTTGTTCGGGGGGCTGTGCATTGGCCTGGTCTTGTGGCACTTCGGCGGCAACGCGGGGCGCATCTATGCATTTGACATTCTGGGCGCGGGAGCGGGTAGCCTGGGCGTTATCGGGCTGCTCTATGTCATGCCACCACACCAGGTACTGATCGTCCTCATGGCATTGAGCTTGGTGGCTGCCGCCGTCGCTGTTATCGAGCTGGAGATGCGGCCGAAATGGATGGCGAAGGTGTTTCTTGGAGTGGCCATACTGGTGGTCGTAGCGCTGCCCGGCAACTGGTTGCTAATGCATCCTTCTGCCTACAAGGATTTGAGCCAGACCTTGAATATTACCGGGATGCGGGTGATCGAGGAACGATCCAGCCCCCTCGGGCAGATTACGGTGGTGGAAAGTAGCCGCATTCCCTTCCGTCATGCGCCGGGAATGAGCCTCAACGCCATGGACGAACCCCCGCCGCAACTGGCGGTGTTCGTGGACGGCAACGGTCCGGCGGTAATCACGCGATTTGACGGCAAGCTTGCGCCGCTGGCCTATCTGGACCAGCTTACCTCGGCGCTGCCTTATCATGTGCTGAAACAGCCGCATAGCCCGCCACACGTGCTGGTGCTGGGGGCAGGGGCGGGCAGCGATGTATTGCAGGCGCTTTATCATGGCGCCAGCAAGATCGACGCTGTGGAGCTCGATCGCAACGTCATTGATCTGGTTCAGCACCGCTTTCGTGATTTCGCCGGAAAACTCTACACCCGCCCGGAAGTATATGTGTACGAAGGCGAGGCGCGCGGCTTCGTCAACACCCGCGATGACCGCTATGATCTGATTCAGGTGGCGCTGCTGGATTCATTTGGCGTCGCCTCCGCCGGCCTCTACGGCCTGAGCGAAAGCTATCTCTATACAGTGGAGGCATTGCAGACCTATCTGAATCGCCTGGCTCCCGGCGGCATGCTGGCCGTCACTCGCTGGCTCAACCTGCCGCCGCGCGACCCACTGAAACTGTTTGCGACAGCCGTGACCGCACTGGAGCAGGCCGGTATACCCAATCCGGCCGCGCGGCTGGTAATGATACGAGGATGGAAGACTGTCACGCTGCTGGTGAAGCACAGCGATTTCACGTCCAAGGAAATCGAGGTGATCAAGGAATTCAGCCGCGCACGTTCTTTTGATCTGGCTTATTACCCCGGGATGCGCATCGACGAGGCGAATCGCTACAATTTGCTGGCAAAACCCTACTTTTTCGAAGGGGCGGTTGCGCTGCTGGGCACGGAGCGGCAGGCATTCCTCGACCGGTACAAATTCTATATCGAGCCGGCAACGGATGATCGGCCTTATTTTTTTCGCTTGTTCAAATGGAATGCCGCCGCGGAGTTATTCGCCCTGCGCGGGCAGGGGGGTATGGGGCTCCTTGACTGGAGTTATCCGCTGCTGGTGGCAACGCTGGCACAGGCATTCGTGGCAAGCATTCTTCTTATCCTAGCGCCGCTCGCGGTATCGCGTTGCCGCCATACGTTACCTACTGCGCGGATGGCGCTGTACTTTCTCGCCATTGGCCTGGCCTTCATGTTCATGGAAATCGCATTCATCCAGAAATTTATCTTGTTTCTGGCCCATCCCCTGTATGCGGTAGCGGTCGTATTGTGTGCATTCCTGGTGTTTGCCGCCGCCGGAAGCTGGCTCACCGAACGGTGGCGGGGCAGTGCAGCCGGCAGCCGCAATGTCACCCTGGCGGTATCGGCAATAGGAGTCCTGGCGGTGCTCTATCTCACCACCTTGCCTAGCATATTCCAGGTGCTCATCCATTTGCCGGATGCGGCAAAAATAGGGATTTCAGTGGCATTGATCGCCCCGCTGGCGGTATGCATGGGAGTCCCTTTTCCGACCGGCATGATGCGGCTGGCGCATATGGCGCAGGACGCCATTCCCTGGGCATGGGCAATCAATGGTTTCGCCTCGGTGGTGGGAGCGGTCCTCGCCACCTTGCTGGCTATTCACCTGGGTTTTGACATAGTGATTCTGTTGGCCGTCCTGATCTATGGTTTGGCCTGCATTGCTTTAAGGAATTCCTGAAATGGAATCTCTGAAATCTGACGATACGATCTAGGCGCTGCCCTCGCAGCTTTTTGAGGGCAGCGGTTTGTCCGAGAAGTGGGCATCAAGGTCGAGATCGAGTTTCAGCCGTCCGGTCGTACAACGCTGGTGCAGCTGGCTGGCCAATTGTTTCAGGTTGGCCCGCAGGCTGGCAAAGTCGGCGCTGGTGAACAAGGTTTCGCGCCGGAAAAACACTTCCACTTCGGGCCGGTCGATCATCCGGTCGAAACTCAGCAGCCGGTAATAGGTCTCTGGATCCATATGGGTGATACGGTCGGCAAGGCCGGCCGATTTTGCAACATTGGTCTTGGCCACACCGCAATCGTTGTCCTTGAGCATCATTTGCTTGATTTTTACAGCCTTGCGCTGCGTCACTTCGTCGACCGTCAATTTGCGTTCGCTCTTGACTTTGCCATCCAGCGCGTCGAGATAGTAATAAGTCGGCACCTCATGGATGTTACCAAAGCGGTCCTGCTGGTTTAGCAGCGTGTCGAGCACAATCAGTTCCGAAGCGTCCTTGAGCTGAACCATTTTCTGCACATTTTCGGCGGTGAAGCTGCGGCCAATCATTGTGGATACATCCGCGCTGCGCGCGAGCATGGCTATTGCCGGGTTTCTGTCACGGAAATTCTGTGCACGCGCCAGGCTATTGGCGCCCCCATTGAAAAAATCCTTATAGAACTCCTCGTGGCCGGGGTTGTCCACCAGTGCGCCATACGACTGCGAGAAGTCGTCTGTCAGCAGCAGCGCGCGGCGGCTCGCATTCGCTCCGGCAGTAAGCTGAGCCATCAACGATGTCCATGTTGCATGGATCAGGGCCGCTGCCGGAGCGCGGGCCAATGCCTTGTGCCCAAGCGCGATATGGTCTGCCAGGTCATAGGTGCGCAATACCGCAGGGGGCACATTTGCCACATGGCCAAGGATACGCGAGACATGATAATAGCCCAGGAGGGACGGCGTGTAGCTGCAACTCGTGCTGAGCTTGTATTTCGCAATCTTTTCGCTCTTGGGTGACTTGCAATCGGTGTCCTGGAACTTCTGGGCCGACATGTCATCGGGAATGGCAAAAATATCCAAACCAGGATTGGTGCTGTTCAGCTTGGGGCACACGGCAGCGTTTTTCCGGACATCGATAGTGCAAAGCTGCTCCATTAACCTGGCGTCCCTGGCACTATAGCTCGCGCCGTCGAATAGCCAGGGTATCACACAGATTTCGGCCTTGCGGCCCGGAACCGGCAGTTCGACAATCTTCTCCCCAATAACTTCTTTTCCCTGAATCAGCTCCGGATTTGGGGTGTCTTGCGCCATAACCAATGCAGGCGCGGCACTCAGCATGACAATCACCGTAAAGCCGATTACATATGAACCAATACGTACACCGGTCCAACTTATGGTGTCAGTTGTCAAGAAAGGGCAGGGGGCACCGGCGAGACTCATGTCAGACCCCTGCACCGCTGCAATCCACTGATTCTTCCGTGGGCTCCCCTTTTAAAAATTTCATCGGGTTCAGGTCGAAACGCAGCTTGCCTGATCGACAGTTCGCTTCCAGCATGCGCGCCACATCAATGGTATTTTTCATCATCAACTCCAGTTGAGCCGGCTTCAGTCCATACTCGCCGGCAAGAAAATTCGACACAGGGCCGCGCTGCTGGAAATCGTGGCTTAACGCCATGAGTCTGCGGTATACACCGGCATCGAAATGCCTCAGATTGGATACCATGCCGGTCTGTGCCGAAAAATTGGCATACCGTCGCGACAAGCCTGCGTCGTTGTCCCCGATCCATGTGCGTTGCAACAATACGGGATGGAACTGGCGCAACTCGTCGGGTACGGTGAGCGAATTCATGCGGGAGCGCGGCACCTTCGAGTGCACCTTGTCGTGCTGCACTTTGCCATCCGCATCCACCCAATACCAGCGCCAGACATAGTCGATATTACCCACACGATCCTGTTGTGAAAAGATGTGATCCAGCACGGCAATCTCGCTCAGTTCGCGCATCCAGAACACCATCTGCTGCGCCGGATAAGGTGCGTCCGCGATAGCGCTCGCCAGCGTCGCATCGCTCCGCAATGCCGTGAACGCCGGGGTGGCCTGGAATTCCCGTGACTGCGGCGCACCCCATGCGGCCTTGCGCGGACCGTTAATCTCCGTGCCATAGCGCGCGCCCTTGTCATCGAGCAGCACGCCATATATCTGCTTCCGGTCGGCAGTAAACAGATCATCCGTTGGTATGTAGGTGGATGGATTTCGTACCGCCGTACGAACCCACTCCCACGCGCTGCGGTTCATGCTGCCCTGGCCACTGGCATGCGCGGCCACGCGCTTATCCAGCACTTCCTTATCGAGGGTCCGGTACACCGCTACCGGTACTTCCACCAGTGTATCGAGATAGCGCGAAAGTACGTAATACATCAGCGCCGAGCTGGACATGGTGCCGCTCGTATTACGCTGATTCATTGTCATCTTGAACTTGGCCAGGCGTTCGTGCCCTTCCCGCGTCGCGCAGCGCTGGTTTTCATAAGTTTCGGGAGCGAGTCCCGAACCCTTGATGTCGTACACCATCACTGCCGCGCTGGTGCTCCAGGTTTTCGGGCACAACGCCACGATGCCGCCATAAAAATCGATACCGCAAAGCTCCTTTTCCTTCGCCTGATCACCCTTGGAGAGCGTAACGCCGGGCATGGACGGCAGAATGCGGCATTGTTCCGTGAGACGGTTTGGCGAAGTAAATTCCTCGCCATGGGCGAAGCCGGCGAGTGCAATGAGCAGAAGCGGCGGGTAGCGGAGAATCGAAGATGATCTAGTCGCCAGAGACGAGGGAATCTTTAGGTCAGCACCAAAAGCCGTGCCGAAAGCCCTCAGCCTCTGTAACATTCTTTTCATTCGGATGCTTCGAAGCTGTTCTTTCATGGGCGAGCCTCCTTGATCTACTAAGGGAATCTCTGAAAGCCGCAATGCGGGCACGACAAGCAGCCCCCCTGTTAGCTGCGGTAAAATCCGAGCTTACCGTCTATCTGCAGCGTTACACTCTGTATCGTAGACTAAATATCATAACCTGGATGTGGCTTTCATCGTGCGCTTATGATCATCCCGATTAATGCCGGCTCACTGCCAGCCAGGTCACCAACCCAGCGCTCCATGGCAAACATCTTTAACCGAGTTACATATTTTGTCACGTAGTACCGGACTGCCTCCAATCGCACATGGTCAATGGGCTTAACGCCGCCCGTCATACCAGATCGGCAACTGCTTCCTGTCTTGTAATGACTGGCGTGGATGCAGGATGATATGCAGGATCTGGCTGACCATTTCTCGCCCGGAATAGAGCTTGGCCTTGCGCGACGATGTCTCCAGTGGATGCCTGGTCAGGATAATAAATTGAAGGTCGCGCCGCCGGCCCCACTTTTTTAATTGCTGACTCAGACCTATTTCGTCGGCAGCGTAGAGTTCCTGATTGAACCCCCCGACATCATGAAACGCGTCGCTGCGGCACACCACCAGCGCACCTGCCGCCCAACGAAACAGGACCGATATCCGTGTCCACAGTTGCAACATCCGATGTGCCCACCATGGTAATTCCCGCATTCGCACGATGCTGCCGCAACCGACGCTCTTGCCGTCTTCAATCAGATGCAAGATATCGGCCAGCAATCCCGGATTTAACATACTGTCGGCATCCACAAACAGCAACCAGTCGCCCGTCGCCCCCGCCGCACCGGCATTGCGTGCCCGGCCGATCTGATTGACCGGCTCAAAAACGACTTGCGCACCTGCCTGCCTTGCCAAATTGGCCGTGTTATCGGTGGAATTGTTATCGACCACAATGATCTCGGACGTAAAACCGGGTTTGTCATTTGCGGCGAGCGATGCGGAAATGGATTGCAGGCAGTGTTCAATCAGACGCTCTTCATTAAAAGCTGGAATGATAATCGAGAGGTGCATGGAAAAAATGTATTCTGGTTTGTAGAGTCAACATCGTCATTATCCTTGAAATATATTGTGCGCGAAAAAGACATGCGTCCAAACGGGCTCTCGTTTTCCATGGCAGGGCTCGAATTATTTTTATAATCAGTCCATCCATATAGGTACACGTTGTATTTGTGCTTATGGCATGTCCTGCAAGTTTCCCTTGCTGACACTTTCACCATCGCGAGAGTGCAATGTCCAGAAGGAAAGAGATGACAGAATGGTGAGTCCCCCAAGCGTCAAGAATGCATAGTGCAGTGCGTTTATCACAGCCAGATGGTCGGTTTGTGGTAATCCACCCAGGTACCAGCTTGTAATCAACGATCCGCAAGCAAGCCCGAAGCTCAACGACATTTGTTGTAGCGAGCTTGAAATGGTGCTTGCCATGCTTGAGTCAGACGTTTCAATGTCCGCATAGGCCATGGAATTCATGCTGGAAAACTGAAGCGAATTGAAGAAGCCTTGCGCCAACCCCAGAACCACGATCAATGCTATCGGGGTAGCCGTGTCCACCCATGAAAAAAAGCTTATCGTAAGTCCCATCATTACAGTATTCAGAATCAGCACCTTGCGGTATCCATACCGTCTCAATATCGGCCCTGACAGAAGCTTCATTCCCATGGCCGCAGCCGCGGTAGGCATCATCAGAAGGCCCGATTGCCAGGCAGGCAAGCCCAGGCCAAGCTGATAAAGCAGGGGCAGCAAGAAGGGAAGGCCGCCTACACCCAAACGTGTGATAAAGCCCCCGACCACTGCAACGCGAAACGTGCGTACCCGAAACAGGGTAAGCCGCAGCAATGGATAAGCCGCATGGTTGGCATGCCAAGCGTAAGCAACCAGCAAACTAAGAGAAACGAGCAACAGAATAACGGCTGGAGTCATGCCGATCTCGTGCTCGCCGAATATTTCCAGCAGCCATGAAAGGAGCGCGGCACCGCTACCAAACAAAGCCAAGCCGGTGAAATCCAACGGGCGAGGCGCATCACCACGGTAATCCGGCATGTGCCGATGTATAAGAAAAAGTGCCGCCAGGCCGACAGGAACATTAATAAAGAATATTTCCCGCCACGACAGCCAGTGCACAATAAGACCGCCCACCGTGGGTCCCAGCAGCGGACCAATCAGAGCCGGTATGATCACGAAGTTCATCGCCATCAGCAGCTCGGACTTGGGAAAGGTTCGTATGATGGCGAGCCTTCCCACGGGCATCATCATGGCCGCGCCCATCCCCTGCAGAATGCGTGCCGCTATCAGCATAGACACATTAACGGCCAAACCACATAAAATAGATGACAACGTAAAGATGACAACGGCAATGCTGAATACCCGCCGCGTTCCGTAACGGTCGGCCATCCAGCCGCTCACGGGGATACCGACAGCCAGACTCAGGATATAGCTGGCGACGACGGCCTTCAGACTCAACGGTGTCACATGCAGGCTGGCCGCGATGGCCGGAATCGCCGTATTGACAATGGTTGAGTCCAGTTGTTCCATGAATAACGCGATAGCGACGACCCACGGCAGATATCGCTTGATTGCGGGATTACTCATGGGAGGACAGAATGGGTGGAAATATTCACGCTGGAGGAGAGGGAGCCAGAAAGACGGTTAAATTTAGGTGTCTTTCAAGCCGGAAAATTCAATTCGGGGGGCAAGCCTTCCATCGGCGCCCTGCAAGAATCTGGGCGCCAAAGTCCCCGGTTTCGAACTTTAAGCAGTGATAGGCTCTATGAGAAACCGGCAACAGAATTATATTGCCTGATTCGAAGAGGTTGCTTCAATAGGATGGCTTTTTGCGGGAAAAAAGGATGCATTCTCCGCCACCCGCATGTGTATGATGCAAAAGGAGTCGACATAACAATGATCGCCAATATGCTTCTTTTTGACTATAACTATTGAACATCATTCTACCTCAGGAGGTTACATGGATGAATCTGGGATCTTGCCTTGGTTGATAGCATCCGCAATTTTTTTCGTGGTGCCATTTTGGAAAATTTTCGCTCGGGCGGGTTTCAAGCCCGCATTTTCACTGCTTGCACTGATCCCTGGAGGTATTCTCATACTTCTGTGGGTTGTTGCGTTTGCGAAGTGGCCCGCGTTCGTGGACGAGAAGAAGGAATAAATGAAAAAGACAAGGCAGTATGCAAGGAGAGCCACTGGGAATGCGCGGCTGTAATGCATTACGCCTCAACTTGTTTCCAGCGCTGGGTGTGATGATGGCTATGTGGCCGCATCAAACCGGGGGCCGGATGGCTGAGCTGAGGATTGGCAGACTACCGGCAAGCCGTTGCCTGGCTTCCCAAGGTGATCTTGAATATTATTTTTACAGTTCATTTAACATAATATCAATTATAAGCAAATTAAATCGGGGTGAGATTCTGGCGATTTAATCGATTCATTCGCTTTCAATGATCCGACCAGGAAAATATCCGGGGCATGCAATTCCGTTTGCTGTAGTGTAGCCACTTGAGTTGCATGAAACGGCTGGCCTGGCTAAAAATGGTCTTAGTTTAGCCAATCAGCAGTATAAATTGCTTTATGTGTGGCTCCGTACAGAAGTTAAGGTCGAGGGAGAAGATAATACGCACTGGTATCTGCTTTTTTCTCCCTCTTGTAGTAGATACCACTGGCCCGGCACAGGCCAACTACTCCTTGCCGGGCCTCTTTTATGTCTACGTCAGCTACTCAGAAACCGTTTCAAATCCCCGACTTCTTGTTTATCTTCAAATTAAGTTTCTGACAACACTTGCATTACTTGTCAGAAACTTTTACGTTCACTTGAAGAGATTTCCTTCCTGGTAATTTTTTCTCTATTTTTCAGGGCCTTAAAAAGAAAAAACAACTGGCACGGTTATTGCTTCATAAGGTTTGGAGAAATATTCTTGATGCTGAAATGATGGAGAATTAATTTTAATAAGGAAAAATAATAATGCGCGCAAAGATCGGGATCACGCTATTAATGGGTGTTCTGGCAATAAGCGGAGTGCAGGCGGGGGAAAAAGACAAGAGCCAATCGGACCGGACAAATACCAAAGCCTTTGATAAAGAATGGAATCCAACGTCGGGTAATGCATCAGGTAAAAATCCCGATCATCCATCCCATAGAAAGCATCGGCAGACCCCTGGTAAAGGATGGACCCCGCCGCCTGGGCGCCTACCGGATTCCATTGTTACCCGCCCTACGTGGGACAGTGATCGCCTAAAGCATCACGATCAATTGCCTGTGCAATTCAGCAATGTAAGCACAGTGCCCGAGCCCGGCAGCCTCATACTCGTTGGTATTGGTTTGATTGGTCTATTTGCGGCGCGCAACCGCAAGCAATGAAAAAGCTACGCATGAGGACTATTTACACAGCCCGTGGTTTGCATTTTCTTGTTAGTTGAATCCCGAAAGTCGATGTGATGATCAAATCGGTATCGGGTTTGATTTGCCTGATTGATATTTCACGCCGGTAAGGTCCTGGCTGCGGATTCTCTTCCTGCGTGAATCCAATCTGAAACAACATATTCCTGGTCCACCATATCGCCTTCCACCCCGGACGCTTCGAGATCCTGCTCATAAGCTTCGTTCCGGCGTCGCAGTATTTGAACTCCTCTCTCTTGCCCTCCAGTTTTTCTTTGATTTCCAAGCCACAACAGCCATTGATAAATATATATTCCACCTTCTATAATTGATAATATGAAACGTTGGCAATTGGCAATCACGTTTCACCGCCGCAGTCTGTCAATAGAGTAACATTGAGCTATATTTCGGGATATTGTTCTGGTTATAGAAACTATGGGCGACGTCTTCTTCTTGGACTGGAGCCCAGCCTTTCTCAATAAGAAGGAGAAGACGTGAAGTTTATCATTCCGGCTATCTTCATGGCGCTGACTGCAACCATTGCACAGGCCCAGGAAACAAATCCAATTTATCAATCACCAGATGCTCAAAGCAAATTCAGGGAAGCCCAGCTTCACGTGCAAGAACTGATGAAAACCGGCCGTTACGCGGAAGCATCGAAATTCATGTCTGTCTATCAAACGCTGGCCTGTGAAGCCGCGGAGCAGAAAGCGGGAAGGAGCGCAGAAGAAGGCGCTGCAATTTGCGCACGGAAAAATGCACCGGCGGGTATCAACGCCGGACAATCTTCGTCACAACCCGCTCAGGCCGCGACCGAATCGTTGCTGGGCCCAAGCGTTACGGTGATGCAACGAACCTCGCCAGGTTCGTCGACCCTGCTGGATAGTTCAGCCCCCTCCATTTTTGTCTTTGATCCCCGGAATGTTCCTGGAGCAGATTCCCGGACGAGCTCCCGGAACGATACCCGAATCGACCCCTGGACTGGAAAGCCTTAAGAAACCTTAAAACGAGCATCGATGGAGCATATTGCCGCTGGCTTAGCTTGCCGGTGGTGAGTATTCCTCTAATCGCAGCGTGGTTTCTACAATCTTTTTTGCCTCGTCGATAGTCTTTACATGGGAGAGATCCACCGCCGGGTTGGGATAGCTATGCCAAAATGAAAAACCGGCGGATGTAACCCATAGCAAACCTCTGACATGCTTGTCTGCAAATACCTCCTGATGGTGCTCATCAACCACTTTCCATTCAAATTCCATAATCCGGCCTCCATGCCTTGATGTTTATAGTATCGTTTGATTTTACCAGCAACATGCTTCGCGGGGACGTTCAGAAATTTATTTTCGTTACCGCCCAGCCCTACTCCCACTTATCCGGAACAGGATTTCTCAATACCGGAACACCCCATCGCAATTGGATCTACAAGCGAGCCTCCCGCCATTACCTTGGGTATTTCAATTGGAAATCCGGAGAATTGAGGTGTATCATGCCGTCTGGAAAATTTACCCAATAAAATTGGAGGCGGTTTTGAAAATATCTTATATTGCGGTCGCTTTCTCCATCGGGATCGCGCTGGCGAGCCCGTTGCATGCGGCTGCCGAGAAGGCGGGAGGCAGTGCTACGAACACGGCAGCAGGAATGCCGGCCAACGAAGGCAAAGTCCTTTCAACCCTGGATGCTCCAGACTATACCTATATGGAATTGGCGACCACCGAAAAACGTTTCTGGATTGCGGCACCCACGACCCGGGTAAAGGCGGGTGATCGTGTGCGTTTCGAGCAAAGTCTGGTCATGAAAAACTTCTATAGCAAAACACTGAATCGTACCTTCGATCAGATTATTTTTGTCAACTCTGCCACAATCGTCAAATAGGTATGAATTAACTTTAATACTCCGATTCATGTAATTGATTTAAAAGTTATTTATTCACCTTCCTGAGGGCCGGTTCTGTCTTTTCCCGGCTTACCTCAGGTTCAGGTTCAACAAATCCTACGAACAGCTTGTTTTTTAATCTTTTTAACTCATCACGATATTGCGCTGCTTGCTCGAATTCAAGATTCTTTGCTGCATCCAGCATCTGCTTTTCCAGCAGCTTGATTTCTTTCGCCAGTTGCACCTCGCTCATGGAATCATAACGGGCTTGTACCTGTGCCGCCTTTAAATGCTGTTGCGCGGTTTCAATGTTGTAAACGCCATCGATCAAATCCTTGACACGTTTGTGCACGCTTCGCGGCGTAATGCCATGCTCAAGATTAAACAGGATTTGTTTATTGCGCCGCCGCTCGGTTTCATCCATGGCGCGACGCATGGAATCGGTAATCTTATCGGCGTAGAGAAGCGCAGTGCCATTGATATGGCGCGCTGCCCGGCCTATCGTCTGGATCAGTGAGCGTTCGGAACGCAGAAATCCTTCCTTGTCGGCATCCAGTATCGCTACCAGCGACACTTCCGGAATGTCCAATCCTTCCCGCAGAAGATTGATACCCACCAGCACGTCGAATTTTCCCAGCCGCAAATCACGAATGATCTCCACCCGCTCCACGGTATCGATATCGGAATGGAGGTAGCGCACTTTGATGCCATGATCGGAAAAATAATCGGTCAAATCCTCGGCCATGCGCTTGGTCAGCGTTGTCACCAACACCCGCTCGCCCTTTGCAGTGCGCAGGCCGACTTCCGACATGAGGTCGTCGACCTGGGTAGTTGCGGGACGAATCTCGATCTGAGGGTCCACCAGACCGGTGGGGCGCACAACCTGTTCCACCACCTGGCCACTGTGCACACGCTCGAACTCCGCAGGGGTTGCGGAGACAAATACCGTTTGCGGCATCATTTTCCTGAATTCATCGAACCGCAATGGCCGGTTATCCAGTGCGGAAGGCAGGCGAAAGCCATATTCCACCAGATTTTCCTTGCGGGAACGATCTCCCTTGTACATTCCACCCACCTGCGGGATGGTCACATGGCTCTCATCAATCACCATCAGCGTATCGGGGCGCAGATAATCTATCAGAGTAGGCGGCGGCTGCCCCGGTTTTTTCCCCGAAAGGTGCCGCGAGTAATTTTCGATGCCTTTGCAGAAACCCAGTTCATTGAGCATTTCCAGATCAAAGCGAGTGCGCTGTTCGATACGTTGCAGCTCCACGAGCTTATGGTTTTTCTGGAAAAAATCGATGCGCTCTCTCAGTTCGTCCTTGATGGTACCGATGGCGCGCAACGTAGTGCTCCGAGGCGTTACATAGTGGCTGGAGGGATAAACCGTATAGCGCGATACTTGCTTCAGCGTGCGTCCGGTGAGAGGATCGAACAACACCATGCTTTCGACAATATCGTCAAACAGCGAGACGCGCACCGCGGTTTCCGAACTTTCCGCCGGAAATATGTCGAGCACGTCACCCCTCACCCTGAAGGTTCCACGGCCGAACTCAAACTCATTGCGCTCATACTGCATTTCAATCAGGCGTTGTATGGCTTCGCGCTGGGTGATTTTTTCATTTTCGCGCAGATGCAGAATCATGCCGTGATAATCCACTGGGTCGCCGATACCGTATATGCATGATACGGTGGCGACAATTATGGCATCATCCCGCTCAAGCAGTGCCTTGGTGGCGGACAGGCGCATTTGCTCGATGTGTTCGTTAATGCTGGAATCCTTCTCGATGAACAGGTCGCGCGAAGGGACATAGGCCTCCGGTTGATAATAGTCGTAATAGGAGACAAAGTACTCGATGGCGTTTTCAGGGAAAAACTCGCGCATTTCTGCGTAGAGCTGAGCCGCCAGCGTTTTGTTCGGTGCCATGATGATCGCGGGGCGGCCAAGCCGTGCAATTACGTGGGCCATGGTAAAAGTCTTGCCGGAGCCCGTCACGCCCAGCAGCGTCTGGAACGCAAGGCCGTCCTCTATCCCTTCCATCAGCTTGTCGATGGCTTCAGGCTGATCACCAGCAGGGGAAAACGATTGATGCAGCTTGTAGGGGCTATTGGGAAAGGTAATGATCACAGGTATAATGTGCGGTTCAATATTTTTTGATTATCGGTCTATATTATCATGCCGACACAACCCGCATCTGTGCGAGGACACTAAGGACATTATCGTGGAACTTTCAAAGCGCGTTCAGGCCATCAAGCCCTCCCCCACTCTTGCCGTCACCGCCCGGGCTGCCAAGCTCAAGGCGGAAGGAAAGGATATCATCGGGCTTGGCGCCGGAGAACCCGATTTCGACACCCCGCAGCATATCAAGGACGCGGCCATTGCCGCCATTAATAAGGGCTTCACCAAATACACGGCGGTGGGTGGCACCCCCGGCCTGAAAAACGCCATCATCGCCAAGTTCAAACGCGACAATGATTTTGACTATACCGCGAAACAAATTCTGGTTTCGTGCGGCGGCAAACAGAGCTTCTTCAATCTGACGCTTTCCGTCATCAACCCCGGTGACGAAGTCATCATTCCCGCGCCGTACTGGGTCTCCTATCCGGACATCGTCCTGATTGCCGAAGGCAAGCCGGTGATCATCGAAGCCGGTATCGAACAGGGCTTCAAGATAACCGCGGGGCAACTGGAAAAAGCCATCACACCCAAGACCCGGATGTTTGTCATCAACAGTCCCAGCAACCCCTCGGGGGGTGTTTATACGTTCGATGAGCTTAAAGCACTGGGTGAAGTCCTGCTCAAATACCCGAATATCCTGATCGCCACCGATGACATGTACGAGCATATACTGCTTTCCGGCGGCAAGTTCGTGAATATCCTCAATGCCTGCCCTGCCCTGTACGGCCGTACCATGGTGCTTAACGGCGTATCCAAGGCCTATGCGATGACCGGATGGCGCATCGGGTATTGCGGTGGTCCGGCGCATATCATTACCGCCATGGAAAATATCCAGTCCCAGAGCACTTCCAATCCTGCTTCCATTTCACAGGCCGCGGCCGAAATGGCGCTTAACGGCGACCAATCGTGTATTGTGCCCATGGTGGAAGCGTTCAGGGAACGCAATCAGTTTGTTACCGGCGCGCTCAATGACATTCCTGGTGTCAGATGCCTGCTGTCCGAAGGCGCGTTCTATGCTTTTGCCGATGTCCGGGAGACAATCCGCGAATTGCATGCCAAGAGAGTGATTAATGATTCTACGGATATCGCTTTCAGCGAATACCTGCTCGAACATGGCGGCGTGGCGGTAGTACCCGGATCGGCATTCGGCAGCGAAGGCTATATCCGGCTTTCCTTCGCCACCACCATGACCAACCTGGAAAATGCGTTGCGGCGCATTGCGAAAGTGCTTGGCTGACAGCCTGCCGGAGATCGGATAACGATTACATTTTCGGGAAATCCTATTCTTCCGGCAGATGCACGAGTTCCGGATACTTCTCGAGAGAGCGCGCGCGGTCATATCGCAACAGTTTCTTCGCCGCGTCGGTAAAAGCCTGCTGACTTTCGGTCTGCGGTTCGGCAGATGGCATCAGCACGACTGAACTTGAAATGACATCCTGCGGCGGTGGTGGAATATCGGCTCTCGGCTGGGCAAGCGACTCAGCCAGTACTTGCGACACGCTCTGTATTCCCAATTTTCTACGCCGTTTGACTTCGTCATTATAATCCGGGGTGCCCGCGAACTTCTCGGACAATAATTGCAATATGGAGGTGTGATCCATTGCACTCTTGAATACAGTGCCTGGCGCGATCCATGGCGAGGCGATGAGTGCCGGAACCCTGGGGCCCGTGCTCTCGAATCCGGCTTGAAAGAGCGCGCCGGGTGGCACCGGGGCGGGAATCGCGAGGGGCGGAACATGGTCGAAGAACCCGCCATGCTCATCATGCGTGGTAATCAATAACGTGCGGTTCCATTTGGTGGTATCCCTGGTCAGCAGCCTGTAGATATCGCGCAGAAAATTTTCGCCGGGACCGACAGGCGTGGGTGGATGATTGTCATTGGCGGTCCAGCCGAAATGGACAGGCGAATCGCTGTATTCGGGTTCGATAAATATGACTTTTGGCATTTCCGACACCGATTCGGTCTCGAAATCTCCCGGGAATTGTCTGAAGCTCCGGAAGTTGGGCCCCAGCACTTCATCGAACTGATCAAATAGTGTGAAGAACGATATTCCGCAGTGATATACGCGCCAACTGACGTTGTGCGCTTTCAGCCACTCGAAGATGAAGCTCCCCCTGATGGTAGGAATAGGACGCGGTTTCGTATCCTCGATCAGGGAGTAACCAGTGTAAGCCACCGAACGGTTTGGCTGGGTATCTGTTGGCAGCGGCGCGAACCAGTTGTCGCACACGGCATATTGCGCCGCGAGAAAACTCGACATGGGCGCATCGGCAGGTGAAAGAAAACCCATTGGTGGCGGATCGTTTACCTTGCTTCCGGTGGCACGATAATATGCCTCGACAAAACCGCTCATCGTGAAGGGACCGCCGGGTGTCCCTAACTGAGCTGCCACCAGAGATCTGCTATGAGGCAAATCGTGCGGCAGCGGTCCATCCTTCAACTCGAAGGGCTGGTAACCCTGCCCATCGAGAAAGTTGGTGTAATCCAGATTTGCTTCGGGTTCGACCAGACCTGCGACATCTCTCCGATTACCGAACCGGGCCATGCTGAGATGCCCCAGCATATGGTCGAAAGAACGGTTCTCCAGCATTACGATCACGATGGTCTCAATCTGATCAAGGATCGCCATGGAATTACTCTCCGCAGTTCATTTGTGTTTTGATAGTCAACCGGCGTGCAACCGCCTTGAGGGCGTTATCGCATGCTTCGCCGGGACCGACGGGACTGCGAATTGTCCAGGTACCGATTATGGAGGTATTTTTAAAACCGTCTGTTGCGCCACTCGGTGGAATATCAACTTCCATGCCATCTTTACTGATCGATAATGGCCGGGGGTAGTTATTCGTGATCAATATCGCGCGAACACGTGCTGAAGTACTTTCGCGCTGAATTGTAAATGAAGCCGATACCGATCGAGGTTCGCCGCCACACTGGGCAATACCTCCCAGCAGTCTCGAACTCTGGTCCGGGACCACCTGCACGTCCCACTCGCGCTGAGCGTTCTTGAGCGCGCCCGGAACCTTGAGTATAAAGCGAGTGTTTTGTCCGGGCGTAAAAAATCGGGATCCTTCCTCAGGCACCTCCCCCGTGCCTGCCAGTACTGGAACCGAGTCCAGTGTTGCGTTGCCCGAATTGCCTGAAGCAAGCCAGTCAACCCTGACCGACTCACCGGGACAAATGGTGCTCGGCGCCACCGTAAAGGACTTGATCTGGGCACAACCCACGATCAGGGGTGTCGCCAGCAGGGTCGCCCATACCGCAAATCGGTCAGGCATTTGCGTTATCCCAGACTTTTTTCGTCGAAAGCTTCATGCTCTTGTTCCGATCCCTTTGGATCGGCTGAGGTGGATTGAATGGTAAAAAAGAAATTCACGTACACCGGCAGCGGCGTTTTTACCAGTATCCCGGCGGCACCATGTAGAGTCCCGTATCCCATTTCCATTCACGAATGGGGTTTTCGGTCATGGCATTCCTGTCGTCAGGCTGAGCAGTCCAGTGAAAATCGCAGACACTTCCATTGTGCCCCACGAAAGTGTGGATGCCACCATTGGCCACGCCGACGAAGAATGGCGCATTCTCCAGCTTCTCCAGCAGCGCCTCGGTATTGCTGTCCGGTGTAATATCGCGGTAGCCGGTGATAACCGCGTCGCAGCGCACACCGCTCGACTCAGGAATTGGCGACTTCCACACGCGCGCGCCGGCCTTTGCCATGTTGAGCGCGCCCAGTTTTTCGCGCTCACCCGAATCCGTGAGATCCTCGGCGGTTCGCGGCGAGTAGAACACAGCCGTCCAGCCATCTTTCTGCAGCTCCTCGCACAGGACGGTGCCGCGCAGATCGGCAGCCTTCACCCTGCTGTCGATTTCTGCGAAGCGCGCCCCCTTGCCGGCGCCCTCATAGGCCGTCTTGACATTCTGAATTACCCAGCCAATGCACGAACTCTCCTGGAGACGGGCAGACTGACCGGATGTGCTTTCAATGATAACGGCTCCCGGCTCGATGGATTCCATTCGCCAGTTCCCCGCACCCATGTCGTCCAACTGCGTTTGGAGGCCCTGCCGGTCCCCCCTCAGGATATTCTCGCGGAAAGGCGAATGATCACCGTAGTAGAGGCCAATACCGGTGTTATCGATAGCGGATCTATGGGCATCGCTGTGGCTTGTGATGCTCCTGTCGCCGAATTCGGCGACCTTTCTCCAATTTTCCATTTCGCCGCTCGCAGATCCAGTACTTCCCGTCTTGGCAAATAGCCAGTTCGCTATGGACAAGGCCGGTGCATCGGAGATGGTATTGACGTTGCCATCATGATCATAGTTATCGATGATTTCCCACAATTTCTCGAGATTCTGGGGGGTGCCCGTGATAACACCGTTACCCGCGATGGCCCTCACGTTCAAGTCAGGGTAAGCGCCCTGCAATGCCCCGGCATCAATGGACTTTCCCTTCAGACGATTAATGAAAGTGGCGTGGTCGAGTTGAGGCATCTTTATTAACTCCTGCCAGTTATAACGAAAAACGGTGATAAGCGGAGATTGCGTATATCCATTGCATCTCATCTTAATTATATTAACGTGTAATTTACTTTAGCATCAATTCCGGAAAGTTCAATGTTGATTACCCCCAGAATCCTCAGTCCGGCAGCTGGATGAAATGAAGCGCATGGTTTGTGCGGTATATCGCGCAACGAACAAGGTATGCAGAATCAAATATTCACAGCGTGTTCGAGTGACATGCTTTTATAGGAACTGCCACTCCAAGTGTATGCACACAAGCCTTTCGCGGGAAGCAATAACGGTAACGCTAAAAGAGCTGCAAATGCCGGATAAAAGTAAAGATCATGATAATATATTGATATATTTACTATTGTTGAGTTGACCCCAGGAATTAGGCATTATAAGATTTGCCCCGGCATTCCGTGGCCGCTTACAAGGAACCAAGAATTACATGAAAACAGCCAATTCGAATTTTATAAAGCATCATAGAGCTTCTGCCCTGCTGGCTGCATCGATGATCATGTCGATCACCGCCGCAGACGTGATGAGCGCCACTCTGTCGATAAGCGCGGTCATACAAGAGTTCGTGAGCCCTACAGTCCTCAATCCTTCATCCCCCTGCGCTACGCCATTGGAAGGCACGACCAGCGGTACTGGAATAAGCATCCCCTTGGGGGGGGTTACGCTCTCGGCTAGGGATTGTATCATTCCCTTTTCGGACCATTTTTCTTTCAGCGGACACATGACGTTTACCATGTCGAGTGGTGATGAGCTCTTTGCCGACTATAGCGGTTTATTCACGCCAACGAGCTTTCCTTCGGTATTCATGTTCACGAATACCCAATTCAATATAACAGGTGGAACGGGAAATTTCCTGGATGCCAGGGGTAGCGGATCGTTTCTGGGTGGAGAGAATCTCGACTCGGGTAAAGGATTGCTCCAGGTCGTCGGAACGATATCCAATTTCAAAAAAGTCAGGAATATCTCGGGATTCCAGCAAACCGATTCACTCGTTGCTGGCACCACGGACAACTTTGCGTTTGATGCAGCTGCAATCGCCAGCCTGGATAACAGTTTTCCTCCTGCGGAGTCCACTCTAGGCCAATATTTCTTACTGGATCAGTCTCCGAAGTTGCTCGCTGAAAGCACGGTGCCCGAAGCCACCTCATGGAGCTTGCTGGGGATCGGTCTGGCCAGTCTGGTAGCTGTACGCCGCCGCAAGTAATCTCTATGAACTGGCTAGCAGGTCACTCGCGATGAAGGCGATGCGCTGAGTCACAATCTGAAAAGTGAGGCTATCACGACAAAGCTCTGGGCGGGTTGCCTGAGGCGTGGACGGCAGCGGCGCGGACCACCTCCAGCATGATTTCCAGTGCTTCCGTAATCAACCGCTCGATCACGGGGATAAAATAAGGGAGCGACAGCATCAATGCCGTCATTCCCACCATCAGCGTGATCGGGAAACCTACCGCGAAGATATTCAACTGGGGCGCGGCACGGGTGAGAATGCCCAGCGCCAGGTTGACGATAAGCAGCGCGGTGACCACAGGCAGCGCGAGCCTTAGGCCCGCCTCGAAAATCTTGCCGCCCCATTCCGCGAGCATCTTCCAGCCGCCAGCCGAGAACGGCTCTGCGGAAATGGGAAATACATTGAAACTCTCCGCCAGCACCGACAACATCAGCAGATGGCCATTCATGGCAAGGAAGGTGAGCGTCGCCAGCAAGCCAAGGAAACGGCCCACCACCAGGGTGCTGCCGTCGCTGCGGGGACTGAAAAAAGTGGCAAAACCCAGGCCCATTTGCAGGCCGGCTATTTCGCCAGCCATCTCCACCGCGCTGAATACGATACGTACCGCAAAGCCCATCGCCAGTCCGATAAAGATCTGCTGCCCGAGAATCAGCAATCCTTCGAGTGATCCCGGTTCGACTTTCGGCAGCGGCCCGATAGCGGGCGCGACAATCAGCGTGACAAGCACCCCCAGTCCGATTTTTACCCGTGCCGGAATTGCCGCATTCCCGAGCACCGGCGCCGCCGCCAGAAGCGCCAGGATGCGTGCCAGCGGCCATAAGAAGGAAGTCATCCAGGCGTCGAGATCGGCGGAGCTGAGGGTTATCATTTAACCTGAATCCGGTAGCGGGTTTACCCCGGAGATGAAAATCACGTTACATACAGACAAGCTTCACGAATCAAGGCGCCAAACTGATAAATGAGCGGTCAGCCACCGAATTTGGGTTTAAGCGTAGGCACAGAATTTATCAAGAGCTTTAAGCGGTACGCATCGTTATCGCTATCCCACCATGGCGGGAATTCCCTCCAGTACCTGCCGCATATAGTCGACCATTACGGAGAGCATCCAGGGCCCTGCCAGCACCATGGTTGCGAACAGGGCCACCAGCTTGGGGATAAATGATAGCGTCATTTCGTTGATCTGCGTGGCGGCCTGAAAAATGCTCACTACCAGACCGGTTGCCAGCGCCACCAGCAGCATGGGGGCCGAGACCATCAAGGTCACTTCCATGGCCTTCTGGCCAAGAGTCATTACGCTTTCAGGTGTCATGGTTTTCCTTGATGATTATCGATTAAAAAGACAGTCGGGAGGTGGCCAGGGGCGGTTACCGGTATTCCTGAGCTTAGTAGAAACTTTCCGCCAGCGAGCCGATCAGCATATGCCATCCGTCCACCAGCACAAACAGCATAAGCTTGAAAGGCAGCGCCACCAGGGCCGGCGAAACCATCATCATTCCCATGGACATGAGCACGGAAGCCACCACCATATCGATGATGAGAAAGGGAATGAATACCGCGAAGCCGATCTGGAATGCCGTTTTCAATTCACTGGTGACAAAGGCCGGAACCAGCACCCGCAATGGCACGTCTTCGGGTCCATTCAGTTGAGGATGACCGGAGAGTTTGACAAACAGCGCCAGATCCGCCTCCCGGGTCTGTTTCATCATGAAAGCCTTGAGCGGCGCTGCACCTCTCTCCAGCGCCTGTGCCTGCGTAATCTTGCTGGTGGTATAGGGTTCGTAGGCGTCCGTATGGATCTTGTCAAATACCGGACCCATGACAAAAAAAGTAAGAAACAATGCAAGTCCGACGAGTACCTGATTAGGTGGCGAGGATTGGGTACCGAGCGCCATGCGCAGCAGCGAAAGTACAATAATGATACGAGTAAAACCGGTCATCATCAGCAGTACGGTGGGCAGGAAAGTAAGCGCCGTCAACAGCAGCAGGGTTTGCAAGCTCAATGAGTAATTCTGCCCTCCACCCGCTGCGGGTGTACTGGTGAATGCGGGCAGGCCGGGCGTCTGGGCCAGGGCGATGAATGATGCCCCGAGCAATGCCATTCCAAGCGCAACGCGGGTGGCAGACCTGGCCTTGTTATTTTTCATTCCGTTTTTCCATTACCTGCCTGAGCCACGCGGGAAAATGTGCGTCGATCCCAGTCGCACACCCCGCGAGGTCGGTCATGACAATACTTTCCCCCTTTGGCATACTATGCAAGGCCGTCACATGACCCGGGGCAACGCCGATTACCAGCCAGGTATCGGCAACTTCCACCAGCATTACCCGTTCGCGCTGGCCAACGGACGAACCGCCGATAACCCTGATTGCATTGGCGGGACCTCGTGGCATACCCCCAAACCGCCGTAGCAGCCATGCGGCACCGGCTATCACGGCTAGTACCAGCCCCAGACCGAGCATCACCTGGAGCATGCCGCTATCGGCAGCCGGAGCAGTGCCCGCCGGCGCGGCGCTGGCGGGAGATGCGCAATAGCCGGAAAGCCATATGAGAGCCCATTGTCCCGGCATAATCGGGTAATTCTTCCGGCGATCCTCCGGGCAATGCCCAGGTACGGTGCAACACAATGAATCCATCACGATTGGGTCTTCCTCAAGATAAGCAAACACGCATCAATCCGTAATTGCGGATTCAGCGATTCAGTTTACGAATGCGCTCGCTCGGGGTGATGATGTCGGTCAGGCGAATGCCAAATTTTTCATTGACCACCACCACTTCTCCCTGGGCGATGAGATAGCCGTTGACCAGCACATCCATCGGTTCGCCTGCCAGACCATCCAGCTCTACCACCGAGCCTTGCGCCAGCTGCAATAGATTCTTGATGGCGATTTTGGTGCGCCCCAACTGCACGGTAAGCTGGACCGGTATATCCATGATCATATCGATATCATTGTGGATTTCCGCCTTGCGCGTATCGGCGAATTGTTCAAAAATCTGTGCCGGCGCAATGTTGGTTTCAGAGGTGGCAGGCGCCGCGGCACCTTCCTGTTCTGTCATACGGGCGGCATTGGTATTATTGGCAGGCATATTCGATTCCTCGAGTTTATTCGTAAAGGGTCGTTTCGACAGGTTGCGGCGTTCGGCGGACATCATTCGCTAATGGCCGGGCCAAGCATCTTTTCCATGCGCAGGGCATACTGGCCATTGGAAATACCATAGCGGCATTCCATTACCGGTACACCATCCACGCTGGCGGTAACAAGCTCGGGAATATTCAGCGGAATGACATCGCCTACTTGCATATTGAGTATCTGGTCAAGCGTGACTTGCACATGCGCTAGGTCCACCAGCATTGTTACCTCGGCCGACTGCACCTGCTTTGACAACCGGCCTACCCAGCGTTTATCCACCTCCAGCGACTCCCCCTGCATACTGCTGGATAGCAAGTCCCGGATCGGTTCGAGAATGGAGTACGGCATGCATATGTGCATTTCTCCCACCGCGGAACCGATGCTGACCTCAAAAGTAGTGGCTACGACCACCTCATTGGGGGTAGCCACATTCGCGAACTGGGTGTTTGTTTCCGCCCGTACATATTCAAACTCGATTGGATAGACCGGTTGCCACGACTTGCCGTAGCTGTCGAACACCAGGTTAAGCAAGCGTTGAATAATGCGCTGCTCGGTTTGCGTGAAATCGCGGCCCTCTGAACTCGGGTGAAAGCGGCCATCGCCGCCGAAGAGGTTGTCCACCACCAGAAATACGAGCGTGGGGTCGAATACGAACAGTGATGTGCCACGCAGTGGCTTGACGTGCACCAGATTCAGATTGCTCGGCGCCACCAGGTGGCGTACGAACTCGCTGAATTTGATTGCCCGTACCGGACCGACCGTAACGTTTGCGCTGCGGCGCAGAAAATTGAACAATCCAAGTCGCAAAAGCCGTGCAAAACGCTCATTGATGATCTCAAGCGTGGGCATGCGCCCACGCACAATACGCTCTTGGGTCGCCAGATTGTAGGGGCGGAAGCCGGAGGCCGGCTTGGCCCCGTCGATTCCTTCGCCGCCAATAACGCCCTTGAGCAAAGCCTCTACTTCTTCCTTCGAAAGAAAATCGTTGCTCATGATAGGGTTAACCTGAGTGGTCCCGATAGTGGGCTCACCGGGAAACTGATGGTCAGATCTGGCAAGCAATCTATGTGGATCATGGTATTAACCTGAAAAATGAACGTAGCCACCGGACTCGGGTTCAATGATTATTGAATGACGAATGAAGTAAAAAGAACGCTTTGAACGGCATGTCCAAGGCTGTTCTCGCCGGGGGACTGTTTTATTTCCGCAAGCAGTTCAGAAGCGAGTTTCTTTTTTCCCTCGATGCCGCTGATTTGTGATGCGGCCTTGCCGGAAAGCAGCAGCAGGATGCGATTACGTACCTCCGGCATGTGAAGTTTGATCAAGTCAGCTGCCGAGGAGTCTTCCATCTTCAGGGTCAGATTGGTTTGAAGATGCTGATCACCGTGCTCGGACTGCAGGTTGACCGTGAATGTTTCCAGGTACACAAAAACCGGCGACGCGTGCCTTGTCTGGGACTGTGCTCCATCGTGAACCCGGCTCATATACCAGGCTGCGCCCCCGCCTCCGGCTCCGAGCAGGAGTATCCCTGAAGCGACAACCAGCGCCAGTTTTTTACCTCCGGATTTTTTTTCGATTCTGGCTCCCTTGTCTTCCCTGCCCTGTGTATTGGCCTTGCTTGCCATGATTTTGCTCCCGTTGCATAGTGTGATACGAATTATCAAGCCAGCCGCAGGCGGATAATGCCGAAAACAGAGGGGGAAAAAGGTGTTATCTCGGAATTTGATGCGGGAGCATCATTCATGCAGCAAGAACTGGAATTTCGGCGCATGGGGCGCCGGGACAGGGACCTGCCGGATTTGAAGAACGAAGCAGAAAGGCAACGAATCAGACAGATCTTGACGATATTGAAGGACCCTGTGTATACGGGTTGTCGACGCAAAAAACTTGTGAATGGACAATCTGATTGTTGCAGTCGACCCAACCCAACGCCGCCGGCGTAATCCGCGCCCCGGTCAAGATCGGTTACTATGCGCTTGCCCTATACTTTTCCAACATAATCACGTTTCCACCCTTCTGCCCATGCAACAGTGTGCTGAATTCTTCCACTGTCAAAGGCTTTCCGAGCAGGAACCCTTGCATCTGGTCACACATCATGCTCTTCAATTTTGCAAGTTGCGAAGCAGTTTCGACGCCCTCGGCCACTACTTCCATCTCGAGGGAGTGCGCAAGCTTAATAATCGCGGAGACGATGGCGCTGCCTTCGCGATCATATTCATCCAGGCCATTGGTAAAAAAACGGTCTATCTTCAACTGCTTGGCGCGGAAGCGTTGCAAATAGGCAAGGCTTGAATAACCGGTCCCGAAATCGTCGATAGCGATTTCGAAATTGTTTTCCTGGAATTCGCGGATCATGTTGGTTGTCTTGGGTGCGTCCTGCATGGCGATGGTCTCGGTTATTTCAAACATGATTTGTTCGCATGGAACTTGTTCGGATCGGACAATATCCAGGATAGTTGCGACGAGATCCGATTGCTCCAATTGCCGGGGTGACAAATTGATCGCCACCTTGATCGCCGGCAGCCCACTTTCCTTCCAGCGACGTATCTGCCGGCATGTTTCGCGCACGACCCAATAGCCTATCTGGACAATCTGGCCGGAGCGTTCAGCGATCGGGATGAACTCCATTGGCGGCAAGAGCCCGAGCTCCGGATGGCGCAGGCGGAGCAGTGCCTCGGCACCGGTCAGCTCGCCATTGCCGCCGCGGAATTTTGGCTGGAAATACAGAGAAAAATAGTCGGCTCCAAGTGCTTCATGCAAGGCATGTTGAATCTTTAACGTGCGGGTAGCCGCCTCATTCATGCTTGCCTCAAAGAAGCGGTATGTGCTGCGCCCGCCACGTTTTGCTTCGTACATCGCAGCATCTGCATTCTTCAGCAATACTTCCGCAGTATCGCCATCTTGCGGGAACAGGGAAATACCGATGCTTGGCATTACCTGCAGAGGCTGGCTATCCGACCATTGGCCTTGGCGCATGCGACTGAGTACACTTTCCGCCATTTTCGCGGCCTCGTCCGGCGACGCAAGGTTTTCGACCAACACCACGAATTCATCCCCGCCCAGCCGGGCAACCGTGTCGCCACCACGCACGCAATGCAGTAACCTTTGTGCGAAGGCTTTCAGGATTTCATCCCCGGCTGAGTGCCCAAGTGAGTCATTGATAATCTTGAACCCATCAAGATCCATGAACAGGATGGCAAACATATTCTGGTGGTGCCTGGATGCGTGAATCGCGTGTTCCATCCGCTCCATGAACGTCCAGCGATTCGGCAGCCCCGTCAGCGTATCCAATGTCGCCAGGCGGACGATCTGACCATTGAGCCGGGATACTGAGCCGGCAAGTAAATTTGTCCTCGCATCGAAGCGCGACAATACGAGCGTCACAATCAGGAGCGCGAATGTGAGCAGAATGATTGTGGTGTCGAACCGTTGCAAATCGATGCCATTGGCTACGCCGCTCACCGAATCCGGGGAGAAATGGGCGGCGGCCATCCCGGTATAGTGCATGCCGGTAATCGCGGCGCCCATCAGGAAAGCGGCACCGATGCGTTTGGCGATCAAGTGAGTCTGATCCGCATCACGTAGCGTATGCGCAATCCACAGTGCGGCATTGGACGCGGCGATGGCAATGACAATCGAAGTGGCAAACAGAGTCGGATCATGGTGAATGCCCGGTTGCATCTGCATGGCGGCCATGCCGGTGTAATGCATGCCGGAGATTCCCAGGCCCATAAGGGTGCCGCCTGTAATGAGGTGCAGCGATGTCGGTTTCGTTTGCGTGGCGATATACAGCACGAAATAGAAGATCAGTATCGCGATTACGAGCGAGTAGCCGATAGTCGCCAAATCGTAACCGCGCGGAATGGGCAGCGAAAAGGCGAGCATCCCGATGAAATGCATCGACCAGATGCCGATACCCATCGCCGCCGCACCGCCGGCGAGCCATGCATGGCGAAACCTGGGGCGCGTCAATACGGAAATGTGGCTTGACAGGTCGAGCGCGGTATAAGAGGCAAGCATGGCCACAATGAGCGATAGTGCGACCAGCCAGTAATCATAGGTGCCGTGCATGCCGATCCCGATAACATGGTTTTTACTAGCAATAACTTGATAACGGCCGCGCCGGCACTTTCTTTAGAGGGGATTTATGCAATTCATAAAAAAAAAGGCAGAATGGCGGCCGGCTCGGTTCTCGACACCCGTTTTCATTAAGTCCGGCAGGCTGCTAGGCAAACGTATCCACCAACCGGTTTCCAGCGGCATGAATACGGCCCATGCCGATATCAGCGCTTTTAATATTTGGCACCGCCATTGTTTCCTTGTTTCCTCCGTTGCGCGTGGGAGAACGATCCTGCTGCTCGAATTCCCCCTGCCGTTGTGAGGAATCGGCACTGACAGTGGTCTCGCCCAGGCTGATTCCGCTGTCCGCCATCATTTCCTTGAGGCGCGGCAGCGCGGCTTCCAGCGCTTGCCGTACATCGGCATGCTGCGAAACAAATGTCGCGCTGGCCTGATCGTTGGTGATGGACAGAACCACCTGCAAGGGACCCAGATCGGGCGGATTAAGATTCAACTCCGCCACCTGCTGTTGATTGGAAACCATCCACAGGACTTTCTGTCCCAAGGCGTTGTCCCAACCGGTCGCGCCGATACGAGGCTCCAGTCCGGGCGCAGTGTGGGCAAACGTGCCTGCGGCTGGTGCAATGCCGCGCTCAGCCGGAATGGCAGCAAGCGGCACCGGTGTATTGGGTAATCCCGCAGCGAGGAGATCCGTCATGGGAAAATCCCTGAAAGCGTTGGGTGCGGGCTCCGGCAACGATTTTCCAGGCCCGCCAATATTGATAGGCTGATTGGGGGTCCACACACCAGACTCGATTGGTTGCGGCTCGCTCGGCGTGCGGTCCGGGTCCAGCTTGATTGCCGCCCCGCTCTGGATATCCTGGCTATCGATGGCGTGTTTCGCTCTTGGCGATGGGGCCAATACAGCAGCCAGCATGCCGGGGCTCCTGGACATTGGAATGCTGGTATCCGTGATTGCCGCTACGGCAGGCATCCCGATTTTTCCATCGCCACCGGGATGCGCGGTGACGGGCTGCATGACTCCGAGACCGCCCTGCTGTTCGGTGGCGGTTGCCGGATCCATCGATATATCAGCTAAGGAATGAGCAGCATCGGTTGCGGTATTGGCTTGAGCGCCGGTTCTGCCTTCAGGCCGGTAGGCGGCAATCAGCCCGTGCAGGATACCGGCGAGATCCATCAATTGGGGAGAGGCGGCGGTAGTATCGATCCTCGTTTCCCTTGGTTCCTGCCTTTCAGGACTGTTGACGCCCCAGCCCTTCACATCCTTCATATTCTTCCTGTCCTTCATGTTCTTTGCATCCTCCAAATCCTTCAAATCCTTAAAATCTTGCAAGCCCTCCACTTCCTTGGAATCCTGGGCATCCGTCATATTTCTCAAATCGGGGGCAACCGTAACCGTACTCTCGGCAATATCGTCGGCCTTTGCATTCGGATTTGCTGGATGGGTTGCAGGCATATCGCCCATAGCGTTCATTTCCTGCTCCAGTGCCTTGCCGAAGCGGGTGGTCGGTGCATCCTCGTCTGCATTAGCGGCACAGGCAGTATTCCTGATTGCGGAAGGCGGTATATTGTTGGGTGAATTCTGTAGCATGGTTGAGGTTAGCATTGCATATTCCCGGTTGTGAGGGGGTGGTTGTTTTACGCTTAGTACGATTCTTTCGGGTGGGCGGCGGCATTCACCGCGCGCTCGTCGGTTTCTTTTTGTTCATGCCTTGCCAGATGCATTAATTCCACTCTCATCTGCCGCTGCGCCAGGGTATGATAGGATTTAAGGGTGCGTCTCGCCGTCTGCCAGTCAACCCGGCCGGCTTCGACCCGTTGCCGCGTGGCAGCCAAAAGCCCGCGTTGCTGCACGATGGCAGCATCCAGTTTGTCGAGAAATTCCTGGTAATTGCGCCAGTCGGATGCCGTTATCCCCTGCTGCATCGATGCCTGGAAGCGAGAAGAGTATTCCTGCCAATATTGCACCAGCAGGGCAAGCTTGGCTTCCATGTCGATACCTTGCGCGTTTAGCACGCCCAGCCGTTTCGCTGCGTCGTCAGTGCGCGTCTGAGCAAGCTCGAGCAGGGTATCCAAAGCGGACTGTTTCGCCATTTTCAGTCAGATCTCCATGGGTTCTATTAGGGGTTCTATTAGAATTTAAATAGAATCAATCAATTTTGCGGAGCCAGCATTGCTCCCAATTTCGCGGCACTGTCCGCATGACCGGCACATTCGAACATTCCCTGCTGAAGGAACGCTTCCAGCCGGGGATGCAACACGATCGCCCGGTCCAGCAATGGATCGCTGCCAGGCGCGTAAGCCCCGACACTGATCAGATCGCGTGAACGCTGATAACGTGAGTAGAGTTGCTTGAAACCGCGCACCTGCTCGAAGTATTCTGGTGTAATCAGGCTCGACATGGCACGGCTGATCGAAGCCTCGATGTCGATAGCCGGGTAGTGTCCGCCTTCCGCAAGCTGGCGCGACAAGACAATGTGCCCGTCGAGAATTGCACGGGCCGAATCGGCGATGGGATCCTGCTGATCGTCTCCTTCGGTCAATACGGTATAGAAAGCGGTGATGGAGCCGCCGCCTTTGATACCGTTTCCAGCCCGCTCCACCAGTTGCGGCAGTTTGGCGAAGACGGAAGGCGGGTACCCCTTCGTGGCGGGAGGCTCCCCGATCGCCAATGCAATCTCTCGCTGTGCCATGGCGTAGCGTGTGAGTGAATCCATGATCAGCAGCACGTTCTTGCCCTGGTCGCGAAAATATTCGGCGATGGATGTGGCGTAGGATGCGCCCTGTAACCGCATCAAGGGCCAGGTATCGGCGGGCGCGGCAACCACCACCGAGCGTGCCAGTCCTTCCGGCCCCAAGATTTGTTCAATGAATTCCTTGACCTCTCGCCCCCGCTCCCCGATCAATCCGACCACGATTACATCGGCGCTGGTATAGCGTGCCATCATGCCAAGCAGGACGCTCTTGCCCACTCCGGAACCCGCAAACAGGCCCATGCGTTGACCGCGCCCCACGGTGAGCAATGCATTGATGGCACGCACCCCGACATCCAGTATTTGATTGATGGGTTCCCGGTCAAGCGGATTGAATGACTGGTTGACGAGCGGCGCGGCGCGCTCCGCCGTTAGCGGCCCGAGTCCATCCAGCGGACGCCCCGCACCGTCGAGCACTCGCCCCAGCAGCCCTTCGCCTACCGGGAAGTGCCTGACCCGGTCAGATGCGCGGCGGCGTGGATGGCTGGCAACGCCGGCCAATGTCGGGGGATTCGTGGTGTTTTCCCATGGAATGACCTGGGCGCCAGGAGTGAGGCCGAATATGTCCTGGGTTGGCATCAGGTAAAGCCGGTCCCCGTGGAAACCCACTACTTCCGCTTCCACCCTGTTGCCATTGGGCATCAGCACCGTGCATCCGCTGCCTACCGCGAGCTTGAGTCCCACTGCTTCCATTACCAGCCCGGTGACGCGAGTGAGGCTGCCTGAGCGCTGAAAGGGTTCCGTGCTGGCGGCTACATCACCGCAGCGACTGAGAAAGCCGTGCCATTGGCTGGCGTGGGTGTCCATCGGGTTATAGGCGGCGGGAGCTTGTGTCATTATGCCATTCATGGGGGTTCAGGGTTATTCCAGCCAGCTGCTGTTCTGCCCCAGTGCTTGCGCGATACGCCGCCACCGGGTGGCAAGGGTGGCATCCACCTGGCCGTGGCCCGTCCTAACCCTGCAATCGCCACGTTCCAAGTGGGTATCGACGCGAACCGTGCAGTCGTTGAGTTCGTGTTTCAGGTGTTCGTGTACCAGAGCGGCGTCTTCCGGGTGCAGGTGCAACTGTGGCGGCTGATTGAATGCGGACTCATGGTGCATGGTTTCGCGCACCACTGCTAACACGAGTTCCGGTTTTACCTTGAGGGCCTCGCGCACCATTTGCTTGGCAAGATCGAGCGCCAGGGCAAGCAGGTCGTTGCCAATAGCCTGATCAGCGTCACTCAATGCCCGCTGGAAACCGCTGAGGAGATGCTGCAATCGTTCAGCTTCCATCGTCGCCTGCTGGCGCCCGGCTTCATAACCCGCCTCGTGACCTGTCTTGTACCCCGCCGCGTAGCCATCCTGGTGCGCTTCCTGATGTATCCGCTCGATCTGCTCGACGGTGGGCAGAATGACCGCTGTCTGCTGTTCCGGCTCCTCGATCTTGATACACGCGGCCGATGCCATGGCGGACGCAGCAGTTTTTTCGAAGGCACCCATCTCCCAGCGCTCATAGGCGGCGAGTCGTTCTCTAGGAATAATCTGACTGACCATTCTTGTTGTTTCCTTATGTCATTCCCTCCCGGGCGGGAGCAGAAGCTTGGAGCGTCGCTATGAATTAAAAGCCTGAAATGCAAACTTACGAAGAAACTCCTGATTTAAACATAACTCTCTTCGCCCTTGCCCCCGAACGCGATCTGACCTTCATCGGCGAGCCGCCGGACGGTCTGCAGTATATGCTTCTGCTGGGCCTCCACCTCTCGCACTTTCACCGGACCCATCGCTTCCAGATCTTCGCGCAGCATTTCCGAAGCCCGACTGGACATGTTCTTGAATATTTTCTCTCGCAGTTCCGGCGCGGCGCCTTTCAGCGCGATGATAAGCGTGTCGGACTGGATCTCGCGCAGCACCAGCTGTATGCCCCGGTCATCGATATCCATCAGGTTTTCGAACACGATCATCTGGTCTATTATTTTCTGGGCCAGATCCGCGTCGAATTCGCGCAAATTGTCAAGTATGGAAGTCTCGGCTGCGCTGCCCATGAAATTGATGATTTCCGCCGCGGTCCGGGTCCCCCCCACCGGACTTTTGTTGATATTCTCGCTACCCGACAGCAAGTCGGTCAGCACATCGTTGAGTTCCCGCAATGCCGAGGGCTGGATGCCGTCAAGAGTAGCAATACGCAGCAGCACATCGTTGCGCAGCAGCTCGGGGAGCTGTCCCAGAATCTCGCTTGCCTGATCACGATCAAGGTGCACCAGGATGGTGGCGATAATCTGCGGATGTTCGCTCTTGATCAGCTCCGCCACTGACGGTGAATCTATCCATTTGAGGCCCTCTATGCCGCTGGTATCGCTCCCTTCCAGAATGCGGCTGATAAGATCCGCGGATTTGTCCTCGCCCAACGCTTTATGAAGTACCGAGCGGGCATAGTTTTCCGGGTCGAGAGCCACAACGGAGGTCGTATCTTTCGGTTGGTTGCAGAAATCGCTGATCACGCTATCGATCTGATCCCGGCTCAGATTCTTGATCTTTGCCATGGCAGTGCCGACCTTCTGCACCTCGCGGGGAGTGAGATGCTTGAGCACCTGCACCGCTTCGTCCTCGCCCAGCGACATGAGCAGGATTGCGCTTTTATTGACACCCAGCTCAGTCATGGCCCGCCACCCATTTTTTAACCACGGTCGCCACCATCTTTGGGTCGTCCCTTGCCATTTGCCTGGCCAGAGCCAGTTTTTCATCATACTGGGAAAGCTGAGGCGCTTGTTGTAGAGCAGGCGCCGCCTCTTGATCCTCACTATTCCCGGTGAGCAATGCGGGTGCCTCTGCCGGTGGCTGGCTCATGCGCCTCAGCATCGGCCGCAGTACACCGAGTACCAGGTACAGAATCAGCGCGGCGATCAACACATTCTTCGCGATTTCCTTGGCAAGCTCGATCATCTCCGGTTGCTGCCACAAGGGGAGCTCCGGCACAGGTTCTTTTGCTATATCCGTGAAGGGGCTATTGACCACGTTCAGAGTATCTCCGCGCTCCCTGCTGAAGCCCATGGCCTCTTTCACCAGATCCATGATCTGTGCTTTTTCCGCTTCGGCCAGCGGTTGCATGCTGGCTATCCCCTTCTCATCCGTCACCTTGCGGTGATTGACCACTACCGCAACTGACAGCCGTCTGATTCCGCCTACCTGTTTGCGTACATGCTGGATGGTTTTGTCCACCTCGTAGTTGGTGGTGGCATCCTTGCGCGTATTAACAGGCAGCGATGGCACGGCTTGCGTGGCAGGCTCCACGCCTGCCTGACCGGGCGCGCCAGGCGCCGGCGCCTGATTGGGAGGTGTAGCCGCTGCTGTCGTGATCGGGGCTGTTGCGGGCGCCGGAGGTTGATTGGAAAGCGCGCCGGGCACCCCGCCCTCGCCCTGGCCGGAGGTCATCGATTCCGATGTCTGCTGGCTGCGCAATGCAGCACTTTCCGGTGTCTGATTGGGTTTGTAGCGCTCATCCATCTGCTCCGAGTGGGCGAAATCCACATCCGCCGCAACTTGGGCACGCACATTTTCCTGCCCCACGATCGGAATGAGGATTGCCTCGATCCGTTTCACATAACTCTGCTCCAATGCCTGCACGTACTTCAACTGATTGGGGTCCAGACCAGTGCCGGGATTGGATTCATCGGTTTTACTTAAAAGGCTGCCGGTCTGATCCACCACCGTCACATTCTTGATGGGCAGATTCGGAACACTGCTCGATACCAGATGCATGATCGCAGTCACCTGCTGCGGATCAAGCGTGCGTCCCGGGTAAAGATTCACCAGCACCGAGGCGCTGGGCTTCTGCTGTTCACGCATGAATACCGATTGCTTGGCCATGGCCAGATGGACACGGGCGCTGCTGACCGCCGCCAGCGCCTGGACCGAGCGCGCCAGCTCACCTTCCAGCGCGCGCTGGAAATTCACTTGTTCGAGAAACTGGCTGGTGCCGAATTTCTGGTTTTCCATCAGTTCGAAGCCCACCAGGCCGCCTTTGGGCAATCCTTGCGCGGCGAGCTTGAGGCGGGCATCGTGCACCTCCTTGGCGGGCACGAGGATCGCTCCGCCCCCATCGGCGTATTTATACGGCACATTCATTTGCTGAAGGGAGGCGATGATGGCGCCGCCGTCGCGGTCGGACACATTGCTGAACAGCACCTTGTAATCGGGAGCCTGACTCCACATCCAGCCACCCGCGAATAATGCAATGATGGCGGAAATAGCCAGCATAAAGCCCATTTTTTGCTGACTGGACATCCGGCTCAGAAAAACCTGTGGACTGCTCAAACTCATTGGACTGCTTACCGCAACCGCTTCCGCGCCTGCCGTCATCATGTTCTCCCCGGTGATTCAATACCAATCATAAGTATTTTTTTACTCGCAGCCATCGAATGCAACTCGCATCCAGTCATTGAAAGCAACACTTGCTTTAACCGAATGACTGCATTATCAATGTCCCGGCCGAATTTAAAATGGAGAACAGAAGCAAATTTTCCCGCCATTTCAGGGCACGGATTTGAGCTGGCAATGCTATCGTGCGCATATTCGGAATAAAAAAATGGGGACCGTATGGATGTATCGAAGATAGACGCAATGCTGGCGCAGTTGCGGGCCGGTGCGGCAGTGGCCTCCGGCAAACCGGTGTCCGGCGCAACCACGCCGGGCGTGCGCGAAACAGGTGAAGGCGGACGCGTTGATTTCAGCGCAGTATTGAAACACTCGCTGGATCAGGTCAATAACTCGCAACAGAATGCCGCAAAACTCATGCAGGATTTTGAAATGGGCGCACCGGGCGCCAACCTGACCGAGGCGATGATCTCGATGCAAAAGGCGAACATCTCGCTCCAATACACCCTGCAGGTCCGTAACAAGCTCGTCATGGCCTATCAGGACATCATGAATATGCCGGTGTAAAACCGGCATTTATCGGTTTGACGCTTTATCCGGCAAGATATCGGGTTTGTCGAGTAGAAGGGCTTTCGTTCTTCCGCTAGATTCAGATGGAGAAGGCAAAGCCGCATAGGGAAGTGAAAGGACCGTGCCCGCTTCCAGCTTATAAAGCCAGGCGAGCAATTCTGCTACCGCCTGGTACAGTTGCGGCGGGATATGCTGATCCAGATCCACTTGCATCAATAGCGACACCAGTTCCGCCGACTCATGCACATAGACGCCATGGTCTCGTGCTTTCCTGATTATGCTCTCGGCAACCAAGCCACATCCCTTGGCTACGACCTGCGGAGCCGACTGCCCGGCACGATAAGCCAGCGCGACGGCGGCTTCGCGTGGATCAGGCTTCTTCTTCATCGAGATCCACCCCCATGCTCGTCAGTTTGATTCCAACGGCCTCCAGACCCTTCGCCAGTGGTACAGCACCTGCCCGTAAAGCTGCCGCCGTCATCGGCTCCGCTGCGGTAAGCCGTACCTCCGCGCCGCTCATCTCACCCGTCCCGCGAGCGTTGAGCCGCAAGCTGGCGGTAACCGGTCCCAGGTTCGGCAACGTTAACCGTAAGCAGGTTTGCCAGGTTGCAGCGGACTGATCGAGTCCTTCGCGCTCCTCCTTTTGCTCCTGCGGTCCTTCCTCGAACGCCTCCCATGTGATGGTCTGACCGGGCCATGCGACGCCCTGCCATGAAAAATGACGCATCTCGAAAGCTTCCAGTTGTTGCCGCACAAGACCCATCGCGGAGGGGTGAACCGGATCAAGCACCTCGGACGCCAAGGCCTTGGTGGCATCAGTGGTATTATTGGGTACGGTAACGCCCGCATTAGACTCGGCGTTTGCAAAAAAACGGATCGGCTGTCCAGACAGGCGCGCCTGTGGCTCCAGCAATAATTCCGCCAATGACCTTGTGCCCGCGACCCACTGCGCCAGATGAGATTCATAAAATAACCCGCTACGGCCCAAGGCACTTTCCAGGCTCCGGGCCAGGTCAGCACCATTGGTCGGCGGCGTGGCGAGCAAGGGAAATTGGAAGGAAGCCGCACTTGACAATGTTGCGGAACCACTCGGGAAGACCGGGTGGCGCAGCAGACTGTCGATCAGGCGTCCAGCTTCGCTCAGTCGCGAAAAGACTCCTGCGGGTGATGCGTCAGATGTGAGTGTAAACGTTGGCTGAGGCTCGCGTGAGACAAAAATCAGGTTCAACACATCACCTGAACGCACACCCGCGGGCAACCTCATGTGTAATGTCTGCCCGCTCCCCGCACTTCCCGAATTCCGGGCATCCAGCGCCACCATAAATTCACCGTTGGCAAGATTGCTCTGTACCGTGGCCCGCAACCGCTGGCCCGGTTCCAATCCCGCCAGCAGCTGGACATCGCCGGATTGACGGCGCGCCAGCGCCAGGCCGGGAGAGATACGGGTTAATGCGTTGAGTGCATTGAATGCAAACATATCGATGTGTCCAGGGCATGTTGTACGGCAGGTCGCCGCCGCATCCGGTTTATTATGCGCCGCCCGGCTCCTGATCGTACGCCCGGCGTAGACGCCGCTCCATTCCCGCATTGCCCAGCAAACTCTGCACACGATCCAGCCAAGGTTCCGTGTAGCTGCGTATTTCGGCGTCATCGGCCAGTATCTTGTGAATCAATTCAATTTTCTGCCGGAGCATGTCGTTTGTGAGCCGTGCGGGTTTCGCGGCTGCAAGACGCGACACCAGGGCGGAGTAATGCCGTTCCAGTACCGTCAGCCGATCCCATTGACCGGCTCGGGCGGCTGCGGCCATTTCGCCGGTAACATTGGAAATGTTCTGGTAGGCGGTGAGCGTATCCATGCTGCTCATGGCACTCATGCCTGTCCGTAGCCGGCGGCAAGCCCGGCTGCCTGCACACCAGGATGCTCCGCTTGTGGCATAGGTGATAAACCTATCGCTTCCCATGCTTCATTCAGCTCGCCCAGCAGGCGAACCACCTCTTCGATATACTCGGGTTTGTTATGCAGATTGGCCTGCAACAGCCGGCGGTTCATATAATCGTAAAGGGCATGGAGCTGCTGGGCCAGTTCGCCGCCGGCCTTGACATCGAGACTGGCCTGCAAGCCGGAGCCGATGATTGCAATGGCTTTGGAAATTGCTTGCCCCTTGGAGGTGATCTCGCCATTTTTCATATGAATGAGAGCGGATGACAATGCGATGCGAGCACCCTCGAACAGCATCAGAATAAGCTTGTGGGGGCTGGCCGCGATAACGCCGGTTTCCAGACCAACCCTGGCGTAGGCGCTGACGCCATGAATGCCGTAGCCGGATGCGGTGTACATATCAGATATCTCCTTTTTAAGAATTATTTTTCTGCAGGCTGGCCAGTTGCTGCTGAAAAAACTGGCTGGTCTGGTTCAGGCTGCTGAGCATGGTATCCAGCGCGGTAAATTGTGCGCGGTAACGCGCTTCAATCCCCTCCAGGCGGCGGGTAAAATCATCCTGACGGCGATCGATATCCTTGATGCTGGCGTTAATGCCGTCCGTACGGCTGGCGATAATGCCATCGCTTGTCAATAGGTCTCCCACCAGCGTATTCAACTGATCGGCATAGCCGCGCGAGAAGCTGACGGTGCCGCGGGCGCCGAGTGCGCCACCATTGATGGCGATGCGCAAGCCTTCCGAGACGCCTCCGGGCGCGGCCGCAAGCGTCTGTCCCGAGCCAGTCGCGGCCACCCCATTAACGGTGCCGGCCACGTCCACCCCGGCCGTTGACGCGGGGCTTGCACCCAATAGGCCGGTGGCGGCGCTGCCCCCGGTAATAGTGACACTGGAAGCGGAACCATAGCGCGCTGACATGATGCTGAGTATCCCGGCGGCCTGTGAAACCACGGTGGAACCACCTGCGCCCATCAGACTGGCGGTGCCGTTCAGCTTGCTTTGAACCTCGGCCGCCAGCGTATCCGCCGATGCGTAAGTTCCCGCGGCAAGTGTGACGCTGACCGCCATGCCGTCGACATTGATATCCAATTGATCGTTGACTCCGGCGATAATGCTCAATCCCGCCGGCTGGCTGCCGGTGAGGTTGCCCCGAGCCGCAAGTTGGGTGACAGCAACCGCATAATCGCCAACTGCCGTCTTGCCGGTGGCGCCGCTATAGGAAATCAGGCTATCCGTCGGCGTGCCGCGCACCGCAAACAGGCCGGCGATACCATCGAAGCCATTGTCGAGGGCCGCCTGGAGTTTGGTGGAATCCAGCGCCAGACTGCCATCTTTCTGGAAGGCGACGCCAATCTGCGATAATGAATCGATGCCACCGCCTGCGCCGCCCACCGCAGCTGATAGCGTGGCGCGAATATGAGTCTGAATCGACAACGCTGCCGAATCGCCCTGCAATATGCCACCCTTTTTTGCCGCCGCGTTGTAGGAACTGAGGTCCGCCAGCGTTTGGTTGATGCTGTTGTAAGACTTGACGAAGGCCTCCACCGCCGCCTTCACGCCGGCGCTGTCACGCGCCACGGCAAGAGTGGTGGGGGCGTTGAGATTACTCTTGAGCAGGTTGAGCGTCACTCCTTCAATCGCATCGGTAATCGTATTCGAACCCTTGCTGATGGTTATTCCGTCGATTTCAAGCTTGGCATCCTGCGCAGCCTGTACCTCGGTCAGATTCTTGCCGGCACCAGCGGCGGCCGCCGGGTCGAAGGCGAGCCGGGATAACCCGGCCGTGTCCAGGTGGGTCCCATCGTTGTCGGCGGTGGTGATTTTGACGCTGCTGGCGGCACCGGTATCCTTGGAGGTCAGCACCAGCCTGTTACTGGTGCCATCATTGATGATCGTTGCACTGACACCGATATTGGCGGTATTGATCGCATCGCGCACGCCGGCAAGCGTATTGTTGGACGGATCGATAGTCACTGTTTGTGCCGGTTTTGCGCTGTTCAGGGTAAAGCTGTTGGTCCCGCTGTCGTAACTCCCATACTGAATCGTCAGTGTGCCGCTGCCCACCACGCTGGCGGTACTGGCAAAACCGTCGGAACGGATTTTCTGCTGTTGCGCCAGTTGCTCCACCTCTATTGAATAACTGCCCGGTACTGCCTTGGCGCTGGCGTTGGCCGTGGCGGTCAATACGGAAGTATCCGCCGCGCTGGCTGTGAGCGCTTGAAACCTGGACCCATCAGCCATTCCTTTCATCACTGTCTGGAACGATGCCAGTGCGCCCTTCAGCGTGCCGTATGCGGACAACTTTGCCTGATAATCGGCTTCACGTTTCGCCAGCAACGCAAGCGGCTGCCGTTCGACCGCCATCAACTGGCTGACAATGCCATTGACATCCAGATTCGAGCCAACGCCCGGTGCGGATATACCCATGCTTATCTCCCGCCTGTACTCGTTATGATCCCATTCACCACGCTGCTGGACACATGCCGGCGATCCGGCCGGGGTTTATTCGATTCGATGTTATCTTTGTAATCGGACTTCAGTCGAAATCGGATTACAAAGAATTTGATTCCGAAAACTCGAATCCAGGGGGATCGCCCCCGGATTCGCTCCTGACAACCGGCTCTTGACCGGTTAATCGCCTGCCTGGTTAACCTCTCAGCAGCGCCAGCACGGACTGCGGCATGGCATTGGCCTGGGCCAGCATCGCCGTGCCTGCCTGTTGCAGCACCTGGTTCCTCGACAACGTGGCGGTTTCCGCCGCAAAATCGGTATCGACGATGCGGCTGCGTGATGCGGTCAGGTTCTCCGCTGCGGTTTGCACGTTCGCGATCGCCGACGAGAAACGGTTCTGATAGGCGCCCAAGTCGGCGCGTCCTGCATTGAGCGCGCTCAAAGCCGAATCCATTGAGGCAATGGCAATGTCGGCACCCCACGTGTTGCCGATATCCACCCCTGAAAAACCGGCGACAGTGGTAGTTGTCGCGGTGGTCGTAGCAGCTGTCAGGCCGGTGGTTGCCGTGGTGGCGGAGGCGCCGGCAAAAGCCACGACCGTGTTACTGCCCGACATGTTGGTCAGCGAGACCAGGCCAGCGGCGTCGGCGGTGGCGATAACGCCGGTGGTATTCGTCACCGTGTTAATGGCGGCCGCAATGTTGGCGCCCTGCGTAACGGCGTTGCCACCGGCGGCAACCGCGCCCACGCTGGTGCCATTGATGGTCAGGTCACCCGCGGTGATCGCGGTGAAAGCCGTGGCGGCAACGCCGGTAACATTGGCGGTGGTACTGGTCGTGGAACCCAGGGCTGAGCTCTGTGCATTGACCAGGCCGCTGATGGAAATGGTTTCGCCAACGTTGGCGCCAACCTGGAATGCCTGGTTGGTAAATGTGCCATCGAGCAGCTTGATGCCGTTGAATGCGGTCGTTGAAGATACCCGGTCGATTTCATCCTTGAGCTGCTGGACTTCGTTGTTGAGCGCGGTACGGTCGCTTACGCTGTTGCTCGCATTGCGCGATTGCACCGCCAGTTCGCGGATGCGCTGCAGGTTGTTACCGATTTCTCCCAGTGCGCCCTCGGCGGTCTGCGCCATCGAGATGCCGTCGTTGGCGTTGCGCGCCGCCTGGTTCAGACCGCGAATCTGGGAAGTCATCCGATCGGAAATCGCCAATCCTGCGGCGTCGTCCTTGGCGCTGTTGATGCGCATGCCGGAAGACAGGCGTTGCAGGGAAGTGGCAAGCGCGCTTTGCGAACTGCTAAGGTTGCGTTGCGCGTTCAGCGAGATTACGTTGGTATTGATAATTGCGGCCATTTCAAAATCTCCTCGATTAAAGTGTGATGGAATTAAACCCTACAGCTTTCAACTTTGATCCACCCGCATTAACCCGAGGCCGATCAACTGCTGTTATGTTGATTAACGGCGCCCCACAAAATAAATTTAATCGATTCGTCAAAATTTTTCAGAACGTCAATTCGACAAATAGCCAGACTTGAAATGATAAGCGTAGGAGATACTGTGCAATCCAACGATTAAAGGGCAATCCATATCGTATATCCGGATTTCGACCATAAAAACAGCTGTGAGAAGCCCGCACCAAAACATCCTGGGCCTTCATTGCATTGCGAAGCGAATGCTGTAATCCCGGCGATGCTTATTTTATGCGGAATGGGTAAAGTGTAGCGTAGCCCAGTGGTGAAACAGGTGCCGGGGTTTTATTGGGTCTTGGACTGCGCTTCGCCGCACTCGTCTTCCAGAAAACATAAACCATCACGAACGGCTGGGGCGCAAATGCAAACCCGGGGCGCCGCCCCGGGTTGCTTCCCCCAATCAGAACCTTGGGTAGACTGATTTTTTCAATTAACCTCTCAGCAGCGCCAGCACGGACTGCGGCATGGCATTGGCCTGGGCCAGCATCGCCGTGCCTGCCTGTTGCAGCACCTGGTTCCTCGATAACGTGGCGGTTTCCGCCGCAAAATCGGTATCGACGATGCGGCTGCGCGATGCGGTCAGATTCTCCGCTGCGGTTTGCACGTTCGCGATCGCCGACGAGAACCGGTTCTGGTAGGCGCCCAGGTCGGCGCGGCCTGCATTGAGCGCGCTCAGCGCTGAATCCATCGCGGCAATGGCAAAGTCGGCATTTGTGGTATTGCTGATGTCCAGATTCGCAAATCCCGCGCCGGTCGCGGTCGTTACCGCGGTGGTAGCGGCTGTCAGACCGGTGGTCGCCGTGGTGGCGGAGGCGCCGGCGAAAGCCACGACCGTGGTATTACCTGATACATTGGTCAGCGAGACCAGGCCAGCGGCGTCGGCGGTGGCGGTAACGCCGGTGGTATCCGATACCGTGTTGATGGCGGCCGCAATGTTGGCACCCTGTGTAACGGCGTTGCCACCGGCGGCAACCGCGCCCACGCTGGTGCCGTTGATGGTCAGGTCACCTGCGGTGATCGCGGTGAAAGCCGTGGCGGCGACGCCGGTAACATTGGCGGTGCTGCTGGTGCTGGTGCCCAGAGATGTGCTCTGTGCGTTGACCAGGCCGCTGATGGAAATGGTTTCGCCAACGTTGGCGCCAACCTGGAATGCCTGATTGGTAAATGTGCCATCGAGCAGCTTGATGCCGTTGAATGCGGTCGTTGAAGATACCCGGTCGATTTCATCCTTGAGCTGCTGGACTTCGTTGTTGAGCGCGGTACGGTCACTTACGCTGTTGCTCGCATTGCGCGATTGCACCGCCAGTTCGCGGATGCGCTGCAGGTTGTTACCGATTTCTCCCAGTGCGCCCTCGGCGGTCTGCGCCATCGAGATGCCGTCGTTGGCGTTGCGCGCCGCCTGGTTCAGACCGCGAATCTGGGAAGTCATCCGATCGGAAATCGCCAATCCTGCGGCGTCGTCCTTGGCGCTGTTGATGCGCATGCCGGAAGACAGGCGTTGCAGGGAAGTGGCAAGCGCGCTTTGCGAACTGCTAAGGTTGCGTTGCGCGTTCAGCGAGATTACGTTGGTATTGATAATTGCGGCCATTTCAAAATCTCCTCGATTAAAGTGTGATGGAATTAAACCCTACAGCTTTCAACTTTGATCCACCCACATTAACCCGAGGCCGATCAACTGCTGTTATATTGATTAACGGCGCTTCACAAAATAAATTTAATCGATTCGTCAGGATTTTTAATCTGGATAATCCATTTAGGGCGCGGATGATGGTAAGGCGGGTTACGAGACAGCTTTGCCGGTTGGGAGAAGTCCATAGCCTGGTCTATGGGCACCGGGCAAGTGGCAAAAATGGACGCAAACTGACCGCCAGCACTCGCTTAGGCTCGGAGGCCGCCTAATGGATTATCGGGGTTTAATGCGTAATTCCAACCGCGTACTAATCAAGTGATGGATAACTTCTAAAACCGGCCCAAAGCCACCCTCTCCGCCCTGCTGATGAAACACCGTGTGCCAATCAGACCAGCCCGTTTTTAATGGCGTAGTGGGTCAGTTCGGCATTGTTCCTGAGTTTCATCTTTTCCAGCAGCCGCGCGCGGTAGACGCTGACGGTCTTGACGGACAGGCACATTTCTTCAGCCGCATCGGTGAGGCCTTTGCCCGAAGCGATCAGGCACAGGGTCTGGTATTCCCGGTCGGACAGAGTCTCATGAGGCGGCTGCTCGTAATCGGCGCCGAGACTATCCGCCATCGCCTCGGCCAGGGTCGCGGTAAGATACTTGCGGCCGCGCGCTACCTGGCGAATGGCCGCCATCAACTCGGCCGGCGCACTTTGCTTGGTAATGTAGCCGGATGCGCCCGCCTTCAGCGCCCGGATCGCATACAAACCTTCCTCGTGCATGCTGAGCATGAGCACGGGAATTCTCGGATATTCCTTCTTGATCTGCTTCAGAACCTCGATACCGCTCCTGTCCGGCAGCGATATATCCAGCACCACCACGTTCCACTCGCCCTCGCGTACCTGCCGGATTGCGTCGGAACCGCAATCCGCTTCCTTGATAAAAATGGCTTCACCGCTTTCCATCAGGATTTGCCGCAAGCCCTGCCGGACAATGGCGTGATCGTCGACAATCAGTATATTCATGGCCGCTATGACTGCTGGATGTTCGATTGCGGGATCGCCAGACTGTCCGGCCCCGGCACAAGCGGGATCGACAAATGCACCGCCGTGCCCTCCCCCGGCGCACCGCTGACGGTCAGTTTGCCGTTGAGCAACCCCGCACGTTCGATCATGCCGCGAATGCCGAAAGAATTGAATTTCTCGGTATCCGCCGGCGCAATGCCACGACCATTATCCCGCACCTCCAGATCCAACTGTCCCTTGGCGGATATATCCGCATCAAGCCGCACCCGGACATGCGAAGCCCGTCCATGCTTGGCAATATTGGTAAGGGCTTCCTGAAAGATCCGGAATACGGCGACCGCGGCGTCCTGCCCCAGTTCGATATCCTCCTGGGCACATACGACCTGGCACGGAATGCCGAGCCGTTTGGTGAATTCTTCCGCCTCCCATTCTATCGCCGCGACAATACCAAAATCCATGATGCCGGGACGCAGATCGCGCGACAAGCGCCGGATTGAATCGATAGTGCGATCCACCAGTTGATCGATGGTATGGATCTTTGTGAGTAACACCGCGTCTTCGTCAGCAATGTGGCGGCCCAGCCAGTCCAGATCGATCTTGATGGCCGTCAGATTGCCGCCGAGATCATCGTGGATTTCCTGCGCGATGCGAATGCGCTCGTGCTCTCTCGCCGCGATAATATGGGACGACACCTCCCGCAGCCGTTCGTGTGATTCCTTGAGCTCCGTTTCCCTGCGCCTGCTTTGCGTGATATTGATAATAATGCCTTCCCAGATCACGCCGACGCCTTTCTCCCGGCGCGGACTGGCTCGCAGGCTCACCCACTTCACATCACGGAACGACTCGATCCACAAGCGGCCTTCCCAGTTCCATGTCGAGAGATCGGCGGCCGACTGGGCCCTGGAACGGCGCAAGTTCTCCCGGTCTTCCCGCAAGACGATATCCATGAATAATGCAGGGTTAGCCTGTAATGCCTCGACCGTGATGCCGAGCACGTTGAGGCACTGGCCGCTTATAAACGGCAGGGTGTGTTGGGCATCTTCGCCCAGCACATACTGAAATACCATGCCGGGCGCATTGGCAACGATGGCGAGGGACTGGGCTTCCCCATCCACAGCCTGCATGGGCTCTTCTATTTTTTCTTCTGATTTATCTGCATCTTTCATCGTTACGATGATGTTTTTGTCATTTAGGGTAAACAATTGTTAGCAAAAATTTGCCGTAACTGCGTATTATCTACCACCAGGAAAGCGGTGTTACACGTATGCTTGACACGTTCGCTCCAACTGAGAAATCTGTATTGAATAAACATGGCGGTACATCTATATGGGAAAAGTCGAATGTACTATCGGTTATGTTATGATTTCGTGGGTTTTTCCGCAAGAACCACTTCGTTAGGCAACGCATATATCAGCCAACTAAACCCACTAATTAAAGGAGATGAGCCATATGAGTCTATTGATATAGTGCCAAAGATGGTACAGCTATTATCATACTTTTTCGATCAATACCTTCTTTCAGACTAATCTGAATATCTATAAAGCACAGACAATTTTTATTTAGGAATATTCGTGGAACAATTAACAGTACGCGAAATACTTGACATTGTCATAGTAGACAAATTCGAATACCCGCCTTTCAACGCGGTTTTGTTTGGGAGCCGGATCGAGTAGCCTATTTAATGGACGGTATATATAAAGGCTTCCCATTTGGATCACTGCTATTTTGGCGAACGAAAGAAGAACTAAAAACCGAGCGTGACTTAGGCCCCTTTAAACTCCCACCTCCTGTTGAGGATTACCCAGTCGATTATGTTCTCCATGGACAGCAACGCATTACCTCGATTTTTGGGGTTTTTCAGACCGAACTCGCGCTGATAACAGGGAACTTGGGGGGGTTGCTGCAAGCATGTATCGAGCAAAGATGCCTAGAAATATCGATGAAATTCTTAGCAAGTCATTAATTCCACACAACTTATTTTGAGATAATTATGCTGATTTTCTCATCCAACGCGCTGCGTTGCTGCGAGCATTTAGTGAAGAATTATGTCAATCTAGGTATTTAGTGGCTTATACGATCACCGAAGATAATCAAACAGCGACAACCCCTGCACCTTCAGGAAGGCCTGCTGTGTCGCCTGGAGGTAAGTCTGCTGCTGGGCCAGGCTGCTGATAGCCTTGGCATAGTCGACATCCTGCAGGTCGGCAAGCTGCTGCTTGTACTGAATACTCAATTCGTCACCCGCATCGTTGAGCGTATCCACTTCATTCATGCGTGTGCCCACGTCCGAGCGGACGCGCAGCACATTGTCCAGTGAGCTGGATAAATTGCTCTGGGCTGCGTTCAAGCCGTTGGCGAGCGCAGTCTTGTCGGCAGTAGTAACGACTGGGGTTTCGAGCACGCCGATCAGATCGGAAAGTGTCTTGAACAGACTCTGGTAGCCGCCGCCGGAAGCCGGAATGCGTTCGAATACCTCCTGCCCCGATGCGTTCACGGCGAGCTGGCGCGAATCGCTGGCCTGTACCCGACGCATGCCATCGTCGCCCATGTACTGCACGCCGCTGCCTGTATCCACGAAAGGCTTGGTCGCTCCCTGAAAGCCGGAAAACAAGTATTGCCCGTTGGCGTCGGTACGGTTGGAAAGACTCAGCAATTCATCAAGATTGCCACGCAATTCGGTGGCAATAGCAGTACGTCCGCTGTCATTAAGCGTACCGTTACCCGCGTACACAGCGAGCTCCTGTGCGTTCTGCACCAGATTCGTTACGTCCTTCAAGGTTCCTTCCAGCATCCCCAGGCTGCTCGTGGCGCTCTGCCGGTTAGCGGCATACTGGGTATTACCGGCGTCTGCCTGGGATACCTCCAGCGCGCGGACGTAGGCTGCCGGGCTCTCCGAAGGCGAAAGGAGGCGCTTGCCGCTGCTTATCTGTTCCAGGGTCTTGACCTGCGCGGTCTGCTGGCGATTGAGGGCGGCGATGCCGAGTTCATAACTGGTGTTGCTGCTGACACGCATGGTAATTTCTCCTTTATTTTTTGCTACCCGGCCTGTTATCTATTCATTCCAGGAGCTCTGATGCTTTGCTATCTCGACATCTCAAGCAGCGTATCGAACATCACGCTGGCAGTCTGTATTATCTTTCCGGCTGCCTGATACGCCTGCTGATAGCGCAGCAGGTTGGCCGCCTCCTCATCCAGATTGACCCCCGACTCCGATTGCTGCAAAACCTGCGTCTGGCTTACCAGGTTGGTCTGTGCGGCACTGGTGACTTCCAGCTCGCGGGTCTTGTTGCCCATCTGACTGACCATTTGACCATAGGCCGTCTGGTAATTTATCGTGCCGCCCGCCATAGTGTTGTTTCTTTGCAATGCCCCCAATAGCAAGGCATTGCGGTTATCACCTACGCCATTGGTGTTGGGGCCGATATTGAACGTATCGCCCGGCTGCGGCGAACCGGTGATTTGCACGGTCCATCCGTTGTAGCTGATGGTGCCACCCGGCGTGAACGCGACACCGGAGGGATTGCCGCTGCCGGTGCCGCTCACGTCGAAAGTGGTTGCACTGGTGAAAGTAAGCGTCACCGGCTGTTGCAGGTTGGGATCGGCCGGCGGCGCGTTGACGGTCCCGGCACTGATGCGCCCGGTGCCGGTATTGGCAAGCGGTGCATCGGTGCGGATGGGCGCAGCGGCTGCAATCAGGCTGGTTTCCTGAATGGCGACTCCAATCTGACCGGCACCGTTTACGGTAGGCCGGATCAGAAATTCGTCGCCTGCGGCGGCCGTTCCGGAAGAAAGGCTCAAGCGCACGCCATCCACAGTCACCGGAAATGTGGTGAACGTCTGCGGGGCGCCCTGGGCAGCCCCGTTGCTCATGCGCGTAACGCTATAGGTGGCGCCGTCGAACTGGAGGCGGTAATCACTGGTGGTGAGCGCGCTGAAGCTGGTGATTTCGGCGCCAATAACCGCGCTGCCGCTGTTATTGGCGGAGGCCACCACCGCCGGGCTCGGCACGGTGAAGAAATCGCCGCCCAGATTACCGTGCAGATCCTGCCCCAGGCGATGCTGTTCATTGAAGGTTCCCGCCAGACCGATGGCGACGCGCCCCAGACCATTGCGAGCGGCATCCAGCGATTCGCTGCGAAACTGCAATAACCCGCCGAGCTTGCCGCCATCCAGAGTCGATTCCCGGATGGGCGTGCTGCCGCCGTCGGCAACGTAGGTCACGTCGATGCGGCGCGCGTCGGTTGGAGAAGGCGCCGTCGCGAGCTGAAAAACCTGGGTGCCGACCAGCAACGGCTGGCCGTTGCCGATCAGGATGCTGTACGAACCGTCGCCCTGCTGCACGACGTTGGTGCGGATCTCCTGATTGAGTTGTCCCACCAGTTCGTCGCGCTGATCCCGCAGATCATTTGCTGGCTGGCCGCGGGCGGCGCCTTCAGCCTGGCTGATGGTGGCATTCAACTTACCGATCTGCGCCGCGAGCGTGTTGATCAGCGACACGCTATCCTTTATTTGCGTATTTACCCCATCCTGGATTTCGTTAAGGCGGCTATCCAATGACTGGAATCGCCGCACCAGGATCTCCGCGCCCGACAGCATCGATTGCCGGGAAGGCACGTCGGACGGGTTGGTGGCGACGTCTTGCACGCTCCCGAAAAAATTCTGCAGGGCCGGTGCGAGGCCGAGATTTCCGCTCGGATCGGCCAGCAGTTTATCGATCTGCTGCATCTGGGCAAGATACGTATCGAGCTGGGCGGATTCGGTTTTCGCCTGCGTAACCTGCTGGGTCAGAAACTGATTATATGAACGGCTCACCGTATCGACCTTCGCTCCCTGGCCAATAAATCCGGCACTGGTGCCTTGCGCTGGATTGGTCGATTGCACGATTTGCTGGCGGGTATAGCCGGGGGTAGCCGCGTTACTGACGTTATGCCCGGTCACGAGCAATCCCCTCTGCGCGGCGTTGAGCGCGCTCAGTCCGATGCCGAAAATTCCGTTACCCATGCAATCCCTCCTTCTCCATGGCAATGGCCATCGCTATATCCAATGTTAACGGCCGCGAATGGAAAATATTTAGCAATAGCGGCCGCTCTTTCAGCCAGCCATTGGTGGGGCTTCGGCGGCCTGTGCCGTCACTGGCAAGCCTCAGGACCACTGCGTTGTCTTGATGACGCGTGTCAGTTTGTCCGCATAGTTGGGGTCGGTGGCATAGCCCGCCCGTTGCAACCCCTGTGCGAAGCCCGCCGCATCGATTCCTTGTGCCGCCTGCGCCACCACACCCGCATAGCGCGGGTTGCTGCGCAGCAAACCGGCGTAGTCGCGGAAAGCATCAGCGTATGAGGGGTAGGCGCGAAATTTTTCGACGCTCTTCTGTGCTACGCCATTGACATACTCTGTCGTCACCGTTTCAACCACGGCGCCTTTCCAGCTGGCCCCGGCTTTCACGCCGAACAGATTGTGACTGGGCGTGCCATCCGCCGCGCGAATCTCGCGCTTGCCCCATCCACTTTCAAGTGCCGCTTGTCCGAGCATGAACCGCGCCGGTATGCCTGTCGTCTGGCTGGCCTGGAGCGCATGCGGCATCAGCTTGCTCTGAAACTCGGCCACCTGAGATTGCGATCCCGGTTGAGATGCAGCCTGTTGAGGCACCGCCGGCAACTGCAAGGACTGCGGAGCCGGCCCGCTCGTCCGCTGAGGCTGCTGCTGTGCAGGGATGTTCCCTTGCGGCGGTGCCTGCAGCGGAACGCCGGCCGGAGGGTGCGTAAGTGCTGGAACGGAAGTTGACTCAGCGTTCCCTTCCGGCAAATCCACCGGCAATCCGCGGCCCAGTTGACGCACCATCATATCGGCCAGGCCAATGCCACGCGCAGCCATGCTTTGCGACAACTGCTGATCGAGCATGGAGGTGTAAAGACGGCTCTGGTCGCTATCCATCAGGCTATCCTGGGAAGTCGCCTCGCGCATGCTCTTCAGCATCATGTTCATGAACAGGGCCTCGAACTGCCGGGCGGCGGCTGCAAGCCCGGCCTTGTCGGCTCTTTTGACGTCGACGCGTAGCCCGTTGACGGCCTGCACATCAAGCGCAAATTTGCCTGAAAGATCGGCCGAGGTCATTATCAGATGATCTCCAGATCCGCCCGCAGCGCTCCGGCGGATTTCATCGCCTGCAGGATCGCCAGCAGATCCTGCGGCGTCGCACCGATCGCGTTCAACGCCTTCACCACTTCGGCCAGCGAGGCACCCTCGACCATCGTGAGCATGCCGGACTCCTGCCGGATTTCGATGGTTGAACGTTGCGCCTGTACTGTCTGTCCGCTGGAGAATGGCCCCGGCTGGCTGATGACCGGTTCGGTGCTGATGACTACCGATAGATTGCCGTGAGCGATGGCACAGGCATCAACCGTCGCCGCCTGATTCATGACCACCGAGCCGGTGCGGCTGTTGACAATGACCTTGGCGTGGGTGGGTGCCGGATTTATATTCAGGCTTTCCACCTCCGCCACGAATGCCACGCGCCGGTCGCTTCCCTCCGGCGTGCGCACCTGGATCGCCCTGGCGTCCAGCGCCGCGGCGGTGCCCGCGCCAAATTTTCCGTTGATGGCGTCCACAATCCTTTTGGTATTGGAAAAATCGGTGGTGTTAAGCTCAAGCCGAATTACGTTGTCCTGGCCCAGGGCGACCGGCACCGCGCGCTCGACCGTCGCGCCGCCGGTAATGCGCCCTACGCTCAGATGGTTCACTTGCACCTGGCTGCCGCTGGCGGCGGCGCCGAAGCCGCCAACCAGCAAATTGCCCTGCGCCATGCCGTAAACCTGGCCGTCGGCTCCCTTGAGCGGTGTCATCAGCAACGTGCCGCCACGCAGGCTGCGGGCATTGCCCATGCTGGATACCGTCACGTCGATGACCTGGCCTGGCTGGGCGAACGGAGGCAGAGAAGCGGTGACCATCACCGCCGCCACGTTGCGCAGCCGCAAGTTGGTGCCGGGCGGCAGATTGATGCCCATTTGCATAAGCATACTGACTATGGTCTGCACGGTGAATGGCGTCTGACTGGTCTGGTCGCCGGTCCCATCCAGCCCCACCACCAGTCCGTATCCGATAAGCTGGTTGGTCCGCACGCCCTGGATGGAAGCCAGATCCTTGATACGCTCGGCGTGCACCGGAGTGGCCAGGATGCTGCATCCGAGCAATACCATGGAAAGTATCAGACAGATTTGTTTTCGGGCTGTGGCATGTGCCATTTTTGGAATCTCTCAGAACGGTGAGATAGTGAGGAAAAAGCGCGAGAGCCAACCCATGGTCTGCGCCTCATCGATATAGCCGTTGGCCTTGTACTCAATCTTCGCATCCGCCACCTGGATCGACGATACCGTGTTGTTGATAATGGTTTCCGGACGCACTACCCCGGAGAAGCGGATATATTCGGTGCCCTGCGTCATGGCCAGCTGCTTCTCGCCGCTCACCAGCAGGTTGCGATTGGGTAAAACTTCCAGCACGGTGACGGAGATCGTGCCGGTAAAATTATTGGTGGAAGCCGCTTCGCCCTTGCCGGAGAAATCATTGGAAGATGATGCCCCTATATCCACATTCTTTGTGATGGGCACCCCGAATATCATGGGTGGAACGGCATAATTTACGCCGCCGTTCTTGTTGGCACTGCTGGCGGATTTCTTGCTTGCGTTGGTCTTCTCGTTGAGAACAACCACCAGGGTGTCGCCCACCACGCGCGCACGGCGATCCTCGAATAACGGCCGGTCATGCGTGCCTGCCTGGAAAATGGCGCCATTGGCGGGCGGGAGCCCGCGTGACCCCGTGCGGGCGGACATCGGTTGCTGCACGATGGCCATGGGAGCCGGCAGACTGATGCAGCCCGAGAGTGCCAGCATCATGATGACCATGGGTGTTCCGCTCCACACAGGCAGCCCGCTTCGTTTTGCAGAAAAATACGCAGTTATCTGGTTATCTTTATATTGCCGATACATGCTGTTCTCACCGTTATCGCTGCTTATGACATCTGGGACAGACGCTGAAGCATCTGATCCGAGGTCTGGATTGCCTTACTGTTGATCTCATAGGCGCGCTGGGTCTGGATCATGTTGACCAATTCCTCCACCACGTTGACGTTGGAAGTTTCCACATATCCCTGGTTGAGCACTCCGGCGCCATCTATGCCGGGTGTATTGATGTTGGGGGGGCCACTGGAGAAGGTCTCCACATAGAAATTCTCGCCCACGCTCTGTAACCCGACCGGGTTGATGAACGTGGCCAGCTGCAGGGAACCCACCTCAACCGGCGTGCTGGAGCCCGGCTGGGTGACGGAAACGGTTCCATCGCGGCCGATGGTGATGCTCAGGGCGTTGACAGGAATGGTGATGTTGGGTTGAATCTGATAACCGCTGGATGTCACGAGCTGGCCTTGGGAATCGGACTGAAACGAGCCATCCCGGGTGTAGGCGGTGGTGCCGTCGGGCATCAGTACCTGAAAGAATCCCTGGCCCTGAATGGCCACGTCCTTGGAATTTCCGGTTTGCTGCAAATTGCCTTGGGTGAATACGCGTTCGGTGGCGACAGGCCTGACACCGGTGCCGATCTGCAATCCCGATGGCAGTTGTGTCTGCTGCGACGACTGTGCACCGGGCTGGCGCAGGGTCTGATACAGCAGGTCCTCGAAAACGGCACGTGAGCGCTTGAATCCATTGGTGCTGACATTGGCCAGATTATTGGCGATCACGTCCATCTGCGTCTGCTGTGCATCCAGGCCGGTCTTGGCAATCCATAACGAACGGATCATGTAAATCTCCTAGAATAAATCCATCACTGCGGCAAAATTAGGCATTGCCAGCTTATGCTATGCGGGACATCATTGTGAAGATGACATCATTTGGGGCATCATATGACAGAGTGGATAAAGTCGATGCCTGAAAAAGAAGGGTGATCCCCTCTTACTTTCCGGTTTCATTCTGACCCGCCGCGCTTCAATTCCGCTTTAATCGACTGTTAACTTAGGCTCAGCAGGCTACTCGCCCGTTGCGCGTTGCCTTCGGCATTCTTCAGCAATTTCATGTGCGTCTCGAATTGGCGGGACAACGAAATCATGTCGACCAGCGCCTCCACGACATTGACGTTGCTTCCTTCCACAGCGCCATTGATTAACGTGACATTGGCATCCGCATCCGCCGCACCGCCGGCAAGCCGGAATAGGCCGTCCGCACCGCGCGTAAGTTGAGTTTCGGGCGGATTGACCAGCTTGATGCGGCCGGCTGTCAGCACGACATTCGACTCGTTCGACCCGGGGCGAATGGCCACCGTGGATACGGTTCCGTCTTTCGCAATCGAGATGGTCGAGCCGGGAGGGATGGCAATCGCACCGCCATCGCCCTGTATGTTCAGACCGTTACGAGTCTGCAATACGCCGTTGGCGCTGACATGCAGATTGCCGTTGCGGGTATAGGCTTCGCTGCCATCCTCTAGCCGCACCGCGATCCACCCCGGTCCCTCTACCGCCACGTCGAGATCACGCCCGGTTTGCTGTACGGTGCCAGGACGAAAATCCGCGCCAGCGCTTGAATCCACCACAAATGCCCGCGTCGCCAGGGCTTCGCTGAAGACCGGCACCGCGCGCAACACGCTGGTTTCGGCACGGAAGCCTGTGGTATTTGCATTCGCCAGATTATTCGACATGACAGCCTGCTGCCCCAGCGTATGCTTGGCACCGGTCATGGCCGTGTAGATCATGCGGTCCATATATGCTCCTGTATTAGATGGGCATGACTGCAAAAGGGGCAGCCTATCCTGCTGCCCAGCTACCCATTTCCGTTATGTCATTACCTCAGATTCACCAGCGTTTGCAATAGCTGGTCCTGCGTTTTGATGGTTTGCGCGTTAGCCTGATAAACACGTTGGGCCGTGATCATATTGACCAGCTCGGAAGTCAGCTCCACGTTCGAGTCCTCCACCGCGCCGGATTGCAAACTTCCGAGGCCACCCGTATTTGGCGCTCCCACCAGGGGAGCGCCGGATGCAGAGCTCTCCGTCCAGGTGTTGTTGCCCTGTATCTGCAAGCCCTGTGGATTGGCAAAATTAGCCAGTACAACCTGCCCGAGGTTCAGGATTTTTCCGCTGGAGTAGCTGCCACGGATCATGCCATCGGCGCCGACATCAAAACCGGTCAGCCGGCCGGAGGCATAGCCGTCCTCGGTCAGCGCGTTGACACCAAAGCTGGAACCGAACTGTGTCGTGCCCGTAAAATCCATATCGAAAACCACCGGGTTCGCACCGGTGGTCACGGGTTTCGTTACATTGAATATCGCGGAACTCAGCGGATCAAGAGCGCCGCTGGACAGAAAATTCAGTGCTCCCAGCGGTGCCCCGCCATTGAGCAGCGTTCCGTCGCTGGCCGCAAATACGTCCCAGCTATTGGCAGCGGTCTTGACGAAATAAGTCGAAACCGTGCTGGAGTTGCCCAGGCTGTCGTGAATCGGCATGGGGGTAAAGCTGTGGTAAGTATTTGCATCGGCCGGATCGAAGGCAGTGGAACTCAGCGCCGTTTCGCGCGAATCCAGATTAACCAGGGTATTCACCAAGGTGGTTGCGCGCGGCGGCAAATCGGCCGTGGAAATCTGAATATCGGATGGCGCGCCCGCATTGATCTGGCCAGCGGCATCCGCCGTATATCCGGTGAGACGCAGGCCGCTGCTGTTGACAATATATCCATCCTTGTCCGGATGGAACTGACCGTTACGCGAGTAACTGATAGTGCCCTGATCGCTGAGGCGATAAAAACCGTTGCCGCTGATCGCGATATCAAGCGAGTTGTTGGAAGCGGTAATGCCGCCCTGGCTGAATTGCTGCGCAACCGCGGCCACCTTGACGCCAAGACCCGGCTGGGTTCCGCCCGACAACGAATTGGCGTAAACATCGGCAAACTGCGCTTGCGACTGCTTGAAACCCACCGTATTGGTGTTGGCTACATTGTTGCCGATCACATCCAGATTCCTTGACGCCGCGTTCAGACCACTTAAGCCTTGCTGAAAACTCATGATGCACTCCTTGGGTAAGCGTCTCTGCCTGGAGACCAGGGGATTGGAGACGGAATTATTGGATAATACGGTTTAGAAGATCTGCTTGACATCCGACAGGGCTGCCGTTCCCAGTCCCCCGACGTTCAGCTGAACCCCCTGGTTTCCCTGGGATACCCCCTGGACGATCCCGAACGCGAGCGTTTGCGCGTCGACTTTCTGGTCGCCGCGTTGCGCGCTGACACTCATGGTATAGCTGCCATCGGCTGCGGGAGTGCCATTGTCAGACATGCCATCCCACTGCAAGGTTAGCGGTCCGGCCACTTGCGCGCCCAGATCCATGACTCGCACCGCCTGGCCCGTGCTATCGTGGATAGTCACTTTTACATTGTCCGCGGGTTGTGGCAGATCAACACCGAATACACCGCTGCCGCCCGCCAGTTGCAATGCCGAACCGGGTACGAGTACGTTGTGTCCGATCATGCCCGCAGCCTGCAGGGATTGTCCTGCGGTAATGCCGCTTGCCATGCCTTGCAGGGTGGCATTCAACTTCTCGATACCGTTTACGGTGCTGATTTGTGCAAGTTGCGTAGTCACCTGGGCGTTGTCGAGAGGGTTTAGGGGATCCTGGTTTTTCATTTGCGTGACCAGTAGCTTGAGAAATCGGTCTTGCGGATCTTCCGCCGCTGGCTTCGCGGTATTATTGGTGTTATATGACGCAAACAGATTGGAAGCAGTTCCGATGTCCTGAATGGAGCTCATGGGGGTTTTCCTTATTGTCCGATGGTTAAAGTCTTCAACAGAAGTGTCTTGGCGGTATTCATCATATCCACGTTGTTCTGGTACGAGCGCGAAGCGGAAATCATATCGACCATCTCTTCCACCACATTCACATTGGGCATGGTCACGAAACCTTCCTTGTTGGCCAGCGGATGGCTGGGGTCATGCACCATCCTCATGGGCGATTGATCCTCGATTACCTTCCCCACCCTGACACCGTTGACACTGCTGGCGGTACTGCCCGCTTGAGGACCTCCTGCGGGTTGCGTACTCATGAATACCACCTGCTTGGCCTTGTAAGGCTGGCCGTTGGAACTCACCGCGCTATCGGCATTGGCCAGATTGCTCGCAACTACATTGAGCCGCTGGTTCTGGGCCGTCATTGCCGATCCGGCAACGGTGAATATGTTGAACAGTGACATGATATGTTTTCTCCTTAACTCTGAATGGCGGCCAGCATCATCTTGATCTGGTTGCCAATAAACGTCAGGTTGGCTTCATAATGGATCGCATTGTCGGCGAACTGGCTTCGTTCCACGTCCATATCGACCGTATTGCCATCCACACTGCCCTGCACGGCATTGCGGTACAGCAGGGGTGCCCCGCCGCCCGATGCGCTATGGGTGTCTGGGGCAATATGATGGGGCGCACTCGTGGCCAGCGTAACTGCTCCGCTACCCGTCAGCACGCCCTGCAGCGTGGTTTTAAAGTCGATGTCACGCGCCTTGTAGCCCGGTGTATCCGCGTTGGCAATATTGGAAGCGATCAATTGCTGACGGTGGGCTCGCAAATTGGCGGAGTCCTGATAAAAACGAAATGCCGTGTCGAGCTTGTCAATCATAAAATCTCCTCAAATCGTGCATTCTCCTGCCGTTAAACGTTACATAAGCCATGATATTGCACGGCTCCTTCATTCAAATTGTGAAGCAGCCGGGTAAAATTCCCCTATATTCGGGCTTGAAACGCCGTATCCACGAATGGGCCGCATTATGCCTGCCACCTTGCAGGTTCCGGCGCTTGATAACAATATAAGGCAGCCCCGTCCGAGCAATCCAACGAACAACGGGGGAAATCGGCTTCATTTCCGCCCGCTGGCTGCGGTGGGTACAGACTAGAATGGCCTTCATTCTCGGCTCACCCGACCCGGGGAACATCGTTGGAGGAACCCCATCATGCATATCACGTATTTGCGGCGGTTATCGCTCGGTCTGGGTCTAATTGCCATTTTTTCCGGATCTGAACTGGCGTTGGCATCAGCGCACGGGAAGCAGGACCCGCGTCTTATACAGGAGGCTGTCGTACACTTTCTCCATGTTCAGTCGGCCGGTTTTCCCGGGCAAGTGGAAATCACGCCCGGCGCGATGGATGCGAGGATCAATCTTCCGGCCTGCGCGGCCCTGGAGCCGTCATTGCCACCGGGCAGCCGTCCCTGGGGCAACACCACCGTGATAGTGAATTGTGCCGTGCCTCACCCCTGGACTGTTTACGTGCGCGCCAACGTGAAAGTAGTGGCCGATTATGTGGTCAGCGCCAGACCATTGATACATGGCCAGACGCTTACCGCCGCGGACATAACGACTCGCAGGGGAGACTTGACCCAGTTGCCGCCCGGTATCGTGACCGACGTTACCCAGGCTTTCGGCAGGACAATGGCCGGCAGCATCCCTTTCGGCAGCCCGGTGCGGCAAGATATGCTGCGTGCACAGACAGCCGTGATGGTGAACCAGAGTGTAAAACTGGTTTCGAACGGACGTGGATTCAGTGTAAGCGCGGAAGGCAAAGCCCTCGGCAATGCGATCGAGGGCCAATTGGTACAGGTTCGAAGTGCGTCAGGCCCAGTCGTTAGCGGGATCGCTCGCCCTGGGGCGATAGTGGAAGTAAGCTACTAACTTGAATCCGGCAGGAAAATACATGATTGCTCAGTATGGCGCCTCGCGGCAAGTCAATCATTTAATCCGAACAACCTTAAGTTTCCCGGCGAACGGCCGTTAAACTATTTACGGTCAACCGTAGGAGAGATACCATGAAAATTGACAATTCCATTCAGACTTCCATATCACTAAGCGAAACGCAGGCGCGCCCCGGCAAGACCGGGGGAAAAACAGAGGAGGTCGCAAACTCCAATGATAGTGTTCAGTTGAGCACGCAACTGCGGAATGTCGAGAAAAACCTCGCCAATGGGGAGGTATTCAATGCCGCGCGAGTCGAAGAAATCAAGCAGGCAATCAGCGAAGGCCGTTTCGTCGTGAATCCTGAGAAAGTCGCGGATCGTCTGCTGGAAACAGTGCGCGACCTGATCCAGACCAGACGGACCTGACATGGACGACACGGCCTTTGATCCGGTCGCCGGTATAGCCCGCGAGCGTGATGAAACACAAAATTTCATTGATCTCCTGGAACGGGAGCAGCGCGCACTGCGTCAGGCGGATGTTTCTTCGCTGCTGACACTGGCGAGGGAAAAGGCCCAACAGGCGCGGCAACTGATTCATCTCGCCGATGTGCGCAACCGCTGGCTTACGACACTTGGTTGCACGCGGGATCGCAACGGCATGGAACAGGGATTGCAAAGTCATGGCAGTGACGGCGCCGCCGATATCTGGCGGGAACTGCTCCAACTGGCGGAAAAGGCCAGTCAGCTTAATAAGATCAATGGCATTCTCATCGGCCAGCGCCTGCGCTACAACCAGCAGGCACTCTCGGTGCTGCAAGCCGCAACCCGTAGCGCCGGCCTGTACGGCGCCGATGGTCAGCCTACACTTTTCTCCGGCGGACGCCGGCTCGGCGAAGGCTGATCCTCGCCGGTATTTACCCCGTTCGCCATGCTTCGTGTTTGCCCCGCAACATCTCCAGGATTGAGAATCCTGAATCTGCCCCTTATAAATCTTGATGGATCATGGTGCTAGCCTGTGAAATGAGGGATAGGTTGCCGGATTCAAGGCAAATCCCGCGTGGCATCACTTGACTGGATCGGAAATTCGCATAATCCTGGCTACCCTGATTGATCAGGCGGAGGCACCTGGCAAAATATCAGATGAAGAATCGGGCACCGCATCGGATGGCGTTTCGGTGTCGGAAAAGGTATCGGACGATGAGTCAGGCACGGTGGACATGATCATCAGCGTGACGCGCCGGTTGCGTGCACGGCCTGCTTCGCTGTCATTCGATTCCACGGGGCGGTTTTCACCGTAACCGACGGCCGTAAGCCTTGTGGCCTGAACGCCATTATCGATCAGCAATCGCACCACGCTGCTGGCACGCACCGCCGATAATTCCCAGTTGGAGGGAAACTTTGGAGTAATGATAGGTATGTCATCGGTATGCCCCTCCACTTGAATCGCATGTTCACCGTTCTTCAGTACTTGCCCCACCGCATTAAGCGCCTTGATGGAATCTTCCTGCAGCGTCGCCTCGCCGAGCGGGAACAGTGCGCTGGCATTGATCTCCACGCGAACACCGCGCTCGCTTTGGGTCATCCGCACTTGTCCGTCTTTCACCAGCGGAGCGAATGCCGCCATGATGTCGCGAGCGATGATCCGCATCTTCTCCTGCTGCCGCAGCTGCGCTTCCCCAATGCGGCTTGCTCTTTTTGCCGCCAGGTCGTCGATCGGCACAATCGGCGGCGACGGTTCGTGGGCCACGATCAGGCTATCGCGGCGCCCCTGCTCTTTGGCGATGGTGTTCAGGAGTGAGCCGGCCATCACCCGGTATTTGCCCTCGTTTACCTGGGAGAGCGCATACATTACCGCAAAAACCGCGAGCAGCAGTGTGATGAAATCCGCATAAGACACCAGCCAGCGCTCATGGCTTGCCTGTTCTTCCGGTCTATGGCTGCGCCGCATGCCGAGCTTCAAGGTAATCGCTTCCTTAGGCTTGTCAACCCGATTCCTGGGTTATACGATTTCAATCCAATGCTGGAAGGATAAACGGCATTAACAGTGCGGAATGCCTCCCACAAGGCGGCGATAGGGTTCACCAGCTGACCTTGGCTGGGGCCGGCAGGCATGGAGCCAAAAAAACTTCTATTGCCGTTGAGTAAACTGCGCCGATACTTGGTCATGATGTGGCCCGCGTCATTATGTGGAAAATCTGCCGGATCCTGCTTCGTTCCGGCTATCCTGCATAAACTGTATGTGTAATGCATGGTTTGAAATTCGGGTTCTGGTTGACGAATAACCTCTTGGCAAACGTCTATGCATTTCTTACACCACATATCCTTTCAGCCGGCCTGAAATCAGTCTCGGGTTCTCGCCATTGGCGATTCCAACCAGCCCGTCCACCAGCATTTCGCGCATTAATACCTGGCGCGCGATAAGTGATTTCAGCTTGTTGGCAATGGGCAGAAACGCCAGGTTGGCCAGCCCCACGCCATAAATGGTCGCCACGAACGCCACCGCGATGCCTGCGCCCAGATGAGCCGGGTCCGCAAGATTTTCCATCACCTGGATAAGCCCCATCACGGCCCCCAGTATACCGATGGTTGGCGCGTATCCGCCGGCTGCTTCCCATACCCTGGCGCCCTGGCGATGCAGATCGTCGAAGGTTTCGATCTCCACTTCCAGCACCCGCTTCAATTCCCGCGGCTCCGTGCCATCCACCACCAGTTGCAGCCCTTTCTTCACGAACGGGTCATCGATACCCGCGATATGCGGATCAAGCGCCAGCAATCCCTCTTTACGCGCGGTAGTGCTCCAGGCCGCGATATGCTCCACCAATGCGGCAGCATCGAGCAGCGGAGGAACGAATACCCAACGGCTCATTTTCATGCCAAGCAAAAACTGGCGCACGGGACTTTGCAACAGCACCGCCCCCAGGGTTCCTCCCAGCACGACCGTAAAGGCTGTAAGCTGGATGAGCGAGCCGGGATGGCCGCCTTCCAGCGCCTGGCCGCCAAAGACAGCGATTAAAGCGATGACAACACCGATTATGCTATTGAAGTCCATGCACACTCCTTGAGTTTGACACGTAGCCGCGAAACCGCCTGATTATGTATCTGACATATCCTGGATTCGGACACGCCGAGAACCGCGCCGATCTCCTTGAAATTCAACTCCTGCTCATAGTACAACCCCATCAGCATTTTCTCCCGCTCGGGAAGATCGGCGATCGCGCCGATCAATACTGCTCGTAGATTGTCATCCAGCAGGCTTGCCAGCGGGTCGGCACCGCTGCCGGCACAATTGCGCTCCAGAAAATCGTCGTCACCATCTTCCAGAAAATCCTCGTAGTGAATAAGCTGCGTCCCCCGCCCCTCCAGCAGCATCTGCTGGTATTCGGCGACAGGCACTTTGAGTTCGTTGGCTATCTCGGCCTCGGTGGGTGCGCGGCCTGAACGTTGCTGTAACGCATGAACCGCCGCGTCGATCTGGCGCATATTTTTGCGTGCCCCCCGGGGCAGCCAATCCATCTGGCGTAATTCATCCAGCATGGCACCGCGAATGCGTTGCGCCGCATACGTTTCGAACTGGGCGCCCGGGGCTTCCTCATAGCGGCTCAGCGCATCCATCAGGCCGATCATGCCTACCTGAATCATGTCGTCCACCTCCACGCTGGGAGGAAGTTTGGCAATCATATGATTAGCGATGCGTTTGACCAAGGGCGCAAACTCGGCCAGTGACTGTTTTTTATCGATGACCCCTGCAGCGTTATACATGTCTCACCACCGGACCTTTTGAACCCTTAGCTGCTATGCTATTACGATTGGCCTGTTTGATCGGGCTACTGCGATCACTTTGTTTGACGGGGTTATTGGAAGCACTTTGTCTGATGGAACCATTCTGATTACCGCTATTATCGCTGGCATGCTGACGCTGGCTCTGACTGCCTTGCATCAGGCATTGCATGAAGCCTCCCAATCCCTTTTCGTTGCTTTCATTACCCTCTTCCTCGCAGCGCGGCCCGTGGGTGAGCATCTCCGCCGCGCGGCGGAACGCCGTCGCTGAAATAGCGGCCGGAAATGCTTCAATTACCGAGTGCCCCCGGCGGTTTGATTGTCTGAGCTTGTCGTCCGGCGGGATAAAACCCATGAAATCGAGCGAGACTGCCAGGTAGCGGCTCGCTACTCCCGCCATGTTGTCAAATATCATCTGTGCTTCGGTCTCGATGACGGTCCTGTTGAGCAGCACGCGGAACCGCTGGATGCCATGGTCGCCGCTGATATGCTTGATCAACGCATATGCCGCGGTAATCGAGGCCGGTTCGGGCGAAACCACCACCACAATTTCATGGCTGGAAAGAGCAAGGGACAGCATCCGGCTGACTCGGCCCGGTGCGGCGTCTATCAGTATGGCGTCCACCGGCTGCGAAAAACCGTCGAAACAATCGATCAGGTGGGTCTGATCATGCGGGCCAAGCTTCCCGAGTACCGGCATGCCGCGTCCCGCCGGCAAAAGACGGATTCCATCCGGGCCGGGAATGATCACTTCATCAAGCGTTTTATCGCGCCGGATCACGTCCAGCAAGTCGCGGTGAGCGCTAAGTCCCAGCGTACCAGCCAGATTATTGGCTCCCGCATTCTCGTCGATCACCAGCACATCCTTGCCGTTGCGCGCAAGGGCCGTGGCCAGATTGATCACCGCACTTGTCTTGCCCGCACCCACACTGCCCGATACGACAGTTATGATATGCGGGGAACCGTGCCTCAGCAGGCGGCGCAATCCCTCGGCCTGGTCTTCGACTGGATTAGCCAAAATAAACTCCATTGCCACCCAGATTCGCCATACCCTTCTTTACACCCGCCATGAGCATCGGCAGGGCGTCCTCCGGCAGAGCAAAAGGGGACGCGACGGGTAGGTTGTTGAATGCATTGTTAACCAGATGGGCAGAATCGGCTAAATGCAGATCCTCGGGGACGCGCTGGCCGGTGGCGCCGTAGTAAAGCGGCAGCTGATGGCGGATTGCTGTGTCCAGCACGCAACCCGTGGTAACTGCTTCGTCCAGTTTGGTGATGATGGCTCCCGCCAAGCCATCGCCCTGGTAGGCGTGAACCACTTCGTTCAGCGTATCCCCGCTGGATGCCGCATTGAGTAACAACAAACGTTTGATCCCGGTGCCGCATCCGGCCAACATTGCCACCTGCTCGGTTACCATCTTGTCGCGCTGGCCCATTCCCACAGTGTCTATCAGCACCATATGTTTGCCTCGCAGCTCCGCCAGGGCGAGAGTCAGGTCTTGGGCATCTTTCACCGCGTAGACCGATACACCCAGAATCTTGCCATAGATGCGTAGTTGCTCGTGCCCGCCAATCCGGTAACCATCGGTCGTCAGCAATGCCAGCTTATCCGATCCATGGCGCACGACACAACGCGCGGCAAGCTTGGCAGTGGTAGTGGTCTTACCCACGCCAGTCGGCCCTACCAGCGCATAAACACCGCCTTTTTCGAGCATTTCGTTCTCATTGCCAATTGTCAGAAGGTTCCCCGCCAATACCGTCTTTATCCAGTTCATCGCATCTTTCTCGCGCCTCTCCTCCTGCTGTCCTTCCGGAATTGTGGATGATCCTGCGAGTTGTCCCGTAAGTTGGCCCGTGAATTGGCCTACGGGCAACTGATCCAGCAGATCATGTGCAAGAGAGGCACTGAAGCCCGCTGCCAATAGCTTGCGCAACACCTGCCCGCGTACGGGATGGCGCCGTTGTTGTTCGTTCCAGCCCAGCGCGGCCAATTGTTGCTCCAGGGTGCCACGCATCGATTGGATCTCGCTCAGTACGCTTGCGGCGACCTCGTCTGCTATCTGACGGGGATCAAATATGGGTGATGTTTTTTTTGCAGGAACCGGGGCTGCCCGGGTTGCCCGGGTAACTTGAGCCTTCGGGCTGGATTTTTCGCGTGAGTTGGTTGCGGCACGCCGTTTTTTGCTGGGGGTCCCGGATTCCGGAGTTGGCAGGCCCACCGGCTCCCGCCTGCCCGTCCTCCGGCCCACTACCCGCTCCACTGATGTGTCTGCCCAGCTGCGAGACCCTACTGCAGACTGTCCATAGTCATCTCCGTTAACAAAATCCGGTTTCGCCTTCACCTCATGCACTCCGGACAGTATCCGGCTTTTCGTTTGACGGGATTCGGCCGAAAGATCCGGAATTGTCCAGCGTTCTCCTTGCTGTTCATGGTTCCCGTCGAAGGCGGGGAAATGAAGCCGCGGTGAATCTTTGACTCCGGCATCGGTTGGCACTCCATCTTCAGCAAATTTTCCCCCGGCGGTGGGATTCATGTCTTTCGCCTGATTCAGCGGTTCTACTAGCAGTTCCCTGAGTGGCTCGACTTCCCACGCTCCATTGCCCGGAGTTGAAGCATCTTCGACCCCGTCCGCTACAGACGGGGGTATCAGCGCCGTAATGTCGTCGGGACCCAATGCCAATATTTCGATGCCTCCATCCACCACACGATTAGAGATAATCGCCCCATCGGGTCCGAGTGCATCGCGCACCATATGCAATGCATCCCGTGTCGTTTTTGCGAAAAATCGTTTAATGCTCATGCTCTTGCTCCCAGAATAGAGGTAACTTTAATGTTGCTGGAATCGGGTACTTCAGCGTGCGACAGGATCTTGAGCTGTGGAAGGGCTCTGCGCAGAAAGCGTGCCAATAGCGTCCGCAGCGGCGCTGGTACCAGCAATACCGGAACGAGACCCACCTGCTCCTGGCGTTTGCTCGCACCTGCCGCTTCGCGCATCAGGGTATCGGCCAGCCCCGGCTCGATGCCGGCGCTGTTCGGGCTGGCTTGCAACGCCTGTGTCAACAGCCTTTCCAGCCCGGCATCCAGTGCCATGACTTGTAATTCGCCGGACTGGGGCCAGATTTGCTGAACAATTGCGCGACCCAGGGCGATGCGAATCAAAGCCGTCAATTCGTGCGGATCTTGTACACGGGCGGCATGCTCAGCCATAGCATCGATGATGGTCCGCATGTCTCGAATATGGACGCTCTCATCGAGCAGGTTCTGCAATACCTTTTGTACGGTGGAAAGCGGGAGGAGTTTGGGGGTCAGATCCTCCACCAGCTTGGGTGAATCTTTCGCCACACGGTCGAGTAACTGCTGCACTTCGAGGCGGCCCAGCAACTCTGCCGCATGGGTATGCATCAAATGATTCAAATGCGTTGCCACGACCGTGCCGGGATCGACCACGGTATAGCCTAGTACCTGGGCCTGATCACGCAGGCTGCCTTCGATCCAGACGGCCGGCAACCCAAAGGCGGGGTCGCTGGTGGCGAATCCCGGCAAGGTGCCGGAGACGCCGCCGGGGTTGATTGCCAGGTATTGGCTCACGTTGACCTCGCCGGCACCGATTGCTACTCCTTTGAGGGTAATGCGGTAAGCATTGGGGCGCAGCTCCAGATTGTCGCGAATGTGTACCGATGGCGGCAAATATCCGATCTCCTGCGCGAACTTCTTGCGTACGCCCTTGATCCGCCGTAGCAGTTCCCCGTCCTGTGCCTTGTCCACCAGTGAGATCAGCCGGTAACCCACCTCAAGCCCCAGAACGTCGACCGGCATTACATCGTCCCAGCTCGCGTCCTGGACTTCAGGCTGTCCGGCAGGTGCAACCGCCACTCGCCCCGCGGCCTGTTTCTCGCGCTGAGTCATCATGTACGCGCCACCTCCCAGCACAGCGGCCAGCAGCAGGAAGGCAATGTGCGGCATGCCGGGTATCAGACCCATGAGGCCGATGATGGCGGCGGTAAGGACCAGTACCTGCGGTCTGGAAAAAAGCTGGCTCACGAGCTGGCCGCTGATATCCTCATCCGTGCCTACGCGGCTCACTACCAGGCCTGCTGCGGTGGAGATGATGAGCGCAGGGATCTGTGCCACCAGGCCATCCCCGATGGCAAGGAGTGTGTAAGTCTTGGCAGCGGTGGCCATGTCCAGGTCGTGCTGAAGTACGCCGACAAGCAGGCCGCCGATCACATTGATGAAGAGAATCAGGATGCCCGCTATCGCGTCGCCCCGAACAAACTTGCTGGCGCCATCCATCGAGCCGTAGAATTCCGCCTCCTGAGCGATAGCGGTACGGCGCCTGCCGGCCTCTTCTTCGCCCAGCAGGCCAGCGTTCAGATCGGCGTCGATTGCCATCTGCTTGCCTGGCATCGCATCCAGTGTAAAACGTGCCGCGACTTCTGCAATACGGCCGGCACCTTTGGTGATTACTATGAAATTGATTACCACCAGGATAATGAACACAACAATACCCACCGTATAGTTGCCGCCCACAAGATAATGACCGAACGCCTCGATCACCTTTCCGGCCGCATCCGGCCCGGTATGGCCTTCCATCAGCACAATGCGGGTTGAAGCCACGTTCAGCGACAGCCGCAATAGGGTAGTAAGTAGCAGCACAGTCGGGAATACCGCAAACTCCAGCGGCTTGTGCGTATGAATACTGACCAGCAATACCATAATGGAAAGCGCAATATTGAAAGTAAACATCATATCCAGCACAAAAGCCGGTAGCGGCAGCACCATCATGCCGAGAATCATGAGTATCAGCAGCGGACCGGTAAGACTGCGAGCGTTCACGCTGCTGAATACGTTGTTGAATTTGGCGATTATGTTCATGGAATGGTCGGTTCTTTCGCGGATAGATCGGATGTCATTTGAATGCGGTATTTTCTGGGTCCAGTTCGGCGGGAACTTCCAGGATATCCGGTGGATTGGGCGCCTTCCCGCCGTACTCGCGGTGGCGGCGCAACTGGTAGACATATGCCAGGACCTCGGCCACGGCGTTATACAAAGTCTGGGGAATCTCATCGCCCAGCTCGGCGTGGTGATACAAGGCGCGCGCGAGCGGCGGTGCTTCCAGCAGTGGTACGTGATGTTGCTGGCCTATCTCGCGAATCTTCAGGGCCAGCAGATGTGAGCCCTTGGCCACAACGCGCGGGGCGCGCATCTTGCCATCTTCATACTTAAGCGCAACGGAGTAATGCGTCGGGTTAGTGACAATCACATCGGCTTTGGGAACCTCGGCCATCATGCGCTTTCTTGCCATCTCACGCTGCTGGGCACGGATGCGAGCCTTCATTTGTGGATCGCCATCGGTCTCCTTGTTTTCCTGGCGCACTTCTTCCTTGGTCATCTTGAGTTTGCGGTAGTGATCCCAGAGCTTGAAGGGCACATCCACCGCCGCAATCAGCACCATGGTTCCCGCTATGGTGAGAAAACTCATGACGATCAGGTTGCCCATATGGCCGGCGCCCACGGCAAGCGGAGCGGCAATCAGCGACAACACCGCTTCCTTGTTGTGCCAGATTGTCCAGACCCCTGCTCCCCCGATCAGTGCAGCCTTGAGAAGAGCCTTGGTCAGTTCGATCAGACTGTTCAGGGAAAACATGCGGCCCAATCCACTTATGGGATTGAGCCGGTTGAATTTAGGCTCGAGCGACTTCCAGCTAAAAAGCCAGCCCGAAATCAGCATGGGTGCGGTCACCGCCATCAGGAGCATCAAAATCAGGAAAGGAGAGAATGCAAACAGGATATCGAAGGATTGATCGAACAACCGATCGAGAAGCAGACTGGAATCGAAACCGGCATCGCGCGGCACCTTCATTCCATCTCTCATCAAAATGGAAAGCTGGCTGGTGAGATGCCCGCCCATCAACCAAAGGCCGCAGCCAGCGGTGATCAGAACCGCGAATGTGGATAGCTCTGGCGAACGCGGAATCTGGCCTTCGTCGCGGGACTTCTCCAGTTTCCGCGGCGATGCAGGTTCCGTTTTTTCGAGGTCACTCTCTTCGCTCACTCCAAACTCCCGCAAGTGCGTTCATAATCGGCTCATCTGTTACATGTGTGATTATTAAACGCTTCAGGAGTGAATCATCGAAGGAAAAGAGTGAAATTAGCCCCGCAATTCCGCTTTTAGAATAGTGGCTGTCAGTGCGCACTGCGGAACCTCTGAACAGGCGCGTCACCACGGCCGCATGGGATTCGGGATTTATCGAGGGTTTTTAACTGGTGCCGGCGGGCTGCAAGGCATGCGTATCCACCGTAGCATTACTTCTGATCTGTTTCGTTACCCCGCCTTCCTTGCTCAGATCCTCCGCCGCCTTGTTGCTCATTACGATAACACTGATACGCCGATTGATGGGATTGGTGGCGTCGTCCTTATCGAACAGTACCGCCGAGCTCAAACCTACCACACGCATGATTTTTTGCTCATTCATGCCGCCCATGATCAGTTGCCGGCGCGAGGCGTTGGCTCGATCGGCAGAAAGCTCCCAGTTGCTGTAATTCTTCTCGCCGCTCGCATAGGGTGTTGCATCGGTGTGACCTGAGAGACTAATTTTATTGGGCACTTCGTTCAATACCCCGCCCAGCTTTTGCAGGATCGTCTTGGTATAGGGTTGCAGCTCGGCCTTGGCGAGTGCGAACATGGGCCGGTTCAGGTGATCGACGATCTGGATTCGCAAACCCTCGGAAGTAATATCCAGCAGCAATTGTTCCTTGAAGTCGCGCATGATCGGATGAGACTCGATCAACTGCTCCAGCCGGCCCTTCAGGGCTTCCAGCTTGCGCCTGTCAAGCCGCTCCAGCTCGGCCTGCGCCACCTTGAGATTATCGGGTCCTGCACTCACCCTCCTCACTTGCCCCTCGCGCCGCGTTGTATCCTTGCCGCCGCCCTGGATCACGCTGCTTCTGTCACCACTGCCACTGGCTCTGTTTGGCTGAACTTTGATGGGAGTCTGAAAATACTCGGAAAGACCTTGCAATTGTTCCTGGGTGGTGGCTCCAAGCAGCCACATGAGCAGGAAGAATGCCATCATCGCGGTAACAAAATCCGCGTAGGCAATCTTCCATGCGCCACCATGGTGGCGGCCATGCTTCTTGATTCTCTTGATGACGATGGTACGTTTTTCGTCAGCCATGAATGTATATTCCTGTAATCCTGAATCCGGCAGCCGGCCGCTCATCTTTCGGATTAGCGTTATGATCCATAAAGATTTTTTTGCGCCACTTAACCATTATCCCTGGGGTTCGCTACAAACTACCGGATTCAGGATAATCATTTGTTTTTTGCCTGCCTGACCCGTTCTTCCAGCTCGATAAAATTCGGCCGCTCGGTCGAGTACAGAGCCTTGCGGCCGAATTCGACCGCCAGCGCGGGCGCGTAGCCGTTTATGCTGGCCAGCAGGGTCATCCTGATGCACTGCAACATCTTCGTGGATTCTTCCAGTTTTTGTTCCAGCACGGCAGCGCACGGTCCCACGAAACCATATCCAAGCAGAATTCCGAGGAATGTGCCTACCAGCGCCTGGGCAACCAGAATGCCCAGCTCAGATGGTGGCAGGCCCACCGATGCCATGGTATGGATAACGCCCATCACCGCCGCAACGATGCCGAATGCCGGCATGCTGTCACCCAACTTTGCAATGCAATGCACTGGCACTTCACCCTCTTGATGGTGAATTTCGATTTCGTTATCCATCAGATTCTCGATCTCGAATGCATTGAGGTTGCCACCCACCATCAGGCGCAAATAGTCTGTCATGAATTCGATCGCCTCATGATCGGCCAGAACGTTGGGGTAATGGGCAAAGATGGGACTTTCCGCAGGGTTCTCGATATCGCTTTCTATCGACATCAACCCTTCCTTGCGCACTTTTGCAAGGAGGTCATAGAGCAATGCCATGAGATCCATGTACAGGTCCTTGGTATGCCTGGAGCCTTGAGCGACCTTGGGCAACGCCTTGAAGGTAGCCTTGAGCGCCTTGCCCGTATTGCCCAGCACGAAGGCTCCTACCGCCGCGCCGCCGATCATCAGCAGTTCCAGCGGCTGATAGAGCGCGGCGAGATGGCCACCGGCAAGCGCAAATCCGCCAAATACCGAGCCAAGAACAATGAGACATCCAACTATGACCAGCATTTACCGATACCCCCTGACTTAGGTTATTGCTCCGATCGCAAAGGCTTGCACTTGCACCTTGACCAGCCACCGGTACATCCTTGGCCTGAATATGCATGGTTGGTACGGTGACGGGCTTATTACGATGAAGCATTCATCTGTGTAACGGCCAAAATACGGCAAACTTTAAGCAGGATCGGAAAAGAAAAACCGGTGGAGGGATGAAACCCAGCCACCGGTGAAGGAGGAATACTTGATCTCAGGATGCGGCAGGTGCCATGGAGGCTGTAGTGGCGGTAATGCTCGCAAGCGCGGCCGCGCGGGATTTATTGGTTTTTCCGGCGCGCGAGGGGGTGTGGCACAATCCGCACACATAGCGGCTATAGAGATCGTGGGTATACACCACGAAATGCCCGCCGCACTGGGTGCAGGATGCGGTCTGGAGGATGCGGCCTTCGAAGAACCGCACCAGGGTCCAGGCACGTGTCAGGCTCAATGCCGGTTCCATTTCGCTCATCTGGCAGTGCTCCAGATAAAGCTTATAGCTTTTGATAATGGCGGCGATACCGCGGCAATCGGCGTGCGTGAGCAGGTAGCGGTAAATATCGGCAAACACGGAAGAATGAATATTGGGCTGCCAGGTCAAAAACCAGTCGGCGGAAAATGGCAGCATTCCCTTGGGGGGGGAGACACCTTTCAATTCTTTGTAGAGCTTGATAAGCCGCTCGCGGCTCAGGCTGGTTTCGCTCTCCAGCAACTGCAGGCGCGCGCCAAGATCAATCATCTCGATTGCGGCTTGAATCTCTTTGGCTTCTGACACCACGCTCTTTTTCGCCATGATGGTTACCCTTTTATTCGTTAATTCAGGAAATTTCTTCAACTGGCTGACCTGCCAGCAATATAGCTGCGTGGGATTGCACCATCGTCTTCTCTTTGCCGTAGTTGGCGAGCATGCCGAGCACCAGGCTGTCGTCGAAGCGTATGCGGCACAACATCATGTTGGAGTTTGATAGCTTGAGAATCTGGCCGGGAGTCAGCACCCCCAATATTTCGGCAATGTCCTTACTGATTCCCAAGCGGAAAATTGCCATATCCTTGTCCGCTCGCACCATCTGCTGGGCCAGCATCAAATAGGTCAAATTGAGTTCCTTGATTTCCATCGTTAGTTCGTTGGCTTGCATGTTTACCCCCCTTGGATGTGAGGCTCCATTGTGCGCAGTCATGCGTCGCCGTGAAACCGGAGTCCATCCGATTAACATGTAGGAAATAGCAGGAGGTCCATGTAGGAATATTTCCTACACGAAATACTCAAACAGGGTCACGGAACCGCTGCAGCGCAGCCTTGGATGGAGATTGCGTGGTGGCTGCCGCTATATCATGCAGACATGTTAAGGGGCCAAGCCTGATCAACGGCCATTCACCAAGAAATTGTAGACTGAACATAAAAATATTATTCCTGCTGCTGCGGTAACCACATAAACGACATCGTCGGGGCAAAACTCGTCAAGTGTGTCACTGCGGGATTCCACCATCCCCATTCATCCGCACTTCACAAAGAATGACGGTAATATTGTCTCTGCCTCCGGCCGATAGAGCCGTTCGGATCAGGCTCATTACTTTTTGCTGAATCGTTTCCGTCGAAACAAGCGTATTCTGAATCGCCGCATCATCCACCATGTCCGTCAATCCATCCGAGCACAAAAGAAATATATCGCCGTTCAGTCCGCTACCCTCCAGCATGTCGAAGGAGACCGCCAGATCGGTCCCTAGCGCCCGGAGAAGGATGTTTTTTCTTGGGTGATTTCTTGCCTCCTCCGGAGTGAGCATTCCACGCTCCACTTGAAGTTGCACCAGGGAATGATCCTTGGTCAATTGTCGCAGGTTGCCATCCCGTAACAGGTAAACCCTGCTATCTCCTACGTGCCCGATCACATACTTGTCGCGATAAAACGCGAGAAGGTCCCCGGTGCATCCCATTCCATAATCATTGGGATTTTGTTCTGCATGCTCGAATATACGTTTGTTCGAACAACTGAACACTTTTTGAACCAATGCATAATTTGTTTCTTCCGAAGAAGGAACCTGGCTGCGGAAAGCAGCAAGCGCCGTCTCGATAAAATACCTGCTGGCGATTTCTCCGGCCGCTTCACCCCCCATTCCGTCCGCGATGGCGAAGAATCCAAGTTCAGGCATGGCGAGGTAGGCATCCTCGTTGTTGCCGCGCCGGAGTCCCAAGTCGGTTGCGCCTGCCGAGAGTAACTTGACCATACTAACCGTCCTCTTTGCAACCGGGTTATAAGAATGCTCGGATTTTCGGATACACAATTCCGAGATATGCTGCATCAATGCTTATAATACCTAACACCAACTATTTTAACGGTTAAAAATTAACCTTTCGGTATCCAACAAAAGGAAGATGCTCACGGGACTGAAGATACCAAAAGTCTAGCGAAGTACTGGATACATACCGGATACACCAAATTCTACAATGAAGGTAGCCGAGAAAATTGGGAACTCCCCCACCTGCTTTTAACTGTAGATGAAAATCGATCTCCGTGAAAGCCGAAATTGCGGAATCTTTCCCTGAGGAACGAAGAATCGTAGCAGGATCCGATCGTCGTATGAGTCGTTTCCCTAAAGCACAACTGACTGGTTCCGTTGTAAATTGAAGTTAGCAATGGAAGTGCTAATCCCGTTCGGATAATTTGGCAAAGTTTGTCTATACTTATAAAAGTTTATTCTTAAGCAGGAAGAAAAGAATGAAACCCTTATTGCATTTTGCCCAAATTACTTCCGTTATCGCACTTCTTTTCCTGGCTGGATGCGCCAGCACGCCAAAGCCGGTCATTATTAAAGTTTCTCTTCACGCAAAACCAAGTGTGAATCCGGATTCACACGGCAGGGCTTCGCCAGTGGTAGTGAAGTTGTATGAGCTCAAATCCGTCGCGGCCTTCAATGCCGCGGATTTCTTCTCTGTTTTTGACAGCGAGCAAAAAATACTGGGTTCAGAATTGCTTAATACCGAAGTATTCCAGCTCCGCCCCGGGGAGAAGCTGGAACTTGACAGACCCTTGCATCCGGATGCCCGGCATGTGGCGGCAGTTGCTGCATTCCGGGATCTTGAGCACGCGCAATGGCGGGCATCTCTGGCTATTCCTGCGAAGCAGAAAATCTCGCGGATAGTCATCCAGCTTGATGGCAATAGAATCCTGGTTGGCGCGGAAGGCGAATGTTCATTTTTGTGTGGACTTTCGTTACAAAAACCACAGCCGCTCGGCAATCTGCACGAAATCCAGAAACCTTAAATACAGTCAGATTGAAGCATTCGGGGAAAATTCACTTTCAATACCCGGTATCGGAGCAAGATGATGTCCTGGAACAACAAAGTTGTATGGTCTGAGGGACTGTTTCTTCAACCACAGCATTTTCAGCAGCATGACCGCTATGTCGAAAGGCTGGTTGAAGGCCGTGCAGCGCCACTGCTCGGCTATAGCTGGGGATTCAGCGGCCTGGAGCTCAACCTTGCCGCAGCAGCCCTCGGAAAGGTACAACTGACTGCGGCACGCGGAATTTTTCCTGACGGCACGCCGTTCGATTTTCCCTCCGAGGACGTACCACCCTTGCCCCTGGATATCGACGTCGATACCCGGAATGAATTCATTGTGCTGGCATTGCCCATGCGCCGAGCGGGGATGGACGAAACCGATACAGCTGCTCTCCAGGACAACTCTCTTGCACGCTTCTCTGTCGAAGAGCGGGAAGTCGCCGATTCCAATGCCGATTCTCAGAACAGCGCGTTCCTGCAGGTGGGGCAGCTTCGCCTGCGGGTTATGCGCGAGCGTGACGTGACCGCTGCCTATACAACACTGAATGTGGCGCAAATTACAGAGCGGCGTGCTGACAATCAGCTGGTGTTGCAGAAGGAATTTATTCCGCCCATGCTCCATGTAGGCAGCGACCTCATGCTGGCGGGATACGTAAGCGAATTGCATGGCCTGCTTCACCAGCGAGGCGAAACACTTGCCTCACGGGTTGCTCAACCGGGCCGTGGCGGAGTCGCTGAGGTCGCCGATTTTCTTATGCTGCAGACCATTAATCGCTACGAGCCCCTGTTTGCAAACTTTTCCACCCACCGGCTATTGCACCCGGAGCGACTGTTCAGCGCATGTCTTGGCCTCGCGGGGGAACTGGCAACATTCACCCATGGCAGTCGCCGCCCGCCAGCCTATCCGGAATATCAACATGACGCGCTGGTGCACTGTTTTATGCCCCTCATAACCGATTTGCGCCGCTCATTAAGCATGGTGCTGGAGCAGAACGCAATTTCAATCGAGCTGCAGGATCGTAGATATGGCATACGGGTTGCAGTAATTCCTGACCAGGAACTTCTTAAAACCGCCCACTTCGTTCTTGCAGTCCATGCCCAGTTGCCAGCGGAAGCGTTGCGAACGCGCTTTCCCGCTCAAGTTAAAATCGGCTCTGTCGAACGCATTAGAGATCTTGTTAATCTGGCTTTGCCCGGCATTCCCCTCAACTCTTTGCCGGTTGCCCCGCGGCAGATACCCTTCCATGCGGGGTTCAGCTACTTCGAGCTCGAACGGGGAGGTGAAATGTGGAAGCAATTGGAACGCTCCGGTGGCTTGGCGATGCATGTCGCCGGTGAATTCCCCGGACTTGAACTTGAATTCTGGGCCATAAGGGAGTGATGCAGCGAAAGGCTATAAATAGAACCGATTCCTTACTGCTATTGATCTTTTAAAAACCCTACCCGGGATCCTAGGCATGCGTCATAAATATATTTACGGATGTACATTATGAGTCAGGATGACCCGTTTTCATCTTTGGATGCGGACAAAACGGTAATAATGCCTTCACCGGGGGGGCGTACCGTTTCGCCAGGCCAGTCCACGAACATCTGGCAAACGCCCGGCTCGACAGGAACGGCCAGAGAGATAGACGAAATTACAACAGCTGCGGGATTGAATCCATTAATTGCCGCCGCCAATTCGTTGCTGAATATCGTGCCGCAATTACGTACTACTTTGCAGCATGCGGACCCATCAGGTCTGCGCAATTATATTGCGCAGAATATCAAGGCGTTCGAAATTCGTGCCAAAGCCGCCGGATTGGCGCCCGAAAAAGTGATAGCGGCCCGCTACGCACTGTGTACGCTACTGGATGAAACCGCCGCATCCACGCCTTGGGGCAGTGGCGTGTGGGCCGAACAAAGCCTGCTTGTCATGTTCCACAGCGAGGCATGGGGAGGCGAGAAATTCTTTCAACTGCTCTCGAAGCTGGCTGAGAACCCCAAAGCCAACCGTGATCTCCTGGAGTTCATGTACATTTGCCTGGCCTTGGGTTTCGAAGGCCGCTATCGCGTTATCGAAAATGGCAAGGCGCATCTCGACGCTCTACGCGAACGCCTCGCGCAGCTGTTGAGTAAAGAGCGGGGCGAATACGAACGTGATCTGTCACCCCATTGGCACGCCACACTTATCAAGCGCGCAAAAATTCTCGCACTCCTGCCTGTATGGGTTTTGGCGGCCGTATGCGGACTCATTATGCTGACCACTTACTTGTGGTTCAGCTTTCAGCTCAATAATGCCTCCGACCCGATTTTCACCCAGATACAGTCCATCCGCGTCAAGTACCCTGTTCCCGAGCCGGTACCATTACCGGCCGCAGAACCCCGGCTTGCGGAATTTCTTGCAACAGAAATTCAGGAAGGACTGGTGGCTGTGCGCGATGAAGAGGGACGTAGTGTAGTTACCCTTCGGGGCGACGGGTTGTTCGCCCCAGGCAGCGCGACAATTTCTGAGCACTTTTTGCCAATTCTGGCACGCATCGCAAGTGCGCTTAATGCCGTGCCGGGGCAAGTCAGAGTCACTGGTCATACCGATAATCAGCCGATACGATCATTGCGATTCCCTTCCAATTGGCATCTTTCGCAAGACCGTGCCCGTTCTGTCATGCATTTTCTTATCGAAAAAGGAACCTTGGCAAGCCGCTTGACTGCGGAAGGCCGTGCCGATGCCGAACCTGTCGTTTCGAATAACACGCCTGCGGATCGCGCACGCAATCGCCGGGTGGAGATCACGCTATATGTCCCCCGTACCGGCAAACGGCAACAGCCGCTTCAGGAATAAAGGTAAAAGGGGATGAAAAAGGTAATTAAACTTTTATTCAATCGTTGGACCTTGGCATTCCTCGGTCTGGTTGCGGCCGCGCTGCTGATTTGGTTCGTCGGGCCCTTAATCGCGATCGCGGAATATCACCCGCTGGAATCCAGCGCGGTACGGCTGTTTATTATGGCACTTGTCATTATTCTCTATGCCGGAAAACATGCCTGGAAAGTCATCAAAGCAAAGACATTGAATGCACGGCTAATGGATGGCCTCTTGCGGCATCCCTCGCCTGCGCCACAACCAGGCGATAGTGCGGGTGCTGAAGAAGTGGCAGTCTTGCGCAAGCGTTTCGAGGAAGCCGTAGCGGTGTTGAAACAGGCCAATCTCGGTGGCCAACCCAAAAAACCGCTGCTCGCGCTCCTGACCCGCCAGCAATACGTTTACGAACTCCCCTGGTATATTTTTATCGGCCCACCGGGGTCGGGAAAGACCACAGCGCTCGTCAATTCAGGGCTGCAGTTTCCGTTTGCGGAGCGTTTTGGCCAGGAAGTCATTCGAGGTATTGGCGGCACACGCAACTGTGATTGGTGGTTCACCAACGAGGCTGTGCTTCTCGATACAGCCGGGCGTTATACAACTCAGGAGAGCAACCGGGAAGCTGATAGCGCGGCCTGGACGGGTTTTCTCCAGCTCCTGAAAAAATACCGTCCCCGGCGGCCGATTAACGGCGTCATCGTTACAATCAGTGTGACCGATCTGCTGCAGCAGACCACGGCGCAGCGAGAAGCACAAGCAATCGCAATACGCAAACGCATTCAGGAGCTGCACGCGGGGCTCAATATCCGTTTTCCGCTTTATGTACTTGTCACCAAGGCTGATCTACTTGCCGGTTTCATGGAGTTTTTCGGTGAATACGGTAAAGAGGAAAGGACTCAGGTTTGGGGTGCAACATTTCCGTTCACCGAAAAACAGGATACTTTACCGCTTACCAATTTCAGTGCAGAGTTCTCCGCATTGGAGCAGCGACTGAATGATCGGCTAGTCGACCGCTTGCAGCAGGAAAGGGATACACAAAAGCGAGCATTGCTCTACACCTTCCCCCAACAGTTCAGCAGTCTCAAGGAAGTACTTGGCGATTTCTTGAACCAGGTATTTTCACCCTCCCCTTTCGAACAGCAACCACTATTGCGGGGCTTCTATTTCACCAGCGGAACGCAGGAAGGCAATCCGATCGATCGCGTAATGGGTACCCTTGCCCGGGCACTACACCTTGACCGCAAGCTGCTCGCTCCCAATAAACCAAGTGGCAAGAGCTTCTTCCTCACACGACTGATAAAAGACGTAATTTTCTGTGAAGCAGGGCTCGCCGGCACCAATCTGCGTTGGGAACGCCGACGCGCATGGTTACAATGGGGAGCATTCGCCACTGCCGGCCTGATCACCCTCGGCGCCATAACCGCATGGACCGTCAGTTATTCACGCAACAAAGCCTATCTTGCCGAAGGAAGGGAAAAAATACCCGCAATCTTTCAACAGGTCGAGGAACTGCCCGTCCTGCAAAACATGGATATCATCAGCTTGCTGCCAGTCCTCAAATCGGTACGTGATTTAGGCAGCGCTTCTCCCGGTGACAATCACGCCGTACCGTTATCCATGGGATTTGGTCTTTATCAGGGCAACAAACTGGCGGCCGCAGCGAACAATACGTACCAGCATTTACTGCATGATGCACTTCTGCCACAGCTTGTGCTACGTATTGAACGCCTGCTTTCCAGCGGCAGTCGTGCAGACCAGGATCTGTTATACGAAGGACTCAAAGCTTATCTCATGCTGAACGACCCCGAGCATTTTGATCCTATTGCGTTGAAGTCTTTTATCACCGCGGATTGGGAAGTCAGTCTTCCACGGGAGATAACGGTTGAGCAACGTGACGAACTCGAATCTCACCTGGATAATCTCTTGTCTCGCGGTCCGCTATCCTCGCCTATTCCTCTCAATGAGCAATTGATTGCCAACGTGCGGTATACCGTTGCGCAGACACCTATCGCACAACGCAGTTATAACCGGCTTAAACAACAAGGTATTGGCGCTGAAATACCCGCATTTACCATTGTAAGGGCCGCCGGTCCGTCTGCACCGCTGATTTTCGCCAGGATCAGCGGACAACCGCTTACCCAGGGTGTGCCTGGCTTGTTCAGCTATGATGGTTACTATAAGTTTTTTTCCCACGCCGCAAAGGAAGTAACCGGGCAACTGGCGGATGAAGAAGTATGGGTGCTTGGTCTCAAGGAAAAAGATCGCAACAAGTGGACGAATCCCCAGGCACAAGCACGCCTGATGGATGAAGTGCGCCGTTTATATCTCGAAGACTATGCGCAGATTTGGTCAGCATTTATTGACGATATCGGGCTACTCCGTTTCGATAGCTTGCAGAAAAGTATCCAGTCGGCGCGGCTGCTTTCCGCAGCCGACTCACCTCTGACATCACTCATACGCGCCATCGTGAAAGAAGTGACGCTTATTGATATCGACGAGGCCGACAAGACCGTGGCCGACAAGGCGGCGGATAAAATGAAAACTGCCCGGAACAAGCTGGAAATGCTCATTGGGAAAACCGGCAAAAAAATACCCAAAGCAGCGTTTGAATCGATGCCAGAGCGTATCGTCGATGATCGTTTCAAGGAATTGCGCAGCATGGTGCATCCCGCCGCCCCTGGTCAGCCCGCGCCGATCGACGCGATTCCCCCCCAAATCAATGAACTGTATATACTGCTCACTGCAACTGAGGCAGCAGTCAAAGGTGGCGGCGCGCCGCCACCGAGCGATGTACCAGCCAAAATAAAGGCGGATGCCGGCCGCATGCCGGAGCCCCTACGGTCAATGCTTGTCACTCTTTCCACTGGTGGCATTAGCCAGGCGCTGGGAGAGACGCTGGCCAACCTGAATAAATCTCTCCAAGCAACGATCAGTGATTTCTGCCACAAGGCTGTCGATGGTCGCTACCCATTTGTCAAGAATAGTGCACGCGATGTAACCCAGGATGATTTTGCGCGGCTATTCGCGCCGGGTGGATTGCTGGATGAATTTTTTCAGAAAAATCTCATGCAATACGTGGATACCTCAACGCGGCCATGGAGTTTTCGTAAAACCGGAGATGCCAGCATGGGCCATGCTTCGGGGGCTTTGCAGGAGTTCCGCCGTGCACAGATAATCCGTGACGTATTTTTCCGGAGTGGTGGACGCACACCGGGAATGAGGCTCGTTTTCAAGCCCATTGAAATGGATGCATCGATTACACAATTTATTCTCGATGTCGATGGACAACTGGTCAAGTACAGCCATGGTCCGCAGGTTCCCATGGAGTTGCAGTGGCCGGGGCCGCGGGGCAGCGCCCAAGTGCGCTTGCAAATTTCTCCGGCCAGTACGAGTGGCGCATCGGGCCAGGTATTTGAAGGTCCCTGGGCATTATTCCGCATGCTCGACGGCGTGCAAATCAGCCCGACCTCACAACCGGAGAAGTTCGCCGTCACCTTCGGTATCGATGGAAGAAAAGCACGATTCGAAGTCATTACCAGTAGTGTACAAAACCCTTTCCGCTTACATGAACTCGAACAATTCCACTGCCCGGAGCGGTTGTAGCGGCCCTGATGACTCGCTTATCGCAGGCTGGTATGGAAAAATCCCATGCCTCGGGGACTTCATCTCACGCCGCCTGCCAGCCGGCTTTATCGATACCTGGGATTCATGGTTGCAGCATGCCATGGCTGCAAGTCGTGTAGAACTGGGTGAGCACTGGCTCGATTCTTATCTCACCGGACCCATATGGCGGTTTACCCTCATGCCTGGGGTTTGTGGCGATACGGCCAGCATATGGGCCGGTGTGCTCATGCCGAGTGTTGATAAAGTGGGGCGTTATTTTCCACTGACGATTGCACTACGGATCGATCCTCGCCCCGGGTCGATGCTAGCCTTGTTTTCCGCGCAAGCGTGGTACGGCGCCCTGGAGCGAGTCGCGCTCGCTACGCTTAATATCAATGCACTGCCCGATGATCTCGACCGCAATCTGTCCGAGAATCCATTTCCCTTATTCGAGCCGGGCGGCCAGCGTAGTAATGCGCAAGAACTCGCGGCCTGGTGGACAGGAGAGCATACCCTTATGGCGCTTACTCTACCGACCGAAAACGCATTGGCTGATCTGTTTGATACCGCCGCAGAAGATCTTCTCACCTCCACGAGCACCGGCAAGAGCTTCTGGTGGGCTGTAGCGGCCGAAGCGGGGACCACGCAATTGCACTGCTTCTCCGGCCTCCCTCCTGAGAATTACTTCACCACCATGCTCAAAAATAATATTCCTGCAAGAATGCAGCGGCTTTCCGAATCATGAAGCGAACGTTACGATATCCCGTCTGCCATGACACCCTCTACAGGGGGGTTTCATCAGATAAAATCGTCTCCGTATTCTTTATGCTATCAAGCCGCATGGTTTCATCGGGATCGCTACACCACACCACGATTGCCGAGTAATTGTCCTGTCGTTCATGTCCACGCGCAAGCACCTGGCTCTCCAGTGCTCTCAACCATTCTGCTGCGGAAGCTGAGGCGCCCAGCGTTCGCTCCATATCTTCCTCTTCCACATACTCCCAGAGTCCATCCGTGCACAAGAGAAAAATATCACCATGCAGTAATGGAAATTCGGCGGATCTGATATTCAATTCGAATTGCTGTTCATTGCCGAGCGCGGCAAGCAATTTGCTGCGATTCGGTGAAATACGCAATTCCTTCGGCTGCAGATAGCCAGCATCGACCATGCTCTGCAACACACTATGATCGCTCGTTTGTTCGATGATCCGGCCTTGCCGGAAACAGTATAATCGCGAGTCGCCGGTATGCCCCCAAATCGCTGTATCACGCCTGGTGTCGATGGAGAGGACCACCGCGGTTGCACGCATCTGCTTAAGTCGCGTATCGCGCTGTTGCTCAAGCATGATGGCGGAATTGCCAGCTTCCAACGATGCCCTGACCGCGCGCGCGCTGCATTCCGGGGTTTTGCGAAACCAATCGAGGATATGTTGCACGGCGACTTTCGAGGCTACATCGCCACCATAATGTCCGCCGAGACCATCAGACAAGACACAGAAACAGGCTTCCGGAGTTGACCAGAAACCGCATGCATCTTCATTGACTTCGCGCCCCCCGGCTTTCGAAAGCGCTACGATTTCAAGCTGCATGGCAGGCGAATTAATTAATTGAATATTGAGCTGTCGAACAGCCCGCTGGACTTAAAGAAAATCGGCTGCAGCAGCCGTCCCACCCTTCATTTTTGCTGCCATTCTTCAGCCGGACAGATTGCTAGTGTTTTTGGTCCCTGTCATCCTGTTCAAATTTGGCAATCTGCGCCTCATACGCCCGCAGAAACTCTTTACCAAACAGAGCATGAAAGTCTTCCTCGGCTTCATGAGATATATCGTTGTACCGATCGGCAAACAGATCCCAAAGCTTCGCTTTCCGATTGATCGGAATCAGGGAATCAATCACTGTTTTCTGTGTGAGCCGTTGTTCCAGCTGCCTTGGACTGAAACGTTCCAGCACTCCAGCCAGGGCTGCTCGCATTCCTGCCATAAAACCAAACTGATGAGAGCGCAGATCATCATGAGCATCCTTCATTGCTTGAAGCGGCGTCATAAAACCGCGCCCCTGAGGGGCAAGCAGATGCGACAGCGCAACCTCCACGCCAGGAGAGAATTTCAGAGGATTATTTTCCCTGGGCGCGATCATGGTGAGTTCCGCTCGCACTTCGCGCTTGGTGAGCGTCCGGGCAAGCAGCAAATCCAGTGTACCTTGCGTCGATTCGCGCAATAACTGCCCCAGAGTATTCATGAACTGGGGCGTCAATCCTGCGGGTATGACAAGATCAGGTACACCGGCACCGGCGAGAAACGCACGCAACAATTCGTCACGATCAGCGATCGATTTCGCATCGGGGATAGAAGCAAGCGGCACGTTAACCGATGCGACTCGCATGGTTGCGTGCTCGCCTGCTGGCGGCATGCCGTTCGCGGGAGCGGTCATTTTGTCAGGTCCCGCTCCTCCTAGCGATACTGACTGTTGTTCGATGCGCCGCCTCTCGCTTTTTCGCCGCTCATGTGCCGGTGATGGCACAATCACGCTTATGAGTTTGCCCGTATCCTGATCTGCCTCCTTGCTTACCCAGGAGAGCACTAGGCTGCCGGGTTCGGATGATGAGATGCTGCCGGCCTGCGGCGCAGCCGGTGATACTGCACGGATAGCGGAGTCAGGTTTTGCCTTCGGTGGATGAAACGAACTTTCCCATTCGGGAGCATCGTCACGCTGGATGGGGCTGCCGGCAGGTTTCGTTTCCGATACAGCATCGAGCGCGACCAACGGGTCGACGCTGGCTGTGTTTGATTGGCTGAGCGGAGATGCTAATGGAGCACCGGGGGCAAACGGGTCGGAACTCGTTTCCGGACCCAAATCCCACAATTCGTCGATACTTTTGTTTGGTACCACTGGACCCAGCCCGCCAAATATGTCTTCCGGTGGGAGATTACGTGGCTGCGTGAAAAAAGGACGTGACTGAGGCGCAGGCGATGGCACCTCCTGAGACAGATCAAAATCCGGGGGAATAATGCCGAAAGACGCGGGAGCCGGCGCACGGGTGCCAGCCTCGCCAAACGGCTGTGCATTAGCCTCTCTCGCGTTCGATAATGCGCTGTCTTGGAGCTGTGGCCCAGTATACGGAGGGGAAGGTTTAATCAGATCATCGAACGGATTGATACCGGACTGGCCTCCAAACAGCTCCAGCGGATCATCCTTTGGTGGAATACCATCGCTATCACGTAGCGATATGGATTTTTCCGCGCTTGCCACTTGCATGATGTAACCCCCGATACGAATTTCGTCGCCAGCGGCTATTGCCGTATCCTGGCCATTACCCAGTGGCTGGTTATTGACGTAAACAGGTATCGCAGTGCCGAGGTTACGAATAACGTAACCTCCACTACGAAATGCAACTGAAGCGTGAGTTCTGGAAATCGTCCGCGTAGGATCATGCAGCACCAACGCATTTCCCTCTCCCCGACCGATATTGCCGCCCAATTCATTAAACTCGGCAAAGAGTGGTTGGGATAGCGAAGCGCCGTTATAACTAGTGACTTGGATACGGATCATTATAGCCCACCTCCATGGACATCCATTCCCCCGCGCCATGCTGCTTTCATTTCATATATGAGGCGCATGCGCCCCAATTTTATAAACTACGCCGGCCTTTTTGGAACATCCGGATAGTATGGGAATTCACTTAATTGCGTAGCTTACCGCTTCTTGCTCAAGAATCGCCACTTTTATTTGCTGATTCACTATTACAACCTGTATCTTCCCAGTGGATTCTCTGACTGGCTCGTCATTGAGGTACAGAACGGTCTTGAAAGGATATGTTCCTTGTGCAATCTCCTGTGTGGGCTTGAAAGTGAATCGGGTTACATAAGCGCCCGAGGCGTTTGCCTCACTCAGAGCCTGTTTCCTCAATTTCTTTGTATTCTTACCCGACGCATCAGAGATCATTAGCTCTTCGTCAACGCGATCTTTCTTCCCGGAAGCATCCGAACCCTTCACCAACTCAATCTCTGAAACAATGTCAAGCTGGCTCCCTCTGTTAACCAAGCCTGATGGGTCTGTTCTTGTTACATATTTTGTCACTATGGTCTCGGCCGGCAGATGCCCGCCATGATCTTTCTTGTACTCATCATTCACCTGCGCGGCATCCTTCTTTTGGCTGACCCGGTAACTGTCAAACGCATAGCCCGCCATGTAGCCAACCAATGCTCCGATCGCTGCCCCAATCAAGGGGTTTTTCTTGCCGCCCACAGCCGCTCCAATTGCCGCCCCGCCCAAGGTACCAAGCAATTTTCCGACATTATCCTCCGCAAAGCCCGGCCCTCCAGTCGATGCGCAACTCGACAGGGTCATGACCATGGCTGTCCCGGTCGCCATTGTGCGCCAATACCTGTGCTGCCTATTGGTTTTCATTCATACCCCCCAATTATCGCTATTTGAGTTCAGACGCCTCCCACGCTCTTTGCTGCGCTATGTTAGCGTCCTTCAGGAGTGCGCGTGCGGGTGCGTGGCCGGGTTCGAGTTGCAGTACCGTTTCCGCCTTTGCGATGGCACACTCGAAATTTTTGTTACTGAGGCAAGCCTTCCCCTCTGCAAGACTGGCGTTGATCACTTTTTCGATTGAACTTGCCGGAGACTCACGTTGTTTCTCAATCCGGACACGTGCCTCCGGCGATTCAGCATCAAGCCGTTCACGTTTTATGATGCCTGGCTTAGGTGCCGCTGGGCTCATGATATCACCCTGCCTGAAATCAGGCGCCATTTTGGACGGCAACCCGGGTGCTGCTCCAGGGGTGATGAGTGCTGCCTCGGGTGCGGCCTGCGGGGTGGAATCGCTGGCGCGTCCTCTAACCCCATCTGTCTCTGGCTTGTCGACCAGAGCACCGCCGGCTGGAATAGCCGGTGTGGCAAGTATCCTGTTTTCCTCAGGTGTTACCGGCGTAGGCGCGGGACCCGGGGTCTCTCGCATCATAAACCAGCCCGCAACGATCAAGGCAAGGAGCATCGTGCCGCCGAAACCATACGGCGCCAGAGAGCGCTTACCATTCGCCTTCCCCAATTCCGCTGAACCGCCCCCAGGCATGACGACTGCCTTGTCTCCGAGGGGTAAGGCGGATGTGATCGGGGTGGTTTCTACCAAGCCCAGCAACATACGGAATGTGGCCACATCCTGCGGACGTTCTTCCGGCTTCACCGCCAATGCTTTATCGATGCCATGCAAGAATGCCGCGGAATACCGGCTTTGGGTTTGACCTCGTACAGCCTCGCTAAGTGGCACCATCGAATCAGAGATGATACGCGCCACAGCTGGTACGGGGGTCTTGCCCGTGACCGCAAAATATATGACTGCGGCCAGCGCATAAATATCGGTCCATGCTCCCTGTTGCATCGAGTTCATCTCGGCATACTGTTCGATGGGGGCGTAGCCTGGCTTCAATATCACTGTCAGGTTTTGCGTCATGTCGCTGATGACTCGGCGCGCGGCTCCGAAATCGAGAAGCAATGGCCGGCCATCTTTCAGAATCAGGATATTGTCGGGCGCGATATCCCGATGAAAACAGTTTTCCTTGTGAATGATTTGCAACGCATCGAGCAGATGTCCGAGCAACTGCTTGAGCCAGGATTCGGTTGGCGGTTCACTGCGCTGTTGCAACGTTTCCTTCAGCGTGCTGCCTTCGTAGAACGGCATGACCATGTAGGCAGTCCCATTGGCTTCCCAGAAACGGTGAACCTTGACCAGAGATGGATGATCGAATTGAGCGAGTAGACGGGCTTCATTGATAAAGCTGCGCAGACCTGCCTGAAATGTCTCCACATGCTGTTTCGATTTCGCGACAGTCACGCCGCTTTTTCTCGCCGCCAGCCCTGCTGGCATATATTCCTTGAGAGCAACCCGACGCTGTAGAGAGTGATCGTAGGCAAGGTATACGATCCCAAACCCCCCTGCGCCAATCAGGCCGGTTATCTTGAATTCGCCGAGCGCTGTCCCGATGGGGAGCGCATTATCCACGCCCAACTCCTGTCCCGCTTGTTCATCTACGGTTCCCGGCGTAGACGGGGTCATGACGGTACGGTCATCGTCGGGCGGTTGTGGCAGATTCATGGTGGCGATAAAAAAATAATAACGGCATGGTCAATCGCTCGGATATCTTCACGAATAATAATACTAAATCCGGCAGTTGATCACTCATTCTCGTCCAATAGCTTCTATTGCTCACGTAACCTATTGATAGCATATATTTTACTGACCGACAAAGCGCTTTCGAGAAAATCATTGCGGTTCACCGGAAAGAGTAGCTGACCGCTCGTTCCCGGATGGCCGGATTGCCTGCTGCGCGACAAAACATTGGGCAATCGCACGGAATGTCAACTTGGACTGGAAAACCGCGTTGAATCAGCTTATTATCCATCCTGAATGTGCGGATATTGCAGCTTTAATGCTGATTTGCTTAGAAAGAGATCTGTTCAAGACACCCCAGATGCCTGATTTATTGGAGCCCGAATGAACGATACTTATACAACTCAAAAGCTCCTCAACTTAAGAAGGCTCACCCGCACGATTGGAGAGACTATTAGCGGCCGGATGAAAGCGTACATAGCAACGCTTACTCCCCTGTTCCGCCAGCGGGCTGTTTTCGGCGAATATATACAGGCTAGCGGAAAAGAGACGATCAAAGGCGCTGATCAGGCCTTCAAGGAATTACAAGGCCTGTACGAGACCATCGCAGTCGCGGCACCGTTTCATCTACCCAGGGAACTCAATTCGCCGCTCATGCAAATGACCTCATCGCTTGAACTAACGCCATGGGAGTATATCCATACAGCCGGGAAGGATGGTGAGAGCAAAACTATCACCGTTACTAGTCCCTTCAAGTCGATAATCACCTATACAGGTTACTCCCCAAAGCGGCTCAAGGAGCTGCTCACAAACCGCAACCGGAATGATGGTGAACTGCAGCAGTTTGTACTGCACTACCTTGCCATGCATATTGTCATCTCCAAACAGCCTGGCCTCGCTCAGATACTCAATACCTTGCACTTTCCGCTTGCGTCGAGCCAATTGCCGGATTTTGGCGCATTGCCCATTACGTATATTACGTCGTCAATCTCCACCAGCCTTCCTCCGGATGCTCTGGTTATCGAAAGTACCGAGCTGTCCGGCAAGAACGCGTTCGAGGAACTCATCAATGTGGAAGATATTGGAAATCTGGGCGATCCCTTCAAGGACCAGCTGATGGAGATGCTGAAAGCCGGCCAGCAATAATATTGCTACGCTAAATTGCCCGGCGGGAATATGTGCTTTTATAGTTCCATAAGTCGAAACACGAAAAAATGCAGTAAAAATATACCCATGAGCTATTCTCCATTTGACACGCATACAGCATGGGTGAGGCATAACGTAACCCATCAATATCCGTATACAACACAACATGCCCATTCTGTCGAAAATATTTAAAAGCTCAATAATAAAATGAGCATGGAAGGGGCCGCGATGAAACGCTTGGGCATTTTTGGTTGTATTTTACTGATTGCCGGTTTATGTGGCTGTGCTTTGGTACCGGCACCAAAACCGGCACCATTGCCCCCAGAACCTGAACCCGCGCCAGTTCCGGTGGTTGTGGTACCCCAGGGTACCGCCAAGGAATTGTTCAAGGCCGGTGTGGATGCCCTTCAACACGGTGATGGAGTAAAAGCCAGGCCACTCTTGCAGCAAGTGCTTGTGCTGGAACCCAGTCATAAAAATGCTGCCAGCTTATTGCTGCAAATCGATGCGAATCCGGTGGAAATGCTGGGCAAGGAATACTTTCCCTATAAAGTACAGCCGGGCGATACGCTCTCACTGATCGCGAGGCGCTTTCTTGGTGATCACTTCAAGTTCTATATCCTCGCCAGATATAATGACATTATCATTTCTGATAATCTGGAAGCAGGACGATCGATAAAAATTCCCGGAAAAAAACCCCCACCGAGTAAAGTAACCGCCCCAATCCCTGTCGAACAGGCCGATACATCGGACATATCCAATCTAAGGCTAGCCGAAGCTAAAAAACTGTATTCGGATGGCCGGTTTACGGATTCAATCAACACCTTGGAACACATAGAGTCGGAAGGGGGCGGCAACCCTGAGGTAAGCGATTTCTTGATTACGGTATATGTGGCTTACGCAAAGAAATTAACAGGTTCCGGCCGATTTGCTGAAGCAGATAAACTACTATCCAAAGCACTAAACACCTACCCAGGTAACGAGCGATTAAGAAAGCAGAGTGATCAAATCGGCGTGTATCGTAACGCTGAACAAACTTATGCGGAGGGCAATCAGTGGCAAAGCAGTGGCCAATTGACCAAAGCTTATGTGGCTTACGCCAATACATTGAAACTGGAACCGGACCATGCGGGCGCGAAAGCCGCGCTGGCAAGAATCAAACCCCAGGTTGTGGAAGCTTACTACGCCGATTCCGTACGTGCCCGCAGGCGTCAGAACTTTACCGAGGCAATTGACAGTCTGGATAGATTATTGGAAATCGATCCCAATCATGAACTGGCAAAGTCAAATCGCGCTGAGATAAAGGCGATCCTGGAACGAGAACAATCCGGGCCGCGGCGTAAATAGATGAAATCTGTGCAGGATAGATAAAGCGTGGCGTAACACCCCCAAAACCCGCACACACGGCTGATAAGCCAAAGCCAGATACCGTATGCTATTCTTTTACTTCCACATTGGCATTATAGTTCATGCAACACATGCCATCCGGCCTGCCGCTATTTTGCCCAATAGCGGGATATTGTATTGTCAATTGCCGTAAGTAATTGAAAGCCTGATTATTTTTTGGATTTAATGCAAGTGCCTTTAAAAAGGATAATCTTGCGGCTTCCCGATCTCCCTGGCGCAAGCTTGTAATACCCTCATCAATGAAATACTTTGATTTCTTGTCGATAAGCTGTTTTGTGATGTCGATCTGCGTTTCGTAATTCGTATTGGAAGGCTCAATGATCGCGAGAATCTTCCATTGGACAAGCGCTTCCGCCAAATCCCCCCTTTCCTTCAAGCGCAGTGCCAATTTTTCCCGATTGACCGTAGTCAAAACGGGTTCAGAGACACGCCTCTCCGGAGGCTGGGCACAACCGCTCAAGCCAGACAACCCGGCGACGATAACCATTATGACGGTCAGTCGATATGACCGGGAGCAGCTCATTTTAGATTTTCCGTGGTAAACACTCGCAGACTCCTGACAAAAGAAGCCATATCGCGGTCGCCATAAATCATGGTTCTTCTCAGCTTGAATGGATAGGCAAAAGCAGGGTTGCCCCCTGCAACGACAGTAACCCCGGCATTATAGTCAGCGCTCTTGAGTTGGGAAATCATGAATTCATTACTTTCGCCAAAGGGATAAGCAAACGTATGGAGGGGCAGCCGCAGCCCTTTCTTGATTTGTTGACTGGGAATTCTGATTTCTTCATCAACTCTCCTGCGATAAGCTTCGTCACTTTCATTAGCCAGACGCTTGGCCATGGAAGCATGTGTTTTTGAATGGGGCTGGATATCAACGAGACCAGATCCGATCATTTCCTTCATTTCACTCCAGCCTAACGCATCTCGAGAGCCCAAAAAATCCGAATAAACAAACAAGGTAACGGGAAAGTTATATTTTTTAAGGATGGGATAGGCAATATCGTATGAAGACCGATACCCGTCATCTATCGTAATCACCACCGCACGCTGAGGAAGCGCGGCTTCCCCCTTTAAGAACGAATGAATGCTGGAAAGGGGAATTACCCTATAGTCATGTTTTCTAAGATACGCCATCTGCGCGTCGAAATCCCCGGGGGTGATCACCATTTTTGATTTATTTGGACCAAATCTGTGATAACAAAGAACCATCACGGTTTGATACCCGGATGAGTAAACACCGACTGGATTCGGATGAACGAGAGGAATGACAATTTGTTGGCCGGCTACAATTTCATCGGATTTATTGAAATCGGCAATCAGCCACCCTTTGCTCTTATCCCTTAGATAAGTATCAGCGAGCGAAGCCCAGGTGTCGCCAGATGCGGCGGGGTGTATGACATACTCCTCTCCCCGAATGACACCGGGTTTGCCGCCAGGCTCAACCGGTATGCCCGCACACCCTGCCAGGAGGATCAGTAAAAAGCACGTTAAGCGGTACTTAACCAGCGCCATGGGTGTCGGTCTCTTTCTCATTATTTTTTTGCGTATGCGCGTCAATCATATCCTCGTTGCTCTTTTGTAGTGTTTCGGCCATCTCATCAAACGATTGAAAGAGCTCGCCAAATTCATCTTTTCTGGTCTGGGCAATCCGATAGCTCAAATTTCCCTTTTTCATTTCTTCAAATGACTTTCGTAATGTCTTTATCGGACTGGAAATCGCGCTTGCAAGCGCATAAGCCACGACTGATGCCGCTGCAACCGTGACTATCATGAGCAACAACATTGTAAATACAATCTGCTTGCTCAGTTCTTCGAGTGGATCCCATTGCATCCCCAGATGAATACGGCCTATCTCCTTGTCGCGAAATATAACAGGAGCATCGAAATCCATCATTGAGGACGATTTTGATACATCATAGCGCTGTATGGAAACATCGCCAATCCTGCCAATCAGTTCGCCATTTTCTATTTTCTGATAGGGTTTCCCAATCTTGTCGGGAACACTGCTTCCCCTGACGAGGCCATGGCTATCCACCAGGCTAAGATAGCCGAAGCGTTGTCCGGTCATCGCATCTTGAATAAATACTTCAAGAAAAATCCAATCTTCATTGAATACCTTCTCGGCGCTTTCCGCCGCCATGAAACGAACCATGGAGCTGCCATATTCCGTCGCCTGCTGTACTATACTGGCATACTGACGCTTGTATAGCCAGGTGGCGCCGATGATCATCGTGATCGAGACAATGGCGATCATGATAAAAGTCCATCTTACGCGAATCGGTAATACTTTTGGTTTCGCGCGCTGCATTTCATCCTGACGAATTTCCTCGACGGCATCAATCAAGGCATTCGCCAGATCCTGGCCGCTTTGAAACCGCTTCTCGGGATCCTTCTTGAGTAGACGCTCAACAATGAGCTTCACTGATCTTGGAATTCCGGGAACAATTTGATCAATTGGCGCCGGTTCGGTCGTGGTGATTTGCAGCAGCAACGTAGCGATGGTGCCGCCCTCAAAAGGCTTCTTTCCCGTCATTAACTGGTAAAGCACAACGCCAACAGAATAAAGATCGGACCGTGCGTCAACGTGCCTGCCCAGCGCTTGTTCCGGCGACATGTACTGAGGCGTCCCAAGCACTTCGCCCATCTGGGTCTGCCGTGTCTGCTCCGGGTCTTCGACATGCGCAATACCGAAGTCTGTAATCTTTATATTGTTGCCACCCTTGACACGAATAATATTACTCGGCTTGATGTCGCGATGTACGATACCTTTGCTATGAGCGTAATGCAGCGCTTTTGCAAGCTGGATGCCTATAGCGAGATCTTCGCGCAGCGAGCGATCAGGCGTCGACTTCATGTACTCGTCGAGGGGATCGCCCTCCAGGAGCTCCATGACGATATACGGCCGGTCATTTATCTCGCCGATATCGAAGATAGTGACAATATTCGGATGAGATAAAAGACCGGCGGCTTTAGCTTCCGCCAGGAATCGGGAGCGATACTCTTTATTTGCGCAGCGTTCTTCCAGCAGAACCTTGATGGCTAAAGGACGGTTGATATTGGGGTCGTAAGCTTTATAAACGACCGCCATGCCGCCCCTGCCTAATTCTCCAAGAATCTTGAAGCGACCGATATTTTCCAGCATCAAAGTCTCCCCCTGACGTTTTTGTTATCGTTGTTCAGCAGCTCTGAATCTTTTTACTCTTACTCTGGATGGCGACGATGGACTGCGATAGTAGAATACTTATCAATTAACGCGGCAAATTCACCCACTCTTATTTTATTTTTAGTTGATCCCTTCAATTAATGCAATATCTTTATGCAGCAAGTCGTTGACATTTCTTTAACTTCAATACGTTTGACTCTGGCCCAAAGAGATAATCCCGGGCATCCGCATCCATATAATCAGGAAAATTTTAATTGGGATTTATGAAAGTACCTTACAAAAATGGATTCTGGATGGTCATTTGACCATCGATCACTTGACCATTCTGCATGTCCTCGGAATAAAGCGTACAGTCCGCCAATAATGCAGACGCTATAATCATGGCATCATAAATCGAAAAACCATAGCATTCTGCAAGCTGCAAACCACGATCATGAACCTCGATGGTGATACGCTTGACTGAACATACTGCGCGCACTTGATTGAGTATCTCTTGAATTTCGCGCCATGACATTCCCAGCTTTCGTGTCGCCACACTCGCAAATTCATTGAGCACCTGAACGCTGATGATACCGCTGCCAGCAATGGTTTCCTCTGCCCGCCCGGCTTTCAACTCGTCCCCGGACAATAGATAGAAAAGTACATCCGTATCGAAAAAAACCCTACCCTCGTTCATGAGCCTCAAGGCGGTCAAACTTGAAATCTGCCGGCAGCCGCCCGCGATATTTTCGCAGGCGAGCGAGAAGCTCTCGCGCTTCAGGCGTTTTTCTGATCGCCAGCGTATGCGCCTCCACAATATGAATTTCTATGTCGTCCCCCTCCTTTAATCCCAGCACTTCGACGACAGAAGCGGGTAGCCGCACGGCCAGACTGTTCCCTCATTTTGATACTTGCATGCCACTATTCCCTCCAAATGATATACAAAATATTTAGTGTATCTTATGGTTAATACCATGGCACAATTTTGTTATACGAGATTGATTCAATTGCCATCTTCGCTAGACAAGGGCGCTATTGCTCCGGCGAGACCATACCATGATTTTCATCATTCCGGGCTTGACCCGGAATGCCGTCCAAATCAACTTGGAAGGCTTTGAACGCTACCGGAACCCGCTTCCACCGGTATGATGTTTGTACAGTTTTCTCGCCGGATCGATAGCAGGAAATAGTTGTGCGCCGATTTCGATCAGGAACAGATTACTCGGCCGCTATAATGCATTAGAGTTTTAACCCGGGTTCAATCTCTTGGGGTCGCATTCCCGACTGGATTGCGCCGGTTACTGTACCGGCTTGCCGCATGAAGGACAGAATTTCCCACCGCTCAGCCTGGCGCCACATTCCGAGCAAAAAGCACCCTTGACGCTGCGGACGGGTTCACCGCAACCGCTACAGAATTTCGCTCCCGCAGCGATGTCAGCCCCGCATTTCGCACAGGTGACCACTTGAGCGGGTGTCGTCAGATCCATGCCCTTGGTAAGATCCTGCTCACTCAGCCTTTGTCCGAGTTGTTCGACCGTAAGGTGAGTCTGTTTGAAAACGAGCTCCTCCTTGACATTAGGTGCGCACTCATCGCACAGACCTGCATTTACGTTCCAGCAAGCATCCACACACACCCAATGGCCGCAGCGGGAACAATGCTTGAACTGGGGCTTGACCTCCTCCACAGCCTCGGCGTAGGCGTCGCTGTGCGTTTTACCGCCTAATGCCTCCTGCACTCCTTTGGCGGCCTCCTTGCCTTTTCCGAAAATGGACCCGAAGCTCTCGAACACGCCACCTGCGGTGCCTAGAAGATCGGCGGCAATGCCTAGCGGTGTCGCGTGGTAACTGGACGTGTAACCTCTGTGGCACTTGTCGCAGTGGAACGTGAATTGATAACCCTTCTCGGTGGACAAATCCTCCATCTGGGATACAAATTCGACAGTCTTTGCCATATTCCGCCTCCCCCTGTGTTGCCGCTTCCTCTGAACTACTCAGTGGACCCGCCTTGTCCACCGTTCGCACAATGATGCCATATTATTCCCCCGGAAGAGGTGGCATTATTCGCTGAAGCCATGCGCCCTCCCTCTCTCCACCAAATGAGACTCAGTGCAGTGCGGTAAAGGAGGCCGTTCCAGCATCGTGACCAGTGGTTCCGCAAACTATCCTAAATCGGTGACGTTCGTCCAAAATTGCGGTCACGATGCGAATATCCATATTCAATCCATCGTCGCCAGGCCGCGCAGCTGCCGCCAGGCAGGGGCGCTGGTAGGGAATAGTTGTGTGCCGGGATCCAACAGGCACAGATACAGCGCAGCCGCGATGCGCTGGCGCTGGTAGCCTTCTTTAAGCACATGGATACAGTGCTCGCGGGTGACAGGCTGCCCAAGAAAACAGCGGGCACCGCTTTGAAATTGACTTTGATGATCGGTCCACCACTGCTGAATGCGCTCCGTGTTGGGCCAAGGAAGAGCAATATCTTCCGGCAACTCGACATTCTCATCATCGGGATCCTCGCTCGGCCCCTCCTCGAACTCATCCGGCGGGAGCGTTTCCAACTGATCGAGATTGAAGTCGGCACCCGTGATATTCACAAATGCTTCGGCAGCGACGCGCGCATGCGCCGGTTGCTCCATTTGTTCAATCAGCCACGGCACATACCGCGGGTCGCCAATGAAGCCCGACCCAATGATTCTTAATCGCGGGGCATCGGGTATATCGCCGAGCTGCAACAATAAATTGTGCCCAGCTTTTAGATCCATGGCATGGAGTGCAAGCTGCAAAGCCCGTGTCTGACGCTGCCCACTCTTGAGGGCAAATCCGCCAAGCGTTTCCAGTGCCTTCGTGCGGTCGCCCAGCAGCACCGCTGACCACGCGCCCCAAAACCGAACCTCCGGCTTCGCGTCGATGAGTGCGGTGTGGCATTGTGGCAAAAGATCCTTGCGCCCCAGTTCCCCCGCCGCGCGGAGCGCACGAATCCGCACGCTGTCCGCAGGTGATTTCAGGTAACGGTCAAGCACCTGACCGGGATCCTTGCGATGCAAGGCGCAGGTGGCAATGCCCAATTTTTGCTTGAGTAGCATGGCATCCTCAAGCAAAGCCTTTACCCGTCCGCCGAGGAACTGCGACGATACCCAGCCCAGAGCGGAAATCAAGCCAGGTAGCGCTTCCGGGGCACGCTTTGTTCTCTCGAGCAGGGTATCAAACCGTGCATCCTGGGCCTCGATAGCCAGCACGGCGGCTGGGAAAAAATCTTCCGGACCTTCGTTATCCAGAGCTGCCTCGGCAAGTTTCCAGCCCTCATTCCCTGCGACGCGCAATCCATCGATATGGGCAGCTAAGCGTTCATCGAGATCAGTAAATTGCTGGGGTGAGTAGTTAGGTGCGGAGACAGCGTGAGTACGCTGGAGCCAGAGAAAGGAGGCTTCTTCAACATGCTCCTCCAATACTTCATTGAGGTTCTCAAGCATAGAATTCCCGTTCTATTGAATCTCTATTGCTCGGATAGGCTGAGAGATTCGAGCAATACGAGCGCATATCCTGCAAAAACTCGAAAAGTACGCGCTTGATTGCAATATGTTAAATATTGGGTGCTCTAAAATCGTCGGGGATAGTAGATAGATCTCCGCTTCGCTTAATGGAAGATCAATCAATTTGTCACTTTGGTTGTTATATCCACCGTATAGCAGTATGAAATCCCATATCTTTATCGCATCTCGAAAATGAACGAAGGTTTCAGGCAATACGGCGGCGGCAAAAATTACTCGTATCACAGGATCCACCGCCATGCACTCTTCTGAGGCAAATATCACTTTGAAGGGAAGATGATTGTAGAGCGATATATACTCAGCTTTCATGACTTCGTATTCGGTAAAGTATGCTGATACAACGTCGATACCACTATCGAGAGAAATGTGAACAATGTCGCCTCCCTTGGAACCAAGCGCATGATAGAACATATTAATAAGCACTCGCAGCGCCGATGGATGTTGACAACATAGATTGAGCTCGAACTGGAATGACGGAGGAGCTGCGCTATAGGATAGTATTTCCGAAGTCGCCCCTTCACGCACGGTGTCCACATCAGAGAACATCCCCAGCTTCACTGCGGCTTCGAACCCCTTCAGGAGCCTTACTAAAATATCGTATTCGTCTAATGCCAGCCCCGCCAACCGGCCTCGCAATAATACCGATTGAAAATCACTCGGCACCTTAACCTGCGTGCAAAATCGCCTGTTGCCTAATTTAAGATTGCGCATTGTTCACACTGTTGTCAGCCATCAAAACGGGCTAGCCACTCCTCGGTCCGCGCGATGCTAGTGAACTCGTCGTCCCCCGGAATAATAGCAGGATGGGTTCTGCATCTGATGGAACTGAGAGCCCGCCCCACCACCAAATAGTCGGTCATTGTCTCTCGGCTGTACGTATCGCCAAGAAGTGGCCTTGGCCCCGCCTGTATTATGGAGCCACCAGCAGCAATCCCATGAATCTTTACACTAGGCGAACTACGTATCGACGAGATCTCCGATAACTCCAGTGATCCCCAGAGCTCTTTACTTAACATTGTAAGCCAATTGATACTTTTGATTCCTTGGTTGACAGTAAGAAGCGTCGCTATCAAATAAGGAATATCTATTCCGGGATATCTTTTGGCTAAATATGGGAATTCATTCTTAACTAAGGTAGCCGCTTTCATTCTTGGGTTCCAGTTAATGGCAAAGCCACCTATCCCGTAAGTAAATCCGTCAATAGCGAACAAATCGTTAGCAAACGCTAATAGTTTAGCCGGTGAGACCAATCCAACGTCAAGGGGCAAGATCAAGTGACATGCGCCAGCACATAAATGCTCCGTCTCAATGGCCTCGAGCGTGAACGCTCTGTCAGAAGGAAGTCCCGGGGCCTCACTACTTTCAAGTTCCAAAGTAATGATCTGTCGCCTCGATCTTGCATCATCAATCCAGAAATCAACAAGTGATAAGGTTTCTTCAATTCGTGCATGGGGGCGCGACATGGTCTCGGTCTGATACCACTTCACGTGAGGTCCAATTAGTTTAATACTAACAGCATAAAAGTTCCTAATAGCTTCCCGACGGTCATACATCGAACCGGACCAATAAGCACACACGTCGGTGCATATCTTAAGTTGCGGGTTACTTGTGATTCTTTGGGAAAGCTGATTCATCGGTTATCCGCAGTCACATTCACCACCCTCTTCTTTTGGCCCAATCTTTCGCGGCTCCTTGCCAGTAATGACATACTGTCGGTTGAATTGATCAGGGCGACCAAGTCTGTCTGGGCGAAACGAGTCGCCAGGGAATTTAAAATCGAAGCTCCTATACGGTTGGCCTCCAATCTCCAGTAGACAATCAAATATCGCCACCCAAGGCGGTGTTCCACGGGTTGCATTAAAAGCAACGTTGACTGTTTGACCAGCCAATCTACCTTTCAAAGTATGGGCGGCCCCCTGAGCGAATCGGTTCCAGCGGCTTGTCTGTGCACCAAGCGTACGCTCAAGCTGTTGAGACCAGTTGGTCGTGGGTACGCCAGGTTTCTTTACCCAACTTTGGCCGCCTCTCGGTCCAGTTACCTTATCGAAGTTGGCTCTAATGATAGCGCACACTTCGGCGCACAACTGTTCCTTCAGAAACTCTTCAGCCGCGGCAGCCGCCGCAGGAACTTGAATTTCACCTTGCATGTTTGCCGTATTCTCGGCATTGTGGAACATCTTATCGCTGAGTCGTTGAGCGTTCTTCCCATCCATCTTTACATCGAAGGAATAAAGAATCCACGTTGCCTCCTTCATGAAGACGTTCGATTTCACTCCACCAATCGTACCGGCCTGATCCCCATTTGATAAGGCGAACTTGGAACCCTTATTCGCCGCCATGGCCTTGTCGCCCTTAACGGTCGTCGTGCCGTTCGACAGGGTAATCGACTGGGCAATGTTCGGATAAGGTATGGGCACGGGTCCACCGGGGGTCGGTGTCTTGCAAACATCAGGAATAGTAGCCGTTGAAATACCGTTGCTGAATTTGTGAACCAGAGACAGATTTGTACCGTTGACCTTGATCGTGACAGGCATCGACGCTAATCTCCACGAGGATCCAGGCTGCGGATTACCGCCGCACCCCGCCCACCCGTTTCCGAACTTGCCCAAACCATGGACAAAGGACCTTTACCGTAACGTTTGCGGTGGCAAATAACCGCGAGAGCGGAATGAAGCAGGGCGCCTGCGGCGCCGACATCGCCCCAGCAGTCTGCGGGGGCAATAAAGTCGGTCACAGCACGAAAGCGCTCTTTAGTGCGCAGCGCGGTGAAGCCATACTCATCCGCCCGGTAGGTCTCGCCGTTGAGGTCGCAGAATACATTATGAATTTGCTCGCCGGGAACTAATCCATTCAATGCGGCAAGAAACGCTTGGGTTAGACCTTCACCGATGCAGACTTCATCCGTCTTGATGAGCTTGGTTTCGCGGCCGAGACCCACACTGATAATCTCCCCGAAACTTTCCATGTCGATCTGGCGGGTAAACTCTTCAGTAGATAGGAGCAGCACGCCCGCCGCTTCACCGGGAATGAATCCCCATGCATTGTTGAGCGGCCCACCACCATGGAGCTGATCGCAATTCTCGACCCATTCCAGCGTTTCGGGTATAAGATATGAATCGACCCCGGCTACCACCCACACGTCAATTGATTCACTTACGCACCTTTTAAGCGCAGCATCCAACGCAAGATGACCCGCAGCATGCCCATCTTCGAAAGATTCAGTATGACTAAATACGCGAGCATATTTTCGGACAACTTCATTCAGCATCTGCTCAGCCAGATCCGGTTGCTGACCAGGACGCGAAGATGGAAGGCCCAGAGCAAGGCCAACCTTAAAAGAGCGTCGGCCCAATTCCTGTAATACTGGTGCGAGCGCTTCATCGATCGCCGGAAAAAGTAGTGCACAGTAACGTACTACGCCTTCCACACTCATACCCAGCCAAGGTGCGCATGCAATGCGCATAGGCTCCCCGGCTGTGTCAATCATAAACGGATGTTCCGAAAAACCGCAGATGCCAGCCCTTGCGGCGGCGGCGCTTGACCAGATATTGCGTCCAATAGGGGTAGATGCGCCAAGGCCGATGACCTGCAAGTTTGACATCACCAGCTTCACGTAACGCCGTCCTCAACTACTTGTTTATCTGAGCGCCCTTTAACCACCCGTTTCTGGGTAATCCGAGTCTCATTAAGTTTTTTGCCCTTGCTATGGCAAGGGAGGGTTGTATGCCAGACAAGGGAAACACGAGGAGAATCAGGTTCGATAATAACGGTATGCAACCTGGGTCGCTCATGTAGTTGCCGCTCACCCGTGTAGAAGAATGTTTCAAAACCCAGGAACATGCGCGGCAATTCGAAGCGTAACGGTTCTCCCGGCGTAAGATTGATTAACGTAACGGGCTCGCCACCGCTCAGGAATTGCGGCGCCTGCTGATCTAATGGCGCACATTGGTAATGGCGATCGTCGAAGTCTTCCGGAAGAAGCGGAAACCGGTTCTGTTGCCATTTTTCATCGTACGTTCCCGCAAGGCGCGCGCGCGGGTCCCAATGCGCACAAATGGGGCCAAATCCGGCGGGTATCGGGCGGTCATCCCATTGACGTATGAGTTGATCCGGATACTCGATATTGGGGAGTTTGACACCATCAATTCCCGATGAGGATAGCGCAAACCCGGTGCCGAGCGGATTTCGCATATCCCATTGCGGACCCTGTGTATCCTTACTTTCCGGATCGAAGCCGCCATATCCGCGCTCATACATAATCGGCATCTTTACGAAGGACTCTGGTTTTGATGGGGAACCACCGTGCCATACCCGATCACCACTAACAAGCAAGCGCTTGATGACGGAACCAACGCGAAACCCGATGTCCAACTCCGTTACCGGCTCACCATGGGGTGCGTGGGCGTGCCCCAGCACAACAACATCTGTCGTGGTCTTGGTGCGAACAAGATCCATGTCGTACTTCAAGCTCGACTTTGCGGGTTCCGAGGGATTCATGTATTCGGGCGCCATGACAACCGGTGGCTGCTCCTTGGCAACCTCAGTACTGCCATCGGGCTTGATGTCGAACGTGCATTTCACCGCGACAAGCCATACTTCGGCACCGTCGCGATCCCTGACCCAGGTACGCTCGGCGGCGAATGGTGTGCGGTTGTCGAGTTGCCACATATCAATACGCGAAGATAGCTCTAGTTGATATCGACGAACGCGCCCTTAATCTTGTTCGCCCCGCGCGAACGGGTGAGCACATAGTTACCGCGGATGAGGATCTTTCCGGCACGTGTCAAAACTATACTGGCATCCCCGCAGCGCAACTCGATTTCGCGTTCGGCCCTTAGCACAACACGCTCGCCGTCGACCTTGAAATTTGGCATCGCTACCGATACTGCCCGCTCGTGGGCGCGGCCAATGATAATGGGCGAGCGGACATTGCCTTTCTCGAACGCCACCACAATTTTTGTGCCCACTTCGCTTTCCGTAAATCCAATCGTCGAAAGCGCCCTGACTGGTTCCAGTTCATCACTCAATATAACCAGGAATTGCCCATCGCCATTGAAGCCGGCGAAGGTAGCGATCGATACACCCTCCCCTGTCAGCTTTGCCCCACCGGCAACATCGGTCAGGAGAGTTCGTACACTTTGAAGATCGGTATGATCCATGGTCAGTCCTCTCCCAGATTGGAGCCCTTGATTTTGATGGAGCCGCCTGCCTTGAAAGATGCGCTGCCATCCGCCTTGAGGGTAAGTTTGGCTCCCTTGATCGTGATGCCACTGGAATTCATGATAATTTTGCTACCCCCTGCCTTGAGAATGATAGTGGGAGCCTCGGCCAGCAAGGTTGCCCCGGCTTTGATCTTGAATGGACCTTTTGAGGTCTGGCTGATAACTGCTGCGCTCAATTTATGCGGTCCACCTACTGAGAATGACTGCAAGGCACCCACATTCGTCTTTTGCACACCACCCACGCTCACCATCTGGGCACCGCCCACGCTTACCATCTGCGCGCCCCCCACGGTAACAGCCTCAGCTGCGCCGACATTGTGCATGCGGCCCGCCCCCACAGAGTGCATTTCCGCCAGTGATATGGTTGTGGTTTGAGCTCCATTTACCGTATGGCCCCGTACGCCATTAATCGTGACAGTTTCTCCGCCATTGACCGTTTCAGTGCGATGGCCTGTAATCATAATGTTTTCCGCCCCGCCGACGGTTTCGGTTCGGTTCACCCCCACATGCAACTTCTGATTGTTTCCAATCGTTTCGGAATCATCGACATCGACCGTGTCAGTCCGGTTGTTATGCACGGTAGTAGTCTGATCATGTTCCACCGTGGTATTCATGTCATACTGACCATGAATTGTGATCTTCTCCTTACCTTTTGTGTCGTTTGCGGAAATTTCGTTATAACCTCCGCCACCGGGCGTGCTGTTAGACTTCAGTCCGCTGACCATCCCATCTCCGGGTAATGAATAGGGTGGCATACTCTCGGCGTTATAGACGCGGCCGGTGATGATGGGCTGATCCGGGTCGCCCTCAAGGAAATCTACAATGACCTCCTGACCAATGCGAGGGACGGACACCGATCCCCAGCCTTTTCCAGCCCAGGGATGTGACACACGCATCCAGCAGGAACTATTCTCGTCTCTCTTGCCGTAGCGATCCCAATGGAATTGAGCTTTCACTCGCCCATACTTGTCGGTATAGATTTCGTCACCCGCCGGCCCAACTACAATAGCTGTTTGGGGACCTTGGACAATAGGCTTGGGCGTAATACGCGATGATCGGAAAGGCTCTTTGCTGGCAAGCGCCATAAACCTGCAATTGTAACTAGCTCCTTCTCCCGCTGTAGCTTCATATTCGTCCGTGGCAAAATCATAACTTGCTGAAACAACAAGATATTCACGATTCTGGTCATCGCGAGGCTGGCCAGTCAACTTGAAAAGATGCCCCACCGCCATTCCACGGGCATTGGTCCCCCCGTTGGCGAGTTCGTATTGAGACTGAAGCTCTTCAAGCCGGGTCTGTACGTAATGTTCGCCCTCGCTTGCCAATACATATTCGCCGGGGTAGTCAAAGTATTCGTGTTCCGCTTCAGCAAAATTTCGTTTGATCTTTCGTTTTTGTTGAAGCTCGACGCTCGGACGCTCAAAGTCATAATCATCAATTACGTAAGCACCCGGTTGAATCTCGCATGTGAACAACCAGTCATTGATGCACTCCTGCTCAACGCGCATCGGCCGTCCCGGACCAATATAGGGTATCTGTGCGTAATTTTTGAACGGTGAATGCGCGCTGTAGGAATCGGCCAGTACCAGCGTATGCTTGTTCTCATTATGTTTAAAATAGTAATAAATTCCCTCCTGCTCCATCAACCGGCTCACAAAATTAAAGTCGGTTTCTCGGTATTGAACGCAATAAGTCCAAGGCTGATAAGTACCCGTCAAATGATCTTCGATAACGGCGCCCGGGTACTTGTTGAATATTTCCTTGATCACCTCAGGAACCTTCTTTGCCTGGAAAATACGGCAATCGGAAGTACGGGTAAGCAGCCACAGCCATGGCCGCCCCACTATCTGATAGCGGTAAAATCCCTCATGCATTCCGACCAGTCCAAAGCGTGTAACGTAAGCATCAAAAAAACGAAATCCGCCCTGCGGCAACTCAAGTTTCACGGTTACATTTTTACCGAGAAGCTTGTCGGGATCAATGTCATTCTTTACCGACAAGACATTAATGTTGTACTCAAAGAGGCGGCCAAGCGATTCACTGGCAGTCATGCTGTGAAACAGCAGATTACTCCCGCCAAGGGGGGTTACGATCTCCATTACACGTGGCATTGCAGCGTATCCTCTGTCAGGCTCTGGGGAGGCATAATCATAATACCTTTACTGCAACAGATAGGAGCGTGAATACGCCGATGAGCATAGACAGATTACGCGCCTTCCTATTCTTAAAAACCCACTTCGATAAAATAAAATTCATCAGCGAGAATATCACAGCCGGCATACAGAGAAGGAATGTTCGCATGTCAGCGTCCAGATCCTCTGGCAGACCGGATCGTGATATGGAAGGGTCGGCCTCGATCATCCATTCATACTTATTTTCCGGCGCTGTGATCATAAGCACGAGTGCCATTGTTCCTAGAACATAGAACAGGCACAGTGCGGTAATCCCAAACATTCTATTGCTCATATGCTAACAATCTAGCCAGTGCAGCTTTTCTCCCCAGGATAAAATCACCGTAGCTCGTGTTCCGCTCAATCTCAGCTCTACTGAGTTGCGGCCCTCTGTTGTATCTTGTTCCGGTAATTCTAATGACTGTATCTTCGTTCGCCACTATATGCGGGAAGTCTAGGCGCTTTAGCTGCGCGAGGTGTCGTGACACGATTTCTATATTAAAGCTTTCATTGCTTTCCAGACAGTGACCAAGTTCTTCATATTTCTCGGACGAAAGATTATTCGGGTCGAACCCCAGAGTCTCTGCTGCCCGCCTGAGCTGGATACTGATTTCTCCAAAAGATGTCATCTCCGGTTTTTTGGTAACCGTCAACGGTTCAAGAATTGGATCAGCCAGGTGATCAAATTTTCTTATCAAATAAGCCAGGCTATCTATAAAATCAGGGTCACCACCCACTTCAATCCATACCACGCCAGCCAAAAGGACGGGGGGCAAACCGTCGCGCCGAGCAAAACGCTTTATGATTGCAGCATGAGCTTCAACCCATAGATCTTTATAGCGTTTAAGAATGCCCGGGTCACCACCAAGCCATGTGGGCAATATTTTCCATTTGAGGGTTTTGCGTATATTCCACGAAAGACCATCATCGATACCGGGACACGAAATCATTGGACCTGGAGACTGACTAATCGACCGTGCAGTGGTACCCTGCTCGGAATTAACCAGCGTGGTTCCACTTACCGGTCCTGGATATCTGCTCCCCGCCATCTACGCCTCGCTGCCTTTGCGTGCGGCAACAACAATCCCGTCTACAGGCTTGCCTCCTTCCATCCGCAATACTGCTGCCTCTATGATAAAAACCGAAAATCGTGCGGCGGTTAGCATTTGGTTCAGGTACATCCGGCTATGACTATATCTACCGTGAGGCTCTATGCGGTAACCGTCCCGCTCGGTTTCACCCGTTGCCTCTTCGACCGTGAATATGAGTAATCCCTCCTCCTTAAGCGCGCTATATGCTGCAACAAGCGGAACTGCAAGAGACCCGAAGTAGCATAGGGTGTCCGCCGAAACAATCAGATCATAGGTCAACGGATGATCAAGCAGCCAGGCGGTTAATTCTGATCTCGTCAACTCATCGTAGGTATTCCTGCCATGCGCCTTGGCAAGCATGCCTGACGACAAATCCACGCCAACCAGTCGGCGAACATAGGGAGCAATCAAGGGACCGCACAAGCCAGTTCCGCAACCTGCATCAAGAGCCATAAGGCGTTTCTCGGGCACTCCACAAGCGCTGGCCAACGCCTCGGCAATCAGATCAGGAGCACGGTAGGCAAGCTTTTCCAGCTTGGCATCGAAACTGTCGGCGAAACGATCGAAGGTGGATTCGACATACTCGTCTGAAGCGCGTGGAGGTACATTTTGTCCCGAGCATGCTGATAGCATGTGTTTTGCCACCGGACTTTCCGGTTCTTCAGCGAGCCATTGCCGGTAGACTTCAGCCGCTTTCTCCGTCTGCCCCAAGGTGTAATAGGCGATGCCGAGCAGCTTTCGCGAATCCGGATTGTGACGCATCAAGGTGATCGCCTTGCAGTACCAGGCGATTGCCTCTTTGGTTCTGCCTTGAGCCGACAGCAGCTTGCCCATGTTGTTGTGGGCATCGACGTGATCCGGATTTAACTCGATCGCCTTCTGATAGGCTGTGGCAGCTTCATCAAATCGCCCAAAAGCCTTCGACAAGGCACCGAGGTTATTGTGGGCGTTGGCATGATCGGGAGCCAGTGCGATGACTTTTTTATATGCATCAGTAGCTTCGGCCAGCCGCTCCATTTCCACCAGCACGTTGCCAAAATTGTTGTAATAATTGGGTTCGAAGGGATTTAACGCAATGGATTTACGGATAAGCTCGATCCCCAAGTCGCTATCGCCCCCCTGATGTAAGAGTACGCCTAGAAAGTGTTGCGCATCCGCAGAGTCCGGTGCGATATCTAGAACCTTCCGGTAGAGGGTTTCCGCCTCGGTCAAGTGCCCGCGACGGTGAATCTGCAAGGCAAGCGCTAGCGCATCGGGGAGACTCAGCTCCGAAATGGTCTCCCGCTCACTCTCGACTTCGTTCTGAACGTCAGGATGCATAAAGGTATACACCGCTATATGGTTTTCCGTAGGATAGGAATCAGAAAGAGATAAAACTCTCTTGCTTAAGTCATATCCCTATCCATGCCGGCTCTTTATTCGGCCAATCTGTCGATGTAAATCCCAGGACTGGAATCCGGAATTTCAATGACGTTTACAACTCGTTGATAGAACTCCAAGGAACTGGCCCCGCCTATCACGGCATATGCATAACCAGCAATCATCATTGAGTATAGACTAGAAAGTAACAGGCCGCGTCCGATGCCCTGTCCGCGTGCGGAGTCAATCACGCCAATGGGACCAAACATCCCACGGCTGGTGCTATCGTAACAGGCAAAACCCAGGATTGCGCCGTCCTCTATCGCGATATGGCACGAGATCGGCTGGTTAGCGAATGCGACGTCGCATTCACTCGCCCATCCCATATTGAAATGCTCACGAACCCAATTGACGATCTGATGCTTTTCATAGGCCATGGCACGGCGGAAATGTTTTCCACCGTTCCCTAAATTCGGTTCCTTGTCGGGTAAATCGTATAATTTAACTAGGAGATCAGGCAAAAATGAGGACTCCAAGCATTAATCGACGACAAAATCCAGGGAAGATCGTGACCCAGGCTTAATGATTGACCATGAGGCAGTGGTAGTAGCATCATCTCTGTCAGGCTGCTGAGTTCATAACTGCCAATGAGCCGACTCACCCCAGCGATTCAACATACCGTCGCCAATTTCTTACACAAACGAAACACGTCTGCTCAGTAATATTGTATTTGCGACAAATGTCATGGATAACCACCATCAGTTCCGCCTTCGCCCAATATCAATGACCCGCTCTTTGTTAAAACGCTTCTTCACAGCTGCCTCCAAATCAAACTGAACATGAAAACTTACTCAGCGGGTAGCCACATATTTCTTATCAGATCATTTTTACCGAGAGCTACCAAGAACCAAAGAATTTCGTAATATCAAAGCACACCTGCTTTGAAGTGTTATCTGTTTGAGTGACTTCAATAATTTCGTATATTTTATTTTCTCGATGACTCAGTACCTTAACTATGATTCGTGAAGATGGGTAACAGGTCTTGATCCAAATTTTTTCGGCAGCAATACCTTCCGCCGTATTTTTAGCATTTTCAATAATAATAGGATTATTGCACCCAATATCACCGTTCCCTTTAAAGGTGATGTGAGATAAGTGTTTTGGTAATTTTGCTTGAGCATCACATTGGTTTAGCGTACTGGCGACCGAGGACTCGGTTATAGAAACAAAAATCAATAATAGTAACGTTACTATTGGGTTTTTGAGTTTATTTTTCAGTATGTTATGGTAATATTTTTCCATATACACCCTTTTCATAAGCATTGCCTTCTTCGTTAGTTGGATCTCCCGGCACAGGATCATCCACCCCCCCGTCTTGTGCATCAGCCCAATGCGTCAATTCATGTAACAATGTAGCTCCTACTAAATAGACTCGTTTACCAGACGCATTCTTTACAATTCCTTTCCCAGCCTCAAAATCTTTTACCAAATCTTCATCTATTTGTAACTCATCAGAACCCCAAGAATAGCAGCCATATGCTTTTACACCAGCACATACAAGATTGGGCACTACTTTTATCGCCGGATTTTTTCCCCATTTCAACGCGTTCATAATCGTGTTCCGACTCGTAGCACCGGATAATTTCCGAATTTGCGAGATTATCGCTTTGACGTTGGCAACATCAGGCATGTTAACCCTAACGTAGTAATGGAATTTTGGATATTGTTTGATGGTGGCATCATCCATTTTCATAATTTTTTTCCTCCTTTGTGAGCAGTTCAACGATAACCAGCTAAAGCTGGTGGGTTTGGGGTAGCAGACTGAAAATCCGATCGTCTGAAACCTCGTTTGCGACCATCTCAAATATGTCCTTGCCGGGTTCGGACCGCCCCAAAGCCATCGATTCCTCTCAAATCATGCGAATGTAATCGAGTAGCTGCGTTTTTTAGGATAAATCCGCACGAATACGAATCTCTCCTTCATATACCATTACTGCATCTCCATAAATTTTTAATATTGCGACGTTGAAAATAAGAGAAAGGGGCGGCTTGCTCCCCCAAAATCAATCAAACCCATATCCAAACTCCCCATCCTTCACGCTCACCTGCACCCGCGTCACCGGCCTGCCCTCAACCATGTGCTTGAGGAATTCCTCGCTGATGCGTGGCAGCACAGTATTGGTAAGAATGGCATCGATCATCCGCCCGCCACTTTCCAGCTCCGTGCAGCGGCTGACGATGAGTTTCACTGTCTCGTCATCGTAGGCGAAAGGAATTTTGTGGTTCTCCATGATACGTTTCTTGATTCGGCCCAGTTGCAGCCGGGCGATGGTGCCGATCATCTCGTCATTCAGCGGATAGTATGGAATTGTCACCAACCGGCCCAGCAGCGCGGGCGGGAACACCTTCAGCAGTGGCTCGCGCAGCGCCTTGCCGAGTGAATCTGGGTCGGGCATCAATTCGGGGTCGCGACACATGCTCATGATAAGATCGGTGCCGACATTGGTGGTGAGCAGAATAATGGTGTTTTTGAAGTTGATGTGGCGCCCTTCGCCGTCTTCCATCCAACCCTTGTCGAATACCTGGAAAAAGATTTCGTGCACGTCCGGGTGGGCCTTTTCCATTTCGTCCAGTAGCACCACGCTATATGGGCGCCGCCGCACGGCCTCAGTGAGAACGCCGCCCTCACCGTAGCCAACGTAACCCGGTGGAGCGCCCTTCAAAGTCGAAACGGTGTGAGCTTCCTGGAACTCGCTCATGTTGATGGTGATAACGTTCTGCTCGCCGCCGTAGAGCGATTCGGCCAATGCCAAGGCGGTTTCCGTTTTGCCCACGCCGGAAGGGCCGCAGAGCATGAATACCCCAATCGGCTTGTTGGGATTATCCAGCTTCGCGCGCGAAGTCTGGATGCGCCTAGCGATCATTTCAAGAGCGTGGCGCTGGCCTATGATTCGCTGATTCAAGGTGTCGGCAAGCTTGAGTACTGCCTCGACCTCGTTCTTCACCATGCGGCCAACCGGAATACCGGTCCAATCGGCAACCACCGAGGAGACCACCTGGGCATCCACCGTGGGCATGATGAGAGGGGTCTCACCCTGGAGTGCATCCAGTTTCGTCTGGAGGTCATGCAACTCAGCCAGCAGCTTATGGCGCTCTTCCGCGCTCAGCCCGGCTTCATCCGCAGACGGAGTGGCGGGTACCGAGGCTTCCGCAGATCCGGTGGGTTGCGGTATCACGGGTGCTGCGTCTTGCGATGCCGCCTGCGCGGGGGCTTCCAACTTCTTGTCCAGCGCCGGGGGCGTGGGATTGGGGTTGGGATTCATGGCGGGGACTTCCGGCGTGTTCGTACTCGGGGGGGTGGCACCCGGCACTTTCACATCCACGGGCTTGCCACCCGCACGCAGCTTACCGCGCAATTCGAGTATGCGATCGACAAGCCCTTTTTCTTCCTGCCAGCGTGCGTCGAGACCCGCCAAGCGTTCTTTTTCCACAGCTAGCTTCTGCTCCACATCGCTCCGCCTTGCACCAACATCGAATCCGATCTCTTCTTCACGGCCAATGATCTCCAGCTCCGTCTGCAACGCCTCCATACGGCGCTGGCAATCCTCCACCTCGGCCGGGGTGGCATATTGGCTGATGGCCACCCGTGCGCAAGTCGTATCGAGCAGGCTCACAGCCTTGTCCGGCAACTGGCGAGCGGGAATGTAACGGTGCGACAATTTGACAGCTGCTTCCAGCGCCTCGTCGAGCAATTGCACGCGGTGATGTTTTTCCAGCGTCGAGGCGACACCGCGCACCATCAGGATAGCTTTCTCTTCTGTCGGCTCAAGTATCTGCACAACCTGGAAACGGCGGGTGAGCGCCGGGTCTTTCTCGAAATATTTCCGGTACTCCGCCCAAGTGGTGGCGCCGATGGTGCGTAGTGTGCCGCGCGCAAGGGCAGGTTTCAGCAAATTGGCCGCATCCCCCGTGCCTGCAGGCCCGCCCGCACCGATCAGCGTGTGTGCTTCGTCAATAAAGAGAATGATCGGCTTGGGAGATGCCTGAACCTCGTCGATTACCTGCCGCAAACGATTTTCGAATTCACCCTTCATGCTGGCACCCGCCTGCAAGAGACCGATATCCAGCGTAAGCAGCGAAACATCCTTCAGGGGAGGCGGCACATCGCCCTTCGCAATCCGTAGCGCAAAACCTTCCACCACCGCCGTCTTGCCTACCCCGGCTTCGCCGGTAAGGATGGGGTTGTTCTGCCGGCGGCGCATGAGGATATCGACGATCTGACGGATTTCCTCATCCCGGCCTGTTACGGGATCGATTTCGCCTTTGCGCGCTCTGGCGATCAGATCCACCGAAAACTTCTTCAGCGCCTCCTGCTTGCCCATCTGTGCTGGTGCTATCGCGCCACTCGCCTCCCCCGGCGCACTACCTGAGCCATCGGTTGCGCGTAAATGCTCTTCCGGCGAACCAGCGACAATTTTTGTGAACTCATCAGCCAGCGTATCTGGGCGGACACGCTCGAACTGGCGCGAGATGTTGAACAACGCATTACGCAAACTGGAGGTTTTGAGCATGCCAACCAGAAGGTGACCGGTCCTCACCTGTCCTTCACCGAACATCAGCGTGCCATAGACCCAGCCACGCTCAACCGCGTATTCAATATGTTCCGACAGATCGGAGATTGACGTGGCGCCGCGCGGTAGCCGGTCGAGTGCATCGGTGATGTCTTTGGCAAAGCGCGAGTTATCCAGTTCGAAATGCTTGAAGATGCGATGCAGGTCCGAATCCTGATTACCGAGGATCTGCTGCAGCCAGTGTTCCAGCTCGACATAAGGGTTGCCGCGCAGCTTGCAGAAGACCGTGGCACCCTCGATTGCCTTGTAGGCCAGGCTGTTCAGCTTGCCGAACAGCGCGACACGACTGATTTCACTCATGCTGCCTCCCCTTCCCTTTTATTGTCTTAGTCGGCCTGGACCGGCAATTTCGCACTACCGCGAAATCAGCCGCTCCGCATCCAGCTTCAAATCGGCTGCATCCGTAGCGGTCGAACGGGTGCCCAGCCAGGTGGTCCAGCCCAACCGTCCAAACTGGCCCAGGCAGACCTTTGGCACTTCGTCGTGTGCGAGTATGAGCTGCACATCCCACTCCAACTCAAAACAAAAATATTGTCGTACCCAGGCCACAAGCCGTCCGATCGCCTTTCCGCCCGGCAGGAAGCTCTCGTATTGGCTCAGAGCAAGCGGACCCAGCCGGATTCTGAATTTATGCTGCCGATCCCAGATTCGAGCACCAAGCACAGTCCCAACCCCCAATTGCGCGCTTGCATCCCCGGTATGGCCGACGGATAGCCGGGTTTGATCACTCGCCGGGATCCGCATCCAGTGGCCGGCGAACTCGTCTATCCCTACCGGCACGCGGAAGTAGGATGCAAGCAGTGCAACGATTCCGTCGCGGTTGCGCACCTGCCGGCCCAGCAAACCGGCGAAGAACAGCTTGGCGAAATCGCCGATCTCGTCACGTCCACGCATCCCGCTCCCAGCCAGACCGCCGAGCGCACCTACATAAACCGTAAATCGATCCTCGCGTGGCCTGTCCAGACTGACCGTCGGCCGTGCTTGTGCCCAAGCACGATAGAAGAGCATCAGAAAGCGATGGTTGAGCATATCCAGAAAACGCACGAAGGTGGCATCCCCCGCGTTTAACAGCCGCGCGCGGGCATACTCCGTGAGGTGCAGGGGCAGCGGGCCGTTGGGTCCAAGAAGACCAAAAAAACGAACCTCCACCCGCCCCGATCGCCCGTCGGCAGGCAGGTAAAACGATGAAAGTGAAGAAGGTGCAAATATCATCGAAGGCTCCTGAGCAAGCCTTACGGCCTCGTCAACGGGCCGCAACGCCGTGCCCAGCCTCGGCTTGTCTGGATGCAGGCACTCGATGCGCCGCAACGCCTGGAAAAAATCGAAGCTGAAAGGCTTATCCGCCAAGGCCTGGTAATAGGTCATAGGATCGAGCGTGCTCCGCATCGCGGCCTCCAGCGCATGATTTCAGCCCGCTCGACAGAAGAAAGAACGGTCTCCGTGAATGAATTGAGGGAAACATGACGGGCAAAAAACTGCTCCATTACGCTGCCGAAGAGGAATGCGCTGCCACCTTGGAAAGCGAGCTCTTCCAGATGCAGTTCAACCTCCAGCCCACGGCCGAACGTGATCGGACCCGGCATGGGCAACCGGCGCACCAAGGGTTTGACCGACACCTTTCGAACCCCTTCGATCTGTTTTTTTATGGCCGCTTCGGAACTCATGGCATACAGTTCCAGCATTTCGCGCAACGCTGCCGCACCTTCACGCTCCCCGGTATTCATCAGGGAAAGATAGTTGAGCGACAGATGGCTGACGAATTGCCAGGCAATTCCTCCGTTCCATATTGGCGAATAGGGTTTGGAAGGCCCTTTGACACAGCGAATAGTCTCCAGCGGCGCAGCACTGTCCAGGGTGAAATCCGTCTTACCCGCGCCCAGCGGCATCAGCAGGGGCAGATCGCGATTGGTGCATAGCGTGGTGATCGCCAATTGCCGAAGATCCCCGGAGTAAGGCGCCTCTTCAGGGTCGACCAGCGAAAGGAAAACTTCGCTGCCAATATAACTGGCCCGGGTACCGGTACGCTTTTGCCCGGACGATAACAGGCGTGGCTCGCGCTGCACGGTAAAATAGGCCTGCCGCTCCTGTGATTCAGTATGATAGGCCGCATAGAATGGGAGAAACACCTGTTCACTGTCACTGCCTACGCCGTATCCTGTTACGCTGCTGACTTCGAAGATCTCGAAATCCATCGGCTGCGTACGATCCGCGACAACATGATATTCATATGTATTATCGGTGAGATGGATACGGTCGGCACGCTTGCGGAAGAGATTGATCGCAGGCGTGCAAAAAAGGGAGAAATTCGCCTGATCGACCACGTTCTCCAGCACCGCATCACCACGCGAAAACAACAGGACAATTTCCAGCTCATCCCCCGCATGTTTTCGTACCGCTGTTCCCAATCCATCTATATCGATAAACAGGAAACGCTGCGGAAACGCAAAATATTCCTGCAACAGCCGATAACCCTGGAAGCCGCGCAGGCTGACGGGTAGAAGCGCTTGCTCATCACCATATCCTACCGGCTGAATGTTGTGCGCCGGCAGAAATTGATGCCAGGGCCAAGGCTGAACCGCCGGGGCCACCGCCACGCCCAGTGGCGCACCTAGACATAGTTCATGCAGCTTGTAGGCAACCTCATCACCACCCGACAAGAATATACGCAGCCGATCGAGACTCACCTGATTGAATTTCAACCCTGCGGTGGTCTTGATCCTGAGACGAATTCCACCCTTTACAGGTTTGGCCAGCGGCAATTTGTTGAGCGGCAAATCCGGCGCAAAAGTGAAGTATTCCGCATGGGTGACTTCAAGCGGCCAAAGCGTAATATCCTGTGCCGTGCGGAACTCGCACGCCGTGGTATCGTTTTTTCCCAGCTGGCTGCGCATGGAACTGCCGCAAGGAATGGGGAACCCCTGCGCAAGATTGGTTTCGGAGAGTTGCGGGCGGAACTGGGCGACCAGCATCGCAGGGGTGGGTGCCAGATAATTAGGATAGACAATCTCCAGCAGGCGCTGGGTAAAACGCGGAAACTCGGCGTCAAGTTTGAGTTGCACCCGCGCCGCCAGAAACGCCACGCCTTCCATGAGTCTTTCGACATATGGATCGGCGACTTCAATGCCATCCATGCCAAGGCGGCCAGCAATCTTGGGAAACTGCGCGGCAAATTCGGCACCCATCTCGCGCATATAGGCGAGTTCCCGATTGTAATGGCGCAGCAGGCGGGGATCCATTTATTGGTGCTCACAGTAACAGCAATATAAAAATCTTTGCTTTGACCGCAACATCCCGAAGCCAGTGGGAGAATTGGAATCAAAGAATTCTTTCATCTATGCGCCCCTGTTTCTCCAGAGCTGGAGGGCATGCATCCACCGCCAGGATTTACAGCTCTGACCGCCCCAGATCACGAATTTCCACCTGCCCCGTCTCAAGATCCACATCGGTCCGCAGCAGCAATTCCAATGGTACCGGGTATGCCCATAAATCCCCCCGAATCTGCACGCTGATCACGTTGTGACGTTCGAGCTGCAAATCACTCACCATCGCCTCAACTTGCAGGCTGGAGGGCGTAATGCGGGGCTCAAAGTCGATTATCGCCTGCCTGATCGAATGCTCCAATTCGATGATATCCAGTGTGGAGGCAGTTTCGCCGGAGAGTGCCGGAAGACCGAAATTAATGACGGAGCGCTCGGCAAATGGAAAGCCGGTGAAATCCTTGCTATTACCCAGTCTCGTGGTATTGAACAACCATGCGAGATCGCGCAGGACAGCCTCACGCAATCGGGCTTTAGTCATGACGCGCTCCCCGCGCAACTCCAGTTTTTTGTCCGGCTCATTATCGGCGAGGCGATCAAGCAGCGCCGGTTGCAACCGTTCCTGGGGGGTCAGATCAACCATGCTGTGAGGCGGCAGCCGGTTCTCCGGACTCTGCCTCTACGGGTCCGAGCATGATCTTGCGAATATCCATAAGCGGGCTTTCTCCCGCATCCGTTGCGAGCATTCGCTGCCCTAATCCATGATAAACATCAGGCGCGGCTTCGATCCAGACTGTTTTGCGCGCAAGCAGGAGTTGTCCGTCGTCACTTGTTTCCGACCCCGCATAGCGGGTAGGAATCAGTGCCACACTCTCGCCGCCATTATCGAACTCAAAATGTGCAGGCATCCACACCACATCCCTAAGATCCTCAGGTGCATCAATGAAAACTCTCCTAAGACGGGAAAAAGGCACCCAGTAATACCGTCCGTTGATGATGGCCTCGCATACCGGTCCCAGGCGGCTGTCGGCATCGATAATCCAGGTGAATGACTGTCCATCCAGAATACCGCTGGTCTCACTGGCTTCATCAAATGCCGCAGTGCGCAATTCCCCGGCTTCCCGGTGTTTTCCTTGCCCACTACACAGCAGGGATTCAATCAGCAACGCGAGCCATCGATCGGGCTGACCAAAAACCATTGGGGTCTTTTTCCCTTTGAACACCTGGGCGCGCAATACCTCGCAATGCAACGCTTCACGATAAGTCTGCACCATTGCCAGAGCTCCGGCATCAAGCTCAGCCACAACATTTAACTGGTTTAGCGCTCGTTCCCACTGTCCCATTACGGAAAGGAGCTGGAACAGGAAAATTCGCAGCTTGGAGTCATCTGGCTTGACGCGGACTGCGTCCTGAAGCTGCGCCAAAGCACTGAGGGGATCCCCATCACGTAAACTTTGCTCTGCGGCACTGGCCGGATTCATGGCAGACTTCCCTTGTTTAAGTGAAACGCATCAGGATATCTCGGCATCGAAAAGCATGCTGCCCTGTGGCAGCCCATCGGGTCCCTGCGGAACATATTCCACACTGATTTTTTGAAATGCCAGACTAAGTCTTTCGGAAAGGTCGCCACTCGACGAGAAGTTGCTGGTATCCACATCCAGGGCCGTGATTCGTCCCTTTTCAATGCTGATCTTGAAGTACTCGTGCGGAGTCCCACCAGCCTTGCGCACGGTAAGCACGGCTTTCTTGATCAGGTCGTTATTGCGCATTGCCGACATCAAGCCTGTCGATGCGCTATCCACTTGCTTGACAATGTTCAGCTCGTTCAAGGTGGCTTTCGGACTGGCCCCGCCTCCGCTCAGCGTTGTCTTCGCCTGCATGCCCCAGGACCAATCATTTACATCGATCTCATCCTTGTGATTCTCATCTTGCGCCTCGCCCTTGATCGCGCCCTGGCGGGCACTTTCAATCTTCAGAAACATGTCACCCTGGGCCATGATATTTCATCCGATGATTGATCTAAGGATTGGGTTAAGCAAAGACTCTCCGTCCAGGCTTTGTTTGGATGCCGCTAACGAAGCTGCATAAAACCACGCACAGACACAAAGCCTGCTTCCCCTATTTTGAAGCCAAGGCGTTCATTGCGACCAACGTCAGCCGGCAATCTGCTAAACGCTACTTGGCGGCGTTGCGATCTATGCCTTGACGTTGGCTGCGATTTTCCAACCCGCCTCGACAGCTGCATCGCCACTTCCATCCTCTTTCTGGGGTGTGTATTCGATCTTAAATTCGGCAAAATTAAGCGTAACATTTTCGGTGAGCCGGTCTTCGCCACCACTGCCGCCGGTCGATACTGACGAGATGAGGACTTCCTTCATTGTAATTTTAAGGTATTCAAGCGCCGTCTCACCCGCCTTGCGCACGGTCAGCAAGCCCTCCTTGAAGTGCTTGCCGTTACAGCAGGAAATGATGAGTGTCGGAGTACCCTTGTCTACGTACTTGGTAATGGACAAATCGTTCACGCTCACTTTGCCGGCGCCACCACCACTACCCATATGCGTGGTCCCCGATTGGCTCATTCCCCAACTCCACGCCAGTACGTCAGTCTCATCCTTATGCTTGTCATCGGTGGACTCACCCTTTACATCATCCAGCTTCAGAAACATGTCAACGGCCATGATTATCTCCTTGTAAAAGAACCCGTCTTTCTTGCTGTTCGCTTAATCTGCCCAAGACCTGCGGCAACAAACAGATAACTTGAGACTTCAAACGTTAAGCCTTCTTTGCGGAGGGCAGTTTGGATACCAGGCGTAGCGATACTGTCAGTCCTTCAAGCTGGTAATGGGGCCGCAGGTAAAATTTTGACGTGTAATAACCCGGATTACCTTCGACCTCTTCCACGACAACTTCAGCCGCAGCGAGCGGCTTGCGCGCCTTGGTGCTTTCCGACGAATGAGCAGGGTCGCCATCCACGTAGTTCATGATCCATTTCTGTAGCCATATCTGCATATCAGCGCGTTCCTTGAACGATCCGATTTTGTCGCGCACGATACATTTCAAATAATGCGCAAAACGGCAACAAGCGAATAAATAGGGTAACCGTGCGGATAAATTGGCGTTGGCGGTGGCATCCGGGTCGTCATACTCGAACGGCTTTTGCAACGACTGGGCGCCGATAAAAGCGGCAAAATCGGAATTCTTGCGATGCAGGAGCGGCATGAAGCCGTTTTTCGCAAGTTCAGCTTCCCGGCGGTCGCTGATGGCGATTTCAGTGGGACACTTCATGTCCACCCCGCCATCATCAGTGGGAAAAGTATGCACGGGCAGTCCCTCCACCGCGCCACCGGACTCGACCCCCCGAATGCGTGAACACCAGCCGTAAAACTTGAATGAACGGTTGATATTGACAGCCATGGCGTAAGCGGCGTTGGCCCAGGTATATCTGCTGTGATCGGCGGCACCCGTGTCTTCCTCGAAATCGAACTCTTCGACCGGACTGGTTTTTGCTCCATAGGGAATGCGCGCAAGAAATCGGGGCATGGCAAGGCCCAGGTAGCGAGAGTCCTCCGACTCGCGGAGCGAACGCCAGGAGGCATACTCCGGCGTAGTGAAAATTTTGGTCAAGTCACGTGGATTGGCCAGTTCCTGCCAGGAATCCATCTGCATCAGCGTTGGGCTCGCGCCAGCGATAAACGGCATATGGGCCGCCGCCGAGATCTTGGACATTTCGCCCAGCAGTTCGACGTCAGGTGGACTATGGTCGAACGCGTAGTCACCCACCATGCAACCAAAAGGTTCGCCACCAAACTGGCCATACTCCGCTTCATAGATCTTCTTGAACAGAGGGCTTTGATCCCAACTGGTCCCTTTGTAGCGCTTAAGCGTCTTGCCCAGATCGTTTTTTGAGATGTTCATGAAACGTATCTTCAGCATCTCATCGGTTTCAGTGTTGTTGATCAGGTAGTGGAGTCCCCGCCATGCGCCCTCCAACTTCTGAAAATCCTGGTGGTGAATGATCAGATTCACCTGTTCGGAAAGTTTCCGGTCAAGCTCGGCAATAATGGCTTCGATCGACTTGACCACATCGCGGCCAATGAGCTGGGTCTGCGCAAGTGCTTGTTCGGCAAGAGTACGGACGGCCTGTTCGACGGCACCTTTCGCCTCCTCGGATTTAGGCCTGAACTCCTTCTGCAACAATGAAGCAAACTCGCTTTCCTCCAGCTTTGGGACTTCGACCTCTGGGGCCTGTTGTTGCGTTTCCGCCATTATCTTCTCCTCTATTTCCTTGGACTCGTTGAATCAGTTTCAGGATGCGCCACTTTCGTCCGCTGGCTTCTTGCTGGCCGCCAGCGTCTGGAGCAAGGCGGGATCATTCAGAACTTTCGCTATCAGTTCCTCGGCACCGGTTTTGCCATCCATGTAAGTGACAAGATTGGAAAGTTGCTGGCGTGCCTGGAGTAATTTGTTGAGGGCATCGACCTTGCGGGCCACCGCGGCAGGGGAAAAATCATCCATACTTTCGAAGGAGATATCGACGCTGAGATTTCCCTCTCCAGTGAGGGTATTGGGGATCTGAAAGGCAACACGCGGCTTGATGGCCTTCATGCGGTCATCGAAGTTGTCGACATCAATATCGAGGAATTTTCGGTCGGCCACTGGTGGCAAGGGCTCCACCGGCTTGCCGGACAAATCGGCGAAAACGCCCATGACAAACGGAAGCTGAATCTTCTTTTCCGCACCGTAGAGTTCTACGTCGTACTCGATTTGAACACGAGGTGCGCGGTTACGCGCGATGAACTTTTGACTGCTTTGTGCCATAACCCTACTCCCCTTTCGAAAGATGATTGAGAACTATGCTGATACTCCCCGATGCATCATATTCTTTTCTGAGTTTTACTGTACCATGGTTTTAACTCTAGACGCTGCTGATCAATATGCAAGCCGCCAACCCATTTTAAATTCGTTTTTTTTATTTTGGGCTGACTCTTTCGCAGCTATTCACGCTTTCTTCGGTTCAAAGCCGGTAATCTGCTTGATCTGGCTCAAACTGTCCGGCGCAAGATCCTGGATAATTTCAACGAAATTCTTGGTCATAAGGCGCTGCCCTCGCCGGATAAATAGAGGTGCCGGATTGGCGGGTTCAGTCCGCTCGATGAACTCGCAAATCTTTTCCAGCATCCGCACAACGTCCTCGCGGCTATGAATCTCTCCGGATATCACCGGTACGGGATTACCGATTTTCCCGTCTGCTGAAGCAACAGCTCTTCCATCCACATCCATGAGCCTGTCCCTCGTTTCCAAATTGCTTCTGCACAACTGCACTACTGTGTTGAGCATATCCTGTAGCGATTGCAAATCTGGGATGAGATCGTAGCCCACTTTCTCACTCAGAAAAGTATATATCCCATTCAGGGATACCAGCGCATCGCGCATAGCCTGTACAGACGAAGTGTTTTCCGGAAGACGCAGGACTTCCTCAGCCTCGGCTTGAGTCGGCACTCCTTCATTGCTCGCGGCGTCAAACTTGCCTTGAATTATCAAAACGTCCCGTACCGACAGCCGTGCATGGCTACCGGTGCTGACGAAATTCACGCTACGAACATCACGAAGCAATGTATCTGGATCCCGCAGCGACTTCCCCAGCGACCCAAGCACATTAAGACGTGCGATTGGGCCTTCATCGGGATCGATACCAGGATGAACATTCTCCCAGTAATTAGTCAAGAGGCCGTGCAACAACTCCAAACCGGAGGCAAGTCCGCCCATGCCATCGCTATGAGTAAGGGCTCGCGTCAACAGCACGGCCACCCGCAAATCTTTAGTCCGGAACAAAAGCGCCTCGGCGCGCTGTCTGACGTCAATCCAGTTGGGTTCTTCCGCGGCAACAATAACTTCACCCGTCTGCCGCTCTGGCTTGCCCTGGCTTATTTGTTCAAGTGCCATGAAATCCGGATCATACTCAAGATCAGGTCCACAAGGCGAATCTGGCGCAATTGGCCCGAGCAATCTCTCAATTTCCATCGAACTGGGACCTCATTCTCGACCTCTGACTCCAAATATTCTAGCGGAATATTACGTGACTCAAAAAATCAAACGGCGAACCGTTTAAACCCATGGCGCCACGACCCAAATACACGATCCTCTAAAATCAGGATTTCGTCAATATTGTTCGCGGCGCAATGGTGATCATAATGATTTATGCACGGATGGCATCAATCAATGAAATCTTCGATCCAATGCATTATAAAAAGCCTTGATATGCTCTTTTATCCTGCTTGCTCCATCCCTGTCCTCACTGGCCAACTCATCCACCAAAGCCTCAATGCCGGGACGTTTCTGTTTCAGTTCGGCCACAACCTGAGAAATATCGGCAGGCTTATAGAAATCAGCATCAGCCAAGCCCGGCAATCCCGAAAAGAAATTCTCGGATTTTACCCAGCCAGCCAAATCGTAATCATAGGGAAAAACAATCCACTTACCATCGGCCTCGACAACTTTCATATTCCAGAGACCTCTCGACGCGCTGAGATCATCCGGGGAGATACGAATGATCCAGTCCCGGTTTCCGACAAGCGATTGAAAAAACATGATGCGAATAATACTCTTAGCATCAATCGGCTCAATCACCGAACCTGCTGCCCGCGCGTCCTTTTGGGCATCGGTAATGTTTGTGAAGATATAGGGCTTATCTGAATCCTGAAAAGGAGCATCCGCCCCACGAATCTCTTTCCCATCCGCCTGCTTTACAAATGTTTTGATGTCCTCCAGAAAAAAGCCCGGCATGGGCCGGTTCACGACAAAGCCGCTTGGCTGGGGCTCGACGGGTCCTTTGCCGGTGCTGGTATCAATGTAGCTGAAGCTCGCCGGAAAAACTTGAAAACCCGGGATGGAAAGATGTTCCTGAACTTTGTAGATCAGTGCCTCTCGATGCGGCGACAAGCCTCCCCAAACCCGGCGGAACCTCAGCGAGGACCCCGGCTTGCCGCCGCAATGCGTGCCTATTCCAATGGAACTCAACCCGTCAAAGAGCGTTCCCTTTGAAACTCTTTCACCCGTCGCCTGATTTTTTTCGAAACTCAGACTCATTTTCGGGAACGGGCACTCGGATGCGGACTGACTGGTATTTCCTCGCAACTCCACCTTTACAGGAAGATCATGCCTTCCAGTGCTATCCGTCCATGAAAGACGCCCGGGTGCCTCAAAATCCCTGATATCTTCCGGCACTTCCCGGTTCGGAATTGCTCGATGTTTCCACAAATCCGTAAAGTTGGTATTTAGATTGAAAACGATTTTCTCCTTAGTGGAGAAAAGCGGGGCCTTACTATGACCGATAGCTGGATTCTGTGCGTGCACCGGATATGAAGACCCGATGATTAGCGCGGCGAGCGCAACCCAGTTGATGAAATATTTTTTCATGGAACCTCCCCGTTTCGATCAAGAATTGTCAATGAATCTACTATTATTATGTAACGCCTAGACAGTCGCGTCAGGGTACCTGCCAACCTGCCGAATTTCGAATCCAACCGGATCCAGGCGTCATCACCGCGCATATGGTTACTTGCCGCCCCGGAGATTTGCGGTTGACTTTGCTGCCCGGCAAGCGCGATATCCTCATGAGGAGTCTCAGCGCAACACTTAAATCTCCTTATAGAAAACTATAGGTGAGAATTACGAAAAAATCAGATTTATAGATTACTTTTATTGGCGCAAGGAATTTTCTATTGAGAACATTGCTGCTATGGAGTTCGATACCAGCTCATAGACTCCTCTAATTTTCGCGGCCACCGGCCCAAGCACGATCGATGATGGCGCGCTCGATACTTTTGATGCCCCACCGGGCGTCATGATATTGAGCGGGCATGCGGCTTCACAAGGCGCAGGGCAAATACGGCCTGTGAACTCGGGGAAATTGTTGGTGGAGTCGAGCACGGCCCAGCCGTTCTTCCAGTCGGCTCTATAAACCGGGTCGTTGAAGTCCGGGACGATGTGATTGACCGGGCCACCGCTATTGCAGAATGGCGTACCGCAGTCCATGCAGCGCGCACGCTGAACCCTGACATCAGCCTCACTCAGGCTGAAGATGATCTGGTAGTTCTTGACGCGCTCGACAACGGGGGTGGAGTTGACCCAGTTTTCATGTGCGGTACCACAGAAGTATCGCCACGGGGAAAGCAATAATGCGCTTAACTTATTGGATATAAATGTTTATATATCCGTCTTCTGGTGCCCGGAGCCGGAATAAGGCATTCAAACTTGCACCGCAAAGCCGCGCCAATCTTAGTTCCTATGGTGGTAGGTTAAAGAAAGTACCACAAGAGTACCACAAACTGGCTTTGCCTTCTGTCCCAAGTAGGTTGAGTGTCGAGATATGGCGATGTACAAAAGTGGGAACCGAACCCGCACGGGATTTGCTTTCAAACTATTTGGGGAAATGCATTAGATTGGATGGCTGATGGAGGCTATACCTACAGCTTTTTCACTAGCATCCATGCGAGTTACAGGGTGCCTGTAGGTGCCAGATGTAGGGGCCAAATAATCCTAGAAACTGCCTACTTTCTTGTTATTATTGAGGCTTGGAATCATTTGCCAACGCCCGCGAAGCTGTTTAGTTTCTGGGTCTTGGGCCATACACAATTTGATAGCTGAACCCTCCGGGAAGACGTGTTCACAGGTAGAAATCATAAGCCCATTAAACTTCTGATGCTTACGAGCCATGTCAACAACTTCTCTTGTGCCAGTTACAACAAACTTCAATCGTGGAATTCTTATTTGTTCTCCTGTCGCCCCTTTAACTAATAAATCAGGTGTCTCAACCTCAAATTCTAATAGTAAGACCTTTTTAATATCCTCTAAGGTTTTAAATAAAGTAGCGCGCCTATTATTAACTTGCGCTTGAAGGTGCGAGGCTTGTTGCTGGAAAAGTGCGATGCAGAATTCTTTAACTGAACCCCACTCTATTCCCGCTTGGATTGCTGTCGATTCTAAGCCAATCTCCTTTAGCGAACGAAACTCCGTTTGTGCGAAATAATAGAGTTCTTGAAGCACGAAGGTTTCAACACTCACTGCTGCTATCCCGGGCTTGATCGGAAATTCAGACCAATCCGTTTCTAAAGCGTCTTCGAGTGATAATGTCACAATACCATTCTTAGCTGCTTTCTTTGTAGCACTTATGGTGAACCCCTCTTTGGAGACTGCTACCACTTTGTCAACCTGTAAAGAGTTCGCTTTACCAATTAGTTCATCGATCCATGCAACGGTGTCTTTTCTACTTCGATCACGGCACTCAATCATCACCCGAAAGTCATGATTTGCATGGCGGTGTGCAATGAGAATGTCTACCTCTCGTAATGTCTCCGAATCTTTATCGAGCACCATGGCAGATTCCGTTACTGTGCCGTTGTCCGCAACAATCAGGCTGTAAATCATTGCAATTAACTGCTGGAAATCATTTGTACGCTGGGGCATCTAGCTTGGAATACTGGTGGTTAATAGTCGTTAGAACCCAAGTCCCCTAAGGGCATGACTAGGCTCCACCATGCGGGACCCTACATTGAGACCACCATCAGGTGCCACGTATGGCATAACCCCAGGAGGAGGTGCACTCCTACCCACCACTGATGGACTCACATTGACTCCACCGTTGGTAATCTTAGTCACAGTGCCCACAGCCCCAGTTGAGTCGTAGTAGCTGGCCTGCCCATTGATGTGCTCACGGGCTTCCGCTCGGTAACCATTGGGTCCCGTGCAGGAGATAACTCCACCTATATGCTTGGTGCAGTTGGTCTGCTGTGATAGCGCCACTGGGGAAGCTAGCAGTAGTGAATAGAGTATCAGTGCGGGGGCTTTCATTTTGCCTTACCTTTAGCTTGGATACCTTCTTCTGCCAACATACGGCCTAACTCATCATCAAGGATTGCTAGCGTTCGGTCAGCTTCAGCTCTTTGCTTTAGCAGCTTGAGGGCTTCGTCCAGCTTAGCATCTTCTTCCGCATGAGACTTACGGGCTATTTCTTTAAATCTAATTAGGTTTGCGAGTTTTACAGGGCTACCATCTGCTCTTAAACGTTTCTCTAATCTATCCATAGCGGCAAGTGCTTCTAATCTCTCCTCCACCCTTGCCTTCTCAAACATTTCCACTCTACCGACTGGGGAAGCATTTGCAAATTGTTCATCCCACAGAAGTTTCTTTAGTGTTTCAGCCTTCTCAAAGTTCTTGTCACTCACAGCCTTCATCCAGAGAACACTTAACCTATACTCTTCCGGCGTTTTAGGGAGACTAGCTTTGTCTGGTACTGGCTCGGAATGCCCATGGCCGTAGGTATCACTAGCGGGAGGGAGTGTGTGACTACTGATTGACCTCCTTAGTGCTTCACTGGTGTGGACCCCCTTTGTGGAGGATAACAACGGACCAGGACGTGCATTGATCAATACGGCGGCACTCGAATTAGTGGTATCAATGCTGGTGCTACCAAACGGACCATGCCGAACAGCCGCAGTAGCCCCCCTATTGTCATACCAGCTCTCCACTCCTCCTAAGTATTGTCTCCCTTGGGCCTGATACCCGCCAAGACCCGTACAAGTGACTTCACCGCCAATAAAAGTTGTGCAGTTGACTTGGGACACGGCAAGGGATGGGGAAAGGAGTGCGAAAGGGATAAGGAAGAGAGATAAGGTTTTCATTATTGTTAGTCCTTTTTATATTAGCTCTTGATATACAACCTATTTATTAACTATGCTACTCGGGAAGGGTAACAAATAGCTACTTTTTAGAGGTGATTTTATGCGAATCCTCAGAAAAGCCATTACAATGCCCTCCAGTCGATTCACTTAAGATTTGGCTACTCTGCCCTAGGTGCACTAGAGATAACTCAGCCATAGCCCTCCTGAGAGGCCCCCACGTGTCTACCTGAAACTCTACCATGAGGAAATACGAAGTACGCAAAAAAAGGGGTCCCTCAAACTTTCCGCATATGCAGGAAAACCTGGAGACCCCAAAAATATTACTGATACTAGTCTATCTATTTTACTTGCTGGTTTGCTGTGCCTGGACAGCCTTGAAATATCTTATGTGGTTCTCAAGCTCTACGTGGTCGGTTATGAGACCAGCCTTCCTAGCATCCATAAGTTCCTGAACAGTTGAATACCTCAAGGTACCCGCCATATCCAACTCCTGCTGAATACGCGGGTCCTTCCTGCGGTCCAGGTAACGGGTCGCTATTTCTTGGGCCAACCCCTGCAACTCATACGGGGCCTTTACATCACGGGACCGGATAGTAAACTCCCTCCGTGCTGCTGCCATTTGTTGTCGAGCAAATTCCGTCCCGATTCCCATAGGGTCCAGGGGAGAGGCTTGGGGACGCAGCACGGTTTCTATATAGCTTTCCCCTGATCGGAAGTCCTGAGTGCGGTAAATGGCATCAGCAGAGGTTTGCCCTGCTGCGGCTGCTTGCCGGTTATCATTCTTTACGCGGTACCACTCGGCAATCAAGCTGCGCTTCTGCGCCGGGGTGATGTCTGCCTGGACAATCTGTTGAGGACGAACCTTTCCCGTATAGATGCCCTGCTGTAGCGTTACCTCTTGGTCCTGCTGTTCTGCTGAAGCTTCCCGTTTTGAGGCTGCATTAAACTTGGTGTCCCAATTAATCACATCAGAGGCACGACTGAATAATCCCTCACTGCGAAGCCTCGCATATTCCACTTTGGCGGCTGCGGGGTCTGTGTCCATTTTGATAAACACATCATATAACGCAGTATCCTGGCGGTCCTCTCTCTCTTTCTTCAGGGCTGCATCTGCGGCACTACGCTTGGCTAGGTAGACGTTCTGAGAGTGAATCTGAGCTGCATCAATTCGCTCCTTCCAAGCCGGTATAAAGTACATACCAGGAGTACCGTCTGGCTTGGTCTTCTTGAGGGAATCATACACGGAGTAATTCCCCTCCTTGCCTAACCGGTCTAGGGCACTGAAGAGTAAGTCATTGTAGCGCTTACCCGTGACACCAAAGAATTTACCAAGGTCCCCGCGCAACTGGTCTATCCCCTCATCAGGAATTGGCTCTCCGTTCTCGGCGAATGGCCTAATGTAATTATCAAGCTTGGCTAACGCATTAGACTCCACCTTCTGGGACACAGCTTCTTTTTGATACTCCAGGTGCGCATCACGAATCTTCTGGAGGTGAGGAATAATGGTCTGGTTATACCCCTCAAGCGCTGATTGGTCCGTCAAGCCATTAGTGCGCTTCTGGAACTGGTCTCTAACGAAGTCATCAATGTTCCCTGTGTCTTTGTCGAACTCAGTTTCGTAAGCCTGGGTTACTTCTTTCCCATCTAGGTCCCCTTTAACCTGTCCGTCCATCATTAGGTACCCGTGGCGGTACCAGTCGGACGAACCCTCCTCTACCGGTTTTCCTTGTTGCTTAGCGGCTGCTCCCGCCTTTATATCTCTGTCCGCATTTGCTTGACCGGAGACTACAGCGTACTGCTGGAGTGCGGGGTGGAACGTGGACAATCCACGCACTAGGCCGAGTAGCTCAGGGTCTTGAATGGGTGCTGCTAGCTGGTCTGTAGGTCGTGCTACCACCTGTTGCGTCTGGGGTGCAGAGAGGGGGTTAAGTACTGGTCTGGTGGTTACTTGGGTGCGGACGTGCTGGGGCATTAAGGGGTATCCTCGGATATGGTGGAAGTGTGGATGGTGCTGGGGTGATGCTGTGGGGCGACGCGAGGGGACAGAAGACGGTCTAGGGCAATGCAAGCGAGCTTATTCTGGTTACTTCATGAACTCTTCGGGGGTGATTCAAAGTGTTTACCCTTGGTGCGATTCTCCATGATATCTGAGAGGCCCACTAAGCCAGCCATAGTTACCTTTACGTACCCCTGGGTGGTGGTCAGGCTTTTATGCCCCATCACCTTCTGGATACGGAAAGCATCAACTCCAGCGTTTGCAAGGGTGGACCCGAAGGTGTGCCTGAAGCCATGTAGCACGAACTCTGGCTCATTGGCTAATCCCATCTTGGCACGTACCCTACGCCATATGTGAGAGGCTGCGCTCTTTGTTAGGGGGTGGAAAATGGGGTCACAAGAGATTCTCCTTACCAAGATATCAAATGCCCTCGCTGTGAGCGGTATAGCCCTATCTTCATCATTCTTAGTCTTGGTTACCAGTACTGCTTTATGTTCCTGGTTAACATCTACTGGCTTCAGGTTGAGTGCCTCAGATAGGCGCATCCCGGTATCCGCTAGGACTGCTACAAGGTCAGCCATAGCTGTTTCATATGGGCTGTCGCTTGCCTTCAATATCTGAATAACCTGTGTTTCCTCCTCCACTGTGATTAGCCGCTTACGCTTATTGTTCACCTTGTAATAAGATATGTAAGGCCTTCTGAGACTACTCCTGATACCCTCCCTAGAGTTGTCTCGTTTGATGGTCTCGTCAAAGAGTACGGAGATTATTGAAAACCTTTTGTTGATGGTACTCGGCGCTAGACCCTCCTCGAAAAGCTCCTCCCCGTAATCCAGCACCGCGTCGTCATCCAGCTTAGACAAGGGGCAATTCTCTCCGAAGTGACTAGCTACAGCATTGTAGACATTCTGAATGGAATCGGGTCTCTTAGCGGACCTCCAGTCATCCCGTACTCTCATAGCATGGCGGTATGCTTCAGCCAAGGTAGTACCATCCTTGCGCTTGGCCTTAGCACATGCCTTAGCATCCAATATAAGCCTTGCTTCCAGTTCCCGCGCTTCTCTCTTGTCCGTAGTACGGAGTGACTGGCGTACACGTTTCTCCCCTGGCGCAGGATAGAAGCTGCACCAGTAGATACCCTTAGGACCTACTTTCTTGATACTCATGCATTTAATAGTAGTTCGTGAATGAAGTGGGACCGCAGCTTGGGCATTGTCCTTTCTTCAATAAACCGCACCAGCTCATGGCCTCTAGCGCTCAGTTTGATTATTCGCTTACGGCCATCGTAAGGGTCAAGCTCAACCGTGATTAGGCCATAGCCATCCTGTGCTCTTGGTCCAGCAGAGAGTTTCAGAACATTGCGACTAGCTGTGGACTGGCTGAGACCAATAGTCCGCGCTATATTGTCTACGCTGGGATTGGAGGTTGTTGCAACCTTCAGGAAAGTTTGAATTGCTTGGACCTGTACGTCCGGGTCCCCAGTGAACTCTTTGAAGGCTGAGAGGGCAGAGGAGAGAGCTGTCATTGCAATTGACATTGAATGGATACCTATTAGTTTACTTTTGATAACTGTGAATGAAAATACTTTTGGGAGTCTTGGGGTAAGGTAATAGCGTGCCGTGTGTAATCAACAATATCTGAGCATCCGTAGGGGTGAAATGAGCAAGAGGAAATAGTTGAGGACTGTAGTGAATAGACGTAACGAAGCAATAGCTACATGATGCAGCCTATGCATGAGGGCGCTAATCAAACAGGAGTGGGAGGAAGTGAACTACGTGGGACTGGGAGAGAAAACTGGCCCCTTGACTGAAGGTGGGGCAGTAGTAAAAGGAGCGTAGAACCTAGAGGCTTAAGCCTGTGACCCTATACGCCCCTTCGTTTGAAGGCTAATGGGAGAACAGTTCGTCTCTATCCCAATATCTCTCGAATGACCCTACACGAACATAAACAGATGAGAAGCCCCAGCATTCAAAGGTGGTGATGAACTTACCGATAGTGAAAGAGACTGTCATGATGTATAACCTCCAGAGGTTTATCTGGGCACCCAATGCGCGCCAGTGAGATGCACAATATACCCCATTGTGTTACTTGTCAACGAGTTTCTTAGTAGGGTGCTCCCCCAGCTTGAGGAGGAGTAGCTCATAGATAGCCGTGGGGATTTGCCTATGCTCTACCCCTGTTGAGGTCCACTTATGCCACGCTGAAGTAGACACATAAAGTAGGGTCGCGGCTTCATGACGTGCCAGGGAGTGTCGCTTGAGGAGGTCTCTTAGCTCTTGGGGCTTAGGCTGTGCAATAGGTGTATCCATTGTCTTATTCTTATCCCTAGTCGTTAGGAGCCCCACTATAGCTCCACTGCTCAAGTAACACAATGGGGATAACGGGCTATACAGCGTGGAATGAGGGTAATCCACAGAAAGATACCTATAGCGCATCACAGTGCATTATGGATGAGCTTGGCTACCTATCCATAGACTTTAACTAATGGGTCAACCTGGGGCTTCCTGATGAGTCTTATGACCCCTTTAAGACTTCTGAGAACCTCAGCAGTGACTATCCCAAGGTGGACCAAAAACCCCCTAGTAAGAAAGACAGGCCAGGAGACACACACTGGTAGCTGCTTGCTTTACTAGGGGGCTGATTGTGAAGCTGAGGGTGGTACAGGGAACGCTATTAGCCCTCAGGCCAAACAATCAACCCCCACAGGGAATGATGGTTACTTCTTACTATGAATATAAAACGGGAGACTAATAATAACCGCTGCACCACTACACACTAGGGTGGATCAAAGCCTAGTGGCCCCTTGGCAGAGAGGACTTTCAAGCCTACAGTATCCCTCTGGCTAGCTCTAGGTGCTCCACGGCGGGCACTGGGTGTTGGACCAGAGGCAGCTCTCTGTAGGGAAACTGTAGGGGTTTAACTCTGTTGGGTTGTAACTATGTAGGTAGTAGTCTTGGGGGCACTACACGTCCTCTATGACTTTCCTCTGGTACAGCCTGCGAGAGACAGCTTAGGAGGACCAGAGGTACTGCATAGGGATACTGTAGGGGTACTGATATACCTATCATCACATTACTACCCACCACAGCTCACATAAGGTTAACTAGTAGTTACACTACTGGTTGCACTAGTAGTTACACTATAAGTATCACTATCTATATACTTCACCCCTGTTGGCTTCTGCGTAAGTGAGGTTATAGAGGCACTTATTGCTGTAACCCTATGTAACCATTGCTGAATCAGCCTGCCTCATCCCGTGAAACACCGAGCGTTATTTCATCCTGTTTCACACCTCATAATCGGCATTCCTCAGCACTTCCAAAGCTCCTGCAACCGTCCAATACCGTTAGGCTATTCTCCATTCACAAAGCGCCAGAGATTTGTTCCTGTCTCAGGTATTGATAAAGAGTTTCACGGCTTATTCCTAGCTCTTTTGCCAGCTCTGATTTATTAGCACCTTCTGCTGCTGCTTTCTCACGTAGTATCGTGACCTGCTCTTGAGTCAACTTAGGTTTCCCTCCTTTGTAAACCCCCTTGCTTTTGGCTATGGCTATCCCCTCGCGCTGCCTTTCCTTAATCATTGAACGTTCAAATTGGGAGAAAGCAGACAGCATTGTAAACATTAAGGTGCTGCGAGGGTCGTCCTTGCCTGCCGCAAAAGTCATATTCTCTTTTACGAATTCCACGGATACGCCCTTATCGTTCAACTCGCGCACTATCCGCAGCATGTCCTCACAGTTGCGCGCTAGCCGATCCATAGAGTGCGCTATTAGAGTATCCCCTAGACGAGCGTGTTTCAGTGCAGCCTGAAGTTGGGGTCTTTTGGTGTCCTTCCCGGATGCCTTGTCAGTGAATGTAATGTCCAGCTCTATCCCGTCCAATTGCCTCTCTGCGTTTTGATCAAGGCTACTTACACGGGTATATCCAATCCTTTGGGTTTTCATGACCAGCTCCTGAAGTGTGCGAAAGTGTCAGAACGAATTCTAAGACCTTCACACAACTCATGTCAAGTTGAAAATATACAATCCTGTTCTGACGCTATTCGGAGGCTTTTCGATAGTCAGGGCAGGGTATACCCTAAGTGGACAAAGGACCATAGGCGGGGCCCCCATTTATTATCAAGCCGCTTTGTAGCGAACCTAGCATAGCTCAGCAATAAGGTAGATAATCGCACGCTAAACAACTATCAGAAAATAAGGATTCCCATGTCTCAATGCTCAATATGTAAGGGAGTAGCGGCTGTTATAGAATCCGGTGCCATATCACAGGTTACATGTAATAGATGCGGCATATATAGAGTTACCAGCTCTGCATTGGATAGCCTTGATGGAATTTTCGCGAAAGATGAAGATGCCTCAAGTAAGTTGAGCTATGCCCTTAGGACGAGGTCAAGTAAAAATCCAGCCTTCCTTTTAAATACTGATAACCTTCCGGCAATAGTTTCACAAACAAACCTTCCCACTCCCCCCGAGCAACTAGATAATTTAATCCTTTTTCTCGGAGACTCACTTCCCCCTGGGCAGCATATGGGATTGGGTGATGAGCATATCGCTCTAATCGGAGCTAGAAGCTTGAATAACCTCGGGTTCATTGCCGGGGCGGCACATAATCGCGGCCTCATTGATGGGCGCATTCTCTCTGATGGTCAAGATGTTTACGTCGCAATTAACAATGCTAGATTAACAATTGATGGGTGGGCTGCCTACTTAGACTTGAAGAAAGGGAAAACAGATAGCAAACACGCTTTCATGGCGATGAAGTTTAATGAGCCTGTTTTGGATGATATCTACCTCAACCATTTCAAAGAAGCAGTTAAAAACACAGGCTTCGAACTGACGCGGCTAGATGAGGGTCAGCCAGCAGGGTTAATCGACGACCACCTCAGAGTCCGAATACGTAAAGCTAGATTCATCATTGCCGACCTTACACACCACAACAATGGCGCCTATTGGGAGGCGGGGCATGCTGAAGGTCTAGGAAAGCCTGTGATTTATACCTGTGAGAAAAGCGTGTTCAATAACAAGACGGAATCAACCCACTTCGACGCTAATCATCACCTAACGGTCCTGTGGGAACACGGCAGATTAGAAGAAGCTGTTAAACAATTGAAAGCAACCATTAGGGCCACATTCCCATTAGATGCAAAGATGGAAGATTACACTGAAGAATAAATGATTAATAACTGCTCAATAGTGGATGCAATGAGCGGCAGGTCGTCCTGGTGCTGTTCACGGACTCAAATGGGAGGCAAGGGGGGAAAGCTCCACCGCCATGACGTAAGGTACCTCTCGATAAATTTATGGCAAAACTATTTAGTGTCGCAGCAGTGGTACGCAGGGTGAAGTCGCAATATACCGTTGTGTAAATATATCAAAGTAACTTTTATAAGCCGTCAAGAAACGCCCTACTGTGAGAGAAAATGGACGAGTATACGAATTCTGCAAGAAGACTCCAGGTGATTATCGAAAAAATTCAGACCATCCCTGAGTCAATGCCAATGGTTCAAGCCTGGTCCACCGTACTTGGGCTTGATATAGAGATATCTAAGGACGACCCCCACGAAGTCCAAGAGAAGTTAGGATTAATTCGGAATGAGATTAACCTTATTCAGAGACTAATGGCTGATAAACCTTTCTCAAAGGGGTTATACATACCACACCTGGAAAACATAAGGAGAATCGTCTCTGTCTCCAACCTAGATGCTGCGTGGGGCAATTATAGAAACCGACTACCAAATGAAACTCTCCTTTCACTGAGATTTTGTGTTGAGATTATTCCACCAGAGGCTGCACTCCCCACCAGTGATTTGGAAATCTTGCTGGATTTGGTAATGGAAGCTAGAAAAGAAATTGAAGACTCATCCTTTTCACCCTTGGTGAGAGAGTTCCTACTTCGCCATCTTTCTATTATTGAAGAGGGGATTCGTGATTATCCTATAAGCGGTGGTAGCGCGATAACTAACGCTTTTCACGAGGGGTTTAGAACAGCCTCTAGTGCTGACCCGGGGAACGACGCAAAAGATAAGGCAGGTTACTCTAAGGTAATGACAGTTTGGAAGGCACTATGGGACAGAAGCAAGGATGTTGTGCATGTGGACCAGATTATGAGGCTCATTGGGACCAGCATAGAACAGGGGAGGCCCATAGTTCAGTGGTTGATAACCGCTCAGTAACAGGCTGTGGCATTATGTGCTCCTGCCTGCTTCTAGCAGAATCGATGGGGTTTTCGAGTGTAGCTCATGGACTCGCTTGGTGGCACGGGGGAAAACCTCTAGCGGAACCGTGTAGGGTACCCTCTCGTAAATTTGTGGTAAAACTACTTGGTCCCTAGTGGTTCCCCATAACACCAGCACCTTAATACTACCTTTCCAATTCTGGCTGTAGCTCAATTAGCTTCTGGGTGACAATTTCTAGGTCGCCCTCCAAGTCACTTAAGGACATCCCTGACTGCCTCAGTGCCTCAATCGCTGCCCTAATCGTGGCTACAGAAGGCTTCTTGATGTAATAGCAATCACGGGTGTCCTTGTCTAATAGGTCACCAAGGATGGACCGGTACGAACTCCAATCATCAAGCTGTTGAGAATCTAGGGTCTGCTGGTGCTTGCCGATATAATCAGCAGCAGCTATATGGGTTAAACCGCGAGGGACCTTGACCCCGAAGAACTTGTAGAACTCCTTCTGTATGGCTTCCGCTGGCCTCTGGTCCCATGCTGCTGCCTTCTCAGGGTCAGCCTGTAGTTTGGCTACCTCTGCCCTTGCTGTTGTCTGGTTGAGGCCCTTGATGGGTACCTTGAAGAACCTCAAGACCTGTTTATCACTTTCTTCAACGGGGAGGAGTAAGCCTATAACATCTGATGTCTCAGCCTTAGGTAGCTGGGCTGCTTCCTTAGGTGGCGGGGTGCTTAACCCCTGACTTCTGTGCTTCCCCTTCTTGTTGCCTGAGAGGATGAAGTAGAGAACCACTACGACCACGATAATACCAACAACTATCCACATTCCAAGCCTTAGATCATAGCCTTGAATTGATTAACTCAAGTATTTTATTAAGTTGTTTGGTTACAGTTAAATAACAACCGACGCTACTTTATCAAGCCACTCCTTGAGGTGTACGAGCCCGTAACCCAAGCCATAGGTGTCACCTACATCCTCCCTCCCCCATCCTCCCACAGCATCCTGGATAGGCTTGGGGGCGTGTGCATGGCGTAGCCTATCCCTCATTGTGTGACGTAGCTCATGGGTGGTCTTGTCGATGCCTAGTGAACCAATCCACTTATTGAGAGTTGCGGAAGAATTGTTAGCCTTACATTCGGTTTCACTGGTGTAGCGGGGGAAAGCATAGAGTTGTCCCTTCTTAGCTGACTGCACAACCCTTTGCGCGGCCCATAGGGAAACACCGACAAGTGGAATATTCCTTTTACTAGATGCGGTCTTTAGTGACCTCCACGGGTGGGGCCTAAAGGAAACGTAAGGAACGCTTTCATTCAGGTGTAGGTCAGATAGCGCAAGTCCAGTAGTTTCAGCAAGGCGGCACCCCAGGTCAATCTGTAGAGCGAGTAGCCAACGTACATCATCATCCTTGTTCTTACATTCACGTATCAGGGTTGCCAGCTGGTTGCTATCGAATGTTCCCCTCACCTTTGAGTCCTCGCCGAGACTAGCTATCCTCAAACTGAGAAAGGGGTTAACTTTAGCTATCTCTCTTTCAATAATAACCACATTGAATACAGCCCTAATCGCGCTAACTTGCCGCTCGACAGTGGTGGTCTTGGAGCCTTCAGCAATGCCCTTGGCAACAAACCCATTAGCATCTGCCCGTGTTACTTGCTCAAAATCCTTGTCACCTAATATGGCTATGAGCCTATCCCACACACGGCTGACATAGACTCTGAATTTCTTATCGTTCTTCTTCTTGTGACCATCAAGGTAAACTTTGAGAGCATCACTGAGCCGGAATGTGGAGCCCTCATTGATTAACCTAAGGGCTTCTAACGATACCGGGTCTAGGAAATCCTCCGGGGGGACCTCCTGCCAATTACCATAATCATCTTGAACATATCCCTCATGCTTTTGTTGAAGGGCATCAATAAACTGGTCAAGATTGGGTTCTTCATTGCTGGCTGGCTGGGGCTTCAGGCCATACTGTGAGAGTAGCTTAATGGCTGCTTGATGGATACCCAGGGGCTTCAGGCTGTGATTAACCCGAAGTGAGGCCCAAATTGATTCGTACTGTTTATTGAGCGCACCGACTTGTTTCGCTACCTGCTTTAAATCGGCGGTCTTGAGATTTACCTTGATGAGCTGAGTACCACCATAACGCTCTATGAGGTCGAGGGGTATTTTTCTCTGGTAATAGTAGGTGTCACCCCGTTGATAGACGTAGCGGATAGACACTTTGAATATGCTCCCAAGCGATAGTTTCATGGATAGTACCACAAAAGTACCACCACAGGGAAGCAATAATGCGCTTAACTTATTGAATATAGATGTTTATATATTCATCTTCTGGTGCCGGAGCCTCATCCGAATTAACGATCTAACCACATGTTAATTATATATTTATTAATTGACTTATAAACATAATACCGTCAAAAATACCGTCACTCATTGACTATTACCGGAGAATATCATGAATTTTAACGGCTATTGAGGTGTTTAAGGTAGGGTGAGGGCGGGGTGGTATTGCTTAGACGTTCGTGGTTTTCGGAATCAGCGGTGAATGTTGGCATTTTCCAAAGATCGCACCATGTCTTTTTTTCTTTTTTGTTCCATAAGAATTGCATTTGCACTCTCCATCTGCATATTTTGATATCGCTTTAAAGATGCGTTCTGAATTGCATTGGCCTCACCCTCGGATCCAGGAATCACCTTTGTGATATCCATAATGTTTATCACTTCTCCATCAGCGGTGATGATGCGCATCCATGTATGAATGTCGAATTCCCAGCAAACGATCTGGCTTTTAAGTGGTTTCCCGTCAACTGTCTCAAGGCGGGTTACAAAATAAGGGTCCTGGCATGCTTTGCTATGCTCATTCGTTAAATACAACACATGAGTTTCATTGGTATCGGGATCTGGCACTGGAGCGTAGAAAACATTAACTGCCTGCGCTGAGCCGCAGGTTAGCATGAACCATAAAGAGACTATCGTTTTTCTCATATTTCCAACTATCCCTGTCCTTTTAATTCCCCGACTCGTTCTTTCAGGAAGTCTATCAAGCGCTGCTACCGTGCTTCTAGCAAAAGTGGGACTGTCGTATAGTCGTTCATAACGGCATGATTCTTGATGGAGGCCGACCCTGAGCTAGCCCCTGATCTGTAAAGCAAATATCGGGCCACAAGAGGATTGTCTTTTTACTCAAGTACATCCATAAGGCCGTAAAAATATTGTGGAAAATATGCCGACATGCCATCCATCGACGTGAGACACGGCTCATCGCCGGGTTAATTTTTGAAGCCTCGCCTGCGCGGATTGTAACGTTTCCCTAGCCTCTATTACTCCCTGTCTGGCACGCTCTAACGAGCGCTGGCGGTTCTGTGAAGCCGTTACCTTGCCCTCGTCTGTCTTTGGCCCTGTAGAGCTTTCCCAAGGTTTCCAGGATTGGATTAAAGCCGACTGCCGGGCTTTCTGTTCAGCTGTCCAGGTACGTGCCATAAATACCCCTTTCAAAAATAGTTCGTTATCTCTGCGAGTTCGTACAAATTGCACGGAAACTCGGTCACAATGGCACTCTATCCCTCGTGGTTGCTAGGTTTGCGTGTTCATAAACTGCGTACTTATTCGGCAGAAAAACCCCCAGCTTTTGAGGCTGAGGGTTTCGGTCTGCTACCAGCACGCAGCGAAGGATCCTGACGCTATCACTGGCTGTCACGGTTTACCCACTCATGACTAACGGGGTGCAATGCGGAGCACCTGCCGGAAGAATAGTTACCTGGTTTTCTTATTAAAATTTTCCTTTACGCGCTTCACGCATCTTCGCGATATTGGCTTTCAATAATTCACCTTTGGCAGTTACCGCATCCATTGCGCGCACTATGACTGTTTGCTTTAGTGGTTCCAGGTAACGCAGTGCTGTGGCGTCTTTAAAGTAGTGTTTTCGCTTCATCATCATTCTCCGATCACCTCAATTTCCGCTTCATAACGGGAAATAATTTTCCCCTTTGTTAAGAGCATCTCTCGGTCAAAAGAGATGGGGTGATAGACGTGGTCGTAGAAACCATCTTTTGTCCTCAATAACCTTGCCAGTCTGTTATGAATAACCACCCCCTTAAGATCCGCATCCATCATTTCTTCCTGCGCTTTGGCGTAACGCTCCCTTTCTACGCGTTGAGCTTCCTTTAGAGCATCCAACCTGGCGGCTGCGTGATCAGATTCAGCCTGCGTCAATTCAGCCTTGGCGTCCTCGAGTTGCGGCTCCAGCATTGCCGCAACTGTGCTGGAGGTATCGGCTTCAAGCTGGGCGGCCTGCAGGGCAGTGGTGGCCTTCTCATGTGCAATGTGCAACTCGGATACATCTGCCGCTCCGCTCGCTCGGGCACGAAGCAGGCGCTCGTATGCTTCCCGCTTGACCCGTGTTGCTTTATCAAGCGTGGTCTGTGCCAATTCGGTAGCAGCGGTATGGCGGTCTTGAAGTTCTTGCAGTTTGGTTTGTGCTGCGGTGATATGTTGTCTCATCATTGATTCCTTTTGGTGGTTTTATGAAATCTTAGGCATAAATTGAAGTTGCGCTTTATTCTTGATATCCGAAGAAGCAACCACATCCGAATACCAGTCATTCCCACGCGTGTCCCCGTAGTGATTCACATAGAGGATTTTATAAATGCCATCGGTAGTTAATGTGGGAATGGATGCGAACTGCTTAGCTATTTCCAGATTGGAAGTCGTGTAGCCGAATTGACGGATGAGTGCGTTATCGATCTGGACTCGCTCATCTTTCCGCAGGTGGGGGTTCAGTAAACACTTGAAGGAAATACCCAGCCCGTTCTGTTCTGGTACCCCGATCATCCCGGTTGCAGAGGTGATAACCGGTATTTCCCCTTCCTTGTAGCCGCCCTCCGCAATCACATCCAGCTTCCCATCATTGATGGACCAGTTCGTTCCGATGGAGGCGCACTCCTGCCGGAGGCAGTCACGCACCAAGCCGAAGTAGACGACACCGCGGCTCAGCTTTGGTCCGTTCTCTGGCGCCTGGATCGTTCCCTCTGGCATACCAGCTGCAGTGGCTAACATGCGAAGCCTTCCGATAGCATTGGAACCCGCTGCTACGCTGAAATTGACTACCGCGAAGTTATAAATCTGATCCCCATCGGCAGCAGTGATATCAAGATAAGTATCTGTGCCATTCTCGCGCCCGATTCTGGCCTGGGTAATCTGGCCTTGGAATATGGTATTGAAATTACCTCCGTAGCCAGCAGAGAGGATTATGAGCTCACCCTCTTCGGTGACGCGGCGGGCGGTTTTCCCTGACAGGTTGAATACGCGGATGAAAGCGGTTGTTGGCGTGCTGATCACCGCAGCCTGAACGTTGAAAGTAAACTGCATTTTTGACAGGTCAAGTGCATCGGAGCCAGCGCCTATGATAAGGCTGGCTTTTCTAATATATTGCTGCGTCATAGTGAACTCCGGATTGGCATTGGCGGGTGAATAGGGGCTGGCCACAGTGGCTCGTCATTTCTTCACTATCCAGGGAGAGGGTGGATCGCTGTAAAAGTGATATTGCACGGCCGTATGGTTGGCCTCACGCACAATTGCCGCTGACGTCTCTTTTGCCGCGTCAGTTTTTATTTTCTCAATGTCCTTTTCAACCTGCCGCAATTCCGCTGCAGTGGCGGCTCCACGTTGAAACAGATCCTTGAGCCGCGCTTGACGGAATCGAAGACTTTCCAATTCGATGCGAACCAGTGAGTTGAACATACTATTTTTCCTTTCCGCTTTTGAGCGGTGTTGTGTTAATTCTGTGCTGTGAGTTCACGCGGCCTTCCTTTTCAGCTCACCAGGAACATGGCTGAGTTCTTTTGCCTCGGGTGAGGGGGTGGTATTGGCGCAAGTCGTTTTCTCCATGCTGTGTTGCTCAATTACCTGGAGGAGGGCCAGGCCATCGTAATGAGCGTGCGGGATGTGCATCTCGAATAACGCAATGCCTCTTATCGCTACCGTTACCCCTACCGGATCGGTCGTCGCATCGTCTACCAAAAACGCATACTTTTTACCTGCATCGGTTCCGAGCATTTCCAATACCCGCTGCTTACTTAAATCCTTCCTGAGTAGCTCAACAATCTCGGCTTTACGTTCCCGGATAAGCGGTTTCCATATATCAATGATGTTTTGGTCGCCGACGACCCTGATATTTCCGTCAGGGGAAATTGTCAGGCTCAACCCTTCCGAAGTTGCCTGATCGATCATTTCTGCAGGGCTCATATCGTCACCTCCGCTTTTTCGTTAATTAGCCCTTTCACTATGCGTGTGCCTCTATCCCCTGTTTTATCGGTTACACGGTTACAACCCGTGTCAATGCTGGATGTAGCTGTAACCGATGGGATTTGTGTAACGGTTACATCATTTTTATCGGTTACGCTAAGAACCGCGTCATTATTGGGCTGTAACTCTGTAACCGCTAAAATGGCATTTTCCAGAGGGTGGGAAAGGTAGCGGGAAAACGCATCCGTGAATTGCTCTTTGGCGTATCCTTTTTGTACTTCGCCGTAAGCGAAACGGATGGGTTTAGGGTTTATTGAAAACTCGGATAGTCGTTTCGCAACCTGACGCGGGCTGATCTGCTTGCCGCGGTTATATGTCGACCATCCGGCTTCCGGATCGTTACAGAGCTCGTTGACCAGTTCGGTCGTGCGGATCTTGTCTATGCGCTTGCTCTGAAATACGTTCTGAATATCAGCAAGCAATTCAACACCTACTGAGGCCTGGGCGGATTCCTGTTTCGTGCCGGTCAGGGTCAAAGCAGCTGCTGTAGCGCGCTGCACCCACTCGCTTCCGGCAAGGTGCGCAATGGCTGTCAGGGGCTCCCAATTGTCTGCTTGTCTGTCTGGCAGGCTTTCCGGCATTGTGGGACGGATAGCCGCGTAAGCGTAAAGATGATCTGCAGACAGCCGGGCTAATTTTTGAGCCAGGATATCGAGTTCGCCGCCATCTGCATGACGTAATCGGGCCACCTTTTCATGCCCCAACTTTCTGCGTAACTCGATTTCAACCGCACGGTCGTGCAGGGTATCCCGGGTATGTCCAATAAACGCTATTGCTTTGGGACTGAATACATAAAACCCCTTCGGTTCGTGATCGTCTCCTACGCATCGCCAGAAATAAGGAGCATCCTGGCTGTAACCGCTATTGATAATGCCGTGTAACTCTTGGTTCTCGGCATTCAGGAATGTGTCCCCTTCGTCTATCAGTACGGTGGGGCGATATTTATCCGCCACCCTATACAGCACAGCAGCACTAATTCCCGATAGAACCCATGGTCTGAAGACAAGCCTTTTAACGATGCTCAGCACGGTGGATTTCCCGCAGCCTTTTTCCGGACTGCGAAGTACCAGTAACGGAGCGATATGCGAAACCTCACAAAACCACGTGAAAGCGCACCACAAGGCCAGCGCATCAGCTGCGTGCGGAGGCAACACGGCATAGCGCTGGAAGGCATCGGAAAGTTCAGATAACACTTCATCTGCGTCAACGGTGCTATGCCACGGCTCTACCTCGTTGAACATCGCCGGCTGCCCATCCTTTTCCTTGCGAGCCATGGATACAGCTTTATCAAGTGCGGTTTCTTTTACCCCTAATTTCTCAGCGCAACTCTTCCGGGCCCTGTCATAGTCCAGCGGGTTCATGGTCGCAAGTCGTTTGATTACGTCCGCTTCGCTTTCATCAGGCACGCTATCCTGCATAGCTTCATTAAAAGCCGCTTGCGCCTCAGGAGTTGCGTCAATGGATTGATAGGGGTCTAAACTCATGCGGCCACCTCTGTGTGAGTGCGCTCGTAAGCTTTTATGAGCGTTACCGCGTCGCCGGTTCCTACCAGATCAATGGCAAAGGTGGCGAGGCAGGAAGGGTTAACCTGAAGGATTGAATCGATCACACCGCTTACACGATGTGAGTCCTTGCGGCGGTAGATCACTTGCACCGGCAGGCCGGCGAGATAGCTGAAGTTCAACTGATCTGCCGGCGTATCGTCTGCAAGTACGATGCGTGGATAGGCTTGTGCCAGATCCCAATCGAAGGTAACCATGACACGCTTGGAAGGGACTTTTCCCGATCGCCGCATTTCCATAAACTGTTTTCCGTAAGCGGGAATTCGTTTATAATTCGGGTTCAGTTTTGTTTTACCTATCGCCTCGGTTGCCGCCGGGGCGTTTTGTTTTGTAGCCATCAATCCCCTCGCGCTGATTTTGATTCAAGCCAGGCACGGATAGAATTCACGTCCCATGCCGTGATGCGTTCAGATAGTTTTACAGGCCTTGGAAACTCGCCTTTTTTGACTTTGCGCCAGAGGGTAGCGGAAGAAAATGGCACAATGGCCGGTATTAGTTGCGACTGGCGGATGTAGCCAGAGGCTGGTAGTTTTCCAAAGTTCGAGGAATTATTCTTAATCATCTCTGTCTTTCCTTATGAAGTGACCTGGTGTGTTCTGATTGCTCGTTAGTTGCCAAGAAACGACTTTAACTAGTTAATTAATAAATTTATTGGAACATTTCAGTGATATTTTCCTAGAATCTTCCCCCGCTTTATTTTCTTCATGGCTTCGCTCTTGCTGATTGTGTCGACCGTGATTGAATCATCATCGAGTGCAGCACTCATAAAGGTTGCAATAAGGGTTAGTGGAATCTCGCCTGTTTGCCCATAAAAACGATCAATAACGCCATAAATCAGATATGTTCTAAAGGCTGTGGGTGCCGCTATCTTTCTGGGAAAATTACGCGATAGTTTGCTATCGCCTTCCTTTATGGACCGAGAAATACCGCTGATTACTTCATCGATTGGCGGTAATAAGTGGTGCCAAAGGAATCGAAGCATTTCCGGTTTATCTTCAGTCTTTGCTGCTAAATCTGGATGCAATATTTGTTTTAATCCTTTGTCGTATTTCCTGGGAATCAAAGCGCTGAAATAATTAAAAGTTGGCCCACCCTCACCACGGTATTTCCGTAGCAACCGAGAAAGTTTTCTTGCGTGATTTGCAATTTCTTTAAATTCTGCATCTCTATCTGTTGCCGGAGCCTTTGATGATTTATCCCATGCTTGAATATCCATCAAGAACCCACCCACAATTCCTTCGCGAGTTTCGAGTGGGAGTGAGCAATTTTTTTCATTGATCCATTCCCAAACTGATTTCATTTCTGGACGAGTTAATATCCTTTCGAGAACGGCGATTTGTAGTGTCAAAGATTTTTCATAGTCTGCCCAACATCCATATCTATCACTTTTGGCGTAACTCTCCAGATCCTCTCTATCATGATCTTGAGACCGAAAATGATCTCTGGATTTACATAAATCAGAATGCATTTCCACAACAGCCGCTGGTACCCAATCCGGATATTTCATAAGCGCTCCTTCGAAGCGTCCTTCAATAAGCTGCCACCCCAGGCGGTGAAGGTTTCCGCTTTTCGCTTGGCCGGGCTAGGGGTGGCTTGAAACCGAGGCGGTTATTTCTGGGTTAATTTACTCTTGCCCTCAGGTCCTCATTGGTTTCATTAGGATCGTCAATTGCAGTCATAATTACGTTATTGAGTTGTGCGACTCCCTTCAATACCTCTTTGGTTGCCCACACGACGTCGTCGGTACATTCATCATTGTCGAGCGCACTTCTCATCAATGTCACTAAAGCAGAGATTCTCCAAGTGGCCTCTAATGCAATTAGGCCCCGATCGGCATCCTTCATTGCTGTTTCGTTTTCAGTTGCAGTTGGCGTGGGTGCGCCTTTGAGTGCGGGTTTCATACTGACTCTCCCTTCACCAGAGTAAGGCGGGTATCGGCCAGCAATGATCCAAGAAAATTACGAAATCCCTTGTCTGAAGAAGTAACCAAATCTGCTGAAATCCATAGCCTAATTCGGTTTTCCTTCAGTCTTGACAACTTTACGAAGTAGGGCTTATTTCTCCTAACGCATGAGCGTACGCCTGCGTTGGGGAATGGCATCCACGATGGGACAAGACCGGAGCTGCGTATCGCCTCTTCAGTGTCTTCAAAAGCATAGTTCAGGCCGCCAGAGCCAGCCCATAGACTTATGGGCATTAAGTTGCGTATTGGTTTTAGGACGGGCAGTGCTGTAGAATTGGCCTTAGCCATGATGTGTACCTCCTGTATAGGTTGCGTTGTGGTGAGGGGTGTTTGGTGCTCGTAACACTTTACACCCCGCTATTGCCTGAAGTCCGTCAGGCCACGGTGTTACTCCTTCCAGCCTTGAGCCCATCCAAATAATCGGCCCAAGCCTGCATCATCTCTCTGCGTTTTGGTAAATGCTCGGCGTAGTTATAAGCTGCGCTTACCTTGTTGCGCTCAGCATGCGCCAGTTGCCTTTCTATTGCCTCATGCGGCCAGCCCTGCTCATGTAGGATCGTCGAGGCCATGCTTCTGAATCCATGCCCTGTCATTTCGGTTTTCTCGTAGCCAAGGCGCCGTAGAGCTGCGTTAACCGTGTTTTCACTCATTGGTCTGGCATAGCTTCTAACACCCGGAAAAACGTACCTGCCCTCCCCTGTCAGAGGTTTCAACTCCCGCAATACGGCCAAAGCCTGTTTACACAATGGCACTAAGTGAACGGCTTTCATTTTCATCTTGCCGGCCGCTATACGCCACTCAGCTGCGTTTAAATCTATCTCTGACCATTCAGCATGACGGAGCTCTCCGGGACGTACAAAAAGCAATGGCGCTAATTTAAGTGCTGATAGCGTAATAAACGATCCGCTATAGCCTTCGAGAGCGAGCAGTAAATCTCTTATCTTTTTGGGATCAGTAATGCTGGCGTGGTGGGTTTCTCTTACGGGCGTGAGTGCGCCTTTTAATACCAGACTTAAGTCAGCTTGAGCCCGGCCAGTAGCAATGGCATAACGGAATATCTGGCCAGAAATCTGCATCGCTCTATGAGCGGTTTCGATGTTGCCGCGCTTTTCTATTTTCTGAACTGCGCTCAGCAAAGTTGCTGCCGTCACTTGCGATATTGGAGTGCTGCCGATATAGGGAAAGATATTCCGCTCGAGTACGCTGATTGTTCTGGCGGAATTCTTGGGTACCCATTTGACGGACTGCTTTTCGTGCCATTCCCGCGCTACGGCCTCGAAGGTACTGGCCGCGAGTTGTTTTTCCTTCAGCTTTTTTGCCTGTTTGATCGCTGCCGGATCGCCGCCATTCGCAACTAATTTACGCGCTTGGTTCCTTCTATCTCTCGCGTCGGCCAAGGTAATGACCGGGTACACTCCAAATGCGAGGGTCTTTCGCTTACCTTGGAAGCGATAGTCATACCGCCAATACTTTCCCACATTATTGATAAGCAAATAGAGCCCTTCGCCATCGGTTAACTTATATGGCTTGACGGCTAGCTTTGCATTGCGTACAGCAGGATCAGAAAGAGGCATGACGGTATCTAAGTCTGTCGGTATGTGCTCTACCGTCAAAGATACCGCCAATGGTGACGGTATGTCAAGATATTATTTGATACGACTTGACACTAACTATTAACGCTTATCCCCATATTTACTGGGTTTTTGGTATGTCTTGAGACTTATTGAAATGCTGTTTTGGTGCCCGGAGCCGGAATCGAACCGGCATGGGCGATTAAGCCCGAGGGATTTTAAGTCCCTTGTGTCTACCAATTTCACCATCCGGGCGCTTTGATTTACTTTTACTGGATAGACTGCCTCGCGTCTTATTAACTACCGGCATTTTAGCAGTTGGCACCAACGCGTAGCAGAATCTGATAATGATAAATGCTTGGTGCTTGCGAAAAATTCTATCACATACTTTGCGCTCAGCCTGTATGAGCATCATAACTCGTTGATTCGGAATATTAGGGTACCAAGAAACGAAGCGACGCTGATACCTGCTTTTACCATAAAGACTTCGCGCAATCGAACATTCCATCCGGCGCATCAAATAACTTTGATCTGCTTTCTGTCTTTCTCTCTTTTCATCTCTTATAGTAAACGAAATAAACAATATGTTTATTTTATTAAACGAATTGTTTATTATAGGGAGGTTCGTTACTTTGCTGCCCGCCATATGGGAATAAGCCCTGCATTAGCAAAAATGGGGCTCTGCTCCGCGGAAAATTTTGCGGAGCGGAGTTAAGATCACGATCAATGCTTATCCATAGAAGTCACTGCTGACAACGGCGATATAAGCTATGAGCTGCCTGCCGCGCATACAAAAATTTACAGGCTGATAATGCTGCGCTCGCTTAATTGGAGACGCAAAATTACTACTTACAAGCATAATTTTCCTTCCTACAGCCTCCCGTCACGGACCATAGTTGCCGCTTTGACATTCGCGGTCTTTTTGTCCCTCACGCTAGTGAGTTGGTCGGTTGTCAGGGATTTACAGGAGCGCGATGCAAACAATCGGTTTGATAACCGGCTGGCCGATGTTATCTCACAGATCCAGACCAGCTTCTCAAGCTATGATCAAGTACTGAAAGGCGCCTTGGGGCACCTGCTCGCTTCTGAATTCGTTACTCGCGATGAATGGCGCAAGTATGTGAGTACATTACGTTTAGGGAATAATCCGGCAATTCTGGGTCTCGGGTTTGCGAAATCCATTCGTCCAGATGAAATGCACGCGCATCTTGCCTCCATTCGCGCGGAAGGCTTTCCCACGTACAGGGTTTGGCCCGAGTCACCTCGAGAAGAGTACACCTCTATCGTTTATCTGGAACCGTTCTCCGGCAAGAATATGCGGGCACTGGGATATGACATGTATTCACATCCCGTCCGGCGTGCTGCCATGTCGCGTGCACGCGATTCCGGAGAGACCACGCTCTCCGGCAAGATAAGACTTGTGCAGGAAACCGAAGCGGATGGACAGGAAGGGGTTCTTATGTATACGCCCTACTATGGGCGCGGAAATTTGCCGGAAACGCTTGAACAAAGGCGCGCGTCGCTTGTTGGCTATGTCTATGCGCCGTTCAGGATGGATGATTTCATAGGAGCCGTTCTTCGCGCCGAACTTGATGATCTTGACATAAGAATCTTTGACACCCAATCAGTTGCACAGGATTTTCCGCTTTTCGATAGTAGCAAGAATCAGCCCGTGCAAAGTTCCATACCGCAATTCAGAAAAACAATCACCATTCCGGTTTATGGCCAGACATGGACGATCGACGTCACCTCGCGTCCCCAGTTTGAGCATGCCGTCGCCAGCCAGGAACCTTGGCTCGTATTGCTCGGCGGGATTGTGGTAAGCATTCTGACTGCCATGGTTGTATTTATGCTCGCGGTAAACAGGGAAAAGATCGACGCTATAAGGCAGGCAAATAAAGAATTGCTATCCGCAATTAAAGATCAGCAGGCTGCAACCCTGGAGCTTTCCAACTCAAAGCAACGCACTCAAAGAATCCTGGAAAGTATTACCGACGCTTTTTTCACCCTCGACCGCGAGTGGCGCTTTACCTATCTCAATAAAGAAGCCGAAACGCTATTGGAGCAGAACCGTTCCATTCTTCTCGGCAAGAATGTCTGGGAGGAATTCAAAGAGGCCGTCGGCAGCACTTTTGAGCGTGAATTCCATCGGGCACTGCACGAGAACGCTTCGGTGGCTTTTGAAGATTTCTATTCACCACTCGGCAAGTGGTTCGAGGTCCATGCTTATCCTTCCGAAGAAGGCCTGGCTGTTTATTTTCGTGATATTACCGAGCGAAAGCGGTCAGAGACTGAACGGGAGAAGCTGTACCAGGAGAAGCTGTTGTTGCTGGAATCCACAGGTAAAGGGATTTATGGGATTGATCTTGAGGGACGCTGCATGTTCATCAATAGCGCGGCAGCCCATATGCTGGGCTACGCGGTATCGGACTTACTAGGCCAACACATGCATGCATTGACCCACAACCGCCGCGCTGACGGCACGATTTATCCGGTGGAGCAGTGTGCAATCCTTCAGACACTACGGATCCAGCGGCCCAGTCATGCGGATGACGATGTTTTCTGGCGGAAAGATGGTAGGTGCCTGCCTGTGGAATTTACGTCACACCCGATCGTAGAGAGCGGGGAAACGACCGGCACCGTCGTAATCTTTTCGGATATCACACAGCGCAAAGACGCCGAACTGGCACGCAGGGAAGCCGATGCACGTATCCGTGAACAGGCGTCGCTGCTCGACAAGGCAAAAGACGCGATTATAGTCCGCAGCATCAATCATCATATTCAGTTTTGGAACCAGGGTGCTGAGCGGCTTTATGGATGGACGCTGGAGGAAGTAAACGGCAAATCCATAGAAAATATTTTATATGATGACTCCACAGCCTTCCACGAGGCAATGCAATTGGTATTACGTGATGATGAATGGCGTGGCGAGCTCACACAACGCCGCAAGGATGGAAGCACTTTAATAACAGAAGGCCATTGGACCTTGGTTCGGGACGACAAGGATCAGCCACAATCTATTCTTACCATCAATACCGACATCACCCAGCGCAAGGCGGCGGAAGACGAAATCCACCATCTTGCCTTCTATGATTCCTTGACCCAGCTGCCGAATCGGCAACTTCTGCTGGATCGCCTGCAGCAGGCCTTGGCGGCAAGTGCCCGCAGTCATAACATGGGCGCACTGTTATTTATCGACCTGGACAATTTCAAAACTCTCAATGATACGCTCGGCCATGATACTGGAGATCTGCTGCTGCGGCAGGTCGCTCCGCGCCTTGTCTCTTGTGTGCGCGAGAATGACACGGTGGCTCGTCTGGGGGGTGACGAATTTGTGGTAGTCCTGACAGGGGATTTAGGCTCGCATTCCCACGAAGCCGTTGCCCAGATAAAGATGATATGTGAAAGAATTCTTGCCGCCTTCACGGAGCCATTCCATCTGGGTGCGTATGAGCACCATAGTACGCCAAGCATCGGGGTTGCCCTGTTTAATGACCAGCCAACCACACTGGACGAATTGCTGAAACGGGCTGATCTTGCCATGTATCAGGCCAAGGCATCAGGCCGTAATGCCATGTGTTTTTTCGATCCGGACATGCAGGAAGTCGTGAACGTCCGCGTGGTTCTAGAATCCGATTTACGCAGGGGTTTGGAAAAAAAAGAGTTTCTCCTTCATTATCAGCCCCAGGTGGACGGTAATGGGCGCGTGACAGGTGCCGAGGCATTGGTGCGGTGGCAGCATTCACGGCGTGGCCTGCTGCCCCCGGCCGAGTTTATTCCTCACGCCGAAGAAAGCGGCCTGATCTATCCCCTCGGCCATTGGGTGCTGGAAACCGCGTGCTCGCAGCTGTCAGCCTGGTCAGCGCGGCCGGAAACAGCCCGACTTAACATGGCTATAAATGTCAGCCCCCGCCAATTCCGCCATCCGGATTTCGTCGATCAGGTACTTTCCGCGCTTGATCACACCGGCGCCGATCCGCAAAAACTCAAACTTGAGCTTACCGAGAACCTTCTTGTGCACAATGTGGAAGATATCATCGCCAAAATGGCCACGCTGAAAACCCGTGGCGTGGGCTTTGCCTTGGATGACTTTGGCACCGGCTATTCCTCACTTTATTATTTGAAACGCCTGCCATTGGGCTGGCTGAAGATTGATCAATCCTTCATCCGGGAACTGCTAACCGACCCTCATGACGCTACTATTGTTCGGGCCATTCTAGTTCTCGCAAAAAGCATGGGCTTATCTGTAATTGCCGAGGGCGTGGAAACTAATGCACAGAAAAGTTTTCTTGCCCAGCATGGCTGCGATGCCTATCAGGGCTACCTATTTAGCCGGCCACTGACATTCGAACAGTTCGAGGTATTTTATTCACGCAAGGATACAGCTTGATGGAATCGTGATTTCTTTATGACAAATTTCAAACAAGCAGTTTTTTTGAATAAACATTTTGTTTAAAATAAACGTTACCGTGACCAAATCCCACCAAATGGAAGATAGTTATGTGCGGCTCCTAAAAGCGGCCAGGGAGCTCAAGGGAGCAAAAAATGCAGCCGCCGTTGCGTTGCTGCTCAACATTTCGGAGCAAACGCTCCATAATTGGAAAAGCAGAGGTGTTCCACGAAGAAATCTAGTTGATATTGAAGCCAGAATCGGCGCTTATCCGATGTGGATTGCTACCGGAGAGGGCGACATGAACGCAGGAATGCGCTCCGGTCAGTCCACCGGGGCCCTTATTATCGATGTAATAACCGCGATGAGATCCATGTCATCGGAAGACATGCGTTTAATCGCGGAACTATGTAAAAAATTTGGTAAGGAAAAACGCGGTGTCGGTTGGCAGGAGGATGCAAGTACCGCCTGGAAGCTTACTTCAACTCATTCATTCTGGTCAGATCGAAGGACTGTTGAACGGAGAAAAATCGATAACCCAAAATGGCAAGGAGCTAAAGACAGGCGAAAATATGAAAGGAGTGCAGCAAACCGCCAAAGTTAATATTGTTCCGGGTTGTAAATGGAAACTCAATCAAGCTATGGAAATCGTTGAATCAAAGCAGCAGTTGCAAGAACATTCACTTGAGGAACTTGAGCGTTCTCATTACATTCTTGAGGCACTCATGGCAGGACTATCTCCTTGTACTCGGAACGAGCTCCTTAGTCTGCTTCAAATTTTATCCGAAGGTACAGGATCCCGGGAATCATCCGATTCCATTCGCCAAAGGGCCCTACAGATTGTATCCGGGATCTGCAAGCCGCATCAGATACAAGGGCAGGCTCCTGTGAGAACCGCTCCCCTGGAGGATCAACAAAGGTTAGGTGAAAGGCGGCAATATGATAGGCGACAGCAGGCGACCAATTCCGGTAAACCCTGGACAACGCAACAGGAGCAAATTTTAAGAAATCTCGCGGAGCAGAATATTCCCGCGAGACGGATCGCACTGAAGTTGGGAAGGACCTCGACAGCAGTTAGATCAAAAGCCAAAGAAATGAATTTGTCATTAATTAATCCAATTAAGACACCTGCCAGCCAATAAATTTATTTTTTTGGCAGGATCACAGCGAGCGGCTATCAGGATAAAACCACCGGGTTCACAACTACTCAATCAAAGAACGAGGGGCCAACGGTGTTCCTCGTTGCTTCCCGGTCAGACGCGGCGGCGCGACCGCGCCTATCATGGCAAGACCGGCCAGCAGCATCGCATAGGCTTCTGGTTCGGGGACAGGTGCAAGAAAGCCACGGATCTCCCCTGCGGGGAATATAACGGAGTGAATATTCGCGTAGGCCGTACCTCCATTCAATCCCGCCTCCAGTGCATTGAATGCACTGGAGGCGGCGGAGGAAATTCTTTAATCGGATCACTTCGCAAAGCAACCCCGCAGAGATATCGGGTTGCAGTAAAATTGAGGCGTGACTTTCAGGATAATTGCTCCAGTCTCTGAATCATCCGGGTTAATATGATTAAGAATTTGACCATTAGATCACGTCTGATCTTTATTCTTTCCGTCCTGGTGGTATTTCTGCTGGGAATTGAAATGCTCGGCCTGTTCGGCATGAGCAACGCGATCGACGGCTTGAAAACCGTTTATCATAATCGCGCCATCCCGCTCAAACAAGTCGCTGAAATTGAATCGCTGCTGCTGCGAAACCGAATCGCCATCACAGCGGCGCTGATGATGCCGACGCCCGAAACTATTCAAAATAAAACCGCGGAGGTTGATCGGGATCTCGAGGAGATGACTCGAGTCTGGCAAGCTTACATGACCACCTATATCGGTGCGGAAGAAAAAGTGCTGGCCGCTCAATTCGCCGAGGATCGGGATAAATTTATCACCGAGGGTATAAACCCAGCGGCAATCGCCTTGCGTAAAAATGAAATCGGCGAAGCGTACCGAATCCTCATAGAAAAGGTTCGCCCTCTTTATGTGCCGGTCGATGCAAGCATCAAGGCGCTGGTCAAACTGCAATTGGATGAGATCAGCCGGGAATACGACCGGGAGCAGAGCCGCTACGAAACCATTCGGAATATTCTGGTCGCATCGATAGCAGTCGCGCTGGTGCTGGCGGCACTCATTAGCGTTGTACTCAGCGATGCAATCTTCCGCCCCTTGGAAAATGTGGTGAAGATCGCTCGAGGCGTCGCGGTCGGTGATTTTATGCAAGAAATCGAGGTCCGTTCGAAGGATGAAATCGGCCAGCTTATGCAGGCCCTGAAGGAAATGCGGGATAGTCTGGTGGACACCATTGGCCAGATACGTGATAGCGAAGCGCATACCCGCGCCTTACTCAGTAATCTGATTGATGGCGTTGCCTCGATTGATGAACAGGGTGTGATTAAAACGTTTAATCCGGCCGCCGAGCGGATTTTTGGTTATGCGGGAAGCGAAATTATCGGGCAGGATATTAACCTGCTGTTCCCCAAGCCAAGACCGGAACGCGAGCAAGATTCCGACTCTTTCAGGAAATATCTGGAAACGGGGAAGCCCAAGGCTTTTGGCGTTACCAGTGAAGTAACTGGCCTGCGTAAGAATGGCACCGCATTCCCCATGGACTTTGCGGTGGTTGAGATGCAGGGCGGAGAACACCGCATGTTCGTCGCCATTGTACGGGACATCAGTGAACGCAAGCTGGAGGAAGAACAAAAAGGGCGTTTGATGGACGAACTGGAAAGCGCCAATGAAGAATTAAGGAATTTCGCCCATGTGGTATCTCATGACCTGAAGGCGCCATTGCGCGCCATCGGAGCCTTGGCAGACTGGCTTTCCACGGATTATGCGGACAAATTCGATGATGAAGGCAAAGAACATATGCGCTTGCTTGTCAGCCGGGTGCATCGCATGAGTAATCTGATCGATGGTATATTGCAATATTCGCGCGTAGGCCGCGTGAGGGAGGCGCTGGTCGAGTTAGACCTCAACCAGGTCGTGCATGAAGTGATTGATCTTTTGTCTCCGCCTGCAAACATTATCATCAGGGTGGAAAATCCCTTGCCGCGCATCATCGCGGAACCCACCCGCATCCAACAAATATTTCAGAATCTGCTCTCCAACGCCATTAATTACATGGATAAGCCTCAAGGTGAAATTCACATTGCCTGTCGCGTTGAGGGTGAGCAGTGGAAGTTCAGTATCGCCGACAATGGACCCGGCATCGAATCACGCCATTTCGAAAGAATTTTTCAACTGTTTCAGACGCTTGCTCCACGCGACAGGATAGAAAGTACCGGTGTTGGACTAGCCCTCGTAAAAAAAATCGTGGAAATGTACGGTGGGCAAATCTGGGTCGAATCGAAAGCCGGTGAAGGCAGTACTTTTTTTTTCACCCTACCCAAAATCGCGGCAAATATTAACTCCAGCAAAGGAAAAGAAACGTGAAAACTACCAATAGGCCCATTCTCCTGGTGGAAGACGATCAAGTCGACACAATGACGGTCATGCGCGCCCTGAAGGAGATCCATGTAACAAACCCGGTCGTGCACCTGGAAAACGGAGAGGAAGCACTGCTTTATCTGCAAGACCCCGCAAGCGAAAAACCGTGCATCATTTTGCTTGATCTGAATATGCCGATCATGAATGGTATCGAATTCCTGCAGGTGGTAAAACATAATGATCGATTAAAGCGTATTCCGGTAATTGTATTGACCACTTCGGAAGAGCAGCAGGACAAGATGAGCAGTTTTAACCTGGGCGTTGTGGGCTATGTGGTTAAACCAGTCGATTATCGGCGATTCGTCGAAGTCATGCGCTCGATTGACGCCTATTGGAATATTAGCGAGATGCCTTGATCACCGGGTGGTGCACCCGTGGGCGCCCTATTCGTCACGATATTCTCATCTTCCACCCTGGGAACCGAATGCGAGGAAAGTAACCTCCTGAGAGGTTTTGCGCAAAGGGTTTTGGCTTATCGCGCCTGCCCGCTGTGGAAAAATGCCACGCAAACTATCTTCGGCGAAGGCTCCATGCACGCGTCGCTCATGCTTGTGGGCGGGTTCGAAAACAGATTTCGCGTCGTTCTCCGGCAACCCTGGCTCTGCGCCAGCAGCAATGGTTTTTGGTGCAGTTCCGAGAATCGCTACCATGGCACTGACGAGTAGCTGCATGTATTATGGCCAGGAACCAGCATCGCGACAGTAAACGGCAAGCTCTGACGTCTGGAAGAAGGCTCACCATGCTCATCGATGAGGCCGCAAGCATGAAATTCTCAATACGCGCCAATACATGCTGCAGACGCTCACTATGCACCTGCCTACATTAACGGTGGCGCTGGATTGTCGTGCACCACAGGAGTGATCCGCAATGGGTGAAATTCGAATTGGAATTTCCGGCTGGCGCTATCCGCCATGGCGTGGCGTTTTTTATCCTCCCGACCTTCCACAGCATCGCGAGCTTGAATACGCCTCCGGTAAATTTCCGACCATCGAAATAAATGGGACATTCTATTCCCTGCAAAGGCCGGAAAGCTTCGAGCACTGGTATAGCGACACGCCACGGGGCTTCGTTTTTAGTATCAAGGGCCCGCGCTATATTACACATATAAAGCGCCTGCGCGATGTCAATGGCCCGCTCGCCAACTTCTTCGCTTCGGGAATATTCAAGCTGCGAGAAAAACTCGGCCCTATTTTGTGGCAATTCCCACCCAGCTTCCATTATGATCCGGAAAGGCTGAAGCATTTTTTCGAACTCTTACCGCATGATACTGAGCAGGCACTAAGTCTTGCCCGGCAGCATGAATCCCATATGACCGGGCGCGTATGCCTGACGATTGACGCCAACCGTATATTGCGCCATGCGATTGAAATACGGCACGAAAGCTTCATCGATGAGTCTTTCGTGCAACTGCTGCGTGAACACAATATCGCATTGGTTATTGCGGATACGGCGGGAAAATGGCCCTACCGTGAAGATATTACCGCCGATTTCGTCTACCTCCGCTTGCATGGCGACAAAGTACTTTATGCAAGCGGCTATACCCCTGAAGCACTGGCGCGCTGGTCAGCGCGAATTCGCGCCTGGCGTACAGGCTCTCAACCGGGTGACGCACATCTCATCTCGACGCAGTCTCCTTCGCAACAGCAGTCTCGCGACGTCTATTGCTATTTTGATAACGACGTCAAGGTGAGAGCTCCGTTTGACGCCCACGATCTGATAACAAAATTTTAGCTTTCACCCGATCCCGCACCTGGCCGTCGGCAGCCTGCCGAGCCGCCGCCGGAACCGAAGCCTGAAGGATATCATTTTCCCGGCTTTCTTCTGGTGCCCTGCCGGCCATGATAAGATTTATTTTTACGCAATGTTCATTCATCCAATGAGGTCCGTTTGCCCCTGGATTTCGACACCGAACTAATGGTGATCACGTGCCCCCATTGTCGTGGGAAGTTCGAAGAAACAATCTCGCGGCTAAAGTATGAACCGAAACTTTTTTGCCGCTACTGCGAGAAATATATCGCTGTGAATCTCCTGGAGCTGCATGGCGCACTTGAATCAATTCGACAATCCAGCGAGGATCTTCTAAAAAAATTGCGTCAACATTGATAAATGAATTTTATAGAGAAGAGACCGCCCTCCCCTTGATGGCGCTTTCATTACCAGATTTTGCATTAACTTTTCTCCTTCCGAGGAAGAAATTCGGTATCCCACGGTATTCTTTTTTTATGGAGAAAACTATTACCTTCTCATGACCGGTACATTGACCATGGCTCGTCTCAACCAGGAAAAACATCAGATGATGTCATTTTCTCATGTCGGGCCACCAACCTTGATAATCATTACCAGCATATATCATGCAAGTGATACTTTCCCGCTGGGTCAAATACCGGATTACTGCAACGCTTAGTCCATTTGAACCATGGGTGTACTTTAGTCCAGTATGTGAAGCGCCCAAAACCGGTAAAATGTGTTTCCTCCAAAGAAAACATATGGATTCAACGTCGGAACTACTTCACTCCATACCAGATATGCATAATCATTGCACCGATGAACTAGGGCCTGTTAACACTTATTTCGCACCCGCGACGGCGACGGATTTCATCCAGCACGAGGCATGAGCCGCGCGGCGGAACAGACCTCCGTAAGCGGCGAGTAACGAAGGGCTGGATGAAATCCGTCCCGTCCCTTCGGGTTGCGCACAAAAGAACGCGGATGCTGCGTTGCGAAGCTTTGCCATAGACCTGCTATGGCCTGCGCTTCGCGCCTTGCCTCCGCGTTTTTTGTGTAGCAACGCGGGTGCGAAATAAGTGTTAACAGGCCCTAATCTCGATCAGGCAGGTTTAGGCAGAGATCTTTGATTTCGCCAGATACGAATGGAGAAGCTTCTGACGGTATGCACATTTTTCTTCCAACCGGGCAGTCGCGGCGTGGATTAAAACATGAAGGCAGTAACAAGCGTTCGGCTTCTATCAATCGTATCAATCGGTGCACCGATAGTATTGTCGGACAGGTGTGGCCGGGAATATGAACAACTCATGCCTCAATCCAAGAACAACAGCTCACGGGGAGGTGAGTACATGGAGGCAAACTATCAATCCTGTAAACTGCGCCATGCTTGTCTGACGCCCGACCCGAGGGGTGGGAGGCGCATGAAAGCAACCTTCGGCCCCTACGTCGTAAGCACCGCAGAATCCCTCGATCGCTCAGAGTGTCTGGTAAAAACATCATACTTGAGAAAGGGCTACTCCGCGGATCACATCATGACATCAGCAGATATGGTATTCGATGCTGAATTATGCGGCACGGTGATTGGCACGGTAATGATGCGCCTGGATTCCGCGAACGGATTATATAGCGATGCAACGTATTCCCATGAACTGGATGCCATGCGGCTTTCGGGCCGAAAATTAGCGGAACTATGCAGGTTCGTCATCATGCCTGGCCAGCCGACAAGCTCGGTCATGGGTGCGCTGTTTCACTTTGTCTATGTTTACGCTCACCTGATGAACGATGTAACCGATCTCGTCTGCGAGGTCGTACCCAACCATGTTGCGGCGCAAAAACGCCTGCTCGGATTCCTGCAGATTGCCGGCCCAAAACGCTGCGAGCGTGTAGGAGTGGACGCGGTCCTATTGCATAGGACGCTAGATCTAAGTGATTTTTAAATTGCACTTATTGCGCCGACAATCAAATACATCTCGCAAAAATCAACACATCAACTCAAATCAAGCGTAGCAATAGTGAAGGCGGGCAAGTCCGATACAACCCCCTACTTGGTTCCGTTTGCAAGCCTGCCCGGAATGTTATGCAAAAGTATTGTTTCGGCTAAACGTCCGACATATTCCTGATATTCAGCTGATTGGAATACAGCTGCATTCACCATCTCATTTAAAATGAATATTTAATTGATGATAGGCATTCTTAAGAATTACCCGGCACCATTTTGGCAAAAGAAGCCTATACGATTTTGCCATAATCGATATCACTTGAGCCCGGATTCTATAATGTAACGTCAAATATAAAAAATTCTCAGGAAGATGGTTCCAAACCTGATGCCGATTTAAAACTAAATCTATTAATGCCATTCTCGAATAATGCGATATAAGAATTTGTTTCGGATACCCTGAATTCAACGGATAAGGATACTTGATCGTTTCACCGGTAGAAAAATGTCTGTTAATTATTTTAGCCCAGTCATCGCCGAAATATTTTGGATGATCGATCCATAAATTAGGCCTCATATCAGCCTCAAAAAAATATAGTTTTTTATCTTGATCGGACTGCATGCAGCCAATATTTACAAAACCATGAGCGCCAAGTGCTTTACCAAGCAAACCGAGTTCATCAAAAACTTTTTTTTCCAAAAAGGCAAGTTGCACATAGTTCCTAACCGAAGTAGGTCCAAATTTATATTTGGATTTTTTCGGTATTGAGTAGGCAAAATGAATTAATTGACCATCTTGGTAAAAACTTTCCACAGATACCTCAACACCCGTTATTTTCTTCTGCACCAAAACGGGATATATTTTTATTTTTTTTAATAAACCTTCTAAATCACTCCCCTCCAGGCATTCAAATATCCCCAATCCACCGGCGGATGAATCGATCTTGATAAATATTGGATAACCTAATATTCGTGCAGATGTTTTTAATTCCTGCTCATTATTCGCAACAAGATAATCGGGAGTGTTAATTCCATTTTTATCCAGAACGCGCGCCAAGCCGATTTTAGAAAAGATATGACCAAGGTTTTTATTTGACAGGACTGGAAGTAACTCTAATTTATCCTCATCAGACAAATCTGAATTCAATATTTTTCCTAATGTGGGGTCATCTCCCACAACAATCAGTGTGTATTCTTGCTTTATTTTTTCTGATGCAGCTTTTACCAAAAGATCATTCTCATCTGCGAGAAAATAATTTCGTATCGATTTATTCTTTTTCAGAAAGGCGCTGGTGGATATGACATCTACAGTAAACCCCGCCCTGGTTAATAATGCGAGAATAACCATCATCAGCTCAGGCCAGTACCCGCCTATTAAAAGAGCTTCGAGCTTATGCATTGCTTTATTACCCGTTTATCCGTAAGTCAATCTCTCGATCACGGCATGATGGTTCAAACGAGCAGTAAATCATTTTCTCAATTCAATTCATAGCTGTAAGATATTACAGGCCACCATGGCACCTGCGTTGCACCATGTCACCGGTCTAAAAACCCGCTCGCACTTCCACCGACAATTACAGACGCAGGAAACAATCCATGTTGCTGACGGCACCCGTCACTGTGCGGGCTGATTGGCTTGCTTTGCTGGAAATCGCTTGAACGTCACGTTTCCACTGTAAGTTCTTACAGCTACCAAACTGCTGAGATTGAGTGCCTAATGGCTTACCGTATTAATCATGCGGACTCTATTATGGAGAGATTTCTTCATGTTCATCGGACACAGCTTACTGCAAGATTTACTCCACAACGCTATAAGGGATTGATTGAAAATGCGTGTTTGTTTTATATCTCATTCCGCGGAGCGGTATGGCGCGGAACTTGCACTGCTGGAATTGATAAAAGGCCTGATCAAGCTAGGCTTTATTTGCATGGTTCTTGTTCCCAAAAAGGGCCCGCTCCTTGCCGAGCTAGACAGCCTGAATGTGGAATGGCGCATTATTCCTTATCCAGTATGGATGTCTCGGCCGAAGTGGTTGCCATATCGTATTGGGCGAACGCTCAAGACGCTTCTCACAGCAATATATATTGCGGGTGTAATAAAAAGATGGGGTTGCGATATTGTCTATACCAATACGGTCGTGGTCGGCGTTGGCGCATTTGCGGCACGGTTGGCCCGTAGACCCCACGTTTGGCATTCTCATGAATCCGCATACCATAATCCTGACCAGAAATTTGACTTGGGAAAGCGTTGCGTAACCTATTTGATGGATCATTTTTCGCAGATGATTATCGTCACCTCGAAATCCGTAGAGGAAGACTATAAGCGCTACCTGGGCATGGAAAAGCTACGGGTGATTTACCAGTCTGTCACCTTGCCTGAGGAAATCGCGCATACGAGCAGCCTGGTTGATGCAACCTTATTTTTCCAATGCATTATGATCGGATCACTCCATCCTTGGAAAGGACAAGATGAAGCCATTTTCGCGCTTGCAGAACTTGTCCATCGCGGGGTGAATGCCCATCTGCTGATAGTTGGCGATGGCGGCAAGCGATTCAGGGTAAAACTGCTTCAGCAAATCGTGGATCATGGTCTCCAGCAACACGTCAAGTTCCACGGATATGCGGAAAATCCCGCATCCCTCATACGGGCAGCAGATGTCGTGCTAGTATGTTCCAGATGGGAGGCTTTTGGCCGCGTGGCGGTTGAAGCCATGCTTACGGGAAAAGCGCTGATAGGAAGTGCCAGAGGAGCAACGTCAGAATTGATTCAGGATGGGGAAACCGGCCTCATGTATGAATGGGGTAACCACACCAAACTTGCCGATAAGATACAATATTTGCATGACAACCCCGGAGAAAGAGCGAGGCTTGGGAACAATGCCAGAAAGTGGGCGGAGAGTCGATTTACACAGGAGAGATACGCTGAAGAAGTGGGCAACCTGCTTTTCGAAGTCGTGGCCAAAGCTAATCTGAGCAAAGTCTAATTAAGAATCATTTATAATAGTAAAAATATTCTTGTGGATCTCATGAAGAGCAAGAGATACACGCTGCGTGAGCAGCGTTAAAGGTAGAAATCAAAAATTGCGAGATGGTGCATGATTGACCGTATGTTGGGTGCAATACCTTCATTCTACAACCCAGCCGGTAGGCGTTTATCGCGGCGAATAAAAATAGCCGTATCACTTTTTCACATGGATTTCGGTTTGCCGCTTTGATTAAAAGTCAAATGCAACCCATTACTGTTGCTCTTGCTCTTATCACCTCTATTACTCTGCCCTTTCCGGCAGGTGCAGACCTTCCCGGCCCGGGAATCCGCGCTCAGGTGGTTCAGATTGTTGATGGTGATTCGCTTACCATCGTAATCGATGGGGAAATGGTAAGGGTGCGCTTGGCTGAAATTGATGCCCCGGAAAGCAAGCAACCTTACACCAAGCGTTCAAAAAAATCTCTCTCTGACCTTTGTTTCTGGATCGAGGCGGAACTGACATCAATAACAAAGGATCAATATGGACGTACTTTAGCCAGAGTTAGATGCAATGGTTTGGATGTCAATGCGGAACAAGTAAAACGCGGTATGGCCTGGGTATATGAAGGATACGCGAAAGATCCGGAACTCTACAAATTACAAGCTGAGGCCCGTGCCGCCAAGCGGGGGTTATGGTCAACAAAATACCCTATCCCACCGTGGCAGTGGATGCAAGAAAACCGCTAGCACGGCTGATCTGCCGACCAAGCTCAGGCTTATCGCAACCCGATGCTTGCACCACATGAAATGAAACTGGAGGCGGGGGTCGGAATCGAACCGGCGTCCACGGCTTTGCAGGCCGCTGCATGACCACTCTGCCACCCCGCCATTGTTGCGCCACAGGAATGAGGTCGCATGACAATACAATAGCAAAAACTGAAAAGGGAAAACGGATTCAGCAAAGGCGCATTAGATGCATGTACATGGCCTCTTGCAAAAGAATCCATTTTCCCTGCAAACTGGAGCGGGAAACGAGGCTCGAACTCGCGACCCCAACCTTGGCAAGGTTGTGCTCTACCACTGAGCTATTCCCGCGAAAAACAATGCTGGCATTATAAGGATGCTGGCTTCTTTGTCAAGGAAAGGCAATGCAGCGCAGGTGATAAACCTGATTTCAACCATGCTTCAACGCCTGGGGAATCGCTACTTTCAGATAGTATCCCATTGACCACAGGGTTAGTATGGCAGCCAGATAGATCAGCCATGTTCCTATTTCTTGCGGGTCGAAGCCTTCACCTATCTTTTCGTGATATAGCAACAGCGGGATGGCTACCATTTGCGACGCCGTTTTTAATTTTCCCAGAAAAGAAACCGCCATACTTTTGCCTTTGCCGATTTGCGCCATCCATTCACGCAAGGCTGAAATGGTAATTTCACGGCCAATGATGATGAAGGCAATAAGGGCATCAAGCCTGCTTAAGTAAACCAGCACAATCAACGCCGCCGCCACCATCAGCTTATCCGCCACCGGGTCAAGAAACGCGCCAAAGGCCGAGGTCTGATTGAGCACTCGCGCAAGATAACCATCCAGCCAGTCCGTGATGGCCGCGCCGGTAAAGATAATGGTGGCAATCAGATTCTGGTCGGATTGAGACAACCATGAAGGCGGAAAATAGAAAATGCCCACAAACAGCGGAATCGCGAGGATCCGCAGCCAGGTAAGCACATTGGGCAGGTTAAAAGGCATAAAGATCAGGATAGGCCATCAAACCTGAATCCGGTGGTCGACCACTCATTTTCAGGTCAGCGTCATGACTCCTAAGGATCCTTTTTGTCACTTGACCTTCGTGTTTTGTAGGGAATTCGCTACAACTACCAGATTCGAATGGAACAGGCAATCTGAAAAGCGCCCGAATACATGAGGATGAGCAAGCAATCAGGTGACCGCGATTCAATGCAATTCCTTGTAAATCCTCTCAGCCAGCGCACGGCTGATTCCGTCGGCCTGCTGCAATTCTTCGATACTTGCGGTCAGCACCCCCTTCAATCCACCAAATCGTGCCAGCAGGCTTTGACGGCGCTTGGCTCCGATACCGTTGATCTGTTCCAGGCTTGAGCTGGTACGCGATTTGCCAAGTTTGGCGCGATGACCATAAATCGCAAAGCGATGGGCCTCATCACGGATCTGCTGGATCAAATGCAACCCGGGATGATCCTTGGGCAATTGTAGCGGTTTTTGCTTCCCCGGGAAAATCAATTGCTCCAGGCCGGCCTTACGTTCTTCGCCTTTCGCCACGCCCAGCAGGTTCGCGTCGTTCAATCCGAGTTCAACCAGCACCTCCTGCGCCACTCCCACCTGTCCTTTGCCTCCGTCAATCAGAATCAGATCAGGAAGTCTGCCCTCCCCTTCGGTGATTTTGTGATAGCGATGTGATAGAACGTCACGCATGGCTGCATAGTCGTCCCCTGGCGTGAGGCCATTAATATTGTAGCGCCGATATTCGCTGGCGCGCATAGAGAAGTTGTCATAAACCACGCAGGATGCAATAGTGGCTTCACCCAGAGTGTGGCTAACGTCAAAACATTCGATGCGGCCAAGCCCCGGCATATCCAGGGCCTGTTGCAAGGCTTGCAGCCGCTCCTCCTGGCTAGCCTGACGGCTCAGCATCTGCTCAAGCGCGAGACGCGCATTTTCTGTCGCCATATCGAGCCACATGCGCCGATCGCCGATGGGATTGGAGTTAATGGCAACTTTACGGCCGGATTGTTCGGCGAGCAGTGTTTGCAATGCTTCCCGTTGAATTTTTTCACCCACGATAATGAGGTGTGGTGTACTTCGATTGAGATAGTGCTGAGCCAGAAAAGCCTCCACTACCGAGGGCAGGTCGTATCCTTCCGCATTTTGCGGAAAAAAACTCTTATCACCCAAATGCCGCCCTCCCCTGATCATGGCAAGATTGACACAAACTCTCCCGTTCCCGTTGTTTTCTGCAATACAGGCAACCACGTCCGCATCAAGCGCTCTGCCACTGTCCACGAATTGTTTCTCGCGGATTTTTCTCAGCGATTGAATCTGATCACGAAACAATGCAGCTTGCTCATATTCCTGGAAATTGGCAGCTTCCCGCATTTTTTTTGTAATACTTTCCAGCACCTCGGTTTGCTTGCCCTGCAGGAAAAGTGCCGCATCTCTCGCATCTTCTCGATACGCATCCTCAGCAACCAGATTCACGCAAGGTGCGCTGCAACGTTTGATCTGATAAAGCAGGCAGGGTCGCGTACGGTTGCTGAAAACACTATCTTCACAGGTACGAATGCGAAATACTTTTTGCAAGAGTTGAATACTCTCTCGCACCATCCCGGCGTTGGGGAAAGGGCCAAAATAATGATTCTTTTTATCCAACGCCCCGCGGTAAAATCCCAGCCGGGGAAAACGATGCCCGCTCAGTACAACATATGGATATGATTTATCGTCCCGGAAAAGTATGTTGTATTTTGGCGTCAGCGTCTTGATTAAATTATTTTCAAGCAGCAGCGCCTCCGCCTCGGAGCGTGTGACGGTGGTCTCAATCCCGGAGATTTGCGACACCATCAATTGGGTACGGGGACCCAAGCCGGTTTTCTGGAAATAAGAGGAAACGCGTTTTTTTAGATCAATTGCCTTACCTACATAAATTACCTGCCCTGCAACATTCATCATACGATAGACGCCCGGTTGAGAGGGCAGGCTGGAGCAGAACGCCCTAGCATTGAAAGAGAACTCTGCCAGCAAGGCGATCAGTCTCCCTCATCCAGCAAATTGCCTGCGATAGCCCAGTTTTCATTAGGCAATTCATCGAAGGCGATATAAGTATAAGATTTTGGTTTATGGGCAATGCGTTCCAGCGTGTCCGTAATCTCCAGCGCAATCTTTTTCTTCTGCTCGCGGCTGAGCGAGCCGGCAATGCGAATATTTACATAGGGCATGAAAAGTCTCCATTTAATCCTGATCCTGCTGAATTGCTGAATCGGAAGCCAAACCGGCGCAAATTTCTGTAAATACCCGCTCGAACATTTCCGCGGTCAGGCGCCGGGTTTGAGTATTGTAGCGGCTGCAATGATAGCTGTCATATAGTGTCAGGTCACCTTGCAGCGCATGGACGGCCCCATGGCTAAACTTATAATCCCTGACCTTGAGCCCCAATGCCATCAATCCTGCCTGATGGGCGATAGCCCCGAGAGCGAGTAATGCAATACCTCCTTCTTTCCTGAAATCGTTAATTTCAGCCGCGAGATACCGGTTGCATTGACGGATCTCCCCAGGCTCCGGTTTATTTTGCGGCGGCAGACATTTCACTGCATTAGTGATACGGCAATTCATGAGCTGCAAATTGTCATTTACAGAAGCCGACCCCTCATGGCTGGCAAAGCCAAATTTATATAGCGTCCGATATAACAAGATTCCCGCAAAATCACCGGTAAAAGGCCTACCGGTGCGGTTTGCGCCATGCATGCCAGGCGCCAGACCCATGATAAGCAGCTTAGGTGCGACATCGCCAAAAGCCGGCACGGGACGAGCGTGATAATCGGGATAGCGGCTTTTCATTTCATCCAGAAAATTCGCCAGCCGCGGGCACTGACGGCAATCTGCCGAAAACGTGGATTGCATAGACTTCCCAATTGGTTTTTTATAGTAAAATGCGCGCTCTTCGATTCACTGGAAAAATAATGGCTAAAGTACTTGCAACAGAAATTCGTGTCGGCAATCTGATTGAATGGGATAAACGTATCTGGCGTGTACTGAAATGTTACCACGTCCATGTCGGAGGCCGTGGTGGAGCATTCATGCAAGTAGAGATGAAAGACATTGAAGCGGGTACCAAAACCAATCAGCGCATCCGTACCGAAGACAAAGTGGAACGTGCATTTGTCGAGCCGCGTGACATGACGTATCTCTACCAGGAAGGTGATAACTATATCTTCATGGATAAGGAAAACTACGAACAATTAAGCCTGTCGCAGGAATTCCTTGAAAGTCAATATGAATACCTGTTGCCGAATACCGACGTGCAAGTCAATTTTCATAACGATCGCGCCATCGGGGTACAACTTCCGGCCAGCGTAATACTGACCATTACCGCCACCGAACCCAATCTTAAGGGCGCCACAGCCACCAGTTCCTACAAACCGGCCACGATGGAGACGGGACTTGTTGTCATGGTTCCGGCATTTGTCCTGCAAGGTGAAAAAATCAAGATCAATACTGACAGCGGCGAATATATCGAACGGATGTAGGGAAAGCCTTGCCCGGAACAGATTGCCACCAAAATGATAGCTGTCGGTTGTTTGCCATTCTGCCGCCAGCGCGGCCTTTTGCCGTGGTTTAAAAGCTTAGCTGGGTACGGAAAGAAATTACGGACGGATTATCTTTGCGATCAGACGTGCCGACACCGGCATTGCCGATGTCGGCTTCGGTAATATAGTAATTCAGCATGAAACGCCAACCTTGCCGGACATACCAGTTGGCACCCAGCGTAATGACCCGAACCTCGCATTTCGATGTGCCAGTCCGGCACGGATCCGCGGTAAGACTCTGATTTGTGTTCTCCGCCAGATCATAACGCGCCGCGAGTTCAATCGCGCCCCATTTGCTGATCGGCTTTGGCTTGCCGAAGGCGCCACGATCTTTTCTGTATACCGTTCTTTCACCGGTTACAAACCAGCTCCCCTGTACATAGTAAGCCTGTATATGGGAGTCCCTTTGCGTACCTCCCGCCAAATGGGTGTTATCCAGCCTCGAGTTTGCGTACTCTCCTTGCAGAGTTACTGGTCCGAGCGCATAGGCCACCTCAGCCGCAAAAGTGGTTTGACTGTTTTCGCGCGATGAACCCGCACTCGCACCCGCAATACCGAGAGATTTGCTGATACCGAGACGTCCGCCATAAATATCAACCCCCTGCGCGGGAAGTGATCCCTTGCCGGCATCATCCACACTATAGGAAAATCCAAAATGAAGCGTGTTACCTGGCTGCGAAAAGGGCAGCCAGACCATACGGCCCCCGTAAGTTAACCCGCTAAGAGATGAACCGGTGTGGTTCAAACTCATGACATCCACGCCATAACCTAATTTATCCCCAATGATGCCGCGGTAACCCATCCCCATCAGGAATTGCCGGCCAGTATAAATACCGGTGGATGAGGTTGAAGGGCGTTCCATCAAAGTTATTTCGTTTGAACTCGTCAGTTCTTCCATGCCACGGTAAGGCTTGAACTGTCCTATTGTGAACTGACCCGGGCCCAACTGGGTCGAAACCCAGGTTTCGCGAATACTGCCCGGAAAAGCGCCAGCAGCAAAATCGTTCTCAAACTTGAAATTCAAACCATAGATTCTGCCCGTTAACGTGGCATAGGTACGGCGCCAATTAAAACCACTGTGGTCCTGCTCCGATGACATCTGGCTGCCAAATGCGGAAAAGGCCGTATGCACTCCATCCTTATTGAAAGCGTGCACATCAAGATGGGCGCGGCCATTAATACCGATTTCAAAATTGCCGTCATCGGCCTTGATTCTGGGGCCGCCCTTGGTTTCGATCTTGATGGCATAGGCAGGAGCAATGTTTGCGCCCATGAATAGAACCAAGGCATAGTATTTCAGAAAATTACACGATAATCTGACTGATGAGTTAATTATGGTTCCTTGATTTTTATCTCAACCCATTGAATCCATGACCAGATGAAGACGCATATGAATTCCCTGATATTGGAATTTGACCGGTTACCTCATCCGTGTGGTAGCGCACTGAACAGTTGGGAAGCACTACGTATTATTGCTATCACAGCGATTTCGCTGGGATTAATAAAAGGGGCAATCATGAAATTTCCTTCAATTTTATCAGCAAAATCATTGGTATTGACGGGTGCATTGATTTTCAGCACGGCCGGGATCCTGCATGCGCAAGGTTATGATCAAGGCGGCTCGATGCAGAAGCCCGACAATTCCACGCAATCGGGCACTTCTGGCGGAGGGTCCGACTACGGCACAAAGCGCGATGAGAAGAAGAGCGGCTATGACGGGAGCCGGCGTTCCAGTGATAACTCCCGGTACAGTACCGACGGTACTGAAAGATACGACGATAAAGACGAGAGTGCGGGAACGGACGGTACAGGCCCCAAGCTCAAGGGCCGATATTAGCCGTTGCGGGGGTGAGCAGGAAGCTGGATTTTTGTCAGCCACCCCCCTGCCCAGATGCTCCATCTCCCACTTAGCCACGACCACATCCAGCGGGTAAAAATTGGTGGAGCCATAATTAACGCGTCTTGTCATTGGCAAGAAGGCTGGTAACTTCCTCCAGAAGATAGCTGCGACCCGATGACAAAAATGGTAACCAGAGCATCATTCAATGCTTTACGCAGCCTGTCCCAATATGACGGTCCCACCGCAGCACGCTTGGGAGCTTGCTCAGTGTGCTACCGCACTGAAGAGTCGTAAAACAGTGCGTAACCTTTTCAACACAGCAATATCGCTGGATGAATAAAGGAACAGCCATGAAACTTTCTTCTATATCGGCAAATCGTTCGCTGGTACTCGCATTGGCACTGGGAACCACTCTTGGTATCGGCGCGACTGGAGTGACCCACGCGCAGTACGGCACATCGGGACAGAGCGGTGCGACAGGGCAGAGCGGCTCAAGCGGACAAAGTAGTTCCACCAGTTCCAAAGAGGGTATGGATACGGGGTATGTCGATCAAAAGAAGCGGGTAGAGCGGGCCGCAGACCCTGCGTCGCCAAGCAAAGATCCGCATGTGCCGGAATTCTCCCGGGATAAGGAAGGTAAACCGATCAAGGACCCGAAGTATGAGCAAGGGGGACCTATCGGACCCAATTAGGTTACGATTACTCAAACCCGGCTATTCGCTGCTGGTTTCAGACACTGTCATGAGCGCGATTAGCTGAGCAGACAGGGTGATGCATGCCAGTGAGAGCGAAGCATATAAAAATAATATTGATATATGCATTACTGACGGGATCGGCCCTGCTCATCAATACATCCGTTTCTGCGCAAAGCAATAATAAGGGCCGCGCCATTTACATCACCGTGGGCAGTACCTATGGGGGCGTGGATAACGCGGCCTTGCAATTGGTTGGAAAGACGGCCGGAAGGGCCGTGGGTGTCAATACCGTCGATATACTTCATGTGCTCATCATGTCATGATGCGTGGGCCCGATGCAAACTATCACATCACAGCCTCAACATCTCTCCATTAGAAAGCCTAAGGCCTGTTAACACTTATTTCGCACCCGGATTTCATCCAGCACGAGGCATGAGCCGCGCGGCGGGAGCAGACCTCAGTAAGCGGCGAGTAACGAAGGGCTGGATGAAATCCGTCCCGTTCCTTCGGGTTGCGCACAACCAATGCATCGCAATTAACATACATGGGACATGAGGTGGATTTGACTAAAAGAGAACAAAATTTCTCTTGACATTGGGAAGTAATCCACATTCGTAATAGAAATTGCACAATAGCGCCGCTGAAACCCGCATGAATCTTGGGATTCAAGATAAGTTTTTGTTTATATTGAAATATCTATGAAGTTCAAAAAATGGGCAAATAAGAAAATATTGTTACGGAAGGGCAACTTACTCCCCGTGTTCATAGGTTATCAACAAACTTATCCACAGCAATTGTGAACAATAAAGTAGCAATGGAAAAGCTTAAAATTCGCCCCCTGCAGCCGACAGCAGCCCCCCTGGAGATGAAACGGATGAGCTGGTCCATTCCACATCAGAGACTCGAGACGGTTTCCTCAAAACGCATCATTGAGGAAATTGTGCCCCAAGGGAAACGTAGGTTAGGGGAACCAACGTCGTTTCGCCGGAGACTAATATAACTATGGGTTTACAGCAAAACGATCAGTGAGTGGAAATTTTCATTATGGGGATTTGGTTGTGTACATTGATCCAGAATCCCAAAATTGCCATGTTAAGTTCGGTAGCGCACAGTTTTTTTTTGTAATCAGATTATCCTCTACCCAAAACTCTGTGCGGAGTTCGATACATACGAAAAGCGGAATTCTTTGATAGTTTTTCTTTTGCTTTAGAAAGGAGGAAAAAGTGGATAAGTATGATTATGATGACGCACTCACGACCTCTTCTGCTCTGCTTGATCATGGTGCGGAAGTATTTACGAAAAAAATGTTTCAACATTCTCAATTGAAGACCCGGGAACGTTGTAGCGATATGGAAAGGAGTCCGTTGGAGAAAAAACCGTTTACGATCAGGCCGACGATCCGGAGGGTTGAGTTTAACCAGGATTAGGCCGGGCGACCCAGCAAGATTCATTTCCACCATTACCCAGCTGCACAAAAATGTGCAAAACGGTCCATCGATAGCAAGCCTTAAATCCATGGTGAGTGTGTACTGAAGCACGCCACCCATCCTGCACTGCCCGTATTGTTACCAAGATGTAGAAATATGTTTCCACTGACTTATTAGGAAATCAACCATAAGTTTACGTCTCACAGAATTCCTCGATTGCCAGCATTATTTGTGCTGGAAACAATCTGGCTGACCAGAAAATTGTCGCATTTCTCGACCGAGCGTACATGCGGCGGCTCTCCACCCACACTGACTTGAAGCTGTGACGGTTATAAAAACGTCCCACTCAGTTAATTAATAGTCTAGCTGAACGCCCATAATTAACTGGTTATGTTGGATTAATTATTAAATATAGCGGCTGAATGTTCCGTTTCTGGCAAGATCGATATGATTTCTTGCAGATTTAGCGATGGTCACATGGGATCAAAGCCGACCGCTATTTCTTTCTACCCAGCGAAGTTTTGATCAGCCTGGCCCGTTCAAGATGGCCTACAAGGCTTGCTCGCCTTAGGTTCAGCAAATTCTTTAATTCTTCATTTCTGGTGCCCGAGATCAGCTTTCCGTCCCATAAATCGAGTGCTTGCTGATGAGACTCCATTTCATGATGCACATAATCCAGATCGAATAATATGCCGTTCAGCTTTCTGAGTTTTTCCAGATATTTCTCACTATCGAACTTCAAGGTATCGCTGATTGAATTGCTCCGGGAAATGATATTGTATTTTTTGCCCAGTCATTGAATTGCGATGTGGAATCGTTATGCTCTTCAGTCAAACGGTGGCCAAATGCCTTTACCTCGGGGTTGGATGATGCGGATTGGGCCAGAATGCCACCGTTTATTTCAGCCTGATTTACGGCCAGAACGATACCAACGATTTCCGCATCACTAAGTGCTTTGGGTTCAGCTGCGGCCTCAAGACTCGCGACTATCAACGCGATGACCAGCATGAGTATTTTTTTCATGGAAAACTCCTGTCTTCAATCAGGAATCATTGATTTACCTTGAGAGGATTAATAGCTGCGATCGCTCGCTCAAATCCATGATCATGAGGCGGGAGCGAGTTGCGTTCGCTTAAAAGCGATAACCGTATCGTCCGCCGAAGGTATCCATGCCTTCGTTGGCATCGGCAAGATTTGCGTTGGAAACATGATCAAAATATACCGATAACGAGCTTCGGGCACCAACGCGATACCCGATTTCGACCGGAATGTGGAATAAAACCCGGGATCCGAGGGCCTTGCGGTCGTAGTGCTGCAAATGGAGATCACCGTTATGAACCGCGCCACCGAAGCCAACCCCGAAAAATATGCCGCTTGCGTGATCGTATTGCCAGCGAATACCCGAATACAGCTTGGAGGTATCCCCTGCGGTATTCACCGAGCCGCCAAGGGCGGGACGAATGAACCCGCCCAGAATTTTGTATTGTGGCGAAAAAATCGCTTCCAGATTGAAATCAGCACCACTCTCACGACGGAAGCCGCTCCATAAACCGCCGGTATCGTGATGAAGCACGCCGAGCTTGACCTCATGCAACCATCCCGGCGGCCTTCGTTCGTCTGCATAGCCAACGGACGAAACTCCACAGCCAAAGCCAAAAACCATCATCCCGATAATTGTGCGCGCATTATCCAATTCTTTCGCCTTCAAGGGGCATCAACTCTACAATCTCTCGAATCCTGGCAATGTCATCCCTCTATGCAACATGAGAGGAATTTGGTATCTGGCGTTCTTGGTTCTCCTTCCATCAATTTTTCAGGCTATATAGTTTTCCACACGGACACTTATAGACCTATTGCATATATCTGGCAGATCTATTATGGAAAATCGATCGACCCCGGTGCGGGCAAGTCATATGCTGCCCACCCACCAGGCGTGGCAATGTCCACATGAGCAATAAAAGTGTATTGAACATCACTATAGTTATGATGTCAAAAAAACCCGCCGAAGCGGGTTTGTTTTTTTGATGTACGGACTGTCCTTAGGATTTCTTGCGGCGGCTGAAACCCAACCCCGCCAAACCGGCGCCAAGAAGTGCGAGGGTGGCAGGTTCGGGTACATCGCTGGCCTGCGCCGGTGGAACTGGTATCTCGTTCACGATGCCGGTCAGATTCAACGTGAGATTATAGATGCCCCGGCTGGATGCCGCGCCGACATTCGCATCAGACAGGCCTAATGAATAGCTGGCATTGAAAGTCCCGGCTGCGGAGGTGTCCAGCATGGCAAGCCAGCTGTGGCTTGACCCTTCGCCCAGGTTGCTGAATTTTCCCAGGTCGGTCCAAAACGCGCCCACATCGCCGTTGCCGGAAATGCTGTCGAGATCCAGGCCGACACGGTCGGCATCCGCCAGATTGAAGAGATTGAATCCAAGGGTGGCGGTGTCACCCATGTAGAAAGTTCCGAAGTCCAGGTTCAGGATCAGCATCGTTGACGAACCATCGAAGGACGGCGCGGCGTGCAACAGGTAATCATAAGTAACATCGGCATTGCCCGCCCAGGTGACCGTATATTGTGTCGTCTCCGTGCCGGTAAAAACACCGGCTCCCTGCGTCGCTTCCAGTACCGGAGCTGTACGCACCAACGTCACATCGCCGTTGCCGACATAGCTGTCAAGATTGGCTGACGATACGGCCTGATTCAGGTTGGTAGGAGTTGCGGAACTCGTGGTGGCGCTGCCGGTACAGGCACCCTTGTGTTTGTCCCCGCACGAATCACTACCATTAATGGCCGGTAAGAAGCTCGCATTCAAGCCCGGGCCAGAGATACTGGCGGTGCTGCTGCCGGTACCGTTCGAGGTAACCGTGCTGTTTGCACCGGTACCACCCCCGGCGGTGGAATTAACCCAGGTGCTTTGTGTCCGCGTTGAGGTGAGATTCAGGGTGGCACCCATCAGTACCCCCTGATTCAAATTAAACTGGCTGATGGCACTGGTCCCGAGGCTGGCGCCATTATTATTGCTGGCACCCCCGCCCTCGGCGTCGATAACACTTGCGGAGTTGCTAAAACCCACCGGCGCGGTATTGATCAAAAGCGCACTGGCCGGTAATGGGATCAGTGTCAAGGCGCCCAACGCAAGCGTTATTTTTTGGTTCAGTGTCCTGGGTGCGAATCTCATTTCATTTCCTATGGAAAAAGTTGTAAGAGGAGCAGTTCTACGGAAGATGATTCATTCTTGCAGAATCCGAATGCATTGCCCATTGGACCGAAGTACAGTATGGAAAAACCAGATATTACAGGGAGTTAACGGATGATACTGAAATGCCTGCATACAGCACACGGACCACAAAAAAGCCCGGCGCAGCGTCAGTGCGACCGGGCCGGGGTTCGCTACCAATGGAGGAAGGTAGGCACCCGAATTACATCCTACAGGATATGAAGGCGTTGCCTATTGGACTGAAGTACAGGAGAATAATATTTGCTCACTTGAAACTCGCTTGCCACATTGCCGCAATGAATTCAATCGGCTGAGAGCCGTTGGATTACATCCATGCTGATCCAATCCTATTTCTGATTATCCAGCGGTTCCTCAGATGGTGCTATCCATAGGCCCCGGATCCTATGAGCACCATGCCAAGTATATGAGCAAGGGAGAAAGTACCGGATACCGTGCTTATCTATGATAAGTCGTCATCATTTCCTTCCCGCCACATGAGATACAAAACCGCAATCACGATGATCATGACCGGCATGATGACGTATAGCCCCAGCGCATGCCCTGCCCCATCATTGTGATCATGAGGCGGCAGCGTGCTTACTATCTTGTAACCGTGAGCCATGCTGACTGTGAGGACGAGAATGAGGCCCGCGATCCGGCGGTTCCGAATTAAGATGCGGCCAACCTTCTGGTTAAGCAGGTGTGCGGCGTAATAACCAATGAAATAGATCGCGATGTAAAAAATCAACGCACCCATGGAAAATCCCTGAAAGGTCCGTGCTTTTATCAGTAGGGGCGCTGTGGCTTTGCGGAAGTATGCGGGGAGCTGCGTTTACCGGAAGGAATTGACCTTTATTTGCCCTTCTTGTTTTCGGCGTCGATATTTTTCTCGGGCGTTTTAGTGCCGGTCTCGCCCTGCTGCTCTATTTTTTTGGACCGCCCTGCCTTTGCCTCATCCGCTTCGATACGTTTTGCGGCTTTTTCCCAAGGGTACTCCCGAGGCTCTGCTTTTTGTGCAAACACCTGGCCGGAGAGCAACGCGGGGAATAAAATGAATAGAATTTTCCTCATGAGCCTTCTAGTGAGATAGCCAGGTCTGAATTTGTCAGGCAACAGCAAGTATAATGAATTGGCCGGGGCATCTTCATGGAAGCGGCGGAATTATCCCGAATCCCAAAATGGGCAGCCATCCAAAAGATGCATTATCTTATCTAAAATTTCCCGGCGCTTCAAGCCGCTGCAAAACTGTTGCGCTATGGGGGGCGGTAAAGCGCGTAGCTGATGAAAAAAAGATAGCAGATCGTAAAACAACACCGCTAAATCAAGCCCGCCGATTCGGTTGGGCGCTGGGTATGATGGGATACGTGTTACACAGTCCCTTCACCCGTGGAACGTCTGGAGGCAAATTCTCTTCGAATATGCGAACAGCCGGTACTCACAGCTCATCCGTTTTCATGGCATTTTTCTGATTGATAAGCGCTGCCATCAACGCGTTGCCGGTCTCGCCAAAGTAGATGGAATGATGCGGAAAGGGTATTTCGATACCTTCCCGCTCAAACGCAAGCTTCAGGCGCCGGCGATATTCGCGCCCGACGCTCCATTGTTTGATCGGCCTCGTGCGCAGGCGCCCCTTGATGACCACCGCGGAATCCTGAAAGCTGTCGACACCGTATATCTCGACATCCTCCACCATCAGGGGGCCGAATGTTTCATCCTTACGCAATGCCGCGCCAGTATTGCGCATGACAGCCATGACTTTATCCATATCTTCCCTGTAAGCGACCCTGACCTCAAACACGTATGCCGACCACTCCTGGGTCATATTCGCAAGTGTGTTAATGGTCCCATTGGGAAACACATGCACGGTGCCCGCCTCATCGCGCAGGACAATAGTACGAAAATTGACCCGCTCCACCAGTCCACCTGTGCCATTGACTATAGCCACGTCGCCCACCCTGATCTGGTTTTCCAGGATCATGAAAAATCCTGAAATCACGTCGCGCACCAAATTCTGCGCACCAAAGCCCACGGCGAGACCGACAACGCCCGCGCTCGCGAGAATGGGCGCTATCTCGACATTCAACTCTCTCAGAATCACCAGACCCACGATCACCCAAACGATAATCACCACCGCCTGGCGCAACAGCCGGATCAGCGTTTCGATACGCTTGGCCGCTTCAGTAGCCATTTCTCCCTGTTCGCTGGCCCTGCTAATCAGCGATCGCTGCATCCGGCCCAGTAGTAACTTGATGACCGAAAGCAGTACCCATGCCGCAAGGCTGATAAACATGATTCGCAGGGTTGCAAACATGAGGGTTTGCCAGTTAAATTGATTTAAAAACCGGGCGATTAGGTCCATTTATCCATCCTGATTTATCAGTCCGCTGAATTCCTCCGCCCATGATTTTACTGCCACTGATGAGGCCGTTGAATCAGTCCCTTGCAGCAAGCGCTGCTCACCGGAAGACTTCGCAACAAGTTGGCGACTGCGGCCTGAAGGATCAATGGAGGATGAGGAGAAGGATACGAGAACATTATCCAACATAAAGACGTTTATCTATGTGCGCTAGTTAACGAAGTATCGAAGACTCCCTTTGATACACTAAAGGCCGTCAAACTTTCAGCAGGAGCCTTTCCATGGACAATGATTTTTTTCTGTTCCCGATTACGGGGTGGGAAATAAAAACAGTACCGGTTGACGGAGTTCTTTCTGTGCGCTTCCCTTTTCTGGCGCATGATCGGCAGAAACTCTCCGAAGCTGATCCAGGCAGGCCCTATATGATGCACGCGGATCAGGCACGGGAACTTCGGGACGCGCTATCACGAGCGATCGCACATATCGAAAACCAGGAGTTCGAATCTCCCGACTCCACAATAGCGTCCACCGGTGTGCTTATCTATTGATGATGCGGCTACCTTGCGTGGGGTACACTATGCGAGGGGAGTGGCTCAAAGTTTTGAGCCTCACCCCACACATTTGTTTATTTTCCCCGAAAGATCATGGCCCTTTATCAGCTTACGTTTTGCTACCCCTATCTGAAAGAGTATGCGGTAACGGTACGGCATATCCGTGATGAAGTCGAAACCTTGTCCGGCAGCGATTGGCGAATCGTGACATCAGGCGAGCACGTATGTGCCATCGTATTTGAGACGAATGCCGAGCCTGAACAATTGGTAAGTACCCTCGGAAATTACGGAAGCGACAGTTTCCAATTTCTTCTGACGGAAATTGCCGTGGCTGTGGCGGGATATTTGCCTCCGGATGTCTGGGAATGGGTGGATAGCCGTTTTCCACGAACCCTGAAACTTCTCTGAACCGGGAATACTCCGCATAGCTGGCAATCGCTAGCAGCCTGTCGGCCGTAGAATCGAAGCGAAAAAGCGACCGGGAGGACAGATTTTGACGATTTTGAAGCCCAATAGCGGTTCTATTGGCTAAAAAGCGGCGAAATATGGACTGGCACGATGCTTTAAGACCCGGCTTCGCATCCGATTTCCTTTACCTCCAACAGGCTGCCAGGCCGCACCGATTGTCAACTCGGGACCGAACGGGATTTCAAGCGGAAACAATCTTCATCCACGCGAGAGCCCAGTGAATGCACCACGTAATAAATGACACCCGAAGCCCCCGCCAATCGGCTTGACCGGCCAGTCGACGAGGCATACGACCACATACTGGGGCCGCCCGATGCCGAGATCACGTTAGTCGAATACGGTAGCTACGCGGACCCTTCCTCCCGCGCCGCCCACGAGCGCGTTGCTGAAATGCGCAATCGTTTCGGCAACCGTTTGCGCTACGTCTTCCGCCATCGGCCGCTGCCCGGCAGTGATATCGCCCGCCGCGCCGCCGAGCTTGTGGAATCATACAGTGATCCGGCGCGCTTCTGGCATGTGCATGTCGCGCTGATGACCCACTCCGCCACGCTCACCGCGGACGACCTACACACTATCGCCGCCGACCAGATTCTCGAAGAGAAAAATGCCCCTCGGAATGAAGAGGGTACGCTAGGTGCAAAAGCACGTGTGGATGCGGATGTGGAGAGCGCCGAGGCCAGCGGCGTCATCGTCACGCCGACATTTTTCATTAATGGCCGCCGCTACGACGGCCCCTGGGACGCCAGCTCACTTTCGGAGGCGATGCTCGGTTCCCTGGGTCATGTCGTCCATGCGGCCGCACTGGACTTCGCCAAGTGGGCGCCTTCGACCGGTATTCTGCTGCTGTTGACAACCGGGATTGCCATTGCGCTGAGTAATTCCCCCTTCGGTCCCGACTTTAACGAATTCTGGGATCAGCCCTTTGGCATCACCTTTGGCGGCGCGTCGTTTCATCTCTCGCTGCACCACTGGATAAATGACGGGCTGCTGGTTATCTTTTTTCTGGTGGTCGGCCTGGAAATCAAGCGGGAATTCACGGTGGGCCATCTCGCCAGTCGTCAATCCGCGATGCTGCCGGTCGCTGCAGCCGTTGGTGGCATGGCAATGCCGGCGCTGGTATATCTGCTTCTGGTGCCGGGAGGACCGGAAGATGCATGGTCGTTGGGATGGGGCGTGCCGATGGCGACCGATACCGCATTCGCAGTTGCACTGATTGCCATGATGGGCAGGCGGGTACCCATCGAATTGCGAGTTTTTCTGACTGCAGCCGCCATTGTCGATGACATCGGCGCCATTATTGTCGTGGCGATCTTTTATACCGATGAGGTGCGAGGTAACTATCTCGCCGGTGCCGCTGCTATCACGGGATTGCTGGCGCTGGTCAACCGGAGCGGCATCTATCGCGCTTCACCTTATGTATTCCTGGGAATCGGCCTCTGGGCCTGCGTACATGCCAGCGGGATCCATGCGACTCTGGCGGGAGTCATTCTCGCGCTCTTTATCCCGACCCGCCCGCCGCCCAACCTCAGGGCGCTGATGCTGCAAGCCGATGCGATCCTGACAGCGGAAACGAAGCGGGGTAAAGAAGTCATGCGCTATGGGCCGTCCGAACCCTCCCTTGAAGCGTTGGACGCTATCCATGACCGGCTGGAATCCCCGGCTGAACGCATGCTTCGTCATGTCGCGCCAAGATCGAGCTATATAGTCCTGCCCCTCTTCGCCCTGGTCAATGGCGGTGTGGCGATAGAGATCGGGGCGCTCGGCGGTCAGATGGCACTCATGTTCGGTACCGCGGTCGCACTGGTGGTTGGCAAACCGCTCGGGTTCGTCGCCGCGGCGGCGCTGGCCATCCGGCTGGGCATCGCAACCAAACCCGTGGCATGCTCCTGGCGTCAACTGGGCGGGGCGGGAGCCCTGGCTGGTATCGGCTTCACCATGTCGCTTTTCATAGCGAGTCAAGCTTTTGAGTTTGAAGCTGATTTTGCCGCTGTCAAAATAGCGATCTTCGCGGGCTCGATTGTATCGGCGATTATTGGAACGGCGATATTGTGGAATGCGGGGTCCGCTTCAAATTAAGCCCTGACATTTCTGTTAATCCGGAGCAGCCGGACAGCTTATGCAGGATGGGTTGAGGTAACGCGACCCATCAATACAACACGACGCACCCACCCAACGTACCATCTGAACATCGTCCAGAGGCGCCCAGCGGAGGAAAGAAAGCAGACAACAAACAGAACGATGGGTCGCTACGCTCCATTCATCCTACAGCCCTTCGCTCCCGATCCGTATGGAACCGAACAGACCCGGCGTAATTTCGGGCGCAATCTGCTTATTTATCAACCAGGAACGATCATGACGACGAAGAAAGCATGGGCAGTCTGGAAGGGCGGCATCAGGGATGGTGGCGGCACCATCTCCACCGAAACCGGCGTGTTAAAGGAAGCACCGTATGGATTCAAGGCAAGATTCGAAAACGGCAAAGGCACCAATCCCGAAGAGCTGATTGGCGCCGCGCATGCGGGCTGTTTTTCCATGGCGCTATCCTTGATGCTCGGCGAGGCGGGGCTGACCCCCGAGAAGATCGAAACGCATGCTGATGTAACGCTGGACAAAGTCGGGGAGGACTTCGAAATCACCGCAAGCCATCTTACTGTAGCGGCAAAAATTCCCGGTGCGGATAAAACGAAATTCGAGGAAATCGCCAACAAGGCAAAAATGGGATGCCCGGTATCCAAGCTATTGAAGGCAAAAATCACAATGGACGCCAGGCTGGAATCATAGCTCCCGCATGGTGGCCGAGCCAAGCCAGGTTGGCAGTCTGGGTTACCCATCACCGTTGTAGCAGCCAGAAAATGCCCGGCGGAGGATTACTCCGCCGGGCCAAATCGTCCCGTTACCATGAAGGAAAGCTAGGGCCTGTTAACACTTATTTCGCACCGGCGTTTTTTGTGCGCAACCCGGAGGGACGGAACGGATTTCATCAGCCCTTTGTTACTCGCCGCTTACTGAGGTCTGCTCCGCCGCGCGGCTCATGCCTCGTGCTGGATGAAATCCGTTACCGTCACGGATGCGAAATAAGTGTTAACAGGCCCTAGTATCCCCTCAAGTCGCATCTTACCCCCTCTGAACGTGCTGCCTATTGGACTGAAGTACATGGTCGAGAGACAAAATCAGCAGAATCGCGGTCTTCAGCCCGAGATCCCATTTAAAAAAATTCCGGGAGATATCTTTGAATTGTTTCCTGGATTGGTCTATAGATAATTAGCGCGACTTTATTCCCGTTTTTCTCATCCGCCATCCGCCCCGGTGAGTGACCCATTCCGTGACAATGGCAACCATGACGCGAGGAAATCTTAAATGACTGCGAGCACCCCCCAGACCACCGACTTTACCAAAGACGTTCTCGGCCGTTACATCGCCAATGGGCTTGATGAAGCCCTGAATAGCACCGATAAGAACAGGCAGCGGCCGGATGGCTCTCCCACCAGCGATGCCCGACCCTTCGATGTAATCGTCGTCGGCGGCGGCAGCTTCGGACCCGTATTTGCGCAGCACCTGTTCTCGCAGGACAAAACGCACAGTCACCGCATTCTGGTACTCGACGCTGGCTCGCTGGTACTGACAGAGCATGTGCAAAACTATCCGCCGATCGGACTTGGTGTGCCGCCACCCACCGAAACCGACCCATTCGTGCCGCGCGCCGAGATCTGGGGACTGCCCTGGCGCGCGGATCCCGCAAAAGTGCCGGGCGGGTTCCCCGGATTGGCCTATTGTTTCGGAGGGCGCTCCCTCTATTTTGGCGGCTGGTCGCCGCAATTGCTGGATACTGCCACCGATACCGAAATGCCGCCGGATCGGTGGCCCGCCAGCGTGGTGAGCGACCTGAACACCAGGTATTTTGCGGAGGCCGCGCAACAAATCGGTACCGATCAAACGAATGATTTTATCAGCGGCCCCATGCATTACGCGTTGCGCAAACAATTGTTTGACGGGATCAACGGCAATCAGGTCCCCGAGGCGATCAAGCCGGCCGAATTGCCCCTGCACATGCACCTGCCGCCCGCCACATCCGCCGAACACAAGGAACAGTGCAAGCTGGAAGCTCCCCTGGCAGTCCAGAGCCGTGCAGGCTCCGGATTCTTTCCTTTTAACAAGTTCAGCGCAGCGCCTCTGCTGATCAAGGCGGCACGCTCGGCTTCCACCGAATCGGCACTGGCTATCGGCTATCCCGACGATGTCAAGAAACGATTCATGGCGGTGCCTCACTGCCGCGTAATCCGGCTTGTCACGGCTATCCAGAACGGGCTTGGGCAGGTGACCGGCGTGGAATGCGAAACTTACCTGCCAGTTTGCGGCGACGGATCCAATGTGCAAAAACAGCGCGTAACGGTCCCCGTGGCGGATAATGGTAAAGTCATCATCGCGCTGGGCACCATAGAAAGCGCCCGCCTTGCCCTGCTCTCTTTTCAGGGAATCACGAACTACCACAGGATAGGCCAGAATCTGATGGCGCACCTGCGCTCCAATCTTACTATCAGCATTCCGCGCACATCATTGTCGAGTCTCAGTCCGGCGGTAAAAGCGCTTCAGGCATCCGCCTTATTCGTCAAAGGCAGGCACGCCTTCACCGATGGTTCAGGCAAGGGTTATTTTCATTTGCAGATCACGGCGGCGGGGCTGGATAAACTCAGCGCAGATTCCGAGGCGGAGCTTTTCAAGAAAATTCCTGATCTGGATAGCGTGCTCCCCTTGCAGGAGGTAAACGACCACACGGTGGTCATTACCATTCGCGGCATCGGCGAAACCCAGGAACAAAATCCGGGCAGCAATATCACATTGACGAACGAAACCGATGAGGTGGGCATGCGGCGCGCAATGGTTACCTACAATCTCGGTGCGAACGACTTCGAATTATGGGACGCCATGGACAAGGCCTCCGATGACGTAGCCAAAGTATTCGCCGGAGGCCGCGATTTCACCGTTTTCACGGCAACGGGTCCTCAGACCGTTGCGGCAACGGCCGACCTGAAGCAACTCGTACCCTATAAGCCAGGCTGGGAGGGCGGGCGCCGCGACGGCATGGGCACTACCCATCACGAGGCGGGCCCGCTCTGCATGGGCGACGATCCAGGCTCTTCCGTCACCGACTCCAATGCCCGTTTCCACTTTGTCGAGAATACCTATGTTGCAGGACCGGCCCTGTTTCCGACAGTGGGCTCGCCAAACCCCATGCTCACTGGGGTTGCGCTGGCACGCCGCCTGGCGGAGCAATTCACTGTTGCGCCCTTTCACCCGGATGCGGGATTCACCATGCTGTTCGACGGCGCAAGCACGGGCAAATGGCGCATGTCGACCATCACGAACCAGGCGAACAATAATCCCGGTGGTATGCTCCTTGTGAATGGCGCCCTGGAATCGGTGCCTGGAAATGACTTGGGCATGTTCTGGCATACCGACCCCGCACCTCAGGACTTTGTGCTTAAACTTGAATGGTTGCGCTGGCGCGAGGATGACAATTCCGGCGTGTTCATCCGCTTTCCGCACCCGGACAGCAAGAATTACAACAACACCGCCTACGTCGCGATTAATTTCGGGTTCGAGGTCCAGATCGATCAGCTCGCACGTCCCGACGGCGTGCCCATTCGCAAGACCGGCGCGATTTATGGCTTCGCCGCGCCCAATGACCCGGCAAATCTCCCGGTCAAGCCGGTAGGGGAGTGGAATGAGTTCGAGATTCATGCCCAGGGCCAGCACTACACCGTACTCCTCAATGGCATAATAATCACTGAGTACGACAACCCCGATGCGGCGCGCGGCCAGCCCAGTTTGGGAAGCGTACCCAGTTTTATCGGTTTGCAAACCCATACCGGGCGAGTCGCGTTCCGCAAAATTCAGATTAAAGTACTTTAACGAGTTTTCATCTTGGCCAGAGACATGCTTGAATCGATGAAGCGGATGCTTGCAGCCTGCATCTACCTTGCCTGCGCCTGGGGCAGCTTCGGGAACGTGGCCTTTTCGGGGCCCGAAGCCGCTCTCGGAATCCCGCAAAAACCGCTGGCCATCCGTGAGCAGTTTAACGTTCCCATCGCAGAACTGTCGGGACTCGCCATCGTGCGCGCTATAAAAAATCGGAATGGGGGAACAAATGAAGTAAGCCTCTATGCCGTTGGCGATTCGGACTACCAGGTCGCCCAATTTCGCATTGATGGCGTATCGGGCACCGTCATTATCGAAGCACACGATGTCGCGGACACTATAGGCAGGAGTGAGGGGGATGCATCCCAATGGGAGGCTATCGCAGCGGATGGCAAGGATACGATCTGCATGTTGAGCGAAAGCCGCAGCGAAGTCTCATGCCTGGACCAAGATTTGCAGCAAGCGCGAGGGAGTTTCGCGCTGGATGTCTCAAGCATCGGCCAACTCGATTCGCTTTGGAAAGTCCACTCCAACTCCCGTGGCGAAGGGATGATCCTCATGAAAAAGGGGCATATTCTCGTCCTCAAGGAGAAAAAACCGGCCCTGCTGGTTGAATTCGGACCGGAAGGCGACTCCCCGATGGGATACGGGCCGACAACATTTCTGCAGGAAGACGAGGCGTTCAGCGGGTTGAAAACAGGTTCCGAGGACCCGATTGTTTATCGCGCAAACCGAGCTATTTTCCCTTTTCAACGCCGGCTGGTAGCGCTGAAAATGTGGGAATTCTCGAACCATCTGCGAGAACTCGCCACGGATGCCAGCGAGATTACGCTCGGCCCGGATGGGGGTATTTACCTGCTCTCGCAGGAAAGTTCCACCCTGATTCGCCTGCAACCCATCCTGAAGCCAAGCGAAAATAAGGTAGGACTGGATCGCGGCACCTACTGGAAGCTCCCCCCCGGGCTGGAAAAGGCGGAAGGCCTGGTGATCGACAGCGACATGCATCCCTGGATAGGCATCGACATCAAACAAGCGGGCAAGCCCAATCTTTTCCGTCTTTCGCCCCTCGACAGCGCACACTGACCAGTACTGCGATGGCAAGAGCCCGGCAAAATAAATTATCCGCCGTCACGATGGGCTTCCACCGCCCCCCTCAGATCGGGCAGACAGGTTTCCATGGGCCTTGCATATTGCCGCGCCGCATAGCAGCCAGGTCGCCGACAGCGTGCGTGCGCTGATGCTGCGGCAGAGCAACCGAATCAGCGCGTGTATTAAAATGCTTGTAAATTATGGGATCATACTTCCAGATTTGAGAATTCGACTCGATTGCGGCCTGCTATCTTTGCTCGATAAAGTGCCTTATCAGCAGCTGCGATAAGCGTACCTGCATCCCCGCCGACCTGATTACCGCCAATCGTTACACCCAGGCTTACAGTCATGGGAATTCCTCCGGACTGGCTATCGACGGGCTCCCTGCTGATGGAATTACGAATTTGTTCGGCCAGGATCACCACATCATTCTCCGTACACTCCGGCGCTATGATGAGGAATTCCTCACCCCCATAACGTCCTATCCGATCATGAGGACGCAGTACCAGGCACATGCGCCGGACTGCCTCTTGCAACACCGTGTCACCGGCGGGATGTCCATAAGCATCGTTGATTCGTTTGAAATGATCAAGGTCGGCCACCAAAACACCGATGGAAGTGCTCTGGCACGCCGCCCGGCCCACCTCCTTTTCCAGATGGTCCATGATTGCGGCCCGATTCCATACGCCAGTAAGGCGGTCGTATGTGGCCTGGATATGCAATTTTTTATGCAATGCAAGTATCCGCTCGGCAACCCGTAGCCGAGCTACCAATTGTTCTTCATCGAAAGGCTTGGTAATGAAATCATCGGCGCCGGCGTCCATGCCTTCCAGGTAGCTGCCCTTGCCATCCAGCGCGGTCAGAAGAATGATGTATGTATATCGCAGACTGGGCTCGGCGCGGATCATTTTGCACAATTGAGGTCCATCGATATCCGGCATCATCCAATCAGAGATGAGCAGGGAATACTCATCCTGTTCCCAGGCCTCCCAGGCCTTCTGCCCGTTTTCCACCGCCGTTACGGTGTATCCCAGTTTCCTGAGGGTCGCACCAAACAAAAGGCGCGAAGTAGTATCGTCTTCCGCCACTAATATCTTCATGATCGGGCTCCATAAGACGTGGGTTCGGTATATATACCCAGCGCAGCAATCTCAGCCCTCACGCGGTCAAATTCGCCTTCAATCCGTTCCATTAACGCGACTCCTCCAGTCATGTTGCCGGCTTTACCCAGAGCCTCCAGTTGCCGAGCAATATCCGCCATGTCTTGCGCACCGACACTGCCACTGGCGCCTCTGAGGGCGTGAGCCGTCTTGCGCAGAAGCTCGGCATCGCTCCTATCCAGGGAGTTTCGTAGCAGGTTTATGCGCTCAGCGCTTTCGCTCACGAACGCCACAAATATCCGGCTGATCAACGATGGTTCCGTTGCTTCTCCCAACGCGCGCAGATTTGCGATGACTTCGATACTCAATGCGCACGAAGCATTGGAAGAAGGCATTCGGGGCAAGGACGAGTCCAAAGTATCAACGCGAACCGCTTTCTCATTCTCATTCCTTGTTCGATATTGTTGTGCCTCATTCTTCCATTCGTGGTTTCTCCCTGGTCCCCATCGTTTCAAAGCGGCGGCAAAATCTTCCTGTTTCACCGGCTTGCTGATGTAATCATCCATGCCGGCGAGCAGGCAATATTCTTGATCTCCCAGCATGGCCTGCGCCGTTACCGCAATGATGGGAAGCCGGGATTTACTGTCGGGCCGGTGACGAATCGCGGCAGTGGCTTCGAAGCCATCCATTTCCGGCATCTCGCAATCCATGAACACCATTTCGTAGGAGAAAGCATCCACCATCTGGGCAGCTTCCCTACCATTGGCGGCAACATCCACATGACAGCCCAGGTTTCTCAGCATTGTCGCACCGACAATCTGATTGGTGACGTTGTCTTCCGCCAGAAGTACATGTGCGCCAGCAAATGGGGAATTTGAGCTGTCAGCTATCTGTTCCTCAGGAGTTTCCAGAAGCAGTTGGCGATCGCTTATTAGATCTATGGAGCGACGGCGGCAATATGCATCCCAGATATTTGCCAGCGTCGACAATAATTCTGACTGACGTGCTGGTTTGACCAGATAGGCCGCAAAACCGATTTTCTTGAGCCGCTCCCTGATATCGCCCTCTTGTCCCAGTGAACTCAGCATCACCAGTTGGATATCATGGAGCAAAGGGTCCGCTTTGATGGCGTGACCCAGCCCTTCTCCGTTCATCCCCGGCATTTGATAATCGAGAATTGCAATCTGATACGGATCACCGGCGGCATGAGCTCCGCGTAGCGCCCGGAGCGCTTCCATGCCTGAAGCGCAGCTTCCGATGCGCATCTTCCAGATACGGATTTGCTCTTGCAACACGAGGCGGTTAACAGAGTTATCATCCACAATCAATACGCGAGCATGCGCCAGACCCGCATCCGGCCTCGCTTCAGTCGGTTGTTGCGTTTGCAGGGGAAGGCGAAGGGTAAACCAGAACGTTGATCCGACTCCAACGCGGCTCTTTGCAGCGATGGTACCACCCATCAATTTTACCAATTGCTTGCTGATAGCCAGACCCAGACCTGTCCCTCCATAGCGGCGCGTGGTGGAGGTATCCGCTTGGGTGAACTTGTCGAAAAGACTCTCCAATTTGTCTACCGCGATTCCCAGTCCGCTGTCCTCCACGCTGATGCGCACCATGGCTTCATCTTCATTAATTGAATCAGCCTCGACATTGATGAGTACATGGCCCTTATCGGTGAACTTAATGGCATTATTGGTTAAATTCGTCAATATCTGACGGATACGCCCCAGATCACCAATTACATAACGTGGCACATCCGGGGGGTATCGCACGATCACATTCACGTCATTCTTTCTGGAAGGCTGCATGGCAATCATGCCCGCCACCTCTTCAACGGCCTGAAGAAGGTCAAAAGGAGTGGGTGCAATTACCAGCTTACCGGCCTCGATTTTCGAGAAATCCAGAATATCATTGATAATGTTGAGCAACGTTTCGCCGCTTGCGCGTGCCAATCCAGCCAGCTCGCGCTGGGATGGGGTTAATGAAGTATTCAGGAGCAGTCCGACGGTGCCGAGCACGCCATTCATCGGCGTACGGATCTCGTGGCTCATATTTGCCAGGAAGTCGCTCTTGGCAAGACTGGCAGCCTCAGCCGCCTGTCGCGCTTTGTGCAGCTCCATCTCAATACTCTTCCTTGCGGTAATGTCCTGACCGGAAAAGTAAAATTCCTGTGTATCCAGGGTGGCGATGATATTCCATGAAACCCAGCGGAAAGAGTCATCCTTACAATCCATCCGGCTTTCAAAGGAAACCGGAATACCCGTCATGAGTCTATCCAGTTCCAGCCGAGTCCCGTCGCGGGAGCCGGGCGAGACAAACTCCATGAACGGCTGGCACAGCAATTCCTCCGGTGAGAAACCCAGGACCTTTTCCCAGGCAGGATTCAAGCGTTTGAAAAAACCATCAAAACCCGAGATGGCAAGAAAATCCAGAGATTGGTCAAAGTAACGATCGCGTTCCGCTTGCGCAGTGATAAAGGCACGAGAAAGATTGCCTATCTCATCACTTGAATCAATCTCGAATTGAGAGACATAATCCATTTTTCCGATATTCCTGGTCTCGTCTTCGAGCCAAACGAGATTTTGTACTTTTCGCCGTACGACGCCGTAAGAAAGTGCAAGCCAGGCCACAAGCAGGGCGAGCGTGAGGAAGACGCCGTATACATGAAGGTCGGTGCGGTGCCGGGCGACTGCAACCGCATTGAACATGCGTGCGCCGAATAATTCATGGAACTCGTTCACCCGTCGCATGATCCTGGCCTTCGCAATATAGTAGTTCTCATCATGCAGGATGCGACGAGCCCATTCGGGGTCAGGGGTCCCCTTCACATCGAACTGGCCAGTCGGGCCTAAGAAAAGCCCTTTCATTGCATTGAACGCTCTGCGTTCCAATTGCACCAATTGGTTGGAAATGCTTTCGGCTTCCACAAGTTTTTCCAATTCTGCCGCAGTGAATCCGAGCCCCTCCATCTGGGTTCTTAAAGAAATCTTCTGATCCCCCGGACTGGGCCGGAAGCCGCGATCACCCATTACGAGATCCCAGTAACTACGCTCATAGTGAAGGGGCTGCTCCAGTTCGCCGTTGCGGATAGCAAGTATTTGCCAATAAAAACGTTCAAACTTGGGATCACCGGTATCGACATAGGCGCGCACCATGCGGGTCATATCGTCCGACGACTGGCGCAGCTCGTCGGCGATAACGAAGGAAGTATAGCGAGCGCTTTGGACCTGATCGAGCTCCTGTTGCCCAAAGAAGCGAAATACGATAAAAAACATGAGCAGGGAAAGAAGCACTCCGGTTACGAGATAAAACATATAGCTCAGTTTCCGGATAGTCATGATTCTTCCTTCAATACGGGCCACCCCGCGCCAGAAAATTCCATTAGCTAAGCCAAGCCGGACTTTGCTTTCGCTATTCCGCTGCTGCTGCGGGTTTCGATCAACGCAGCTGCGTCAATGTGTGCCATCCCCACCGGAATCGGGCCATGTTTCCTTATTCTAAGAATATGCAATGCCACTCCGGGAAAATATCGCGTAGCAGGATGAACGCGCAATCCACATGCCACAAGCAGTTATGGCAAATGTTTCGCGAGCTAAGCCTGTGTATGAATCCGTCTTTTATGCCCTTGATTTGGCCCTCCATTAAATAACGAAGGGCTATTTATAAATAGCTGTAACATTTTACAGGTAGGCTGCCACACCTTCTAATCGGTTTTTTATTAAAAATCAATGTATTAGGTAAAAGTCCGGCATGTAATCGCTACATTCGCGCATAATTCAGGCGCTAGCAGTTTATGTGACCAATCAGGGGACGTTGAAGCCACAAGAATTCAGCTTCAATTTTGGAGAGAAACGGCGTCGCAGTGGTCTGGAACGCTTCTGTGCAATATAGGCCCGAATTTTGGCTACAGCAGCTTCGGGCCGGCGGTCAGACAGCGGGGGAGCGCGCTGCGGTCACTTCAATACGCGCATGGCTGGACAAACACTATATTCGAATCTTTGCAGAGACTCTTCCGGTCCGTCAATCATCCATCCCCCTATCCGCCGGATGCCTTGCCTGCTCTGCGCCTGCCAGCGCTTCCATACCCGATATGACATCGAATAATTCCTCGTCGATCGTGCTTTGGCGCAGGCGATAGAACGTCTGATGCAGATCCGCGCTCAATTGGTCGATGTTTTTTTCAGCTCGTTCCATTGCCGCCAGGCGGCTCGCATTCTCGCTTGCAAGGGATTCGGCACATGCTCGGAAAAGCGAGACGAACAGGTACTCCCGAATGAGCGCCTGTAGCGTTGCGGGACTACTACCCATTACCTCCGGCAGATTCTTCGTCGGCCAGGAAAGGTTGGCCAGATCGCGCCGCCAAATTGCATCCAGCGGCAGCAGACGCTGATGGACAGGCACATACACCGCTCCCGCCCTGGAGTTATTATAAAAAAGATAAAGCTGCGTAACTTCGTTCTTGCCCTCCTTTCTCCACTGCACATCGCCATCTACCTGCTCCCGTACCAGCAGTTGCAACAGCACATTTCCCACAAGCGGAGTAATGGCCTTTACCGACAGTGGAACCGTGAAAAGTCCCGCCAGCGGGACACCGGTGAATGCCAGCCGGTCATGTACACGCTCGCCCACCGCCCAGACCTTTTTCTTACCCGGCAGAGCCGCCAGAGTCTGGACGGTGTAATCCGCCACCACATCGTTGAATTGACCCACCAGCCCCTGATCCGAACCGAATACGATAGCGCCTGTCATATCGGCATCTTTTTTCCGCGTGGCCATGGGTTTTATCCCGCCGACCTTCGATCTCGCGGGTACATTTGAGCGGAAGCAGACGCTCAAGCCAAGTTGCACGGTTCGATAATAATCGTCCAGTGCGCGTACTGATTTTTCGTATTGCCCGACACTCGCCGCGGCCAGCGCTTTCATGGTGCTAACTACCGCACGCAGATCTCTGGCTCCTTCGATTTTTCGCCGCAGACTCGCGGTGGTATCGCTCATTGCTTTTCCTGCTCAGGATCGATCCCGACGCCGATCCCCGAACCGGTCTCTGGTTTCGATTCCGGCGCACACCAAAAATCAGTCAGCGCCTTGCGGGCGATCCGTAGTATGGATTTACGATCTTCGTCATTCAGATTCATGGCGGTTTCGACGCGCGCGCTTACCTCCGATGGAATATTCATTGCTGCTTCCCGTACAGCCAGCTCGGCCTCCGCCATGCGATCGAGCGGCACGTCGTCAAACAGCCTGGCAGTCAGCGCCAGCAGTATGACAATCTGTTCAAGCACGGAAACCGGTGCGGATTCAGGCTGCTTGAGGCAGGCGCGGATGCGCCGGCCATGCTCGATAATCCTACGGGTATCCGCATCCAGCCGCGCCCCGAAGCGCGCGAAGTTTTCCAGCTCTTCGAACTGGGCATAATCGAGCTTCAGATCCCCCGCCACCGCACGGTAAACGCCGCGCTGCGCCTTGCCGCCGACGCGCGAAACGGATTTGCCGACGTCGATCGCGGGCAATACACCCAATTCGAACAATGACGGGGAAAGGTAGATCTGTCCATCGGTGATGGAAATCAGGTTGGTCGGAATATAGGCGGAAATATCCTGCGCTTCTGTCTCGATGATGGGCAGGGCCGTTAGCGAGCCGCCACCGAGTTCTTCACGCAAATGCGTTGCGCGCTCCAGCAGCCGCGAGTGAATGTAAAAAATGTCACCGGGATAGGCCTCGCGCCCTGGCGGGCGGCGCAGCAAAAGAGACAGCTCGCGGTAGGCGCGCGCATGGTGCGTGAGATCATCATATACGATCAGAACGTCGTGACCCTGCTCCATAAAATACTCGGCGATGCTGGTCGCGGCATACGGGGCAATGTGGATGAGGCCGGGAGGATCATTGCCTTCCGTCACGACGGCCACCGTGTACCTCATCGCACCCTCTTTGCGCAGCGTGGCGACTACATTGGCCACGCCGGACGCATGCTGGCCGATAGCGCAATAAACGCACAGCACATTTTTGTTGCGTTGATTAAGTATCGTATCGAGCGCGATGGCAGTCTTGCCCGTCTGCCGGTCACCAAGTATCAATTCGCGCTGGCCGCGGCCAACCGGAACGAGCGCATCAATAACCTTGATGCCGGTTTGCAAGGGCACCGTGACAGGCGCGCGATCCATGATGGATGGAGCGGCGCGTTCGATGGGCAGACGGCGGGTGGCAATGACCGGCGCCTTGCCATCCAGCGGCCGTCCCAGCGGGTCAACGACTCTTCCGATCAACCCGTTGCTCACCGGCACGTCCATGACATGATCTCTGCGTTCCACCTCATCGCCGGTATGCAGTTGCGAGTAGTCGTCGAGCAGAATTACGCCGATTTCATCTTCTTCGACATTGAATGCGATGCCATATGAATCACCCGGAAACTTCAGCACCTCGTCGAAGCCCACACCGGGAAGGCCGGATACTTTCGCGATGCCGGAGGCAATGCTTGTGATCACGCCTGTCTCGCGCAGCGTGAGTTGCGGCGTCCAGGCTTGCCGCGCTTGCGCTATCTGCGCGAATGCGCCGTCCAGCACGCTCTGGAGATTTTTGGTTGCTGCGGTCATCGGCTACGCACGGAAGGTTTCAGGTTTGGGGTGTTTAATCTTTCAATTTTTGCAGGTCCCCGTGGTTTGCGCTCATCGCCGACTTCAACTGCAGACTCCGCTTCTCCTTCGGCTTCAGGCCCGGGTTCGACATGATTCTTCAGAAGTTTGCCTATTTCCTTTTCCAGCAACGCGAGATAACCTGCGATGCTCCACGCCACCTTGTGTCCATGTGTAATCAATTCAATACCACTGACCAGATCCGGCTCGGTCGCAAAGCGAACCGGTATATTCACACCCAGGCTTTCCTCGACCACCGCTTTAATCGCGTTTTGCTGCGTCGTGGACAGATCGAATGCGCTGCGAACCATAACGCCAAGCCCCGCTGCCGTCGTTCCAGGCATCGATCCAGGCTGCAACACCTTGATTGTCGAGGCCAGATTCGCCTTTTCCTCGGGACTCAACTCACGCATGCGTCTGATAAACGCATCCGTCATGTGCGCCTCGAGAGTGGTACTGGCGAGATCGGCCAGCACCTTGCGCGCGACAGCGAACACTTCCATGCATGTTCGCCGGGTGAGTGCCTCGCTCAGGGCCTGGTACTCTGTTTTCAACGCCTCTTCCCGCCTAGCGCGCAGGTTGTCCGCATCCGTCCGCGCGGCCTCGATCAACCAGTGGCGCTCGGCCTGCGCCTCGGCCGAGGCCTTACTCAAAAGTGCCGCCCGCTGCCGGTCCAACTCTTCATTCTTTTGCCGGAAAGTATCGCGCTCCTTTTCCGCTTCTGATTTTCTTGCGGCAGCAGCTGCAAGCTCCGCGGCAATCCTCTTTTCCCGCGCGTCCAGAGCCTTGAAGATGGGCTGGTACAAAAAGCGCTTCAACAACCATACTAGGATGAGGAAATTGATGATTTGCGCAACAACGGTAAACCAGTCGATCAGCACAGCTTATTTTCCGGCAGCTTGGGCAATGACATGATTCCAGAACGGATTTGCGAAAATAAGAATCATGGCAACCACGAAACAGTAAATAGCCAGCGATTCGATGATCGCCAATCCGACGAATAATGTCCGGGTAATGGTTCCGGCGGCGTCGGGCTGCTGCGCCAGTGAAGTCAGCGCCGTAGCAACCGCCTTCCCCTCTCCCAGAGCCGGACCAATCACCCCGAGGCTGATTGTGAGGCCGGCCGCGAGAATTGATACGATCGCGATAAGGGTCATGCTATCCATAATTTCTCCTTGTGTTATTTGTACCGGGTCGTATTCATTTGTCTGTGGTTTTGATGGATAACTTGCGCCTTACCCATCCTGCATAAGCTGTTCATGGACATGATCTCTATTGCCTGATCTTCTGATTTCCCGCATCCGCCTCGCCACGATTGACATTGGCGTGGACGGCATGATCAGACGTGGCGGCCGCAATGTAGACTGTGGCCAGAATACTGAAAATATAGGCTTGCACCATGCCCGTCAGCAGACCGAGCACACTCATGACAATCGGAAAAATAAACGGTGTGATGGTCAGCAGGATGGCGAGAATCATTGTTCCGCTCATCATGTTGCCGAAGAGCCGGATAGCCAGGGCCAGCGTACGCGAGAACTCACCGATGATATTGAATGGCAGCATGAGGGGTATGGGCTTAAGGTAGGAGCGCAGATAGCGGCCCAGCCCTTGCTCCCTGATACCATACAGCGGCACAGCGATAAACACGCAAATCGCCAGCGCCGTGGTAGTCGAGAGAGACCCGGTCGGCGGCTCGTACCCCGGAATGACAGTAAGCAGGGTCGCCACGGCGATAAACACAAACAGCGTGCCGAGAAAGGGGAAATATATCTGCGGCTGGCGCAAGCCTACTTCCCTGATCTGATTGCGGATAGCTATAACAATGATTTCGAGCAGATTCTGCCAGCGGGCGCGTTCCAGCCCGATGGAGAGTTTGCGGGTAATGACGCTTGAACCCGCTGCCAGCACCAGCATCAACCCCCAGGTATATACAATCGTGGCATTCAGTTTTATGAATCCATACTCCCAGAAGATAATGTTGTCGGGACTAAGGTGCATGGCCGGTCTTCCGTTCCAGATGGTCGAGGTTTGATTTCTCCGCAGCCACAAGCCGCGTCGCAATCAGTCGCACGATGAAAAACCCCAGCAAACCTGTAAGCAGTATTTTCCAGCTTGCACCCGGCAAGCCAAGTAGCAGATAGAACCCCGTGATGACAATGCTGATACGCAGCAACATGCTGCCGATGAACCAGAGCCCCGGCTGGCGGGATGAAATGCCACTACGCACCGTCCACCATAGCCCGCCAAAGAAAATCACTCCGAGCAGGATGCCCGCCGCCAGCGATAACACCCACGTTTCACTCATCGACCACTCTCCTTCTTTATGCTACTCCGATCCCCGCACCCCTGCTCCTGACATTCCTGTTACTCCTGCTCCTCTTGCTCCTCATGGGTTACGCTATCTTCCTTGGCTACCCAATGCCAGGCATTCAGGCAGCCGATAATCATGCCAATTAGCAGCATGGTCAGAGTCCATGAAAAACGCGCTGGATAGCTCTTATCCAGCCAGATGCCCAATGCAGCGCCCAGCAGCGTTGGCACAGCTACCGACCAGCCCACCAGCCCGATCATGCCCAATCCAGACCAGACCACCTGCGCACCACTGCGTTGCACCCGTTGTGCCCTGAGCTTGCGTGCCGCTCTGGCACCTACTCGCCGGCTCAATTCCGGTTCATGCTCATCTAAGGGGGGCTTCTTCCCGGCTTTCCCCTCTTCCGCCTTTTCATTCATGATGAAATTCTGCGAAGCGGCGAATAAATCCGCTTTCCATCTTCGCCACTATCCGGCGCAAGCTCAGCTCCTGTTCATCAAGCTTTAGAAACTCATTCCTCACGGCCTCGCGCAAGCTGGCGAGATCGCTTCCCTCTATGGCGTTATGAACTGAAACCAGCACGTCCGCACCTGTTTTTATCAGGATGCCTTCATCGATTGCCGCGTAAGTCTCGCCCTCTTCTCCCGTCTCGAAAACAAGAATACCAGGCACCAGCGCCGCCACGCAGTCGAGCCGATTGGGCAGGAGTCCGAACGATCCCGCACCCGTTTCGGCGACGATACGGACCACGCCGGTCTTGTTCGCGAAAATTCGATAAGGCAGAAGAATTTTAAGATTCATGAGGATTTCTGCGTCACACTTTATCCCGGAATCCCGGGTTGCGGCTTTACCCGCGCTTTCACGAAATTATTCTTTATTTTCGCCTCGTCAATCGTTCCGATCATATATAACGCCCGCTCCGGAACATCCTTGAACTCGTCCTGGAGAATGCGTTCGCAGCCGTCCAGCGCATCCTGGAGACTGACGAGCTTTCCCTTGATGCCGGTAAACTGCTCGGTTGTGAAGAAAGGCTGGGTGAAGAAGCGCTCCAGCCGCCGCGCACGAGCCACCACATTGCGGTCCTCCGGGGATAGCTGCTCCAACCCGAGCATGGCGATGATATCTTTGAGTTCCGCGTATTGTGCGAGTGTATGCCGAATCTCGTGCGCGATCCTGTAATGCCGTTGACCGGTAATGCCCGGCGTCGCCATCTTGGAATTGGACTGCAACGGATCGATGGCCGGGTACAACCCCTCGCTGGCGCGTTTACGCGAAAGCACGATGGACGCTGAAAAGTGAGAAAAAGCGTGTACCGCCGCGGGGTCGGTAAAATCATCCGCCGGGACATACACCGCCTGTATCGATGTGATCGCGCCGGTGTCGGTATTGGCGATGCGTTCTTCCAATTGCGCGAGCTCCGTGCTCATCGTGGGCTGATATCCCAGGCGCGACGGCATCTGACCCATCAGCCCGGATACTTCCATGCCCGCCTGGATGAAACGGAAAATATTATCCACCAGCAGCAACACATCACGATGCTCGTCATCACGAAAATACTCGGCCATGGTCAGCGCAACATGTCCTACGCGGAACCTCGCACCGGGAGGCTCATTCATCTGGCCGAACACCATCACCATGTTCTCCAGTACACCGGCCGCCTTCATGTCACGATAGAGTTCCTCTCCTTCGCGGCAGCGTTCGCCTATGCCACAAAAAATGCTGACACCCTCATGCTGTCTGGCCACATTGTGGATCATTTCGGTGAGCAATATCGTCTTGCCCACGCCCGCGCCGCCCAGCAGGCCCGCTTTGCCTCCCCGTTCCAGGGGCATCAGAACATCAATGATCTTGATGCCCGTCTCAAAGATCTCGGAGTGGGTGGAGCGCCGCGCCAGAGGCGGAGACAAATGATGGACGCTACGCCATTCCACGTTTGCGGGCACCGGCCCCCGGTCGATAGGGTTGCCGAACACGTCGAACACGCGCGAGAGCGTGGCGTTGCCCACCGGCGCCAGCAGTGGCCCATGCGTGTCCGTGACTGGCATGCCCCGCGCGAGACCTTGCGTGGGGGTTAGCGCGATTCCCCGCACGTTGCGCCCGTCGAGCTGGGACAACACCTCGATAATAATTTTCCCTTGCTGCCCGGTGCGCAACAACGAATGGATAGGCGGCACGCGATTTTCAAACCGTATGTCCACGATGCCTCCCCGCACAGAAATAACCGAGCCGGATTCCGGGAGAGCACCCGCAGTCTTCATGTTTCCCCCTGGCAGACAAGGCGGCAATATGACGCGATTCAGCCGCGCGCAGTTATTGTGATTCACCACGGTTCAAGTTTTTGCAACGCTACGCTCCAATGATAGCTGCAAAAGCCGGGACTTTTTAGTGGAAACTGCTTCGTACAACTTCACTGCCGGAGCATTTATCCATATCTGGTGATATAGCGTTGCCATGCCGACCCCTTCCAACACCTCACTATTTTATGTATAGCATGCCATGCTTACTTAATTCTAGCAGCCTGCCGGAAACAATTTCGAGTCTTGCCGGACAGATGTCCCAAACACGATGGCTGAAACTTTTGATTCGAAGTATTCTTGTATCTTCCCATACAGAGAACGGAAAATGGGCATCTATGCGGTAGCGGCAGTGGGAGCGGGCGCAGCGCTGGGTGCATGGCTGCGCTGGTGGTTCGGCATCATCCTGAATCCGGTATTTCCTACCCTTCCCTTGGGCACTCTGGCCGCCAATCTGACTGGCGGCTATCTTGTCGGCATGGCGCTCGAATATTTTCATCACAACACGCTGCTGCCGCCCGAAGCGCGACTGTTCGCCATTACCGGCTTCCTCGGCGGGCTGACCACCTTTTCCACTTTTTCCGCTGAAACCGTCACGCTGTTGTTGCGCGAGCAATATGGCTGGGGGTTCCTCATCATTTTTTCACATCTGGCGGGTTCCCTGGTGATGACGATATTGGGAATGATGACGGTCAAGTGGCTGGCGCAAGCCTAGGCTAAACAGCTAAAAGCTGTATGGAGGCCAAGATTTATCGCAAACCCGATGCTTGACCATGACAGTATAAAATTGGATAAATACAAGATCCTGCACTATCATGGCACCCATTCGCTCACCCTCCTCCATGCCTGATATCGACTCATTTTTTGCTTCCACCGGCCCGCTTGCCAAAACCGTGCCCGGCTATAGCATGCGGGCGCAACAACTGGAAATGGCACAGGCAATAGCAGGCACCATCGCCACCAATGCTATCCTCGTAGCCGAGGCAGGCACCGGCACGGGGAAGACCTTTGCTTATCTGGTTCCTGCGTTGCTGGCGGGGGGCAAGGTCATCATTTCCACCGGCACCAAGACCCTGCAGGACCAGCTTTTCAATCGCGATATTCCCACCGTGCGGGCCGCGCTCAAGGCACCCGTCACCGTGGCGTTATTGAAGGGGCGGGCGAACTACGTCTGCCATTATCATCTGGAGCGCACATTGCAGGATGGGCACGCAAGTTTTGCCAGCCGCGAGGAAGCGAAATACCTGAAGCTGATCGAGCGTTACGCGGGCGTTACCCAAAGCGGCGATAAAAGCGGTCTGAGCGAAGTGCCTGAAAACGCCGAGGTCTGGCAACGGGTGACTTCAACGCGCGATAATTGCCTGGGTTCCGATTGCCCGAATTATAAAAATTGCTTCGTCATGGAGGCGCGCAAGCAGGCCCTTGCGGCGGATGTGGTGGTCGTCAATCACCATCTCTTTTTTGCCGACGTCATGCTGCGCGATGAAGGATTGTCGGAACTGCTGCCCGCCTGCAATACGGTGATATTCGACGAGGCTCACCAGTTGCCCGAAACCGCCAGCCTGTTTTTCGGCGAATCGGTGAGCACCAGCCAATTGCTGGAACTCGCTCGCGACACGGAGGCCGAAGCATTGCTGGGCGCGAAGGATTTTACCGCCCTGCCCCCGGCCATCGCGGCGATGGAAAAAGCGGTGCGTGATCTGCGCCTGACTATCGAGGGCGAAAATACGCGCATGCCGCTGGCCGCGGTGATGCAAAACGCCAAATTCGGCGGTGCGCTGGATGACCTGCTGGAAAAGCTTGATGCATTGGCGGCCATGCTGGAAACCCAGGCGGAGCGCTCCGAGGGACTGGAAAACTGCTGGCAGCGCGCGCGCGAAATCACCGGCGATATAAAGCGCTGGCGAGATCAGGCCGAAGCCGAAGGATTTGTGCGCTGGGTGGAAGTGTTCAGCCACGCGCTGCAACTCAACGCCACCCCGCTCTCCATTGCGGAAATATTCAACAAGCAATTGAGCGGCTCGCCGCGTGCCTGGGTTTTCACCTCCGCCACGTTATCGGTGAAGGGCGATTTCTCGCATTACAAGAATGAAATGGGTTTGAGCACGGCGTCGAATGCCGCGCGATCCGCCTGCTGGGAAAGCCCGTTTGATTTCGCCAATCAGGCCCTACTTTATGTGCCGGCCGGTCTGCCCGAACCGAACAGCCGCGAATACACTGACGAAGTGGTGAAAGCAGTGCTTCCGGTATTGAAGGCGAGCCGTGGCCGCGCATTTTTCCTGTGCACCAGCCTGCGGGCGATGCAGCGCGTGCACGAATTGCTGCTGGCGGCATTCGAACGCGAGAAACTCGACTATCCCATACTGCTGCAAGGCCAGGGTTCGCGCTCCCACATGCTGGAACGCTTCCGCAAGATAGGCAATGCCGTGCTGATTGGCAGCCAATCCTTCTGGGAAGGCGTGGACGTGCGCGGCGAAGCTCTGTCGCTGGTGGTGATCGACAAGCTGCCTTTCGCCCCCCCGGACGACCCGGTCCTCTCCGCACGCATCGAAAAAATCAACAAGGAAGGACGCAACGCCTTCATGGAGTATCAACTACCCCGCGCCGTCATCAACCTCAAGCAGGGAGCGGGAAGACTCATCCGCGATGAGACCGACCGTGGCGTGCTGATGATCTGCGACCCGCGTCTCATCACTAAAGCCTATGGAAAAAGGATCTGGCAAAGCCTGCCGCCGATGAAGCGCACGCGCGAGTTTCTGGAAGTGGAGAAATTCTTTACGAGAAGTGATGAATTGGCCCAAAGTGAATGCTCTTATAAACCTGATGTGGCGGTTGACCGCTCATTTTTAACATAGCCCCATGATCCACGGAGACTATTTATTGCGTCACGTGAGTTCATCTCTATGTAGGGTTTACCACTGGCCCGATTCCCGGTTGCCCCGCCGCTTGGCTGCGTTGTTCGCACCGACCTGGAATAAAATCGTCGCTGCGCCTTGCCCGGTAACCAAAAAACCACACCCTCCACCCCGCCTGGCTGCTTGATTTAGGATAAACTTGGCGATGTGTTACTCTCGTGATGCCGGTTGGGTGAATGAGACCGGGCGGATGATTGCGGTTGCGACCACGGACCAGGCGAAAACATCAGAATGATCGAAACGATGAAAGTCCTCAATGACCTGCAAGGATAATAGCGCCATGGACGCGGTCCATCCTGCGGCAGAGGCGCCTGCAAGCGCGGGCCAGGCGCTGCATGAGCGGCTGAAGGAAATCACCTGTCTCTACGAGATTCGCCGTGGCATGGGGCTGGAATTATCGGTGGACGATGTCTGCCAGAATATTTTCGAGCACCTGATACCCGCCATGCAGTTCCCGGAAATGGCCACCGCCATGATCGAACTCGATGGCCGGCGCTTCACCTCGGAAAATCATGGCCAAGGCCTTACGCACGAGCTGCAGTCGAAGATCAGCGCCAACGGCAAACCCTGTGGGCAGTTACGCGTGTTCTATCCTGAAGACAAACCATTCCTGGTGCCGGAAGAGCAGCGGCTCATCGATACCGTCGCGAGTGATCTGGAGAGATGGCTTGAGCGCAAACAGATCGATGAGGCGCTGCATGAGCGTCTGAAGGAAATCACCTGTCTCTATGAAATTCGCCGTGGCATGGGGCTGGAATTGTCGGTGGATAATGTCTGCCAGAATATTTTCGAGCACCTGATACCGGCCATGCAGTTCCCGGAAATGGCCACCGCCATGATCGAACTCGACGGCAGGCGCTTCACTTCCGAAAATCATGGCCAGGGCCTGACGCACGAGCTGCAGTCGAGGATCAGCGCCAATGGCGAACTCCGTGGTCAATTACGCGTGTTCTATCCTGAAGACAAGCCATTCCTGGTACCGGAAGAGCAGCGGCTCATCGACGCCGTCGCAAGCGATCTGGAAAGGTGGCTCGAGCGCAAGCAGATGGATGAGACGCTGCGCGAACGCCTGAAGGAAATCACCTGCCTCTACGAAATTCGCCAAGGCATGGGGCTGGAATTGTCGGTGGACAATGTCTGCCAGAATATTTTCGAGCACCTGATACCGGCCATGCAGTTCCCGGAAATTGCCACCGCCATGATCGAACTCGACGGCAGGCGCTTCACCTCGGAGAACCACGGCCAGGGCCTGACGCACGAGCTACAATCGAAGATCAGCGCCAATAGCAAACCGTGCGGCCAGTTGCGCGTGTTCTACCCCGAAGACAAGCCATTCCTGGTACCGGAAGAGCAAAGGCTCATCGATGCGGTCGCGAGTGATCTGGAGAGATGGCTTGAGCGCAAACGCCTGGAGGAGGCGCTCGTTTCCATCGCGGAGGAACAACAGCGTTTGATCGGACAGGAATTGCACGACAACCTCGGGCAGCAGATTGCGGCGATTGGTTATCAAGCCAAGGCACTGGAGAAAAAGATATCCGCTTCGGGAAGTGGGGACACGGCAACGGTCGCCGCTTCCATCGCGACCCAGGCGCAGATCGCCGTGATGCAATGCAAGCAGCTCGCGCAGGGGCTGCTGCCGTTTGAACTGGAAACCAATGGCCTGACGGCCGCATTGCGGGCATTTACCTCGAGGATCGCAATCAGCTATAAAATCACTTGTGATTTTATATGCGAAAATGAAGTCCTTATCAAAGATAAGGGAATTGCGCTTAACCTTTACCGGATCGCCCAGGAGGCCACCAACAATGCAATACGGCACGGTGGCGCGAAACATGTGACAATTTCGCTGGTCGTCGACGAAGACACGCTGCGCCTGTCGATATGTGACAACGGCAGCGGCTTTGCCGGTGTTGACACAAAAAACGGGATGACACCGGGGATGGGTATTAAAATTATGCAGTATCGTGCCCGGCAGCTTGGCGCGACGCTGGAATTCCTGTCGCGCGCCGAAGGGGGAGTGGAGGTGCGGCTGGAAATGCGAATGGTTTAGGGGTTTCCTGGTATGTCAGCCTTGAAAGCACAAGTAATGCTGGTGGACGACCATGCCATGCTGCGGCACGGCATGGCAATGCTCATCAATCTCGAGCCCGATATGGAGGTATTTGCCGAGGCCGGCGATGGCGACGAAGCGCTGGCCACGCTGAAATCGGGACACCATGCTGATATCATTTTAATGGATGTGTCCCTCAAGACCCTCTCCGGCTTTGAGGTCATCAAAAGCATACACCTCCTGATCCCCGCATTGCCTGTACTCGTTGTCTCCATGCATGACGAAGGCGTATATGCGGAACGCGCTCTGCGGGCTGGTGCGCGCGGCTACGTGATGAAGCAGGAGCCGGGTGAAGTGCTGGTATCCGCCATCCGCGAGGTATTAAAGGGAAATGTCTATCTGAGCAAGCAGATGCACGCCAGGCTGTTGAATCGGGTCGCGACCGGAAATACGGAACCCGAACCATTGATCAACAGCCTGACCCCCAGTGAATTCGAAGTCCTGCATTTGATCGGATCCGGGCATAGCAGCCAGGAAATTGCCAGGCTCCTAAACCGCAGTATTAAAACTATCGAGACGCATCGCTTCAATATTCGTACCAAATTGAATTTGCGAGACGGCGCCGATTTGATACGCTATGCCACCCACTGGATTTCGGAAGCACAATAACAAGCATTGCCATTGCCTCGGCTACATGCTGGAACCCATATTTTTCAGTGATCCGATTTCTTCCAGGATAGCAGGATGTCCGGCTGATTTTCCTCACAGCGGCTCCCATATTGTCCACATCTACATTAGTCACTTTTGTCATGCAAATGTGACCTAAGGGTTTCCCTTAGCATAAAACCAGGGTTTCCCCAATATACTCAATAGTATGGATTGAGTTAGGATAATTTTTATTCTATCCGGGTTCATTACTATCATGAAAACAAGGTTAGGAACATTTGTTGCGGTCCTGTCCATGCTTGGCTTATTGGCTTCCTGCGCGCAAATGGGCCCTCTTGAAGCGCAGAATGATACTAGTCGCAGAGCTGCGCAACATGCCAGAACCTATGCCGACCACAATAACCTGGCAAGGCAATATGAAAATACGGCTAAAGAAATCCGGGTAAAGGCAGAGGAGCAAAAGAAATTGCTTCAGCACTATGAAGAAAAAAGCTATCTCTACGGCAGGCAGGCACAAGATTTCCAATCACGTACCTGGGCGTTGGTGAACAAGTACGAGCAAGCCGCAGAGGAAAACATCCGCCAGGCTGCTTTTCACCAAAAAATGGCATCGGAACTCGCGAAACGCGATTACGCCACTCCCATGGAAACGCCGGGGCAGCAAAATCGGGAAAACAAGGCCAGGATCGGATCCGATCCCAAAGATCGGATTTAAAGTTCCGGCAACGACGCCATAACGTGGCTTCGATACGATAAGAATCCCTATCTCGTCAAAAAAACTGGAAAGCTGCGCACGGATATGAATGCCCAGTCCTCTTGTCCGGTTCATGCTCGCCAATTTCCGCCATATTGTGCACCCCGTGTTCCACGGCTAAGCCGGCCATCCGCGGCTCATGCGATCGAAGGATAATACTCTAAGGTTTGCAGGGGTTATCACACCGCATCACAGCATATATTGCCACGCGTAGAAGAGTCATTATTTTTCTTATGGGTACGATACACGCGCAAAGTACTCATTTCGACAAAGCTTGATAAATGTTTGCGCAACGGGTCGGAGTCCTGGAGCGACGCAAGCAGTTTCCTGACTGATCCTTGCTTCTTTAATTCGCATTCATTGGCCCTGCGTTCTTCACCCCGCAGATAATGCAATTTCGCCGCCGTGGCGTACGTGCGCCAGGCAGCGAGCGGAACCTCGGTGCTCTCCACCAGAGCGAGTGCCTCCCTGATTTGGGAATCAGCTTCATCCAGAATATTTTCTTTCATGGCGATTTCGGCAAAAAGGGAATAGCTGAGCGCGAGATAAGTGCTCTCCGGTGCACCCGCCGCAAGATCGTGCAATCGCTGAGCGTAGCGGCGTGCTTTTCCGAATTCTCCCAGCGATAGCCAGGCTTCACAGGCTCCCTGGCAAGCCGGGAAGGAATAGTTGCGGGACAAGGGCAACGATTCGTTTTCCTCCGCCTGGAAAAAAATTTCAAAACATCGAATCGCTCCCTTGTGATCTCCGAGTCCGAGCAGCGCCCTTCCAAGTATGGCCGAAAAATGAGCCGAGATATAGGTCGCCCAAGGCCCGGAATTCTCCGCCGGGACCTCTTCGCAATATGCTTTGGCACCTGCGAAATCGCAGGCCTCCACATGCAGCCACGCCATCATGATCTGACGGTGCAAACGGAGTGGTAAATTTGCATCGTTACAGTTGGATTCGAATGCACGCCTGCTCTCCTCCGCAATTTCGCGCAATTTTTGCCATTCGCCCAGGTGCAGTAGAGCCAATCCGCAGTAGTAATGCCCGACTATAAACATGTAGCCATCACCCAGGGTACGCGATAACGCCAAGGCTTCTTCAGCCGTCGTCCAGGCGCTTCTGTAACGCGAAGCCAGCAATTCGATATAGATATGCTGCGTCAGCCGGGTGTGCAGTATTTGAGGAGTTGCGACGGCCCGCGCGACATCCATGGCTTCGCGGCACGCGCTGGCACAATCCTCGCGCCACTGGCCAAATAACAGATTCAGTCCGCCCCACATGCCCTTGACCACCGATTGAAGGATTTTGTCATCAAGATCCTTACTGCGCGCCAACGCCTGTTCCGCCAATTCCAGGCATTGACGGCGGTTCAGCCATACAAGAACACGGCTCAGTTCGATAAGTGCCAAAACCTCCGCCCGGGAACTTCCCGAGGTTCTGGCCGTGGCAAGCATTTCCTCCAGGTCGGCCTTGGCCCCCGCTATATCGCCCAGCGAGCGTCTTACTACCGACGATTGCTTCAGAAGATCCACGCGTGTTTCCACCTGCCGCTCTGCCGGCAGCCGGTGAACCAAGCCCAGCGCACGGACCAGATAGTCGTAGGCCTGGCGATTGGCGAAACGGTGCGCGGCATTAGCGGCTGATAGCGTCAGATAGCGAACCGCTCGCATCCAATCCCACCCTTTTTCGAAGTGCAAGGCCAGTTCGGCGGCATGCTTCAGGCTCGACTTGCCGTGCACCTCCTCCAGGCATTCACCGATGCGCAAATGTAATCGGATGATCTGGCCCGGAACGAGCCGTTGATAGAGCACTTCCACATACAGAGCGTGGCGGAATGCATAGTGGCCGACAACATCGCCCTGCGACCCCTGCTCCATGCCGTCCGGAAGCAGTATCTGGCCGCGCCTGACCAAGGCATCGCAGGAGCGATCCACCTCGGCAGTCTCCATATCGAGTACCGCCCCGAGCAATATCACCGAAAAATGCACCCCTATCACGCTGGCAATCTCCAGCACACGCTGCTCATCGGGGCTTAATCGTTCGATTTCGCGTCCGATCACGCGCCGGATAGTATCCGGCAGGGCTTTGTCCACCATCGACTCCCGTGAAGGAGGCCATTGCCGATGATGGCTCACCAGATATTCGATCAGGTTGGAGACGAATAGCGGATGTCCACCGGTCCTGGCAAAAAGGGCTCGACTTAAAGAGTCCGGCATTTCCATGGCCGGGAAGCGACGGATAAGGTAATCTCTGACCTCGTCCGGAGAAAACGGATCAATGGCTATCTCGGAACTTATTTCCCGCAACTGCAATTCACGGTGAACCAATGCGACGGAATGCGCCTGCAAGGCGGCATCGACTGGTCGATAGCTCGCCAGTACCAGCAGGGCTGCAGACTCGCTTCGCCGCGCCAGCAAGCCGAGAAAGTCCAGCGTTGCATGATCGCTCCAGTGGAGGTCCTCCAGCACAAGAATCAAGGACGCATCCTTGCTCAAAGTTTCCAGCAGCTCGCAGCCTTCGCGTATCATGCGCTCCCGGCTTGCGCCGAAGATTTCACGCTGGAGAGCTTCCCGTTCCTCGGGTTGCAGTACTGATGGCAGTTGTGCAAGCCAGATCGGTGCGTGGCGATGCAACAGCTCGATCAGTTTGGCGCCTTCCGGCATCCGACAATGCTTTTCGATGGCTTCAATCATCGGAAGCAGTGCCTCGCCCTGACCAAAATGCTCCACGCAGCGCATGCGAAAAACCAGCGGGGCATAATCGCTCACCTCGTTGAGGAACATTTCGACCAGGGTAGTTTTGCCGATTCCCGGCTCGCCTGTCAGGAAAACAATCTGGCGCAGACCCTCCAGCGAATGCCGCCAGATAGCCAGCAATTGGGCCTGAGCTGTTTCACGGCCGATCCACCAGTTTGCTCTAGCACCGGATTGAGGGGCGCGGCGGATGCCGGCAGGGAATTTTTTCGCAGGTTCTTCCAATTGCTCTGATGGATGGACCTGGGTAACGGGGGCGATGAAGCGGTAGCCGCGTCGCGCGACCGTTACGAGATAGGCGGGGGCACGGGCATCATCGCCGAGGGCCTGCCGCAGCTCGTTGATGCACACTTTCAGCACCGACTCCCCGACATGGCGATGCTGCCACACGCTATCCAGCAACTCGTCCTTTGTCACCAGCTGCCCATGCCGTTCAATCAGATAACATAACGCGGCAAAATTCCTGGGCCGCAAGGGCACGACCTGATCATCATGCCAAAGTATGGCGTTGGCCTTGTCCAGCCTGAAGGAATGGAACTTCCAATAGCTTGTCTGAATTCCGGTATTCATATTGGTATTATCCTAAATCCGGCAGTTGACCGCTTATTTACCAGGTTAGCATTATGATTAATAACAATGTTTTTGCTATTTGGGCCACATCTTCCGGGTAAGCTCGTCTACAGCTAAGGATTTTGCATGATCCCGCTCTCGGCGACTGGCAGAAATTTAACCAATATTTAACCATTCTTTTACGACTTCCCGCGCGAGTTTAAGTATTGTTCAGTCTGCCTGCGGCGGCCTGGATGCCCATTTTAGGTCAAGCACCGAATATTCATCTATCCTGGCGGCGGCTCCAAGGAAATGGATAATGAAAAAATCAGAACTGATAGATATGTTTGGCTTAAGCGGTGATTCATCGAGTCATGATCAGCTGGACGATCTGCTTTTTCGACTTGAATCAGATGCTCCAAATGTACTTGAAACACATTCGAAAGTCACCTGCTTGTCCTCCGTGCTTGCCGCTTCTGCAAGACGGAGCAGGGTATTCAGGCTTCTCAATCCGGGCAAGACCAGCGTCTTATTGCGCGAATCCGTAACGACCTCGATGAGACCGTCCGGCCGCATCGTGCTTCTCGAGTCCTGATCAAGTCCTGGCGCGCTCAAGGCGGATGTAAATACTCAATCCTTCGTCCGGTTCGTTTCTTGCCATGATTTCGCCACCATATAGCCGGATAGCGCGTTCGGCGATGGCTAATCCAAGCCCGTGCCCGCCGCTCAAGCGATCCCTGGCCTCCTCTACCCTTACGAAAGGCTCAAACAGGTAAGGCAGCATTTCTTCAGGCGCCCCGGGTCCGTGATCGCGCACTTGAATAGTGATCCTGTCCGGGTCCTCGGCATATTCCAGCATGCTGATTTCAACTGCCGTATCCCGTTTTGTATACTTGATGGCGTTACGAACGACGTTTTCGATCGCGCTGTGAAGCAGCACGGCGTTTGCCGTGGCCATGGCTGGGAAAGCTTTCTGCAACTTCACCTGGCAACCCCTTGAGCCCGCCTCGAATTGTGCGTCCTCTATAAGTCCTTCGAGCAGATCCTGTATATCAACCTGGTCGACATGTGCCGCGTCCACTCCCGCTTCCAGGCGGGAGAGCTCGAGAAGTTGGCCAATCAATTCATTCAGGCGCTCTATTTCAAGCTCGATGCGGTCAAGCTCGGTTTCCACCTGACCGTGCGATCGCTGCCGGGCAAGCTCCAATGCGACCTGCAAGCGTGCGAGCGGGGAACGCAGCTCATGGGAGGCATCGCTCAGCAACTGCCGTTGCGCACCAAATACTTTTTCCAGCCGTTCCGCCATCTTGTCGAACGCACCTGCCAGATCGGCAATCTCATCCCGGCGGTTGCCCATGGAGGGAACGACACGCTGCGTAAGATCGCCGGCCGCGATGTGCTGGGTGGCGCGCCGCAGCCGTTCAAGCGGAAAGGTAAGGTAGCGGCTGAGAAGGAGGCAGATCAGCGCGCTTACCAGCGCCGCAACAGCCACGGGAAGCGCAATAACCCTGGGACGCTGCAAAATCCTGAGCAGGGTAATACTCTGAAAGTCAGGTAGCATGCGGTAGGAGCTCCCATCCGGTAACCGGATGGGCTGATGGTGAGGCAACCTTCTTCGCTCTCCGCGTTCCGCATGTTCTCGCCTTCGATCCAGCCTTGCAATGATGGCGGCTGGAATCTCCCGTTCAAGCAGATCCTTTCCCGCCTCGTTGATCAGGAAAATGGGTATGGCTTCACGATGGTCCAGGCGATCCAGCCATTCTCTGAGCCCTGCCATGCCTCCCTGTTTCGCAACTGCTTGACCTTGATCGAAGTATGCCGACAAGCGCGCGCGCATGCTGCCGATATCCTGTTGTGTCCGGATATGTTCGAGATAACTCGAAGCCGCGAACATGAGCAGAGCGGCAAAGATGATCAGCGTCAGCCAGAACGACAGGAATATTTTCCAGAATAGCCTATGCACGGTCAGGTCCGCGCGTAAATGTAACCAACACCGCGAACGGTTTTAATCCGCTCCTGACCATCGGATAACGGACCCAGCTTTTTGCGCAGATTGCTTACATGCATGTCAAGACTGCGGTCATAACGGCTCAATTTGCGACCAAGCGCCCGCTCCGACAAATTCGCCTTCGACACGACGTTGCCGGCTTCGCGCAGCAATATGTCCAATACGCTGAATTCCGTGCTGGTCATGGATACGGGATTATTGCCGCACACCACGGTGCGTGACCCCGTATGCATGACAAGATCATCCAGCGCGATCTGATCGGGCCGCTCGCCGCCATTTTGCAACTCGCCTTTTGCCTCCACTCTTCTGAGGATTGCACGAATCCGCGCTACCAGTACACGCGGACTGGAAGGCTTGGCCAGATAGTCATCCGCGCCGAGCTCAAGCCCGACAATACTGTCGACGTCGTCTCCGCGTGCCGTCAGCATCAGCACGGGAAGTAAAGAATGCGCGCGAAGTTCACGCAATACATCAAAACCGCTGCGGTTGGGCATCATGACATCCAGGATCAGTAGATCGTACGGGTTGGCCAGTGCCTTGCTCAGCGCGGTATTGCCATCATAAGCCACGTCGATGTCGAAGCCCTCCTTGCTGAGGTAATCGATCAGCATATCGCTCAGCTCAATGTCGTCATCCGCCAGTAGTATGCGCGCCATCCGTTTTCCGAAGTAAAGCCGTTACGGACACCTAGGTAATTTCATCGTGTTACGGATATTGCCAAATTACGGCGAACAAATACAGCTGACTCCCGGCTTCTTTACACACATTTACGCTTTCATCACTCACCTTGACATGGGCCTGCCTTATTCTTTGCCCATATCGCGCGGGCCGTGGGGGCTCATCGCGATATTCGTAAAAAACTTATCAAGAGGAATCAGCTTATGAAAACTATCACGAAAATTTTGCTAATCGGCTGTTTATTGGCAAGCACCATTGCCTTGGCAGACCCGCAAGCCGACATGAGTTCCGGAAAAGCATCGCGGGAATGCCACCACGGTGCGCATTCCAGGATGGGGCAAGGCATGGATGGTGGGGAACGTTTCCTGAACCGGATGACGGATCGCCTTAAACTTACCCCCGAGCAGCGTTCATCGGTCGAAGCCGTTTTGCAGAAATCGAAATCTCAAATGGCGAATTTGAAGGAAAAGATGCAGACAAATCGCAAGGCGCTACGTGAACTCAAGCAAAATGGCAGCGGTGACAGCAGCGAGGTACAAGTACTGGCACAAGAGCGGGGTAATCTGGTAACCGAATCAATCATCCAGCGGAACAAGATACGCAACGAGATCCAGCTGGTACTGACTGATACTCAGCGGGAACAGATGAAACAGATGCGCGAGGAGCATAAGCCCGGGCATCACGATAAAGGGTAAAGCGCGGCTGTGGTGTTCTACCGTGTATGTGGTTGATGGTTAACGCATGCCCAGTAGAGCACTCAGTACAGCATACCTCGTCGTATAACGTTTAGTGCGCTCCCGAGCATATCAACCACGATTATTTTGGGTAGCGGAGAGAATAATTGGTGAATATATCAATAATTTTTGAAAGTAATCCTGCCGGGTTTCGGTCCCAGGCACACCGCTCGTTCAGAATTTCAGCGTCCAGCCTGGATTACGTGCTTGTTCTTTGGTGTAAGCTACTCCATCCACGCGCAGGCCGCGGTCGTTCAAAAGGGTAATAATTCCACCCTTGTTGGGCAGGAAAACCGGCGGAATGAGTTGTATGCGCAGCGTCTCTGCAGCCGCGATGGACCCTGCCAGGCGCATCTTGTTCTTGTCGCGATCCGCGATCTGCCAGCCTTCCAGCGAGATGGCCTCGTTTGTGGTGTTCAGAAGCGTTACGAACTCGACTTCGGGTGATTGGATGCTATTGACAAGCGCCGCGATGATGCGGATTGCTCCATCGGGCATTTCGGGGCCAGGTTGCCCCCCCGGAACGAACGGGTTTGTCACAACGTTCTCATCCGATGGCGGGCCGCTGGTTTCTACGCGAATCTGATGTCCTGTCCTGTCATCGGTATGCCAGGTCTGGGACTGGAATTTCAAAAATACGCCGACCCATTGGCTGGTCCGGGGGAAATGAAACAGCAAAGCCCCATCCTGGTAGACTCCGTCATCGCCGATAAAGCGTCCCACATTGCCCTGGTTCATGTGGATATCATGAACACCATTGCCCGGAATAAAACCGAATATCTTGTCGGTCGTGTTGTTCTCCGGCCCCCAGCGCTCGCCGAAAGCATAGACAAAAGCCTCTTCGTCGGCCATCGCCCGCTGCACGAACTGATCGATTTTTTCGTTCAGATCATTGTCCGGGCCTGGAACATTGAAGGGGAGCACGCGCATATTGCGCGGATCGAACAAGTTGCCGCGAATAAAGTCGAGCGCCACCCCGCCCGGCCGGGATTGCAGAGGAAGCCATCCGAGAGGTTTATCGATCAGCTCCGCCAGAATTGGGTGATCGAATCTTGAATCCACAAGAAATTCAAGCTCGGAAGGAGCCAGCTGCGAAGCAACGTTCACTGCGATGCGATAATGCGTCGTATCGTCGACGATATGAATCTGATAATGTGGATTGGAGCCCGAGCCGAGCTGGCGGTTTACAGGGCGACCTTTCAGTACTCCATAGGCATTCAGTGGCATTTCTTTGTCCTCTTAAAACGGTGCACTCTCACAAGGTATTGACGGGTTGCTTGCCTTTTGCATATGAAATACCGGGAGCCGTGGCGATTGCAACAGAATCATGACAAAGGGCCAAGCCGCGGAGAATTCTAACTGCTGGGTAAACCGCTAGAAATCAACGTGCGAAGCGGTGCCACGCAGTGTTGTAACGGTATATAAATCAAGCTGCCCATGGTTGAGAGCCGGTACGATCGAGAATCGATGTATTGTCACAATACCTTTGGTGCGAATACGCACGGATTCACCAGCGGCAAGGTTAGCTCGAGGGATGAGGACGCTGAAAGAGGTTGAACCCGAATCGATGGTGCGTTGGATGGTCACGCTTACCACTGTACCGAGGTCGCATTCCACTGCACGGATGTCGTCACCCGTAAAACCCAGGTTGTGCTGCGCATCCTGATAGCTGAAATGCGGCTTTCCATCGATCCCGCTGGTTGAGTAGCTAACGTGAAGATTATTGCCGGATAATTGATACAGGTTCGGTGATATGAAGGGCGTCGCCATGTTGGTCTCCATCGAATAAACCGGCACTGCCGGAGGTTAAGGAAAAGATTGAGCCGTATCGCTAATAATTACTTTTGCTGCCGGGTAAAACATCTGCAAGGGGGAGCACTTCAAATCCAAAAAAATTATGCCAAGATCCCCTCTGGATTTCCGGGAAGAAGACGATCATTCCCCGGCCAAATCTGATCCAAAGGGCAAAGGAATCGGGGGCTGTCCGCAAGGAATCGACCAAGTGCGGAAGCCCCCTTGATGACAAATTATTGGACATCCGGTTAAAAAATTGCATTCCGGGCTTTCGGTATCCGGGTAACAGGTCCATCCATAGTCACCGCATTGACGCCGTCCGTTTTCACACGGCCCGCAGAATTGCGGCCGCACTACGGATTGATCCCGCGTTACGATGTCTGTAGACGCTGCTATATATTGGCGGTTGGATCTGTAAAGAGTTGCTTCCGCGGTAAATCCTGGCATCCTCATTTTCGTTACCTCCTGAAATATTTAAAGCGGTCCATATGCGGTGGATTCCGAAGTCATCAATTCGCTATGCGGGCTGAGCGGTCAGGAAATCAGCAAGCTGCCGATTGTGAAGGGTGGAAGCCCGCCAAAGAAACGGCATATGAGATCGCTTCCCCCATTCGCCCTGCATCTCAAGTATGCGCCCACATCCGGATCGGACTGGAAACGAAGTTGCGGCGTGACCCCTCCACTACGTTCCAGGGAAATTCCGCCAAAAACGGCCTTTCCCCGGTATATGCCCAAGGCTGGACCCAGCGATGCCTCTGCATTAAACTGTGGTATGCTCATTTCAATTCCTCCTGGTTAAATATTCAAAATCAGATAGGCTAAAAAAAGCCGCTGAAACAATTGCTCACGCTATGGGTTACATACCGCCCACAGGCGCCAGCCGTTCCGTTCCCAGCTATCAAGAATAAAATCATAATCCCCCAAAAAGGGATTGAAGTAGCGGTCTTGATGTGAGTCGGTGAATTGCTTCCCGCCACAATTACTATTACTATCGATATTTCCGCGATAAATCCCGACATGCTCATGGAATTTATTTCACGCCTCCCTTCAATTGGTTAGCTAACGATCATAGTACGGCGACATCTTGGTGACCAGAAATGGGAACTCTTCGGTCGCATCGACGCGCACAAAGAATTTCTCGGTAAAATCCGTGTTGCGGTTGGTGTAAGAGAATATGGCCTTAAATATTTTCCGGGTGCTGCTCAACGATGAGGGGATGACTTCCACCCCGGTCATTGAATTGTCTCCGCCATATTTCTCCGCCGCCTTGGCATAAATGGCTGGATAACGCATGGCCAGATAGTTCAATACGCGGTGCTCATCGGTCGCCCCGGCGTTATCGGTCATTTGCATGATCCTGTCGAACAGTTCCTCAGCCGCCGGACCGAACTGCTTGTCGGTGAGTTTCTCAGGTTTCGGAATAGCCTTGATCAGTTCGTCGCGTCCGAATGAATAAATCTGATCGAAGACGATGATGGGCACCATCAGGCCGTTGCACATATCCGGGGGAGCGATGGGGCCACGCAGACCGATAACGACGTCGATATCATTGGGCGCGGGCATGGGCCGGATCGCATCCACCAGCATATCTATATCCGTCGGGTCGCGCGGCTGCAGGAGGTAGGTTTCCAGGCCTTGTATGGTCAGTACCCAGCATAATTGACGCACCAGATAGCGATTCTGACGTTGCGACAAGACTGCATGAAAAGCCTGCTGATCGGTTTTGCCGGTAGTCTCTGTACGCCCGGTCGCCTGCGCAAATTCCTTTTCCGCGGCGAGATTCGGGAAACGGGCTTCGACCCGGCCAATGGCATAGACGTAGGAGATCGTTCCGGTATCATTGGGGCTTATTCCCCCGCCGCCTCCACAACTACTACAGGTTCCCGCTCCCGCCTGTGGTGAGACGGCCGCGTTTGAATGAACCTCGAAACAAGGCGCGGGCGTCCGCATATCGCTTGCTTTAACCGGTGGCTCCAACGGGTGTTCCATCGTTTCAGTTTGTTCGGTCATTTATGGCTCCTTGGGTATGGGTACCGACTCCATCCAGCAAACCTGGAATTCCGGATTCGGGGATTTCTCCTATCCGGGCCGCCGCCCAGGCGTGAATACCAGCCAGCGGTTGAGCAGGGCTGCCCGGCGTTCACAGCCTCCACAGGGTTGGATCCCCAGATAGGAGCCTGTTCGCTTAATCGCGGCGCCAAGCCCGATCTCATCGCCGGTGATAAACCCGGGCAAACGCACCCGGTGGGGCTGCAGCCCGATTTTATCCGGCGATTTGCCGGCATTATCATCCGCTTCCTCTTTCTTGCTCGCCCTGATCATGCTATTCGCCTCCTTGTGCTCAATGTCTGCAGGGTTTGCCAGGCTGTATCCGCATCCAGCAAGGGAGGAACGATCGAGGCTCGCCGTAACCTCATCATGGAGGTTTGCGTAATAGCGAGTTTGATCTGCGCCCCGGTGGCGTCAGGAAATTCGGACCACAGCAGTGCAATGGCCCCGGTGACGAAAGGCACCGCAACGCTCGTACCGCTCAGCGTAATTGACTGGCCATCAGTGCTCAGGCTGGTAATGTTGTCGCCGGGCGCGCTCAAACCCCTTGTACCGATAGAACCGCCCAGATTCGATTCATTTATCGGCCGGCCGCGCAAATCGCAGGCCACGACCGGAATGACCCATGGGTGGCGGGTAATGGCGGAACTGCCGAGCGTGCCTTGATTGCCCGCTGCCGCCACAATCAGCACACCGCGCTTGAGGGCCAGATTGAGCGCCTCTTCCAGCACCTGCCCTCCCCTGGTGGAAGGCTGCATCAGGGCAAGACTCAGGTTAATGATTCGCGCACCTGCGCCGATGCACTCAAGGATTGCCGCTGCCAGCTCCTGAGGCGTCGAGCCGGGCATATGTTCGCGCCCGGAGGTCGTTTCGGTAAAAATGGGACGTATGAGGAGGGTACAACCGGGACAAATAGCGGGAGCCGGGAAATTCCGTTGCGCGGACAAGATCCCGGCTATAAAGGTTCCATGCAGGCATGCAAGGCTATTAGCCTGCGTGCAGGCTGCTCCATTGTTTCCGGGAATCTCCCTGAGGTTACCTCCCGTCAGACCCGCATGCCGGGTAACGACAGGACCGTCAATGAGTCCAATCTTAATATCGGGAATACCGCTGGTGCGCTCCATCAATGCCGAGAGCCTGACCAACTCCGTAGGAACCATAGCGCGCCTCTCCCCTTGAGTCCTTGATGGCAGATTGCCGGGAGCCTTGCATGCAATGCCAGTGGCCCGGCTGTTTTATTTACGGTTAATAAATTTTTCTTGATTTCCTGCGCGTAGAAATACTCTTTATCCTTGAGCCGTTCGGTGCGCTACCTAACATAGCGGTCCCCCTAATAATCCGTCCGGTCTGATCAAGTCATTGCATATATATCCAATCGACATATCAGTGGCTAAAACCTCATTATGATTTCTCGGGAATTTTGAATCCCAGATAAGTCAGGTTGCTGATTCCCATCAAAATAAGCAAAGTTTCGGGAAATTCAGGAATAGACATGCCATCCGCCACATAGCCCACGAATACCATGCCCAGCACAAGCGTCCATATGACAACCTGCAGACGATGGAAACTCACGCCATTGCCGTCATCGCAAATTTCCCGCCAGAAGCCCCTTGGCCGCGTGCGCCGAGCCTGATTACCCAACTGATGGGATAGTTCCGTGATTTTTTGCGAGAGGACCGTCAACTGGTTTTCATTATCCGTGGAAAAACCGGCCGGATTTTTTTCCTTTAGTTCCTTAAGGTTTTGTTCTTCCGCCCGAATCCTGGTCATTTCGTCCTCGGTCCCGGATTTCTTGCTGTTTCCGATCAGGACTGCGCTCAGCCCCGTGGCGCCGCTGATGCCTAGCAGGATAAGTACCTGCTGGGGAATATATTCCATGGTGCCGGTCAATATCCAGATGCCGACAAATGCCAGTACGACCATCAGTCCCCAGAAGGCCATCTGGCTCTTGCCCAGGCTGTAATAGCCGGTGTCCTGGTCCTTCAACATGTTTGTCTTGTTGACGATCAGATAGTAGGCCACAAATAAAATCAGCAAGGCGCCGCTGACGGTGGCGAGTATTTCGGACGCCGGGGCAAGATAGAAGAAAAACGGGTAGGCGGATTGCACCACCAATGGCAACTCGCTGCCTACCGCAATGCCCACCTCGATGGGCATTACATACTCATCCTTGCTTTTGAAAAGCATGTCCCATGCCTCGCGGGATTCTTTAAGCGCGGGGTTGCGTTCTAGATAGAAACTGAAGCGCAGCATATTTCCATTATCAAGCTGGGATATGGCTGAAGGCAGATTGGCCATCTTGATCCCGTCAAAAAGCAGAATGGGGGATCTGGAAGCGCCGGTTTTTTCTAGCTCCGTTTTTAACCTTCCGGCAACATCCCCGGTTGCCTTGATATGAATTCTTTCACCCATCCTAAAAACGAAATCTTCCTTGTTTTTCCCTTCATTTCTGCCCACGACATAAAGCTCGCCTTTGTCGACACCCTCGCGCTGTGCATTCGCCGATGCGGGATTAACTGATTGGCGCGCGGTAGTGTTTTCGGCGGGCGCATCTTGCGCGTAAGCCCAGGGGAAATAAGCCAGCAGCGTGAACACAGCGGTGATGATCAGGTAACGCATTGAAATGTGTCTCCTTAAATAAGCCTGGATGCGGCAGTTATCTGCTCATTTTTCATTTAGTGTCATGATAAAAAAATTTCTTGCGTCACTCGATCTTCACCTCTTCATGGTGATTTCGCTACAACCACTGGATTCCAAATAACCCATTGCGGAAAACGGCACTCTGCCTTTTATGACCGGCCGACTTCGAACGAAAACCGCGCCACGCGCTTCGTCCAGGGTGCAAGTACCGCAAGCCTGGTATCGGCAGGCACCTCCTCATCGTGCACCTCCAGCCACTTGCGTAATCGTTGCCACCCGGGGGCATCCTCAAGCCAGGCCTGGTCCATCTCCTTCATGAGCCAACCGATATCGCGCGCAGCCTCATTCAGGGGCTCGGAACCCGCCCCGACTTCCACTGTCGCAAAGAAGTTGCGCGCCAGCATGGGCGTGCCGGTATCGACCGCGAGGAGAAGCAGCACGGCCTGGTAGTGGCCCAGCGGATTGCCCGGCCGCAGGAACGAGCGCTCCTCGTGCGGGCCGAGCCCCACCTTGATCAACCGGTACACGTTAACGAACCGCTTGAGGGCGCGCGGCGAGCGACCGAGTACCGGCGCAAGCTTTGTCATGAAATCCAGTTCGGCAGGAATGATTTCCAGGCTCTCGAACGTCGGGTAGGCGGGTGGTTGGGCAGCCGGAACTGGGGTAGCGCCGGCATTGCTCCCGGCGGATGCGGACCCCGGCGGAGCGGATTGAGCCGCCTGCTGTTGCCTTGCTTGCGTCGCCGCCGGTGCGCTTGCCCCGGACATCCGCTGCTGCGGCGTGACCGGTATCCCGGGAGACGTTCCAGCTTCCGCCACAGGCATCGTTATCTTGCCAGCCCCTTTGTCCTGTCCCCCCTCTTTCGAGTCCTGATTGGAATGCTTTACGCTCGTTCGCAGCAGTCCGCGCACCATGTTGTCACAAGCGGCGGCGTCCATTGGCCTCAGCCAGAACGGAATCTGGAAAATTTTCTCGAGGTAATCATTGGGTGTTGCCGAGCCGAGGAGCAGCCCCGTGTCACCGTCGTCATTTACCGGCCTGTTGTCGACATGAAGCAATTCGCGGTAGCGCGTCTGCAACGAGCGCTTGATCCAACGAGCATCCACCCCGACGACAACGACAAACAGCGGAAATGCCAGCAGCAGATGCACGGCCTGCAATACCTCCACCACCTTATTTGGCGGACAGCGATCGAGATCGTCGATATAAAGCACAATGCGATTGATGCGCTTGTCCTTGTCTTTCTCTTCTTCAGCCAGGCTTGCATACCGCCTCTGGCCATCGGCGCGGGGTGGTTCGGACGGATCTTCGGGCGACAGCGACCAGTTTTCCTCCTCGATCAACCCGGAAAGCTTTTCGAAGTCGTCGCGCACCAGGGCGAGCACGCCGAGGTGCTTGCGATAATCGCTGCTCGCGGCACGGTCGGTGATGAAGTTGGCAAGCAGGCGGCCGGCCGTCGCGGCCTTGAGTTCAGCATCGGCAGCGGCCTCGCGTGCCTTCGCCTCCGCATGCCTCTGCTGCGCAGAATCGAGAGCTGCTGTCAGCTCGCGCAGCCTTTGCTCGGCCTGGGTCACTTTCTGCACATGGACAGCGGTTTCTTTCGCCATTTCCTCGTCGAACTTCTTCTGCGCTGTCTCCGCTTCATCGAGCCGCCGCGACATCCACTGGGCCTGTTGTTTGAGCCAGGGAACGCCTGACGCGATCAACGTCGCCAAACCGGTGGCATAAGCATAGATATCGGTAACGCTCGATCCGAGCATCTGCAATACGAAGCGCATAATGATCGCCATGACCGGTGCCCCGAGAAGGCTGAGGAGCAACCAGTTGAACCGGCGATTCCGATCCTTTGCATGCATGAGCGGGGCGAGAAATCGCTGTCCCCGTCCGAGCACGCCATGGATCTGCCGCAGCGCACCCTCGAGCTCCACGGCGCTCCGGCCGACTGCACCGAGATTGAGTTGTTCCAGCGCATCGACGACCGGCTGGTGGGCGCCGGTCAACACAAAATCCTTCCGCACGTGTTCAGCGTTCAGCTGGGCCAGCTCTTCCGTTTTTTCGTTGAGACTCTTCTGCGCGGCGTCGAGGGTCACCTTCGCGGCGGTGGCCGCCGCTTTCGCACTGTCGGCGGCGTTGCTTGTCGCCTGCGAGAGCGCCTTCTCCTCGGCCAGTTTTTTGATCAGCTCCTCCTGCAATGCCCGGCTGATTCGCGGGTCTTCCTTCGCATACAGGTTGTCAAGGATGTGCTCGACGAGGCTCGCCCAGAGGTTGCCTTCGACATAATGCCAGGCGTTGAACTCGATCTGTACGATGTTCTTGTAAATGGGAAGATCGCGCTGCATCCGGTTCGCCACGCGCGCCTCCGCCGCCAGGCCGTCGATAGCGGCGCGCAACTGGCGCATGAAGAATGTCTTGCCGGAGCCCCACTCGCCGAACAAGCCGATGGAGAGCGGCGGCACGACGGTTCGCGCAGCTATCAATGCGGCAAGCGCGCGCACATCGTTCTGGATATCCAGGAGATCGTCGCCACCCACGCGATCGGCGATGAAGCCGCTGAATCGGCGCACCGCCGAGCGCGTGCCGATAAGCAGCGCCTCCCAGGCGTCATCGTCGTCTCCATGGCCGCGCAACCACTCGCATAGCGCCTCACGCACGAATACGGGATCGAGGTTCATCTCGGCGAGGCGGTTAAGGGCGCCCGAACGCTCTTGCGTGGTATCGCTGTGCAACAGGGCTGCCAGGAGGTGGCGTGCATGGATTTCGGGATCGTGCGTCGTGCGCTGCGCAATGTCGCGCGACCGCTCCAGCGCCGCGAACAGGTAGCCTGTCATCTCCACAGGAAGGCTGCGAACCGGGCTTTCGGATCGCGCTTGCAGACCCCGCGATCCGCGTTTTCTGAAATAGCGGTCCCGTATTGCGTCATATTCTTTTGTATGCCTGTCGATCAGCTCACGCAGGAAATGTGCTGTCCATGGGCCCCCCGTGTCGGTGGCTTCGGCGAACGCAAGCAGCATGAAGCTGGTGGTCACGGCAATCGGCGGCGTTACGCCCGACGCCATCTCTGCTGCCCGATTCATCAAGAATGGAATCGAGCTCGCAGTCTTGAATTCAGAGAGCCGCGCCAGCGGTACGGTCCCGGTAGCGGATGGGGCTGGCGATTCTGGCTGCCGACGGGACTGACGGGATTTTACGGATGCCCCCTTGGTCAATGGCCGATTCGGCTGCCCAGGTGTCTGCGCGGATGGCTGCTCCGTTGCCTGATTTGACGCGGTTGCCTCATTGCGACCATCGACGTTCAAACTATTCGAGTCCCCGCCGGGCGCCATTTCCACCTTCCCCTGGGTGTCAGCAAGTGAGGCAACCATATCCGCTATCCGGTCAAGCTCCGCATCGCACAGGCTTGGAGGGAAATCAGCGAGCGCCTGATCCTGCGTTGCTGCAATCGCGGGCAATAACGCGAGCCAACCGGGGAAATACGTGGAGAGCCGCACAAGCACGCGGAACACGTGGGATACCGATCGCTCTTCCAGCAATATGCTCTGCAACACGCCCGCGATCGATTCGTCGCGCACACAGGGGGAACCGAGCAGATCGTCCGAAACGAGAAAGAGCATTATCGCCACATTCTCGAACTCGTCCCGCAGCGTGTCGGGCGCACGGGCCGACTCGGCCAGATATTCATCGCTCCATGCCTCCACGCTCAATCCTGCCGGAAAGCGTTCCCTGTCATTCGCGCGGGCAACGAGGCGCTCCTCAAGCCTTTGCCTCCAGCCGTCATCCTGACGAGCGTAAACCAGGATGATTCTTTTACCGGATGCCGCAATCATGAGGGCTTCCTATCAGGTTGAATCGCCTTTTCGGTCATGGGACCGGAAGCCTTATTTTTGTGCATTGCACGGATATGCAATTCAAAATTAAATCTTCTAATATGAAATTATCATTGCAAATCATGATATTAAATACGATATATATTGTCACATATGAATGTGAAACATTACTTGATTGAGTCCACATCTGCCCGATCGAATACCGGATCACATGCCATGATATCGTTTGTAGTCGATTACACCCTCGGCGTGACCACCTCCTGTTCGATGAGATCCAGACTTTCGGGACTGCGCTGTACCCATCAGCGCCTATTTAATTTACTCAAAGTATAGGGATATCTTCCGCGACGCCGTTCAATTTCATGACTTCGTAAGTAAGTTCCGCACCCGCCGGCCTTATCACACGCCCCCGGCTGTGAATCTTGATTCCCAAGGTTTCGAACTCCTGCCGTGCGTGGCTTCCCAGTTGAACCGGCGGCAGCACCAGGGCGAAATCCAGGCCACCCGCATCGGCATTGGGTTGAAGCGTCACTGAGACGAGCGACCCCAGAATGGTTTGCTCCTGGCTGATATCTGCCCCCCGGAATACAAACTGGCCTTCCGAACCATTGTATTCAAGCTGGGCATCTGATAGTGATTCACCTGCCCCAAGGGGGCCCAGCGCCCTGGGGAAAAAAACGACACGCTTGATGCCCCCGCAATTGCTGAGGATATAGCGGTTGGGTTGCCGGTCACGATCATCGAGCCACGCCGTGACCGAATTTTGTGCGGCGTTTACCCGTACTCCCTTGACCCCTGCTGGAAAGCTGTCCCACACATAAACCGCATGGATGGGAGAAATCACCTGCGTCGCAGGACTTGCCGGAGGATCGGCGGCGAAATCGAAATCGTAAATTCCATCCGGGGGTGCCTGGATATTGACGAGGGGACTCAGCCGAGGGTTGGACCAACCCCCGGTTGGCACGTTGCCCGCCGAGGTAATCTGCAATTTGGGCGGAAAACTTTCCAGGACTGCAAGCCTGACTTCCGTCACTTCACGAATTGTTTCCATGATTTGATTCACCTCCCTGTCTTATCACGGCTGACCTCTATACACATTAGTTTCACTTCTTTATAGTTCAGGAAGCAAAAAAAACAAACAGGGTTATTTTTCAGAAGAAATGCATATGTCATGAGTGAACGCCGGATCCTGGTCATTGGGTCTCAATGCGAAGCCCTGAACCAGCTTGGTTTTCTGCCGCAGACGGCGCAGGAACTTTATCGGGTGATGATCGATCCGGAGCGAGGTGCATGTGTTTCCGCGCTCGAGGGGGAAGGATTGCTCATCGATCCCACTGTCCGGGATACCAAAGACGCCATCAAGAAAGCATACTGGCGCGCGGCGAAAGATGAGGCCACGCTATTCGTTGCCTATATCGGTCATGGTGAGCGCGCGGATGACGACTTCTACCTGCTGCCGCGAGATGCGGAAAATCCTCCTGACTCCGACACGGCGGTCCATCTCACCAACCTGATCAAGGAGGCGCACAAGAAGGCCGTGGGCCAAGTGGATGGATTGGCTGTGGTGGTCGATGCCTGTTATTCGGGTCAAGCCGGATTCGGCGCGGCACAGTCCTGGGTGCGGGGCCTGGGGGGCACACTTCGATTCGAGGTTCTCACCGCCGCGGGTGATCGTCCGGCGGCGGATGGCTGCTTTAGCCGAAGCCTCGTTGCATTGCTGCGTGACGGGGTTGCCACAGAACCCTCCGAGCACCTGCACTGCGTTAATCTGCGTCCCCTTATTAAGAAACGCTGTCCGAACCAGGAAGCGCAAAACCCCGCCTATAATCCTGACGCAACGCTGTGGCTGGCAAAGAATGCGGCCAGTATTCGCGAGCCATGGGCACAGACGCCGCTGGCGGATGAAATCCAGCGACTTACACGAGCATATCAGTCTACTCTTGCCCTGGATGAAATTGTGAAGCGCTCGCAGGCGGAGCGCTGCGTGGCGGTGGTGGGCGATGCAGGCACGGGAAAATCGGCGCTGGCGGCGGCGCTGGCTTGGCCGAAGGCCGCGCCGGGGGTTGTTCCCGCCGGCTTCGTACATGCAATCGCCCTGCTTAATGAAGCAATGACACCACGGGAGCTTGCACGTATCCTGACCGAACAGCTTGCCCGGTCCGTGTCTGGCTTCCGTGAAGCACAGCAATCGTTCGCGCGCGATACTCCTTACGACGAACAGCAAAAACTGGATACGCTGGAGAAGCAATTGCTCGGTCCGCTCACATGGCTGGGGCGGCTGGAACAGCCAGCCCAGGTCACGGAGGTACGCATCGTCTTGGATGCGCTTGATCGCCTCGCGACCGGCGCGCGCGGCTCCGTAATGGAGGCGCTGAATCAGTTGGGCAAGTTGGCCTTTGTGCACCTGCTGGTTACTGCCCGGCCAGATACGGAACTTCCATCGGAAGCTTCGTCATATTCTCTTGCTTTCGCGCCAGATGAAAAAATCCATCAGTATCTCGAACAGCGCAGTGTTCCACCAGCACGTCAGGCGGAGGTTGCTCAGGCAGCCCAAGGTAGCTGGCTCGTGGCCCGCGTGCTTGCCGATCTGCTTGACGAACAACCCGAGGCACCCATAGGCGCCGGCCGGCTCGCTCTGGGGGATGCCTATGAAGAGATGCTTTCGCGTTGTGGCGTCAGTGAGGACGAGAGCCCCCGGCGTGTGCTCGAGATTCTTGCCGCCGCTGGGGCGGGTCCCCTGTTGCCGCTCCCGCTGCTATGCAAGGCAAGCGAAACGCTTGGCGGCCCGAGGTCCCCGGCGCTTGTCCGCGACCAGCTGGTGCGGCTGCGGGGCCTCGCGGTGCGAAGTGCGGCAGGTACGGAGAACGAGCATGCCGGTCTTTTCCACCAGACGCTCGTCGATTACGTTACTGCCCGCGCCCCGCAAGAAATCATTGCCGCACACAAGGCCCTTATTGCCGGCATTGAGGCGCTCGCACCTCCTGGCGCAGGCCCAACAGACTTGAATAACGCCATTCAGCATTATGCCTTCGAGCGTGAAGCAGAGCATTTATGGACGCTTGGGGAGGCCGACAGTGCCTTGGCGAGTCTTTCCGCAAGAATCTCGCCCATCCCTCGTGACAACCTGCGTCGCTGGCGGCTTTGGCTGATGCGAGTAGAGACGGTAGTTGGCTCAGATCACCCGGTTACATTTATTGTCCGCAACAACATCGCTCACTTAACCGGCGAATGCGGAGATCCGCGTGAGTCGCTGCGGCTATTTGAGGCGCTACTCCCCGACCAGGAGCGCGTACTGGGACCCGATTACCCGGATACGCTCAAGACCCGCAGCAATATCGCATACTCGACTGGCATGTGTGGAAACGTTCACCAGGCATTGTGTCTGGCCGAAGCGCTGCTCCCCGACCAGGAGCGTGTATCTGGACCCGATTACCCGGCCACGCTCACGATCCGCAACAATATCGCCCATTGGACCGGGGATTGCGGAAATCCTCGCAAGGCGCTCAGGTTGTTCCAGGAACTGCTCCCCGACCAGGAACGCATACTGGGACCCGATCATCCGGATACGCTCAAGACTCGTAGCAACATCGCGCTCTGGACTGGTAACAGCGGAGACACGCGCGAAGCATTGCGGCTGGCCGAAGCGCTGCTTACCGACGAGGAGCGTGTGCTGGGCTTGGGTCATCCGGGCACGCTCACGATTCGCAATAATATCGCCCATTGGACCGGGGATTGCGGAAATCCTCGCAAGGCGCTCAGGTTGTTCCAGGAACTGCTGCCCGACCAGGAGCACATACTGGGACCGGATCACCCGGACACGCTCAAGACTCGTAGCAACATCGCGCTCTGGACCGGCAACAGCGGAGACACGCGCGAAGCATTGCGGCTGGCCGAAGCGCTGTTCCACGACGAGGAGCGTGTGCTGGGCTTCGATCATCCGAACACGCTCGCGATCCGCAGCAATATTGCCTTCTGGACTGGCGAATGCGGGGACTCCCATGAAGCACTGAGACTGTTCGGAGCGCTGCTCCCCGACCAGGAGCGCATACTGGGACCGGATCACCCGGACACGCTCAAGACCCGCAGCAATATAGCCTACTCAATCTCCCTGTGCGGAGATGCTCGCGAAGGGCTGCGACTGGCTGAGGCCCTGCTCCCTGACCAAGAGCGTGTACTGGGCCCCGATCACCCGCTCACGCTCACCACCCGCAACAATATTGCCCTCTGGACTGGCGAATGCGGGGACTCTCAGGAAGCACTAAGACTGTTCAAAGCACTGCTCGTCGACCAGGAGCGCTTACTGGGACCGGATCACCCGGACACGCTCAAAATTCGGAGCAATATCGCCTACTCGACCGCGCGCAACGGCGATGCGCGGGAGGCGCTCCGGCTATTGCAGCTGTTGCTCCCCGACCAGGAGCGTATATTCGGCCCCAATCATCCAGCCGTGCTCATAATCCGCAGCAACATCGCGTACCTCACTGCCGAGTGCGGAGACGCCCGTGAAGCATTGCGACTGTTCCAGGCACTACTCCCCGATCAGGAGCGCATACTCGGCCCCGATCATCCGAATACCCTCATTATCAAGGAATCGATTGATCGTTTGACCTCAAGCTGAATCTGGTCAACCCACAGCGTTTGCAGCATCGCCGCCAAACATCTCTCCCACTTCCCTGCCAATCTGTGCCTTGCCGAGATAGAAATCCGAGTTGTGAGGATCGGCGCCGTTGTCCACGGTGTAGCCGCCCTCGAACGATGCGCTGGCGGGTATTCCTGCGTGGAACAAGCCTTCAAGGTCCGGTTCGGCGGCAATAAAATCATCCCGGTCGGCTATATTCACCCAGCGCCGCACAGCCGGCGGGAAACCTGGTGGCTGCGGCCGCAAGCGCTGGTAAACGATGGTCTGGAGCCCAAGGGGAGACCCCAGCGTCAATAGCAAAGGAAGTGGCTTATTCATCAGGTGCGCCGCTTCATAAGCAATTACGGAGCCCAGCGAATGCCCGATCAGTATTTTGGTTTCAGGACCAATCAACTTGAATACCGATTCGAGGGCTGCGGAACGGATGGTGTCGTTGGTGAGATATCGCGTAACCTGGGCAAGGGAGCGATTGACGAAGCGCTCAGCAAAGCCCATGCCGAACGGTGCAAACCAGGAGATTTTGCCCAGACTTCCGATAGCGCCGCGGACAACGCTTCCCGCGCCCTGCTCCGTGCCCATCTGCCTGGTTACGTAAGCCAGCTCAAGCTCACCCGTTTCCCGAACCTTCCGCTTCGAGGCTCGCCCGGCGGCGCGCTTTAGCCATTCCAGCGCCAGAACCTGTGCGAACTGCGCCTCTTCGGATGTAAATTCTGCGGGATCATCGCCCTGCTGACCTGGCACAAGGAAGAGGCTGCCATAGAATGCCATCCGTGTTTCGATGCTGCCGGGCTTTCCGGCGTTGCGCCAAATCCGGTCCGCCACATCCGCAAACCCGGCATCCCGCACACCGCCCGCCAGCGCGGGCAACCACGCGCTTTCCAGTTTGTCAGCGGATTTTTGCTGCTGGTCAATGCCGTGCACGAGAACAATCTCGGCCATGCTTCCCTCCTTTCAGAATGTATATCAGTATATCTCAATCAGCATAATCGGAAGCTTTCGGCTAAAGGCACCTGTTCCCTCCTTGTATCTATCTGGATCTTTGCTATTTTTAATCTTGATGCTTACGACAAATAGGAGACCGGGATCATGCAAATCAGACACATCTACCTGAAAATCGAAGCGGTACCGAATTACAGCCCTGTCGCGCCGGATGATGCCGAGCATCATAAACATCGGCTTGACTGCATGAGAAACATGGAACATGAGGACGCGACTATTCCGCAACCGACTATGGGCAGCAGCAGTTTTATGACCGCCAGGAAGGCATGAGCCTCCTCATGATCGACACAACCGTGAGCCCGGAACACACGAGCCTGTATGTCTTTGGAGGCGGCGTGTCCGGCCCCGCCACGGCACGCAATAATGCTACCGCCGAAGTGATTGAATTCAGCGGCGGTATTGCAGGCTCGGCATGGGCGCGTATCGCGGATATGAATTTCGGCCGAACAAATGTCAATGCCGTGGCGCTACCCACGGGCAGGATACTCATCATAGGCGGTCACAGCAATGGTCAGAAATGGTCACCCACCCCGGTGCTCGAAACAGAGACCTACGATCCGGCTGCGAATACCTGGACGCCCGGCGCCCCGCTAAACTTTCCCCGCCAGTACCACTCGGTGTGCATTCTGCTGCCGGATGGAAGAGTTCTGGCAGCGGGCGGCGTTGCCCCCGGCACGACGGACCCCGACCAGCATTCGGTGGAGCTTTACTCGCCCGGCTATCTAAGTCTGGGTGCGCGCCCGGTGATAGCGAATGCGCCCCCTGCTCTGTCACCTATGCGAGCGCTTTTGTGATTGAAACGCCACAAGCCGCGGATATCAATGCAGTGGTGTTGATTGCACCAATTTCGGTGACGCACCCCACCGATGCCGGACAGCGATATATCAAACTGCCGATTGGCTCCCGTACCGCCAGCACCCTGGAAACCCAGGCGCCCGCTCATGGCAATATCGCGCCACCGGGGTCCTATATGCTGTTCGTGGTCGATAATCAGGGCGTGCCATCAGAGGCGAGGTTTGTGGCGATTTCCTAGGAATCTCTAAACAGGGATTACTGAAATTGTTATGGGGTTTCATCGGGGGACTCTTTTTGCCCCCGCTTCATACGTTTGCTGTGCCGCTGCAAATGAGTGTTCAACTGAGCAATGATATCCGACGCAACATTGATGACTTGGCCCGAGCCGAAACCCAGGCGGATCATTTCCTTATAGAAGGATTTTGCCATGATTTTTGCAATCTGATCCGGATTATGCAAAGCACTTCCCAGTGAATTGCTCATTTTTTTTTGGGTCTCCTGTATCAGCGCCAACTGGGCGAAACGTGAATTCAGTATGCTCTGAAGTTGCATCGTCTGAATCGATTTGCCGATGAACAGGGCAATGACATCAAGCAGATTCAGGTCACCCGGTTTGAAGGATGCTTCGTTATTGCAACCCGTGACATTGACCACGCCTGCTATGCAAGTGTTAATTTGTATTGGCGAGCAAAGCAGACTTTTATGGGAATCATTGGTGCGCCGCGCCTGATTGGCGAACTCCGATTTATTGATATCCTCGATGAATAATGATTTTCCGGTGGCAACGACATATCCTGCAATGCCCTCCCCCTTGCGTACGGATTCCTTGTACGCGGCTGCCGGCAGCGAACCATAGCTGGCACAAACTCTCATGCGCGGATTCTCGGATTCGCCATCATTTAAAAGCATGATGGAACAGTTTTTGGCACCCAGGATTCTGGCGGTCTTTTCCGCGAGCTGTAACAGCTTGTCGTCGAAACTCCCTTCTTCCAGGATGCAGGATATATCCTGGAGCTTGATTAGCTGATTTTCCACTTTCCCGCTGACGTCCATTCAGACTCCATGATTATGACCAGACTCTTTATCCTGGCCGGGCTACGGGTCCCATCGTGCGATTGGGGACTAGGGGCGCCGCTCGACGCCGAGCAGCGGCTCTGTGCCGCCCGCGTGATGTCGTGCAATACGACTCGATGACCAGCCCGATGCAAGCGGTCGCGGAACCGGCCGCGCTGGAATTATGCGCGCACCTCCGAAAGTGAAAATGGAATAACGGCGCCAGCCCACCCCGAAACAGGCTGCGCACAGTCTTGCCGCCTACTTGACCCGCAGCAGATACCTGGTTACTGCCAATTCGCCAATCTGTTGACCCATGGCAGTGCCTACCTCCCCGGAATTGCGGTAGTGAACACCATCATAGATGCGCGCATTGGCCACTTCCTGGGTAAAGTCGTCGATTGTTTTCCAGTTTCGCGCCACACCACCGGCAGCCCGGCTGACGGTCGTCAGGGCGGGTGCAGGCCCTGCTCCGATTTCCGCTCGCAGCACCGCGCCGACGGCTCCGGAAATGATGCAATGCGCGCAGGGATACTCGGGATGCATGGGTGTGTCGATGAAGGGTACCCAGGAGGGATCTCGTTCGGTGGCATCGTTACCGTCGATATCGGCGTTGCGGATCGCGGTAACCGGCCGCCAGAAATTGTAGTGGTACTTGGCGTCGAATACGGCGACCAGCGAATCGTTCGTAGCCTGCGTCAATGCCGCGAACAGGCGTGCATTTTGCGTAATCTCCCGTCCTGGAGCATCGGCAACGGAACGTGCGATACCATGATAAATCGGAGGCATTACCTCTTCCCAGAAGCGCGCGATATCAGTTTGCGCAGCGGTGCGGCGAGTGCTGTTCTTGCCGCCAAGCGCCTTGACCTCATTATAATCACGTGCCCACAACTCGCTCGTGAGGCTGGGGGGCGGGCCGGGGCGGAATTGCGCGGAGCCGGTCATCAGCCACGGCTTGATCCGCGCCCAGTGCGGAGCCTCCGGAATTACGGTGGGGACATAGACGCCCGCGCTGGTGTGCGGCCGGTAGTTTTCCCCCGCCGCAAATCCGTCATCGGCGCGCATTGCCAGGACAGCCTTCGCTGCTTTTTCTCCGGCGGCAATGCCGCTCACCTTCGCCGGCCCATCCGGTACCCTGGACAAGGCCGCCTGGTAGGCGGTGGCGATGGCTGTCTGTTGAGCTGGCACAAGTTCCGTTAGCACGGCATGATTTGCCGCCGCAATCGCGGCATCGGTTGATGCTCCGGAAGCTGGCTCCAGCTTCAAACCACTGGCCGGATAGCGTTTGGTGATGGCATTCACCACCTCATATACCGCCGTGGAAGCGATTGCCAGCGCCCGGTCGGCGGGCAATGGTCCCATTCCCGCATTGACCACGATATCGCCCGCCGTGCGATTCCAGTCAGTGACCGCATCGGCCATTACCGTTGAACTTATCAACCACGACGACGCGGTAATCAATAACGCAATCCTGTGATGCCGCTTGATATGTATCATGGATTCTCCCTCCTGGTTCTCTACAGAAATCTCGTTGATATATGATTTTTAATGCTTCCCCGCGCTTTTAGCAACCCATCATCGGTTTGTTCTGGCATGCCGCCAAACCATGGTTATGCTATTGTTGTTTCCGGTCCAGAAATTATTATCCATTTTGTATAGTTAGATTTGGAGATCATTTTTACGTTGGGAAGTGGATGAACAGCAGGAGCATAAAGTTTATTCGTCCCTTTTTAATCACCCCAAATCATGCCGTTTGATTGTCTCCATTTCAATTTCGCTGCACTTCACCGTGACGGGGGAAATGCTAGCAGACTGCCCGAGGAAAAGAAACCGGCCTCTTGCGTTTCAGTCGTGCCTTGCGCGTCAATAGGAGGAATGTCCATGCTAAATTCATAAAAGACGATTGCGAAACAGCCAGGCAGCCAGTGGCAGCGTAATAGCTGAAATGATCAGCAGGGGAATCAGATCGTGAATGAGAGTAAACAAGCCTACCCCCTCCAGATAAATACGTTGCACCAGGTCGATAGCGAAGCGCAACGGGTTGGCCAGCGTGGCGATCTGGAGGAATTCAGGCATATTGCGCACCGGCGTGGCCAGCCCGGAGAGCAAAATCAGCGGCATGATCAGTACGAATGTATAGAGCATGGCCTGCTGCATGTTTGCCGAAACCGCCGAGATCGCCAGCCCCATACCGACGCTCGCAATGGCGAACAACCCCAGCCCGGCATAGAGCGCCAGCAACGAACCGGCCATCGGTATTTTGAACCAGAACAGCGACACCGACAGCACGATAGTGGATTGCACCATACCGATCATGATGGTCGGGATAGCCTTGCCGATCATGATCTCGATGGGCGAGTACGGCGTCACCAGCAATTGGTCAAACGTACCATTTTCACGTTCGCGGGCGACGGACAATGCGGACAGCATCATCATCTGGAGCATGCTGAGGGATGCGATCAAGCCAGGCAACAGGTTCCACCGTGTCTCCAGGTTGGGGTTGTACCAGGCGCGCCACTCGACGGTGAGCGGCGGCCCGGCACCGCCGCGCAGTATCGTGTTATATGACTCGATGACAAGCCCGAGGTAAGCGGCGGCAGAACCGGCCGTATTGGAATTGCGCGCATCGAGTATCAGTTGTATCGGCGCAGATTCGCCCGCATTCAGCTGCTGCTCGAACCGCGGGCCGATCTGGATCACGATCAACGCTTGCTGCGAGTCGATTACCCGCGCAATATCGTCGGGTGTTTGCAGGGTCGCGACACGATGAAATATACCCGTGCCGTCCAAACGCGCAACCAGTCCGGTCGAGATGGCTCCGCGGTCCTGGTCGAGCAATGCATAGGGTATATCCACCAGATCATAGGTTGCGGCATAACCAAACAGAAAACTTTCTATCAGGGATGGAAAAACGAGTATGACGCGGTTGGCAGGATCCTTGAAAATGGCAAGCAGCTCTTTACGGCACAGGCTGGCAATGCGGTGCAGAAAATCGTGCATGGCTCAACCTAAATCCGGCAGTTGGACGAGGCGGAGTGTGCGGTTTTTGGGGTGGGGGGCAAGGCGCAATGATGCGCAATGGTGCGACCGCGCAGGGCGGAGCAGCGCCTTCTTCCGCAGGAAGGTGTGACCCCGAAGCGGGATGCGGGCGCTTTGGAACGCGATCACGGCATTCCCTGCGCTGCCCGATCCCTGCTTCGCGGGGGCCCTCGTGCGACGCTCCAGGGCGCCCCATTCCAAGGCATTGCAACGCTGCCATGCGCCGTAAAGACCGTGCAATCTGCCCTGTAGCGGACTCACCCAAAAGGCGAAAGTCAAACCGCATAAGATATTGTTATTTATCATAATAATAGCAAAATAAATGAGCGGTCAACTGCCAGGTTTGGGTTCAGTCCAGTTTCTTGCGGGTAACGAACCGCGCCAGTCCCAGCAGCAGTACGGCATAGCCGGCGAGAATCGCACAGTTCTTGAAAATCAGGGGCCACACGTTGCCTGCCAGAAACAGCGTCCTGATCAGCTCCATGAAGTAGGTGGCCGGCAGTGCGTGGCCGACAAGCCGAATAACCAGGGGTACGTTGCGCAGGTCGAACAGGAAACCCGAGAGCATCAGCGCCGGCATGAAACTCGCAAGCAGTGCGACCTGGCTAGCCAGGAACTGGTTTTTGGTCATTGAAGAAATTACCAGTCCGAGACCCAGCGCTACTAACAGATAGAGCATCGAGCTGATCAGCAGTATCACCAGCGAGCCGTACCTCGGCACCTGGAAGAGAAAGTGCGCGGCGAGCAGACACAGCACCAGACCCAGCATGCCCACCAGGAAATACGGAATAATTTTTGCCAGCAGAATCTCCCAGGGCCGCACCGGTGAAACGAACAATGCTTCAAGGGTACCGCGTTCCCACTCCCGCGCCATGACCATTGCGGTCAGGAAGGCGCCGACCAGGGTCATGATCAGCACGATCAACCCCGGCACCAGATACCAGGTACTGGTATTGGCGGCGTTGAACCACATGCGTTCAATCACCGTAACCATACCTGGGCCGACAGTGTCCGCCACCGCTCCGCGGTCTGACTGACGCTGCATCCACTGACCCACGGCGCCGCTGACATAGCTGCGGATAATGAGGGCGCGGCTGGCCTCGGAACCATGCACCAGAAGTTGCACCTGTGCATTGCCCGCTGTCAGGCGGCGGGAAAAATCACTGGGTATCCGCACGATGCCATCTATCTCGCGTGCCAGCATCAGGCGCTCGGCCTCGCGCATCGAAGTGACTATCACAGGAGAGATATACGCCGAAAGCTCGAGGCCCGCGATCACATCGGCCGCCAAGGGCGAAGGATCTTCCAGCACCACCGCTATGGGCGCATTCTTGACATCGAGCGAGAGGCCATAGCCGAAAATCAGGATCAATACCATCGGCAGGCCGATACCAATGGCAAGATTGCTCCTGTCACGCAGCAACTGGCGGATTTCCTTGCGGGTCAATGAGATCAGGCGCAGCCAGAAACCTTTGTATCCCTTGCCGCCTTTCTTGTCTGACTGGCCTGCTCCCGTTTTTTCGCTCATGGCCTGATTTCCATTGCGGCGGTTTCGTTGTCTCTCTGGCGGCCTTGCTCGACGATGCTGATAAACGCCTCTTCCATGTTCAACCGGCTGTCTTTTCCGCCCGCTTGCGTCCGGACCTCCTGCGGTGTGCCGAGTGCCAGCAGCTTCCCGGCATCCTGGATAACGATACGGTCGCAATACTCGGCTTCTTCCATGAAATGCGTCGTAATGATGATAGTTGTTCCTACCTCTGATAACGCGGTAATGCGCCGCCAGAATTCGCGGCGCCTCTGCGGATCGGTTCCACTGGTAGGTTCGTCCAGGAACAGAATATCAGGTTCATGCAGCAACCCCACTGCCATCGCGAGGCGCTGCTTATAACCACCGGGCAACTGCCCGCTGGGTGACTTTTCTTTATCCTGCAAGTCAAACTGTCGCATGACAACGGCGATACGCTCGCGCAAGCGCTCTCCGCTCAAACCATAGGCACTGCCGAAGAACTCCAGGTTTTCCATCACGCTAAGATCACCATAGAGCGCAAATTTCTGCGATACGTAGCCGATCTTGCGACGCGCGATCGCACGCGCATGCCGCAGATCGACGCCGGCCACCCGAAGGAAACCGCTGCTGGCCGGCAAAAGGCCGCAAAGCATGCGAAAGGTCGTCGTCTTGCCCGCACCATTCGGCCCCAGCACACCGAAGATCTCCCCGCGCCGGATCGAAAACGAGATATTGTCCACCGCGGTAAAATCACCAAACCTGCGCACCAGGTCGCGCACCTCGATAATCACATCACCGGCATGATCTTTACCTTTGTCCAGGCTTTCGACTTCAACCGCTTTCAGCCGCACGGCAGCCTTCAGCGCAATAGTCTCCCTCGGCTCAGCAACGTACTGTTTGTGCAGCAGCATCATAAACCCGTCTTCCAGGCGTTCCTCGACGGCCGTAACCGGAGCCCCGCCAAGCAAGGCATCAAGATGCCGCTGATCGCCCCCTGGGCGCCGAATGAAACGTACGGCTCCCCCCTGCGGAACTGCATCAATGATGTTTTCAGTATTGTCCAGCAAGCGTGTCTGCAAAAAACGCGGTGGCTGACCTTGCGGCGGCGTGACGATAAAACATAGGCTGCGGGCATGATGGCGGATTTCCGCCGGGCTTCCCTGAGCCACGAGTTTGCCTTCATGCAACACGAATACTCGGGCGCAGCGTTCCGCTTCATCAAGGTAGGCGGTACTGACCAGGACAGTCAGTTGCTCGTCGTCAATCATTTGCTGAACGATTTCCCATAACTCCCGGCGTGACAGCGGGTCCACGCCCACCGTTGGCTCATCCAGTAGCAGGAGCTCCGGCAAACGCACCAATGTGCAGGCCAGCCCCAATTTTTGCTTCATCCCCCCGGACAGCTGGCCCGCAAGACGCGCGGTGAAGCGCGCCAGATTGGTCATTTCCAGCAGCCGTGCGTAGCGTTTCAGGCGCATGGCTTGTGGCACGCCATGCAGATCGGCGTAGAGATCGAGATTCTCCTGCACGCTGAGGTCTTCATACAGGCCGAAGCGCTGCGGCATATAACTGATGCGATCCTGAATCGCCTGCGGGTTGGCCGCGACATCAATACCCAACACGTGAAGTTGCCCTTCATCAGGTTTCATCAATCCGGCCATCATCCGCAACAAAGTGGTTTTACCCGCGCCATCGGGACCCACCAGCGCTGTAAGCGTGCCTGCCTGTATGGCCAGCGTGATGTCGGCGACTGCGTGAATCGTCTGGCCGGATTCCTTGATCAGAAATCGCTTATGGAGGACATGCGCGGTCAGTGCCGCCGCAGATGGATGCGTCACTGTGCCGCCCCGGGGGCGTCACGATGATTATCCAGGGATATGCGAACGGTGGCGGGCATGCCCAGGCGCAGACGATCTTCCGCATCGTCAACGAAGATACGGACTTCATAGACCAGGCTGGTACGCAGTTCTTCCGTCTGCACTATTTTCGGGGTGAACTCCGCCACCGAAGAAATGTAGCCGACATGGCCCCGAATGGGCTGATCCGGATGGCTGTCAGTCGTCACGCGTGCGCTCATGCCCGGCTTGATCCGTCCCAGATCGACTTCGGTGACATACGCGCGGACCCATTTCGGATCGGTAATAGCCAGCGCATAGACCGGCCGTTGCGGCGAAGCCATATCTCCCGGCTCCAGCAGGCGTGAGCGCACAATGGCATTCATGGGCGCCTTCAACTCGGCCAGGCTGATCTGGTGCCTGAGCAAAGCCAGCTCAGCTTTGGAAACATCCAGTTGCGCCTCGGCCTGCGCGATGTCTTCCTCCCGCGGACCGATCACCGCCAGTCTCAGCGCTTTTTTACGATTTTTAAGCTGTGCCTCTGCGACTTGGCGGCGTGAGCGCGCACTGTCCAGATCCTGTTGGCTGATCGCCTTATCAGCGGTTTTTTCCACATCCAGCAGGCGCTTAAGCTGTTGCGCAGCAAGATCCGCGTCAGCCTGGGCGGAAGCGACGTCAGCTCTGGCCTGATCCACCTCTTCGGGGCGCGTGCCGTTCTTCAGCCGCAACAAAACCTGCTCCTGCACATCAATCTGCGCCTGGGCCTGCGCGATTTGTAGTGCCAGGGTACGTGTATCGAGCGTCGCCAGCACTTGTCCTGCCTCGACCCGGTCGCCTTCCTGCACGCGCATTTCAGCAACCCGTTCACTGCCATTGAAAGCCAGCGAAACCTGGCGAATGTCAACATTGCCGAAAAGCTCCAATGTATTTGGATTATCCTGCTGGCGCACGAGAGACCATCCCGCCAGCACCGTAACGGCGATGACAAATGCGGCGGCAATGATGATCAATCCTTTATTCATGGGTGGATGCGCAATTTGCGGCATTGCGGCACCGGAATCAGTAATGAAGACATGCTGGTGAACGAGCAAGAAGCCGGAGCGTCATCGCGAGGATCATGACGTCGCCAATCTCAGATTATCCTAAATCCGGTAGTTGGACGAGGTGGAGTGTGCAGTTTCCGGGGTGCAGGGTCAGGTACGACGACGCGGAATGGTGCGTCCGCAACGCAGGGCGGAGCAGTGCTTCCCGCAGAAAGGCGCGACCCCGCAGCGGAATGGGGGCGCCGCATGCATGGAACATGAGCGCGGTCTCGGCCATCCTCTGCGCTGACCGATCGCCGCTTCGCGGACCCCTCACGCGACGCTCCAGGGCACCCCATTTCAAGGCATTATAACGCAGCCATGTACCGCAAGAACCGTGCAATCCGCCCGGTAGCAGACTCATCCAACAGGTGAGGGTCAAATTGCGGTCAGCTACCGCATTTAGGATTATCATGATTCCGAATCAGAGGATTCAACGATAGCTGCGGCGGCGTCTTCCAGCGCGACGACCGCGGCGGGAATTCCCGCAACATTGCCGGATATCACGGCGCCGGCGAAGAGGATCAGCGCGGACGCGAGATCAAGCGCTTGCTTGAAGATGACGATGCGCCGAATGGCTGATTTTGCGTTTTTTACACTGGACTGCAGGCGAGCAAGCGGGGCCTGGCTCTCGGCCAGGACCAACCCTATCGCGTTGGTATATATCCCGGACGCATCATTCAAAAGCCTGATTTCGCGTTCATCGAGCTCGACCCATTGGCTTTGGCTCAAGCTGGCCCGATTTTTGATGCGCCAGTTTCCGAGCTCGATTGCAGCGTCTCGAAACAAGTTGCCCAACTCAAAAGCATCGTCCGGCGTCAATTTTTCCATGCCTGCCCTTCCCTCTTTTTTACCGCGAAACGTCAAGCAAGCTCCGGTAAGCGGTGCGAAGCTCGTCAACAGCTGGCTTGAACTGCCGGCCGAAATCATCCTGGCCGACCCTATCTCTATGGTCATAAAGATATTGATGGCCTCCCGCGATTTTCTCCAGCACTGCATCGTAGCGCTGCGCGCCCCGGATACGGTTGTCCACGCGCTCCAGTGCTTCCACCCTGGCTTCTTTTGCGAGCGCCATTGCGACAGGCTCCACGGGATTGCCCGGCGCCAGCATAAAGTTATCATAGTATCGCCCGGCCAGCGCGGATTCCGTCTGTAAATCGGCTACGATACCGCGCTTCACAATCTTGCGGGCAGCCGCTATCACATCCTGAAGCGGCTGGTTGCCGTCGTGGATAAGCTGCTTCATTTCATGCTGCCGGTAGAGTGTCGTGACGGTGCGCGCGAGCAGAGTCGAAAGTGCGCCGATGGCTTCTTTCTCATTACGGTCCAGCAATGTCGCGTTGTTGAGGCTGGTGCTGAGATTGCCAAGCGACCTGTCGAAGGTTCTGATATCGCCAGCGGCCAGATTGCCGAGACCTTGCATATAGTCTGCTACAGTTTGCTGGAGTAAATCCAGGCTGGTGCGCTGCGCCTCCCGGCGAATTTTCATCGTCTCCAGATCGCCATGAAATTTTTCGGGTTGATACTGCTTGCGTCTGTCCAGCGCCCCTATATAGTCTCTGGTGAGCGTCTCATAACTGGCGGCGTTCGCAGAAAGTGAAGCAAACGTCCGGACTTCCTTGAAGCTGGCACATCCAGACATGCCCGCTGCCATTAGCGCGGCAGTGGCTATTGCCAGCCGAAAACCCCTTTTTATGACTCTATCATGAGATAGATTAATCATATATCATTTTCTGTGAATATCAATGCCAACGATGCCGCCAGCAGGCAACGGCTATCCGCTACGCGCAATATCAATATAGCCTGAATTCCAATATGGGTAAACCTGCTTATGATTCCCAGGGAATCCTTGAAGAAATCCATGCTCTTGCCAGAGGCATGCAATGCTGCCTTGGAAGATGAGAAGCTCTAAAACGCGAAAGCGAAGGAGCCGAAAGTGAGCGCCGGAACGCGTATCAGGTTGCGCTGCAGCGTATTTCCTCCGCTTGCAAGAACTTCGCGGCAGCATTCAATGACTTCTGATAAAGTCCCGTTCATGAAAACAATCTTGGATCCACCCCGTGGCAGCAAAGATCCAGTGGCAATAAAAGTCATTCTAAATCGAGGATCCAAACTGGAAAGCAAGTGGTCCGCCGCCGGGTCCGGGATGATTCTTGCCGTTGTGCTCGCTGCAAGCTGTGCCGCTCCCGTTCAAGCGAATGGCTACGCCGCCGATTTCAGTTTGGTCTATATCGGCCAGCAAATCGTACCCAACAAGACAAGCTTTCTTGGCACCACCGTCGGCGGCTTGTCCTCCTTGGATTATAACCCCCTTACCAATCGTTACCTGGCTATCAGTGATGACCGGAGCAAGACCAGTCCGGCGCGCTTCTATGAACTGTCTCTCGATCTTGCCCGGTTTCAGCGTTCCCCCACGCCAGGCATGGCTGGCGTGACATTCCACGCCGTGACCACCATTCGGCGGCCCGGTGGCGATGCGTTCACACGCAACTCGGTGGACCCGGAAGGCCTGCGTTTCGATATCACGCGCAATAAAATTTACTGGAGCAATGAGGGACACCGCGGCATTTTCGATTTCCAGAACCCTACGGTGCGCGAAATGAATCCCGATGGCAGCCATAGCCGCGATTTCGAAGTACCCGCTCGCTACTACCCGAGCGGCTCCAATATGGGCCTGTTTCCGGGCGACAAGGGCATTTACAACAATCTCGCATTCGAAAGCCTGGCGATATCGGTCGACGGCGATACCTTATACACCGCCACCGAAAACGGCTTGATCCAGGACTCTCCACCCTCCAATATTTTTACGGGTTCACGTGCCCGCATTCTCGCCTTCGACATCGCCAGCGGAAAACCGGGTGCCGAATATATTTATGATGTCGGACCCATAGTCTTCGCTCCGGCGTCCTTCATTGGTTTTGCCACCAACGGGCTGACCGACTTTATTGCCATTGGGGACCGCCAATTCATCACTATCGAGCGCTCATTCACACGCGGCGCAGCCATGCCGGGCAACGCCTCGACCGGCTACACCGTTCGGCTTTATTATGCCGATGCACGCAACGCCACCGATATTTCAGGGATGGAATCCATCGCGGGCAGAAGCATCCAATCCGTGAAAAAAATCTTGCTGCTGGATTTGTCGGATCTGAAAAATACGGATGGCTCGACGCTTGCGGTGGGTAATATCGAAGGTATTACCCTGGGTCCGAGCTTCAACGACAAGCGTACTCTTGTACTCGTAGCGGACAATAACTTCACCCGGAATCAGCTTACGCAATTCATAGCATTGGAAATCAATCACTTCCAGATCCATTGACGGGTAACCAGCCATAAAACATGAACTGCCCAAACCAGGAGTTGTGCAATCCACCAATGGGGTAGCTTGCTATTCGATACTTCCCGGCCGAGCCGTGACCACCAAGATATCGCAAGAAGTCTGATCAATCGCATGCCGCGTGACGCTGCCAAGCAAGAATTCCTCGAACCGGGATCGCCCATGTTTTCCCAGCACGATCAGATCCGGCTCCATCGTCCTGGCATAGTCACACACGATGTGCCCGGGATTACCAAAAATCACCGTGCGGGAGTGTGAATGGTTTTCGATCTGGAGATCGGCTATAAATTGATTCAAATCGCGCCTGGCATCTTCGTGCGCCTTGATATCATATTGGCTGATCGTATCCGCCGGAACATTCATATATCGCATTTGCTCTTCGATCACCACATCAAATACATGCAAAAAGATCACATGAGCATCGGGTGCGATTTTCAGCGCCATCCGTGCGGCACATCTCGAGTTTTCGGAGAAATCGACCGGAACCAATACGTTGCGGTAGGCACGCGTGGCCTGATTCTTTACCACCAGCAAAGGAATCTTGGTCATGCGCGCCAATTTATCGGCAGTATTACCGATAAACAGATCAGTAAAAAAGTTGCGCCCGCGCATGCCTATAACCGTCAAATCAGCGGACAACTCATCCGCACGGGCAATGATTTCTTTCTCGGGTTGCCCGAATCTGACGGTAGTCGTGCAGTGAATCCCATAATTGTCGTGCAACTGGTCCGAGATGAGCTGCAATTCGCGCAGGCTACGTTCTACCAGTATGGACTCTACCGCTGCCGGTGTGCTTTTCAGCACAAGGCCGAGCGCCTCGGGCAACCCGGCCTCCTTTACGGTCAGCAGATCGACCGTATCGCACTTCAGATCAGCACATAACATGGCGGCGCGTGTCGTGGCGCGGAGGGAATAGTCGGAAAGATCGGTTGCGGCAAGAATTTTTTTAATGTTACCCTCCATTGTGCTTATGGATCCAGTGACATGATAAGTTGTGGTCAACCGTGGGGGCGGGGAACAGGACGTCCCCTCGGGCGAGTTGCATCCTGATGCGTATGCGTGCAAACTCCCGCAGAATTCCGTATGGTATTGTATGGGCACATTATACTCCTGCCGGTCAGCTGAAATCCGGGTCGTATTCCGCCGGGCCTGTGCCAGAAGAAATCAATGCAATCCGGGATTGTGCCGGCACTACGGGGCGAAGCTTGAGACCGCATCATCAGGATCACAGATATGTCGCGGGTGCGCGTTCTCCACTCCTCTTGATCATCTACTGCAATTTTATTCATGAAGCATACCTATACCGTCGTTGGACTCGGTGTTTTTGGGTCCACCATTGCCCTTGAGCTTTCGCGCCTGGGCCATGATGTTATGGGCATCGATCTCAATCCCAATCTCGTCAACGATATCGCCGACAAAATTACACAGGCTGTGATAGCCGACGCGCGCGATGAGAAAATATTGCGCGATCTCGGCGTGCACGAATGCGATGGCGTTGTCGTTGCGATCGGAGAAGATATCGAAGCCAACATTCTCGCCACGCTAATTGCCAAAGGAATGACGAGGCCCAAGGTATGGGCGAAGGCACTCAATCCCAACCATCATAAAATTCTCGAAAAACTCGGTTGCGATCATATCGTGCACCCGGAGCATGAAATGGGTTTACGTCTTGCACGTAGCATGACCTACCCGGAAGTCATGGATTACATCAGTCTCGGCAATGATCAGTTTACCGTCGAGGTACGCGCATCGGAAAGGCTTGCGGGACATAACATGGACGCATTGCACCTGCGGGAGAATGACCTTCAGTGTTTGCTGATCAAACATGCGAACCAACTGATGGCACCGCCGCCATCTGGCTATGAATTCAAGCTTAACGACAAGATTCTGTTGCTGGGCACCCTCGGCAATTTGCGCAAGATCACCAAGTATCTATGATCCTAAATCCGGCAGTTGACCGCTCATTTATCAGTCGAGGACTATGATTCGTAGGGAATTTGATTCTCACCTTTTGGGTGAGTCCGCTACGAGGCGGATTGCACAGTTTTTGTGGCAAAGGGCTGCGTTGCAACTCCTTGGAATGGGGCGCCCTGGAGCGTCGCACGAGGGACCCCGCGAAGCGGGGATCGGGCAGCACAGGGGATGCCGCGACCGCGTTCCAAAGCGCCCGCATCCCGCTTCGGGGTCACACCTTCCTGCGGAAGGCACTGCTCCGCCCTGCGCAGTCGCACCATTCCGCGTCGTTGCGCCTTTCCCTGTACCCCAAAACCGCGCACTTCACCCCGTCCAACTGCCGGATTTAGGATGATAAAAACATTTCTCGCAGGCAATTGTTCCAGTCAATAAAAAAATGGATACTCGGCCTGACGCCTCCTCAGGCCTTGGCCTTATCCTATCTCGGGCTGTCTTTGATCGGCACTTTGCTTCTGAAATTGCCGGGCGCCAGCCATCAGCCGGTGTCATGGATGCAGGCGCTATTCACAGCCGTTTCAGCTTCGACCGTTACCGGACTCGTTGTCGTCGATACCGGCACATATTTTACCTTGTTCGGGCACTGGATATTGCTGATCCTCATGCAATGCGGCGGCTTGGGACTCATGACATTCGGCATCATCGTCATTCACCTGACGCGTGGCCAATTGGCACTGAAACACCGCGCGGCGTTGCGCGAAACGTTCAATCATACCGGACAAGGTGATGTGCGGCGCATAATGCTCTGGGCGATTGGATTTACCGCGATAATGGAATTGCTCGGCACCGTTTTTCTGGCCTTGCAGTGGGTGCCGGAAATGGGTTGGGGCAAGGGGCTGTTTTACAGTTTTTTCCATACGCTTGCGGCATTTAATAACGCGGGCTTTGCGTTAGCGGCGGATAGCCTGACGACCTATGCGGACAATCCCCTGGTTAATAGTGTTATTTCCTTATTGTTTATTTCTGGCGGAATAGGGTTCGTTGTCATCGCCGACATCATAGACAACAAACGCTTCAGGCACTTTGCGCTGCATACCAAGCTGATGCTGGTCGGCACACTGGTTATCAATCTGGTTGCAATGACTGTAATTCTGGTACTTGAATACGGCAATCCCGCCACGCTGGCGGCGCTGCCTGACTGGGGCGCGAAACTATGGACCTCCTGGTTTCAGGCCGTTACCCCGCGCAGCGCCGGCTTTAATACGCTAGATACCGGAGCGCTGTTTCCTTCCACTGCATTTTTCATCATGGGGCTGATGTTCATCGGCGGTGGCAGCGGCTCGACGGCCGGGGGGATAAAGCTCAGTACGTTCATTGTTGTATTGCTGGCGACCTGGGCGTTCTTGCGAGGACAAGAGCGCCCTGTCGTGTTCGGCCGCGGCATTCAGCTCGATATCATCCGGAAATCGCTGGCGATAATCGTTATCTCGCTGCTTTGTGTCAGTACGGGCATATTCTTGCTCACTGTGACCGAAGGCGGAAATTTTCTGGATGTGGCATTTGAAGCAGTGTCGGCCGCCGGCACGGTGGGATTATCGCGGGGAATAACGGCTGATTTATCCGTCGCCGGTCAAATCATCATTATCGTGCTGATGCTGATCGGCCGCGTGGGGCCGCTAACCATCGCATTTACCCTCGCACATACGCGTGGCGAAAGTATCCAGTATCCTGCGGGCCAAATGAATATCGGGTAAGGCAAAAGGATCAGCCGGCCGATAGCTTCAGCAAATGCCGGATTACCTGATTTTCGCTGTATATGAAAGGAAAGCAATCCTGGAGGCGCGCCCATGTATCGAGACGACGACAGAATACTCTGTGATGATTGATCACGCTGCCATCCCCGCAACGAAACCAGACCTGGCGGAACATTGGCACACGCTTTCCCAGGAGGAAGTGTTCCGGCATTTGCAAACAGGGCCATGTGGCATCACTGAGGCGGTTTCAAGGCATGTTTCAGGCTTGGGATGACAACGTTTGGTAGCTGATCTACATGGAGTCCGGCAAAAACTGGCAGGACTGCTCCCTCGCGATTAGTGAAATAAAATTTTCATCCATCCGGGCAATGTTAATAAAAAAGCGGGATCGGTCGTTTCGTTAAACAATCCTTCCACCTTGCCGCGGGTCGTTTCGTTTCTGCGTGTATGCCTTACCAACCGGTTGGTCAAATAAGGCCAGTTAAACAGGAATTCGGCTTTACGGTAGACTGCGAACTTGGGCTGCAGGACGTCCATGCTTCGTTTATAGGTTTGTGCCACCGCAGCACGGCCCAGTTGGCATTTCCCGATAATGGCTTCCGCCGCAAGAATGCCCGTTTCCATCGCTTTACCGATACCCTCGCCGGTAAGGGGAAACGTCGTGCCGACGCATTCTCCTATGCCCAGCAGACCGCCATCGGCAAAGCGTGTTCCCGACAGCCCCGTGCGAAGTGGCGCACCCCTGAGGGGGCTGACGATCTCGCCATCGCGCATCAATTCTTGTGCAAGTGGCAGTTTGGCAATAAAGCGTTCGTAATCGCGGCGAGGATTAGTGTGCTTATGCGCGGAGCCGAAGAACCCTATTCCGATATTGAATACCGCATCCGGACCTGGAAAAATCCAGCCATAACCACCTCTGACAGTAGTATCGAAGACAAATATCAGTTCATTGAATTTTTTTGCCAGAGGTTCATTACGCACATACTGGCGAACGGCGAAACTTCTGCACTCGGCGTTCAACAACAAACCGGCGCGTTTGATCGGCGCGGGATGGGCACCTGTTGCCAGCAGCACCCACGGCGCATGAGCGGAAACGATTTCGCCGCCCTTATTGAATTCGACCCGATAAAGTTTCTCGTTCTCATCAAAAACAGCGCAGAAATCATGTCCGGGTAAAAATTTGACGCCGGTTTCGATGGCGCCATCCAGCAACAACTCATCCAGCTTCAAACGCTGCATGCACGCGCCATGCGCGCGGATCACAACCTCGGTGCCGTCGCAGCTGATCAGACGCATGCCGTGAACGGAATAGGAAATCTGGGCTACGCGTTGGGCCAGGCCCAGTTTTTTCAGGGCATGAAGCGCATCGGGAATGAGTGCATCCCCGCAGGTTTTATCACGGGGAAATACAGCTTTGTCGAACAGGCCAATCGACAAGCCGGCTCTGGACAAAGTGCGCGCAGCCGCACAGCCCGCGGGACCCGCGCCAATGACAACGACATCATAGGCCCTTTCCATCTGAATTCTATCAAACGTTATCCGTTGGAGGAGCTAAGCCATGCACGTATTATTCCGCCGCCACCGGGGCGTGTCATGCATGGCATGTTCAATATGTATCCGGAGCGCAACGCCATGCCGGAATGGGCCTCGACCATTGATTGACCAGCGAGATATGGTAGGGGAATTCTATGGAATGCTTCAGTACGGTAGCACACTGAGCAGTGCTGAAACCGGTAGGCGAACTTTAATGATAGCGGAGCAACTTGCAAGGACTCATGACACCCCGACACCCTGCATTTCTTTTGGCTTCCCCTATCCCTGACTCACCCGAACTGAATGGTGCGCCGGGCAGTCATCATCGGAGGACTTCGGAGGACTATTGAAAGACAGAAATCCCTTTGGATATCATCAGATTAGCCCGAAAGATTAACAAAACCAATAAGCTGTGATATTTGGGAAAGAGAACTGAAATCCGGCTTGTAAAATTGGCATTCGGTGAAAGACCTTCGTTAATCAGGGCCCCCTCCTCCACCCGAGGAAAATTTTTGCAGGTATTTTTTAATAATGGTTTTACCGGGTATGTTGCTGGCCTGATTAAGAACAACATAATTGATAACACCATGCACCGCCATGGCGATCAGCAAGCCTTCGAAAATTCCCACCTTGTAGACCAGCAATCCGCAAAGGGTGGCAAGTATCATGGCGTATTGGCCGTGACTCGCCACGTGCCACAGCCCCATGATCATTTTCCACCCGGAAAATATCATGATCGCCGCGAGCGAAAACTTGGGAAGAAATTCGAGATACTGGGAATTCATGACAAAGAAGGTGACCACGATGCCGATGATGAGGACGGAAAACTTGGTCATGGCACCGGCCAGCTTATTGGTGGTGCTCTTTGCCAAGCCGTCCAGATTGGTCATGCCGCCAAAGAAGCTGGAACCCATATTGGCTATCCAGATAGCCAGCAAGCTGTTGTTGGTGTTGCATTTGCGTTTTAGCGGATCGATCTTCTCGATGGCGGCGTTGCTCATGACCTGTTCGATTACGTCGATCACCGCCAGCATGGCTGCAAAACCAATCACATACATCCAGGTCAGTGCACTGTCAAACTGCGGGATCGGAAAGTCGAGGCGAAGCTGAACATCATCCACGTGCAGCATGGACATGGGCATGAAGTGCGCCAGCACGATGCTTGCCCCGATCAACAGGAAGTAAGGAATGGCGGGTTTCGTGTCCTTGAATTTCGAGAACAGATACACGAACGTCGCGAAACCGGCCAGCGAGATGAGCGCCATTTGTATGCGTGCGCCATTCCAGAACGCATCGGCCGATTCCTGGTCAATAGGCAGCTCATAGGTAAATGTCAGGAACTTGAGGGCGATCTTCAAGCCCACTCCCGCCAGCAATCCTTCGACGAGGTAGCTCGGTACCGCCAGCAGGATATATTTCTGCCAATTGAATTTCCATATCAGGCCTTGCATGAATGCGGTCAGGAAAATAACGAACGCCATGTTTTCCATGCCGAAACTGTGAACCCCCATCGCCAGGACCGGCGCCAGGCCCGCCGCGACGCCGGGCGCGCCGATATAGTTGCCTGGCCTGATGAAGGCATTGATCCAGCCGATGAAACAGGCAAATGCAACCGTTGCCAGAGCAACCTTGATCGGGTACTCGGACATCAAGGCAATGCCCACCGTCAGCGGGATCGCCATCGCCCCGGTTATGATGCCCGCCTGGATATCGCGGGCAATGTATTTAGCCTGGAATGCCGCCGACGCCACTGGACCGGGTGGCGAAGCGACTTCTTTCGTTGTGTCGGTCAAGTCCTGGTCGTGTAAGGGTGCCGGGGGTTCACGATGATCGGATGACATGAATTATTGTCTCCATGCACGGGATGCATCCGACCGCAATTCATCTACCGGGCTATTGAAAAACGGGAGGATGGCTATCCCATCCCGCAAAGCTGTTATCGAGGTCTTGCGGGGCAAATACGGGAATTCCTTCAGACATTCCTTAAATCTCATCATTCTTTTCCCTGTCTTTAACAGAGTAGTTTCTGGGAGATATGGCGGATTCCGAGCGGCTCCTTTTCTTTTTCTTATAGCCGGGCTCCATTCCGCTGTGCACGTCCGGGGAAGCCGGAGTGACTGGCCGTATCGTATCCACGCTTGCCCGGTACTGCAGCGCATCCGCTCTGCTACCCAGGGTTGAATCCCCTTGACCCACGGACCCAAGGGGCATCAAACGCTCCAAAGATGACTGTGCGCTATTTTCACGGCCGGATTGCAATTCGGAAAACATTTCGATTATGCGCTGATGGTCTGATTCCCTGTCCTGTTTGAGTTGCCGGAAAGCAGTGGCCATGCGCTCAAGCGTGGGTTGCGCAACCACCATGAATTCCGAAACGATCCCGCTCATACTTTGACCGCCTGCATCGCTAATCGTGCGCAGGAGAGCGTGCTGATGATCGGTAAGCGTAATGGTAATGCGCGGCTTCGACGTGGGCATGACAAGCACTCCGGTTTCCTAATGTGATGCACCTGATGTTAGTGCATCACATTAGGAGTGTCAAGTCCACCTTGAAATCCCTTATGTGACAGGTGGCCGAAACCGGATATAACGAAAAAGAAATACGTTACTGGTTTTGCTTACGGTGCTCGTAATCCCGGGATCAATAGCGGAGGATTCACGTTCTGCCCTGAAATAGGCTAAACTCAAACCCAACAGCGAGGCGCTGGTGCCTCATACTTGCTGCTTTCAACCCGGATAATCCATCCGACGCAAGATGAGAGCGAGGCAGTTTTATCGGCTGGGAGAAACCCACAGCCTCGTCTGGGGACGCTGGGCAAGCGGCGAAAATGGCCGCAAACCGACAATCAGCACCAAGTAGGCTCGGAGAGCCACCTGATGGATCATCTGGCTCGAATGGAAAGATATGAAATTTCTCGCATACCACGGCAAATGAAGAAACTCTGCTCCGCCGCCAATCTGATGGAAGCCCAAATCATGCTGGATCTTCTCGGGCATGCCTACATAGCCGCCAGATTATTCAATGAACACGCGCAGGGCGGGATGGGAGATATCCCGTTCACCCATGCCTACCCCGAAGTGTGGGTTATCAACGACAGTGATTTTGCACGGGGACAGGCAATCGTAAGCACTTTTGAAAAAGCTCCTCGCGAAACCCGTGTCGTGTTCTGCCGCGCGTGCGGTGAAGAAAACCCGCGCAATTTTCAATTATGCTGGCAATGCGGCGCGGGGCTTGAGGCCCTATCCTAGCCACCGGGCGAGATCATGCCTGAACTCCGGCAGCGGCATTCTCCATCTGACCCTGTTAATGATCAGATTCGGTGCATGTGGGTAAGCTACCCGGAGTGAAGGTCGACGGGCTCTTGAGGAATTCACGGACCTCTTTGCGCCTGACTTCGGAAGGGCTGCATTTTTTTCCGGCATTCCATTCCCCTATCAATATACTATGCGCCTTGGCGCAATCTTGTGTTGCACATTGCTCCGGTGTCATGTATTCGGACTCTCGAACCTGCGCATCGATATAGCGACCGCCAAATTCCTTCATCAGGACCTCCCGTTTTTCCGGCCGCGAAACACAGTCGTTTTCGAATCTCACCCCATATATTTTCGCGTCCCGATCCATTGCATTGTTCTTCGCATTGTTCAATTCACTTTTCGATACGCCCAGAGACCGGCGGTCGTCGTCACTATAGTAGAAGATCGGTATCGGCAGAGTGGGCTGCGCCAATACAATGGCTTTTACATTCATGTTATCAAGTAATAACAATGGCAGAGAGCCCGTCAGGCAATTCCCAATCACACCAATATCTTGATTTGGGTGTCTTTTCTCTATTTGATTCATCATATTGCGAAGCCATTGCACGATGGGGGCATTGCCGTCAAGTTCTGATCCATTCCATTCACGATTAAACCAGAACGCGAGTATTCCACGTGAAGTAGATTCCTGATTCACTGTGCCGAATAGCATTGGCACATACACGGTAAAATCTGTGGAAAGGCTTTCCGCATATTGCAGAGTCTTGGCAGAGAGGCCAGGTAACTCATGTAGCAAAACGACGGGTGGTCTGGAATGGTCCGTACCAAAACAGAAGACAGAGTGACGAACGCCTCCATGGGCTACCGGATTCTTGCCGAGACACGCCGCCAGTTCCTCTTCGCGATATGACGATTGTTTTTCCTCATTGTGGGCGTTGTGAGGTACGCAACGCACCTGCTCAATCAATGCGCACCCTGTTTGTAAAACGAGAATGACAAAGAGAAGGGCACCAAAGCATAAAGTATGGCACGCACGCGCAATTACGCCCCGCCCAAGTGTCCCGGAACTCAACGCTGTCCGGACTGCCCGGGCCAATGACTTCCTGCAAAGAATCATCTGGGTCAACTGATACTCAACTTCCGCCACTTAAGCTCCAAACAGAATGACCCGCTACCCTAGAAGGTGTAACTCGCGCTCACTCCCACCATGTAATTACGGCCCGGTGCAGGCTCATAAAAGCGGCCGTTGCCTTCATTCACGATTACCGATCCACTGTATTTTGTATCGGCGATATTATCCACCCGAACAAATTCGGTGAATTTCCAACCGCCAAACTGATGCGAATAGGCGAGACGAAGGTTTGCCATTGCATACTGCTTCGCCGCTTCGGTATTGATATCGTTGACAAAGATTCTATCCCGGTAGATCGCCTCCACCGCCGCTGAAAAACCTGGTTGGCCGCGCCGCCAGGTTAACTCCGCATAAGCCGTATTGCGTGGCACGCCGGGCAGAAAATTGCCGGCGGCCACGGTCACCCTGCTCGGTGCCGCTGTTGGGCGATAGGTATAAGCATCTTGAAAAACAGCATCGAGATAAGTATAGGATAGAAATGCGGACAGGTCCCGTCCGAAACGGGAATCGAGGGAGAGTTCCACGCCGCGCCGTGTGGTGTCGGCCGCATTCTGGAAGGTGGCTCGGCCGCCGGAATTGGTGGCAGGCAGGATTTCGCCGCTGACGAAAGCCTGGAAAAGCGCGAGATTGACGCGCGTATTGCCGGTTGGCAGCCACTTGAGTCCCGCCTCCATGTTGAGGCTCCGGCTTGGCCGCAGCGCGAAATTCAGGCCACTGCCGCCATCCGGCCGATAAGCAAGCTCGGCGAACGTGGGCGTTTCAAAACCGCTACCGGTGCTGACATACAGATTGAGGCTGGATGTGGCCTTGTACAATAGTCCCAGTACCGGGTTCACATTGTGGAAAGTCATGCCGCCGCTGTCATCGGGGTTGCCGGTACCGCTGAAAAAATCCTCGGATTTGAATTTCACCTCAGTATGGCGCACCCCGGCAGAGAGTATCCAGGACGGCACGAATTGCCACTCGGCCTGCGCATACTGGCCAAAGCTGGTGACCGTATTGTTCTCATTGCGGCGCAGATCGCCGCGTACTCCTAACACTGTACCGGCGAAGTTTTCGAAACCCTTGCGCCGCTCCTTCGAGCTGTCGTAGTCGATCCCCATTGTCAGCGTTAACGGCCGTGGACCGCTGGTGCGGTGCGTCCATCGCAAACCCAGTCCACCGAACTGACGCTCCAGATCGACCACGCCCCCGGAACTGGTAATCGGAATCTGCGCACCGCGCGGTATGGCGAGAAATTGCAGGATCTCCCGCGTACCCGCATAGCCGATCAGCTTGATCGTGTTCGAGGGAGAAAGTTTATGTTCATAAACCAGGCCACCCTGCGTATTGTCGATACTTTTACGGGTATTGAAAGTCGTGGCGCTTTTGTCCGCCTGACGTGGATCCACACTCATCTGCGCGCGCGTCAACCCGAGCGGGTCCTGCGTGCCGCCCTGATGCAGTTCATTGGTCACCAGCGTAAGGGTGGCGTCATGGGTGAACCGGTAGGTCAGTTTTGCGCTCGCCTGATAGCGGGCGGCGGCGCTGTGATCGCGATAGCCGTGCGTCTCGAAGCGTGAAATGTCCACCACGTAATTGAAAGGACCTGTTCCGGTAGCCCCCGTTGCACCGAGTGTACCGCCAAGCTTGAGCTCCGCGCGGGTCGTGCCGTAGCTGCCTCCCAGCAGCATGGCGGATAACTCCGTGCCCGGCGGACCCTCCTCGGTGTACGCCTGTATCACGCCGCCCGGGGCATTGCCATAGATGGCGGAAAAAGGACCCCGCAGTACTTCGATGCGTTTGACCGACCCCAGATTGATAGTAGCCGCCTGGCCCTGGCCGTCCGGCATAGTGGCGGGAATGTCATCCACAATCATCCGTATGCCGCGAATCCCGAAAGTCGAGCGTGCACCGAAGCCACGGCTGGATATTTGCAGATCCTGGGCGTAGTTCTGCCTGTTCTGGATAACCAGGCCGGGAACGCGGGACAGCGCTTCCGAAAGGTTGACAAGAGGCCGCCCGTCCCGAATAACAGGTGACTCAACAACGTCGATGGACATGGGCAGCAAGAAGCTCGACTGATCGACGCGGGTGCCCGTGACGACAACGGGGTTGAGCGTGGGCTGGGCGTTCGAAGACGAAGCCACCGGGTAGGAAGTTTGCTGGGAGGGAGGCTGAGCCGAAGAGAAGCCGGATGCAAATGCCAGGGTAACCAGGCTTGCTACCCGGCAACCATCAGGTAGGGGGGTTTTCAATGACTTTCGGTTTTTACTTCGACATGATGGCCATGATAGCGATATTGCAAGCTATCCATCAACCTCCGTCAGATGCAGTCCGCCCGCTCCTTCCCCTCGATATTCGAATCCGGGACTTTACACCTCATCGTGGTTGAGATAGGATTAATTCTCATTCACATTCACGGGAGGAAATCATGACAACCTTGAGGCGCACCGATGCTCAGGTTCTTGAAGCTTATACAGATGCCCTGAAAGCGCTCGTCACCGCCCTGGGATGGCAGATCGATCCCGTACGTTTGCATGCGGATCTGCAGTCGATCGCAGGTATCGCGAGGAAGGGCGGCAATGGCACGTCAGCGGGGCTGATAGATGAGCTCGCGCACACTGTCGAAACCCGGCTTCTGACAACCAGGGTAAGCGTTGAGCGAACGGTAATTCCCTTTCGATGACCGCGAGTGCATTCCATGCGCTTGCCCGCGAATGGTTTGGCGGGTTTGATGATCAGCGAATCCCGGAATGGGTTTGCGGGAGGGGTATCGCAGCAAAACCACGAACTATAACCGGAGACCCAACAGCACGTCTGGCTTAATGGAAAGTGGCTGCAAAAAGCACCTTCTCAGTCACTTTTTCACTCAATTCCTCAAGCCAACGGCGCTAGTCGTAAGTGGTCAATTGCGCGCCCGTCGGGCTAATAAGCGTGGCGAGAAGACGCGCCGGCGCCGTCTGGCTGGGATTTTCCATGAATGAATGCACCGTCCCCGGGGGTTCGCTCCAGCTTTGTCCGGGGCGGTATTCGATTATTTCGCCGCTATTGAGCTGCGAGCGGACCGTCCCTTCGAGCACATAGACAAACACCATGCCTCCATGGCGATGGCTACCGGTTTTGGCCTCGGGGGCCAGATTCACCACGACCGTCGTCAAAGTGGTATTGGGATCATCCGGAAGCACCCGCGATGTGACGGGTGTAAGGGTGATACCGGTTGACTTCGGACCCGCTCGCGCATCGTCCGCAGCAGCTATCCACCCCACCCATACAAGACCCGCGATGAATAAAGCAGGAAATACTTTAATAAAATTTGGTAACAATATGATTGAATTATATTTCATGTCATTTCCACCGGCCGATTGGATTCGCGCATAAACTTATTGTTTCAATATAACAACAAATCTCGAGAATGCCCATAGTTCTCCGATAGGCCGTTTCTAAATGCGGGTCGTTACACATGGGTCGCCGCAGAAACCTGGGGCTATCTCCCATACAGGAAAAATTTACGCAGACTTCTCGCACGTCCCAAGACTTTTCCGGCTGCCCTGTATGTTTTTTTATAATTATTCTTCAACCGCTTGTTCTTGTCGTAGGTGGGGTTTAAATAAGGCCAATGTTCATTCTCGCCGGGTGTGCCATGAACCCAGGTACCGCCACCGCCGCCCCATGTTTGTGCGTCATCAGACGCATTCAGCAATCTGAAATACGCGGAAGAAAGCCACCACCCACCGAAACACGCCCTTGCGAGATCCACATACCCGCTCAAATAATAAAATGCCCACGAAGCTGCCCATCCAATGGTCTTACGCATGATTTCTCCCCGGGTTGATACCTGCATTGCCCATCCATCCGTGAGCTATCTTACAAGCATGGCTGGCCTTGACAATTGGACTCAGGTACTAAGCCGTGATCCTCAATTGATGACAGGTCGTGCGGCGGCACATCATTGATGCGCGCCGCTCCGCCGGTATGGCGATGCAGCTCTGAATCGAAAGAAATGAGCGGTCAGCTGCCGGATCAGGATAATGGAATAGCAGAGAGACCCTCTACTTATCGTGAAGTCCCGGCCGGCATATTGAAGTTCAGCGTCGCACGGTGGCGAAATGCTTCAAATTTTTGCCCTTGAAATTCCCCTGGATGCCTTTCCAGGTGAATGACCTCCAGAACATACTGGCCAGGCCACGGCGTGGTGATGTTGACCCTGCCATTTTCGTCGGTGTGGCGCTCCTGCATCCAGAAATTCGGAGCGTAGATCATGAGCTTGGCTTTTGCCAGCGGCGCGTTTCGGAAGTAAACAATGAATGCGTCAGGGGTTCCATTTTCCGGCAGAATATCGAGCACAAGTTCCGGCCTGGGCGCTGAGCGCGGCAACAGCGGACTGAAGCGGGTATAAAACATGGGCTTCACAATACCGATACCGTGCCTGGTCCAATCCTTGACTTCGTAACCGACTTCCTCGGCAATTAACGGTGATACAGGGCTGGGAGTCATCCCCAACTCGAAGTGATCCGCCCTCCGGATCACTTTCAACGCCTGGCGCTTGCCGTTCGCATCGAGCAGCCATGCCTGCGGCCCTTTTATCTCATCGAGCCTGCCACCGCTTATTTCCCTTTCCTGGTCCTGGTATTCGCCGAAATAAAGGCGCGCATGATTCATTTCGTCTCGTTCGATCCAGATATAATGCGCTGTTGCAGGGAGCGCGGAGAATAACACAGCCATTACAAAGGACACACGGATAAGCGGCAGCAGTATTTTAGACATGATGTTCCTTAAAAAATGGACGGCTCTACGTGAAGAGGCGGGCGCATGGAAGCAGCAAGGGGGATGATTCGTATCAAAGTCTACCACCCCGTATTATGGATTGTGACGTCATTCCACTCCGTTATTTTGCGTAAATTTTCCTTGAAAAAACCTTCTCAATTTAACATCCGCCGATTAGGACAAGATAACCGCTTCGCAAAAAAATTCTGTTTATTTGAACCGGGAAACGAATCCTCTGTGATTTAGCGAATAATCCATCACAACTTTTTATCCGCATATTGGGCGCAAGCATGAGCGAGAAAACTTCACGGTTACTCAAGTTTATAGAACCATCCGGAACAATAATCGAAACGCTGGCGCGAGAGAGCGCATGGGGCGGGCACGTGCCATTCATGTTTTGTCTCATGAATTATCTGCGGCCACGCACATATCTGGAGCTCGGCACACACACCGGGATGAGTTTTTTTTCGGTATGCCAAGCCATAAGAGAATTTGAGATCGATTGCTCACCGACGGCTGTCGATCTCTGGCTGGGCGATGAGCATGTTGGAAAATACAATGAAGATATTTATAAAAACTTTAAGCGGGTACTCGAGAATAGATACGCAGGTATTGGCCATATTCTCAGAAAGGATTTTACCGAAGCCGCGGCCGATTTCAAGAATCGCAGCCTTGATCTCATTCATATAGATGGCTTGCATACCTACGAAGCGGTCAAGAATGACTATGAAACGTGGCTACCGAAGGCGTCCGAAAATAGCGTCATTTTGTTTCATGATACCCACGTGAGGGAAAGGGGTTTCGGGGTTTGGAAGCTTTGGGACGAGATCAAGGACGATTATGTGAGTTTTAATTTTGCGCACACACATGGATTGGGCGTGATCGCGCTGGGTTCAGCGGCATCAAACCCGGTGATCCCCTTGTTGCAGGCCATAAATTGCTCTGAAACCTCCGTGAAGTCATTTGATAATTTTTTTCGCCTGGCTGGCGAACGTGCTCTGGCTGAAGCCACCTCTAAAGTAAAACTCAAGGCGATTCGTGATCGCGTGCCGCCGCTTATCATCAATTTTTTTCGACTTTTAAAGCACAAATCAATCAGATGATTCATGAATCTGGCATCCCGCTCATTACCGGTTTTGAGAACATGGGAATGTAACAATCCACCCATTCGCTCCGGCAATTGATGCCGCATGTTCTGGCACCTCATCCAATCTGCTTTTCAATCTTTTTTATAGACAACAAGTCAAACCGACCTGCCCTCAATTATCCAGACCAAATCGCAGTTTCAATTCTTTTTCTCAAAGAATGTATTTACTTTTCTATCATGAGGGCAAGCTCGCAAAAATATGAGCTTTGAATCAGAAGTCCGCAATCCGGAGGATCGGGCTCACCACAACCCCGCCGGTTTATCCAGCCGGACCCAAAACGGTTTTGATTGGCGCGATGTGCCGGCAAAGTCCGCGCTATTTTTTTTCGGTATCGCCTTATGGAGCAAAGGGCTGAGTCTTTACGCCTATTACCTTCTGATCCTGGCCTGGACCCTGGACGGCGGCCTGGCCAGACTTAAGGATACAATAAAGGAACCTTTTGTATCGGCAATGCTTATCCTGTGTCTCGTGCTGGCCCTTGGAATTCTATGGAGCGAATATCCCAAACTCGGGTTTGAGGTATGGAATAGGTATTTTGCATACCTGATCTTTATTCCCTATTTATCCCTCCTGAACAAAACACGGGTGTCCTGGGCGATTGGCGGCGCGCTTATCGGTTATTTCGGCGCGCTTCTCATCGGCATATACCAATGGGTGATCATGGGCGCACAGGGTATTCCACCCCTTAAAATGACTTACCTCGACTTCTCCTCGATGCTCGGGATTGGGGTCATACTGGCGCTTTATCTGGCGGGCACCGCCAACAACAGGAAAGCAAGAGCGTGGTTATGGCTACTGGCGGCTTTTCTGCTGTTTATTCAATTTAATCAAAATGCGCGTGGACTGCTTCTCGCCACTCTTGTTTCATCGGCATTCTTGATTTTTCTGCTGCATAGAAAAAAAATCCATAAACTCCTCGCCGCTACGGCTGTGTTATTCGTTGCGGTAGCAGCTTTTGCATACAACAGCGACAGTTTCCAGCAAAGACTCACCCAGGCCGGGAGCGATATTGCACAATCGAGGAAGGGAAAGTATGACACCAGCATCGGGTACCGCCTTGCCATCTGGGATGTCGGCCTGCACGGGATCGGGGAGCGGCCGGTATATGGGCATGGCACGGGAATGGCGGCCCCCTATTTTGACAAAACCGTCGAGACCTATAAGGGCGGCCGCTATAAGAATCTACCAGACTTTCTTGAAACCTATCACTACCACAATGATTGGATCGAGATCGGCATGCAGGTGGGCGCGCTTGGCCTGCTGGCGTATGCTTTTTTCTTGTGGAGCTGGTTTCGAACACTACAAGTACACCAGCTAGACATTCCGGGAGCAGCCTTGATGTGTTTTATCGTTCTGTTCGGACTAACAGATGTGCTTGTAATATTCCGGCAAAATCTTTACCTGCTTCTTGTCATTACCGCCATTGGGGTCAGTTGGCAAAAAACGTATGGAACAACTTCTCTCCAGAGAGGAAGCGCCTGATGCGCGTATGTTTCATATCGCATTCGGCTGAAAGGTATGGTGCAGAACTAGCTTTGCTTGAGCTGCTAAAAGGCTTGGTCGAACTTGGTGTCGAGTGCAAGGTCCTTGTTCCTGAGAGAGGGCCTCTCCTGGCAGCCCTCGATCAATTGCATATTGAATGGCGGATAATTAACTATCCCCGCTGGGCATCCGGGTCTCGGCGCCGGAAAATATCTCGTCGTATTACGCGAATACTTGGGACATTGTTTTGGACAATCCCAATGGCGCGAGCAATTGTGAAATGGCGTTGCGACATAATCTATACCAATACCGTTATCATAGGTGCCGGCGCATTGGCCGCATGGTTGGCACACCGGCCTCATATCTGGCATCTGCATGAGTCTGGATATTGTCTTGAACGACTGTTCGACTTGGGGGAACATGCCCCACGCTTGATCAATCATCTCTCCGCTCGCGTCATTGTCATATCTCACGCAGTGGAGAATGAGTATGCGCGCTACATACATCCACGGAAGTTGTGCGTAATTTATCAGTCGGTGACACTATCGGGAATAAATCAAAATTTACCGGCTCAAATCGAGAATAAGCGACGTTTCAGGTGCACCATAGTCGGTTCCCTACAGGCGTCAAAAGGGCAAGATGAAGCAATTATTGCATTGGCAGAACTCGTACACCGCGGAGTTGATGCCGAGTTGCTGATCGTCGGTACCGGCGACAATCGCTTTCGTGATTCACTTGGGCAGCAAATAAAATTTCTTTGTCTAGAAGAACGTGTCATTTTTTATGGTTACGCGAAAAACCCATTGCCGCTGATTCATGCGTCCGATGTAATTCTTATGTGTTCGCGCTTCGAAGCATTCGGGCGAGTCACGGTGGAAACAATGCTTGCGGGGAAGCCAATAATAGGCACCTCCAGTGGAGGAACAAGAGAACTGATTGAAGATGGAAAAACTGGTCTATTATATAAACCGGGCGATCATAATGAGCTTGCTAACAAAATACAGTATTTATATGAAAATCCCGAGAAAAGAGCAACGCTGGGTGCTGCCGCACTCAGTTGGGCCGAACGCCGTTTCAGTCGTGAGCGATATGCTAAAGAGGTGCTTGATTTATTAGATGGAGTATGGACAAGGCCTTCTCGATGATATTGATCGGCATCAAGGGATTAACCCCATCGGTATGCGTTTATTCCGGGTAGAAATAGGAGGAAAAAGAGCCTGTCAGGACCGCCATCGAACATTACCCAGCTTCTAATGTCACAAATTCATTGCTGACTAAGATCGTGTATATGTCTACAATCGACATCTACACAGAGGAGCTGACATGAAACTGGTGCGTGCACGAATCCAGAATTTCCGAAGTATTGACGATTCTGACGAATTCGCCCTTGATGAGCACATAACCTGCTTTGTCGGAAAGAACGAATCAGGCAAGACCACTCTGCTGACGGCGCTCCACCGGCTCAATCCAATCTTTGATGACACGAGGTTCGACCGGCAAAAAGACTATCCGCGCCGCCATTTATCCGACTACGAAGAACGCCATGAAGGCAAGGATGCGACCGTCATCACGACATGGTGGACCATCGATCCAGCCGAAAAACAGGCGATCACCGATGCATTTGGGGTGGGGTCGCTGGTAAGCGACGAGGTGATGGTGCAGAAAGATTACGGCAACCGGACCCGCTGGACAGTGGGGTTCGATGAGGCCGCGATCGTTCAACATCTTATCGATACCAGCGGCTTTCATGATGATGAGAAGGCGCAGATCGGCGCGGCAGGGACAGTAGCCGAGCTGAAGGCGAAAGCGGGATCGGTTCATGAAGCATCGCCAGGGCGGACACATTGCCTTCATCGAATCGATCGGGGTTTTCCCGAAGACTCGGTCTCCCAGGGTATTGTGAAGCTGCTGGATTTGCCGAAATTCATGCTGTTCTCCCAGTATCAGCGAATGCAAGGTCAGGTCAGCCTTGAACAGATCCGGCAGCGGGAATCGAGCAATACGCTCGAATCCGCCGACCAGGTATTCATCGCGCTTTGCGACATGGCTTCCACGACAGTTGAACAGGTTGCCTCGATCCAGGATTTCGAGAGCCTGGTTTCGCGCTTCGAAGGCGCCTCCAACAAGATTTCGGCGGAAATGTTCCGTTATTGGAGCCAGAACAAGTTCCTCAAGGTGATTTTCCGGCTCGACCATGCGCTGCCGGGCGACCCGCCTCCCTTCAACAGCGGCCGCATCTTCCGGACGCGCATTTTAAACAAGCTTCATGACGTGACCGTTCCATTCGATGACCGCAGCACGGGATTCGTATGGTTTTTCTCCTTTCTTGCGCTGTTCTCGCAGGTAAAAAAACGGAGCAAGGGGAAGATTATTCTGCTGCTGGACGAACCAGGGCTGAGCTTGCACGGCAAGGCGCAGGCTGACCTGCTGCGATACTTCAGGGAGCGTCTGGCGCCCGGCCATCAGGTCGTCTACACGACGCATTCGCCATTCATGGTGCCGTCCGATGATCTTCCCTCCGCGCGCACGGTGGAGGATGTCGTGATCTATCATCAGGATGAAGCGCCGGAGGTTCGAGGTACCAAGGTTGGCGGCGATGTACTCAGCACGGACCCGGACACGTTATTCCCCTTGCAGAATGCGCTGGCCTATGAGATTACCCAAACCCTTTCCGCCGGTGAGCACACGCTGCTGGTGACCCGGCCATCCGACCTGCTTTATTTGAGGGCGATGTCGGAAGTGCTGCGCTCGCACAAGCGCACTCCGCTCGATCCGCGCTGGACCATCTGCCCGGCTGGGGGAGTCGAGAAGGTGAGCGCCTTCATGAGCCTTTTCGGCGGCAATCGATTGCGGGTAGCGGTACTGTCGGATTTGGCTTCAGCCCATGACAGGATCGAAGACATGCGCCGCTGGAAAATCCTGCGTGATGGACATATTTTCACGCTGGGCGCCTACGCCGGCCAGCGGGAGGCCGATGTTGAAGACATGCTCGGCGCGGGGCTTTATGGGGAAATCGTGGGTGCATGTTACGGCCTCAAGGGAAAACAGGCCATCGCCGCCCTGCCCGCCGGGTCGCGCATTGTAGACCATACGGCGGAACGTTTCCGCACGCAGGCGGAAACCGTTCCGGGCACGGCTCCGGAGTTCGATCGTTATGTGCCCGCCGTCCATTTCACGGAGCATCAATCCGACATCATCAAAAAGCTGTTTGGGGCGGATCTAAAAGTGACGCTTACCCGCTTTGAGCAATTATTCAGTGACTTGAATGCGCTGTTGCCGTAAACCCGGCGGCCTCCTTAGACTGGCCGAATTTCGAGTGTGCATAAAGGCATGCGCCCGGGATATGCCTGATCTATCGGGCGAGGATGGAGGAAGGAAAAAAACGGATTGCCAATTCCCTCAAGTTTACGTCTTGTTCTGCGCCATCTTCCAATTTGAATTTCCAGTTGCTTTGCGGATCATCCGGATTCATTGGCATCGGATCATCCGCCAGGTTTATGCCCCCCTTCTTCAGAATTGCCCTGGCGCCTTTGGCGTCACCGCTTAACAGCAAATTCAAGGCATCGGGGATACGCTTTTTCTTCGCTTCCCAGGCTTTGGTCATCCACGGCGCCATTTCCGTCAAGAGGCCGTGTTTTTTGTAGATGCCTGCCATTCGCGTCAACTCATCCGGGTCATCCAGGAGATTGCCGGTCAGCATGCGCCTGGCGATCATTTCATCGGCCGCCATGGGCGCGCCGGGGTGGCTTCCTTGACCAGTGGATTCCTGGCGCAGGCTCATCAGGCCCGCACCATGATCCGCGGGTGTCGCGGGAATTTCTGACTGAAATCCACTCACCCGAAAGCGCCCCGTGGATGACGGGAAAATGGGGTTTGTCTCAATTCGGGAGGGTTGTTGCCCCCCTATTGCTTCCTCCCAACCCGCGGCTATCTCATCATTGGCCGCCCTGAGCCGGTCGCGCGCATCTTTGTGATAAGCGGCCCTATCCATCCGTGCGCCGTGAATTTCCGCCTCGCGCTCATCGGCGCTCGCCATCCGCTCCGCCCGTTTCTGCCTGAGCGCCATATCCTGGCCGCTACGTGCGCCTTGCGCCAGCCCACCGGCAAATACACCAAAGTTAAACATGCGTTCCTCCGTTCATATTCGCTACCGCACTGTTTCAGGCTGGTGCTCCAATTGTTCCAGCCCACCCGCAAATGCACCAAGGTTAAACATGTGTTCCTCCGTCCATGGTCTCGTTCATATTCGCCACCACACTGTTTCAGGCTGGCGCTCCAATCATTCCAGCCCGCCTGCGTATGCACCAGAATCAAACTCCAGGCGAGCCCTGGCAAGGCAATCCCCCCATCATCGGGGGTTTTGACAAAAGGAAAATTATTTGAGCTTCTTGAATTCGCTTGCCCGCATGAGCAGTTCCAGCGTTGTTTCGAGTTTGATCACGCGCTCTGTCAGGTTTTCAATCTTGTCCTGCTGGGTTTTGATCATCTCGCTCTGACGAACAACCCGATCCTCCAGCTTTATCATCGAGGTTAGAGCGCCCCATACGCGATCCGTAACGCCCATCAGAGAGCCTTGCGCATGTTTGTGGACGCCTCAGCCTCCATTGCGGCTATCCGCTTATTGCTGGCTTCCACGAACGCCAGCACGTCGTCGATGGACTCGGATGCCCGGTCCGCGGCGGCCTTGGCCTTATCGGCAAGGATGCCCAATTCTTCATCCATCGCGGTGGACTCATATGCCGTAGCCCCCCGGCGCATCAATTCCGCGACGGGAAGCCCAAGTTTCCTGGCCTTGAGGACGATCGCTTCTTTTTCCTGGGGCGTGGCTTGAACCACAATTCTTTCAATCGCTGTTGCCATCATAAAACTCCTCGCGTCATGAATAAGTTCATCCTGTACATGTACAGTATATGTACATCTGATGGCTGTCAATGACCGGTTAGCCTGAATCCGGCAGCCTCGCCCTTTTTCAGGCCGGGATGCCGCATCATGCATGGGCTGGAGCAACTTCAGCGATGCGGTCCTTTGCCGCTTCCCGCATGGACTCCGCCGGTATGCGGCATCGATATGGGTCGCGTACGGTTTGCAGTCCGGAATGACACGCTTTTTTCACAACTTCTTCGTGATGGCGGCCGAGCCGAGCTGGCCAAGCAGGCTCCCCAATCCCGCGGCACCCAGCGCTGAATTCTGGTTTGCTTGCCGCCAGGCATCGAGTTGCCCCTGATATTGCCCCAGCCCCAGATTGCCGGCGGACGTGCTCGCGCTGGTTGCGCCGCCAAACCAGTCCTGCGCGGCATTCATCCCCGCGTTGTGCAATCCCGCAGCCGTAGCGAGATTGCCTGTGGCGGAATTGGCGGCATTAAGCGCTGCGGCATCGGCGGCAAGCCCGGTGTTCGGCATGTTGCGCCCGAATTTCGCCGCACCTTCGCGCATTGCCATGCCCTGCAATTCCGTATCGCGCCGTGCCTTGTTCATTGCGCCGGCGGTATCCCGGGCCAGCCCAAGATTGATATCCTGGATCAACTCCTGGAATCTGCCCGAGTCCGGGTTGATGCCCAGCCGGCCCAGTGCCCGCTGGCTGGAATCCAGCGCGCCGCGATAGCCGCGCGAGACATCCGCCGCAGCTTCCCCGGCCATTCTTTCCTTGCGGCTGGGGGAGTCGAATTCGCTGGCGTCCTCCACCATGCGGGCTTCCAGCGGGGCGAAAAGATCGTGGTAGATCCGCCACTGGGATTCCGCCCGATTGGCATTGGCGTCACCCGATGCAATCTGCTGGCCGATGATTTTTTCCATCAGGGGGTCCTGCCTTGCGGCGCAATTTTTCTCCCAGGCCAGTTGATCGCGCGCCACCCCGGCCATTTCCCTGGCGAGTTCCGCGTTGGACATGGCGGCCTGGCCGATAAGCGGATCGGGTTTCGGCGGTTTCGAGCTACACATTTTCGACCTCTCCAGTATTTTGGTTAAGCCATTCTCCACATGACGGTACCCCAGAAGCCGGAAGAATCTCTCGGCCTTGTTCACGGTTTTCACCGAAATATTGATTTCGCTTACGCCCAGCAACCGCATCGCATTCTCGACATACGCCACAAAGCATTTTGCCACCCTGCCCTTGCGAGCCTCCGGCAGCAGGTAAAGCGTGTCTTCCGTGGCGATGAGCATTTGCGTATGCGCGCTTTTATCCAGGTACATCGCGCAGTTGCCCAGCAGTCGCGCTTCGCTTCTCAGCGTGAAAAGCACGTAGCGCCCGGCACGCTCGTAGCGGATGAATGTCTCGTAATCCGGGTTGAAGGGCAGCTCATGCCGGTGTACTTCCGTTTCATCCCAGTGCGCCCGGTGCAGCGATTTGATTTCATCGGTGATGTCTTCAATGCGCTCAATGGAAAAAGCCAGGCCGCCGTGCTGTTCCGACTCGATGCGGCCCATGTTTTCCACCGGCATCAGCGTGGTCAGCTGGTCCGCGGCAAGACAGATATCGGCCGCCAGTTCAGGCGTGAGAGGAATTCCCATATCGATCTTGAGGATCGCGAACAAGTGATTATTGATCATCAGCTATCCAGCCTCGCAAGAATATTCTCAACCGATTGACGTATCTGGTTGGTGTAGGAATAAAGCGCCTCGCATTCGGCTTTGGTCGGGCTTGCGGAAAACGTCAGCGTCTGGAATCCAGGCACCTCGATCGCATTGCCGCGGCGACCAATGATGGTTTCAAGCATGGTTTTTAACCATTCCGGCGTACCGCTTGGGATACCCGGCTTCTTGATGCCGGCAGAGACAGTCCGTGTGGACAGGAAGGCATCGGCCACAATCCCGGCATCGGCGTTTTTGCCGGAGAACGTGCCGGCCCGGCTGATGCCGTACCCTCCTGAACCTGGTCTGGATTTAGCGGCCATCTATGTGATTGAAAACAAATCCCCCGCGACCGGGGCAGTAGTAAGCGCGGTGACTGTGAATGTTGGGGTTGCTGACGCGGTGGATGAAGTAATATCCGTCATCTGGCCGCGTAATGCCGCCGTAGTCGTGTTGTCGGCAAACGTGATGTTCCGGCCTTTGAATTGCGTCATCACCGACCCGGCAGGAGCAAGCGCAGACGATACGATAGTGGTAGTGGTCGATCCCGCGCCTACCGTGCCAATCACGTTTCCTGCCACAGCGCGATCGAAAGCCGCCAATCTGGCTGTGCTGCCGTTGATCGCGCCGAGGTTGCTATCCATCCTCCCGCCGGCCAATGCCGCCGGAAGGCGAGTTCTGATGTTCGTGGTGTCGGCCTGGATTGCGGCATTGTCCGCGGCGTGAGATGCGCCGGCAGGAGCGCCCAGGCGGGCGTATGCATCCCCTGTCAGGTAATCGGCAATCCTCTTGCCGATGCTGCCAACGGTCGTCAGCGCCGATGTGAGCGCGTCCCATATCGCCTGTACGCCAGCGGAGGATAGGGAATAGCCTGTCTTGTCGGAAACGGTGGTTACGTTACCCACCGAACCCGTTACGTTACCTGTGAGATTGCCGGTTATATTAACGGTCATCTCTGCATTTGCCCCGGCGATAGTCAGTCCGCCAGCAGCGCCAGCAGTGGCAGAAGGAAGGTAGTTGATCTTGGTGCTCATGGCCCCCATGATGTACCCGGCCGTACCGGCAGCATAAGAACCGGGCACAAGAATTGACCACGGATCCCCGGCGGAGCCTGCGGCAGATAATCCGGCGCCAGCGGAACCGGATATTACATGCCCCGGTAACAACTCATCCCATACCGCATCGGCAATGCCCGCCGCCGTCAGGCTTCCGCCGCCCACGGTGCTTACCTGCGCATCGAGATTTGTTGCGATAAGCAGGCCGTAGCTGCCGGCGCTGCCATAGGCGGCCGTTGCCGCATTCCATACCGCCGTGGCTACCGCGGAAGCGCCCATGTCAACCAAGCCGTCAGCGGTAATTGACATGGTGCTGAAGTTTGCCGGGAATGCTTGGATGAGTGAATATCCAGTCTTGCCCACGTTCCAGTCGCCCTTGCCGTTGAACGCGCCCGCCGCGATGCCAGCAGCCGTAATCCACCCCGCAGTAATGGCCGGAAGATTGGTCAGATTCGTGACGGTTGTAATCGTGCCGGCCGTGATATTCGTCGGGCTCGCCACACTCGAGGGGAATGTGACGCCAGCAGCCGCGGTAATCGTCTGGCCAGCCAGTTTACTTGCGTCCACGCGCCCGCTTCCATCGATTGCCAGAGAGGCGTAATTCGTCGGCTTGGCAACATATGGGTCATCACTCTGCAACTGCACCACGAAATCGGCCTGGGCAAGATTTGTCGCGCCCGCAATGCTCACCAACAGCGACTTGGCGCCCGACACGGCGAAGCGTGCATCCGCAAATTGGAGTTCATAGACGCCCTTGTGATTGGTGGCGTCAACCTCTTTAAACCGGCATTTTGTGGCCGTGGGCGCGGCGTACGTACCGAGAGTAGTAATGCCCTCAATCGTTGATCCGGCCGCGGTGTAGGTTGTTGCGGCCGCCTCGTTGTCGGCAATGGTGGATACAATCAGACCGGATGACGCGCTGGTGAGTCCAGTCAGCCCGGCGCCACCGGTTGAAGATGAATCCAGTAACTTGACTCGCAATACAACGGAACCTTGACCATTCTTGAATGTGTGCAGCATGACTTACCTACCCCGAAAAGTTTGCATTCATGAATGACTGCTTCATCCCGGCAGCGCCGCCTCCGCCGGCCCCATCGTCCAGCGCCGAAATCATGGTGTGAATCGCATACCTCCTTAATCCGGAATTATCCGGCGAGAAGGTGCCCCCGGCTGTTGATGTGGCTCCATAGCACTCCGCCCCCAATCCCCAAGATTCGAATTGAGCGGCCACATTAATATCGCGCTGCGAGATGGTTTGTGCCGTAGCTGTTGTCTGCTTGATGCCAATTGCGTAATCGGTATTAGCTGAGAGCAATCTCGGAGTCATCAACCGCTTGATGTGCATCCGATTTGACGTTCCGCCCACTTGCCTGAAATTTACCGGGATGGACTCAATCAGCGATGGCGTGCCAAGCGGAGTTGAGTACAGCTCCATCGCGTAATTTCCCTGCACATTCATCACCGCCGCAATTGAGCTGATCTTGCAGGGGAAGGGAACACGGAAAATGTTCCCCCGGATATTGCCATTACCTATCGTAGAAGAAGATGTATCCAGCACGGAAAAAGGGCAACTTGGCGTTATCCATCCGAGCGTGCCGTCATCGAATGTCAGAATGATATTGGGCAGGCAAGCCTGACCCGAGTATGCAGGGCCGGCAGTAACCAGCGTGCTGGCCGGATACCCCATCGCGGATGATGTGGCCAAGTTTCTGATTTTGACGCTTTGCGTTCCGGATATGATGTCAATGTGAAAGCAGATTGCTATCTGATCTCCATCGGTGACCGTGAAAGGAGTACCCGCTGCCATTGCATCCGAGCGTGATGTGGTGGACGTGATTGCGTCCGTCCCGCCGATTAAATCCTTGTAAACATCAAACGCCGCCGCGCCTATCGTAGCCCGCGCCGGGGGGCCGTTGGCAGTGTCGATACTCGCCGCTTTCTTTACCCCGACGCGCAGAGTGGCGGAACTCGCAAATGTTATTGATGCACCCGGAAGCCAATCTATCTTTGATCCCGTCGTGCCAAAAGTCTTTGATCCGCCACCGTCGATAGTGACATCGCCGATAACCTGGAACTCTTCCTCATCGGCGTCCAGTATCGAGTCCAGAGTAGCTGGGACTCCTGAAGCGATGCCATTTACCAACGGCGGGAGCCATATTCCAGATCCTGTCAGGTTTTTGATTGTCATATTGTTATCGTGTACCCGTTAATTGCTCAAGCATTCAGTTCAGTTTGCTAAATTGTGCAAGTTACAGAATTGTTTAATATCAAGGAACTACGCTTGCTTCAACCCATCCATCGTTTCAGCCAGCACCACCCCAGTTACCTTCACATTGCCCGACAGCACGACTTCTATGTTGTCGGCCTTGTAGCCGCCTGGAAGCCGGAATGCGCGACTGTTCTCAACCGTCCTGGTGAACTTCAAGGTACCATCGGCCCATAACTGGAACTGCAGCGCGTCAATAGCCAAGGGCGGTATGGCCTGCATCTCGTCCCCGCCTATCTCATACTCGCCCAGGTATGGATCGGCCAAGCCATCATTCATGGCCCCGGCGGTGATGAGCGCCTGATTCGCGGCAATCGCAGCGTTATAAGCGGTCAAGGCTGCCCCCGTTTCCGCTTCGGACATATCAAAGTCGGCATCGACCTTGGCCGCGCCGTAGTTCAATGGCGGCTGGCTGATGAATTTCTTGCTCTTCCACTCATAGGAAAGCTTGGTGCCGACATCGCCTTCCCATTGGTAGATCTTCTTGTCGGCAGCGACATAGAGCTTGCCGGTCCACGGATCGGCCCATATGGCGGTAATTCGCTGGTTCACCTTGACGAATGATGCGCTCTCGGCCTTGTCGATCACGAACATGAGCGAACTGTCGTCAATGGTGTAGCCGGCGTAGTAGCGGTTATCGGCGGATGCGGCGATGAACGTGGACGGGTTCAGTTCCCCCCATTCCCTCTGCGTGAACAGGTCCTTGGTAACGATGTCCGTGTTCATGCCGGAGATGACCAGCCCTTGCGGCGCCGGGTACCCTACTCCGAAGGCGAAACTCGCCACGCCGCGCTTTGCCATGCACGGCCACGCCACGCCCAGCTTCTC